>ONPF01000003.1 GCA_900319635.1 uncultured Eubacteriales bacterium | reverse complement strand
CTCGCAAGCTCCGATTCATTCGCTTCCGTCAAGGGTGCCGAAAGCTCATTCACTCCGCTGCTCGTCCTCTCAAATTCAAAGCCATATGCTTTGAATTTGAAAGGAAAACGGAAGGAGCGGATATGCAGCTTTCACGGCTCTTCGCAACCGTGGAAGCGGAATGAAGCGAGTTTCGTTTGACGTGGTCAAGGGAAGCAACGAAGCATGGCGCAATTCTGACCGGAAAGATTCAAAGATTTCTATTAGGTGTTAGTATTATTGCGTAATACAGAAGGTGCCCGGCTGCCGTTTTCACGGAGTCAGGCACGGAAGTGTTGAGCCGGCGCTGGGCATGGCGAGCACCCGGGCCCGCGGGCCCAGGCGGGAGAAGGCCGCGTCCAGGGCGGCCTGCGCGGATGGCTGCGGAACAAGGTGTACAGAGCGCACCAGTTCCTCCTCCAGCTCAGACACCAGAAAAACCTGCGCCTTGCGCAGCACCGCGGCAATGGCCGCCGCTTTATGTGCGCCAAGACGAAAGCCCTCTCGGGCATAACGGGAAAGGATCTCCTCCGGAGAGTCGGCACCGGTCATCCAATCCCGAAAAACCTCCCCGCCAAGTCCCTCCCGGCAGGAGCCGATGAGAATGATGACGCCCCCCTCCCGAACCGCGCGGGCTGCGTTGTCCAAGGCCTTCTGGGTCTGATAGAGGTTCAGATCCTTCGGCGCCCCACCCTGGCTGGCCAGGACGATATCGGCAGGCTTTTTCAGCTCCCTGCGGTACACTTGATCCAGGAAAGCACAGAGACGCCGATGGGCGGCCACAAGGTGTCCCGCCTCAGCCCGCAGGATCTCCTTATGCTCATCCAGCACAAGGTTGAGAATGAAATCCACCCCGCAGATCGCTGCGGCCTCCTCCAAGTCCTGCCGGACGGGATTGGCCTTCAGTTCCCCGGCGCAGGCGCCCGGCAGCAGCATCCTGCCGTGATTTTTCTCAATGGCGGAAAGGGTGGAGCACCCGGGCATGATGGCCTTGGCGCCCCCGGAATAGCCGGCGAAATAGTGATACTCCACGTTGCCGAGGCAGATCCGTCGCCTTGCCTCCGCCACTTTGCGGGTGATGGTCACAGGCGTACCTGCCGCAGTACGTCCCAGGTAAAGGCAGTCATCCGGGTCGCTGTCCACACAGCAGATCTCCGCCCAGGCCCGCTCCCCCGCCAGGCGGCGGCGTTCCGTCTCTGTCTGGGGGCGATGGGTCGCCCGCGCAAACACCAGCGTGATGTCCTCCCGTCTGATCCCTGCGGCGTACAGCTCATCCAACAGCAGGGGCATGACCTTTGCGGTAGGCATGGGCCGGGTTGCGTCGCTCGTTATGATAGCCACAGTATCCCCGGGACGGAACAGCTCCCGAATGGTCGGAGTGCCAACCGGGTTGCGCAGCGCACGTTTCAGTTCGTCCTCTTCGCTTCCCATGCGCTGCACAGGCGCAGCCTGCAGCACGCCCACCAGGTTGCTATCCGGCACCAGGACGGACTGGGTACCGGCGCCGAAGCCGAAGTCCAGTTTCATGTTCTTTGCTCCTCTTTATTTCCGTTTCCCGTCGCTGTCCCTTTCTCGCCGTGCCGTTGAGGCAGGGATCCCGCAGGAGACCCGGTATTGCGCCACGGTACGTCGTGCGATATATATGCCTTCCGCCAACAGGCGCTCCCGCAATTTTTCATCGCTGTAGGGCCGGGTCTTGTCCTCGCCTGACACAAGCTGACAGATCCGGCGGCGGATAGCCTGGCTTGAGATGTCCTGATCCCCCGGGGATCGGCTGAAAAGCTTCTGAATGGGATAGCTGCCCCGCCAACACTGCAGCACCTTCCCTCGCAGGGCACGGGAAACCGTTGACACGTGAAGATCCAGTCGATCGGCCAGCAGAGAGAGGGTCATGGGTGCAAGCTCCTCCTGCGTGCCGAGAAAAAAAGGACGCTGCAGCTCCAGGATGGTTTCAACGCAGCGCCGAAGCGTATTCCCCCGACGCGCCAGACTGTCCATCAGCCATTTGGCTTGCTGGATCTTCTTCTGCAGATAGGCGTGAACCTCTTCATCCTCGCTGCTCTCATAGAGCTGTGCATAGGTTTTGCTCAGGCTGAGTCTGGGCAGATAATAATCGTTGATCAGTACCTGCAGGCTGTCCCCCTCCCGCAGCACGAGTACGTCCGGTCGAACGTACAGGTTCAGCTCGCTTCCGGAAAAAGAGCGGCCGGGCTTGGGATCCAGACCTGCGATCAGCCGGGCGGCCTGCTCCACCTCAGCCTCAGATACCCGGAGGCTGTGCGCTATGGCGCGATAGCGACGTTCGCCAAGGGCGCTCAGATGCTCCAGGCAGATCTTCTCTGCCAGAGGCTGGGGCGGCTGCCTGCGGCGCAATTGCAGCAGCAGGCATTCTCCAAGGCTCCGTGCGCCCACACCCGCCGGTTCCAGGCTCTGCAGGGTCTCCACCGCCTGCTTCAACAGTTCCTCGGGGATCCTTCGGTCCAGCAGATCCTCCAGATCCTCCGGATCCAGGTATCCGTTCTCGTCCAGGAGCCGTGCCAGATATTCCGTCAGCGCTTCCAGCGGACGGGGAAGGCGAAGCCGCTGCAATTGATCCCGCAGGAAGAAGAACAGGCTTTCCAGTTCCCTTGCCGGAGCTCCCGGCTCCTGGGCGGGATCCATCGTGGCCAGAGATGCTCCGGGACTCACGGCCCGGCTGTCCAGCCAGCGGAAACGCTGCAGCAGTTCCGCTGCCTCTCGTTCCCGCCGGGCGGAATCCTCCGCCTCCAGCACTGGGTTCTCCTCCAGGCTGCGGTTTAAGAAATCCTGCAGTTCCTCCGCGTTCATCTGCAGGACGGAGAGCGACTGCAGCATCTCCGGCGTCAGGTGCAGCTCTTGCCGGAGCTGCTGTTCCAGATGCAAAAAATCCATTCGCTCACCGTCCTTTCCCAAAGATCGCGTCTGTTTCTATAATCTATTTTACACAAATAAGCTCAAAAAAACAGTTTTCTCTCGTTATAGCCGATCGTTTTTCACATAGCAGATGCCGTCCAGGATCCGACGGGAGGTGCGTTCATAAGCCAGGGCGGCAAATTTCGTCCCTTCCGGATTCTCGGCACGGGCCTCCACGGTGATGATCCCACCCGGATGGCCGATGCGCAGCTCGCTCCGCTCACGGGCCTCGGGAGAGAGAAGGCGGTGCACCAGAGTCCCGGGGATCCGGGCCGCGGCGCCTGTACAGACAGTCCCTGTGCCGGGATAGGTCTTATGCATATGCAGCATAAAGCTGAGGCGGCTCACCAGATCTACCTCATCTGCCCGAACGACGCTGCCGTCGTTTGCCACCGTATAATCTGCACTGGGGCTCACGATCGCGAAGAAGGGCACGTAGGCGCTCTTTTCCGTCGCTTCCTTTATGGAGGCTGCCATACCGATCTTCACCGTGCAGGTCGCGCGTATTGCTTCGATCTTATCTGTCAGGGCCTTATCGGCCTCAATCTCAGCGCAGGTCTCTGTTCCCTTCAAGCCCAGGCTCCGAGCCTCGATGAATACAAGCACATTGCCCGCGTCCACGATAGAGACCTCAAATTCGCCGTAGTTCTCCACCTGCACCCGATCCACCGGGTTACCGGTGGGAAGGAGCTTGCCGGTGGTGGAGCCCACGGTGTTGTGAAAGTCCAGAAGGATCCGGGCGCCGGTGCCGGGAACCCCGGCAATGCGGCAGTCCCCGATCGCGGCGGCCTTGCCGTCCTTCACCGGCACGTCCGCATAGAGGATGCAATCGGTATTCACCTGATGGATGCGCACACGGGTCACCGGCTCCACCGCAGCCACAAGCCCCTCGTCAATGGCAAAGGGACCTACTCCGGCAGAAATATTGCCGCAGTTGCCGCCATAGTCGATAAGCTCCGTGTCGAAGCTGACCTGTGCGAAGGTATAGTCTACATCTGCTCCTTCGCAGCTGGGCGGGCCGATGATGGCAAGCTTGCTGGTGAGCACGTCGGCGCCGCCAAGTCCGTCAATCTCCCGGCGGTCAGGGGTGCCAAAAATGCCCCGTATCACCCGGTTGCGGGCCTCGGGATCCTTCGGGAGCTCGTTTTCCTTGATAAATATGCCCTTGCTGGTACCGCCGCGCTGAATGACTACGCGATAGGGCGTCATATCTGTATACATGAGATCATCCTTTCTGTGACGAGGGAAGGCCCGCTCCCCTCCTGATTGCAGCCGCAGCAAGCGGCTATCATATTTTTAAGCAAAATTCATGCCAACTATATTTTTTGAAAGGGCGAAAGCGTCTGTTCTTCATTACTGTTTCATGTTATACTGAATTGAAACACAGCTCGGGAGGTAGTGTCCATGCAGACTCTCAACACAAGAAACACCCTGTCCGTCAGCGAGCCCATGACTGTCGCCATTATTGCCACCTATCCCAAGCTCTCCAGTATGCTGAAGAACCTGGTGAAGGGGACGAATATCACCCTCATCAACATTTACGCCTCTTTTGACGACGCTGTGCAGGAGGCACGCCGCATCGCAGACAAGGTGGACATCATCATCAGCAAGGGCGGCACCGGTCAGTATATCAAGGATAACGTTCCCGTTCCCGTGGTTCTGGTGCCCATCTCCCCTTTTGACCTGCTCTCAACGATCCGCACTTTGCCGGAGAAGACCGGCAAGGTGGCTTTTATCAATTACCAGCGGCCCATTTTTGAGACGGAGCAGGTTGCCGCCATCTGCCAGCGGGAGATCGTGCAGTACCAGTTTCACAATCACAGGGATCTGGAACAGCTGGCAGCCCAAGTAAAAGCCGACGGCTGCACCGTATATGTGGGCGGTGCGGAGGGCGTGAAAAACGCCGCTCTGGTGGATCTTCCGGCTGTTGAGATCGAGATCGGCGAGGAGAGCGCCTACCGCGTCATGCAGGAGGCGGTGGATGTGATCCAGAACGCCCGAAAAGAGAAAAAGCGTGCCCTGCGCCTGCGCCGAGCCTTCGACGCCCTTGCGGAAGGGATCTGTGTGGCTGACGAGGAAGGCAAGATCTCCGTATTCAATCCGGCGCTGGCGCGCATGTTCGGCATGAGTCGGCGCAGTCTGGTGGGGCAAAGCATCTATGACACCCCTGTGGGCAATTCCGCCATCCGCTCCTTCGACCGCTTTGACAAGCACACCGATCAGCTGGAGCAGGTACGGGACATCACGGTGAATACCAATCACATCCCCATCTATCTGAACCGGGAATTTATCGGCACCGTCAGCACTTATCAGGACGTGAGCCGGATTCAGCTGCTGGAGGGGCAGATCCGGCGCCAGCTGAGTCAGAAGGGCTTTGTGGCCAAGTATACCTTTGACGATATTCTGGGTACTTCCCCCGGTCTGCTGCGTGCCAAGACGCTGGCGGCGCTCTACTCCCGTACTGCGGCGCCGGTGCTGCTGGAGGGTGAATCCGGCACCGGCAAGGAGCTTTTTGCTCACAGCATCCACAACGCCAGCATATTTGCCTCCGGCCCCTTTGTCACCGTAAACTGCGCCGCCATCCCCGAACAATTGCTGGAAAGCGAGCTGTTCGGCTATGCTCCCGGGGCCTTTACCGGCGCCAGGAAGGAAGGGAAACCCGGCCTCTTTGAGCTTGCCCATAACGGCACCATTTTCCTGGACGAGATCGGCGAAATGCCAAAATACCTGCAATCCCGGCTGCTGCGCGTGCTGCAGGAGAAGGAAATCATGCGGGTGGGCGATAACAAGATCACCTCCGTGAACTGCCGCATCATCAGCGCCACCAACAAGGATCTCCTGCACATGGTTCAGCAGGACGAATTCCGGCAGGATCTGTATTACCGGCTCAGCGTCTTTACGGTGGTCATTCCTCCCCTGCGGGAGCGCGGCGAGGATCTGAACCTGCTGTGCCGTCATTTCCTGGGGGTCGATTTTGAGAAAGCCCTGTCCCCCGAACGGTTGGAGGATCTGCAGCAGGAGCTGCAGCGGACGGTCTTGCACGACTGGCCGGGGAATATTCGGGAGCTCAAAAGCTACTGCGACCGGCTCTCCCTGATCTTTAGTCTGCAGGAGGAGGAGCTTTCCCCCGAGCTGCTGCGGACGGATGGCTTCCCCGACCGTGCAAATGAGGAAATCCGGCTCTGTCTGCCCGCGGATCTGAGTCTGCGGCAGCTGCACGAGCAGGCGGAAGCAAAGTATATAGACGAAGTGCTGGCTCGCTGCGGCAACAACCACAGCGCTGCCGCACGGCAGCTGGGGATCGGCCGCACGACTCTATGGCGAAGGCTGGAGGAGCGAAAGGAAGACAAGGAAGCGTAAATCACAGGAATGGAAAAACCACCGTTCGGCTGGGCCGGACGGTGGTTTTTTTGAGCTTTTCATCTTACTTATAGGGATATACACTGTGCTCCAGTACCGCGGGATCATGGCCGGGCAGGATATGCTCCTGATCCGCCAAAGGATAGATGCGCCGGATGGTTTCGTAATACTCCTCCAGGTTCACATGGATCCCGGAAGGAGTGGGCAAGCCGGCGGTCTGCCGATCCTGCCAGGCTTCCTTCACACCGGTGCTGTCGCTGGTGATGAGGAAAGGCCCGTCTGTCGTGTTGACCAGGACACACTGGAAGCCGGGGGTATGGCCGGGGCAGAGCAGGATGTCGATGCCCTCGCAGAGCTGCAGATCCCCGTCGATGATCTCCATCCGATCCATGGCCCGAACCCAAGAGGGCGTCAGGTGGATCTGAGGGGATTCATAATAGACATACTGGGTCGGGATCGGACACACAGCAAACTGGATCTCCCGTTTCTGTACATAGATCTTTGCATTTGGGAATTTGTCGTTATGGAAGCAGTGATCCCAATGGAGATGGGTGTTGACAATGATCTGCACATCCTCCGGTTCTACTCCGAGCTTGCGCAGAGCATTCACCGGCTTCATCTCCTCCGTCTGCACCAGGGGATGGTGATAACGGGCCGCCCATTCACCGTCGCTGCATCCGGTGTCAACCAGCATGCACAGGCCGTTCCCCTGCACCAGGTACATGAGGATAGGCGCTTTCAGCTTTTCCCCGGGATCCTTCTGATAGGCGAAATTCGATTTTTCCGCGCCCTGGAACACCCCGGCGCAGACAGGCGTGATGGTATAGGTTTTCATCGCTGTACCTCCTATTTGATAGTATGCCGGTTTTCAATCTCTATTTAAGCAAAAAAGATGCCAGTTGAGAAGGGAAAGAAAGAATATTTCCCTTAACTTGGCATCTTTTTTGCTTACCTTATTAGAACAGAAGCGCGGCCGCAGTCCCACCGGCACCCGCCCACCATATTCGTTAAAGGAGAAATAGTATGGAGAAAACGCGTTCTTTGGAGGACATGTACCCCGTGCGCGCCTGTTGCCCCAACGGAATGTCGCCCATTCCCCAGGAGGGCACATACGACGAAGTCAAGGAAATCACCCAGGTTTCCGGCTTCAGCCACGGCGTAGCCACCTGTGCCATGAAGCAGGGCGGCTGCAAGCTGACCCTGAATGTAAAAAACGGGATCATCCAGGAAGCACTGGTTGAGACCGTGGGCTGCTCCGGCATGACTCATTCTGCCTCCATGGCCAGCGAGATCCTTCCGGGCAAGACCATTCTGGAGGCCATCAACACCGACCTTGTCTGTGACGCCATCAATGTTGCCATGCGGGAGATCTTCCTGAATCTGTGCTACGGCCGCTCCCAATCCGCCTTTACAAAGGGCGGTCTCGCCGTGGGCTCCGGCATTGAAGACCTGGGCGCTGGTACCTGCAGCCAGGTGGGCACAGCCTACGGCTCCGTGGACAAAGGCCCCCGTTACCTCTCCCTCACCGAGGGATATGTACAGAAGCTGGCCCTGGACGAGGAAGACCGCATCATTGGCTACAGCTTCGTGCACCTGGGTAAAATGATGCGGTATATCGCCGACGGTATGAGCGCCCAGGAGGCTCTGGACAAGGCCAGCGGCACCTATGGGCGGTACCAGGAGGCGGTCAGGCTCATCGACCCCCGCAGAGAATGAGGAGGAGGACGCAGCATGAAGATCCAATTTGAAAACTACGATCTGAAGATCGGCAAGATCCTTAGCTTCCTGCAGGCCAACGGAATCGCCTCTCTGGAGGAGGCGGAACAGCTCTGCCGTGACGCCGGCCTGGACGTTTACGCCACTGTCAAGGGCATCCAGCCCATCTGCTTTGAGGACGCCCCCTGGGCCTATATCGTAGGCGCAGCGGCGGCCATCCGCCGTGGCGACAGCGACCCCAGCATCATCGCGAACACCCTGGGCGAGGCCCTTCAATCCTTTTGTCTGGACGGCAGCGTAGCCCAGCAGCGGCAGATCGGTCTGGGTCACGGAGCGCTGGCGGCTCGCGTCCTCCACGAGGACACCCGCTGCTTCTGTTTTCTGGCCGGACACGAGAGCTTTGCCGCCGCCGAGGGTGCCGTCGGCATCGCGCTTAATGCCAACCGGGTGCGCAAGACCCCCATGCGGGTGGTTCTGAACGGCCTTGGCAAGGACGCGGCAGACATTATTGCCCGCATCAACGGCTTTACCTATGTGAAGACTCGTTTTGATTTTGCCGCAGATCGGATGGACGTTCTGGAGGAACGCCGCTATTCTGCCGGCCCACGGGGAGAGATCCGCTGCTACGGCGCAAACGAGATGCGGGAAGGCGTGGCCATCATGATCCACGAGCAGGTAGACGTGTCTATCACCGGCAACGCCACCAACATGATCAAATTCCAGCACCCCGTCTCCGGCGCCTACAAGAAATACTGCAACGACCACAATCGACGCTATTTTGCCTGCGCCTCCGGCGGCGGAATCGGCCGCACGCTGAACGTGGATGACATCTCCGCCGGTCCTGCCAGCTATGGCTATACCGACATGATGAGCCGCATGTACGCTGACGCCACCTTTGCCGGTTCCTCCAGCGTTCCGGCCCACGTGGAGATGATGGGCTTTATCGGCATGGGCAACAATCCCATGGTGGGCGCCACGGTAGCGGTGGCGGTGCAGCTGTCCCAGGCATTGAAGAATGCCGCAAAATGATTTGAAAAAGAGGAGAGAAACATGGAAAAAGGATTGCTGGAGGGCGTGATCGTCCTGGATCTGGGCAGAGTTCTGGCATGCCCCTACTGTGGGATGATTCTGGCGGATATGGGAGCCACCGTCATCAAGGTGGAAAACCCCAAAGGCGGCGACGACACCCGGAAAATGGGTCCCTTTATCAACGACAACAGCGTGTACTTTGCAAACTTCAACCGGAGCAAGCTGGGCGTCAGACTGAATTTGAAGGATCCCAAGGCCAAGGAACTGTTCCTGGACATGGTAAAGAAGGCGGATGTGGTCATCGAGAACTACCGCCCCGGCACCATGGAGAAGCTGGGCCTGGGCTATGAGGTGCTCCGGGAGGTCAACCCCGGCATCATCTACGGCGCGGTGTCCGGCTTTGGTCACACAGGTCCTCTGAGCCGCCGGGCGGGTTATGACATCGTGGGCCAGGCCATGGGCGGCCTCATGAGCACCACCGGCTGGCCCGGTGGGCCCGCCACCCGCTCCGGCACCCCCCTCGGAGATGTGCTGGGCGGTCTGAACCTGGCGGTAGGCGTTCTGGCCGCGCTGGTCAACAAGCAGCGCACCGGACTCGGCGAGAAGGTGGACGTGGCCCTGGTTGACTCCGTGGCCTCCGCCATGGAGAACATCACCATGATCTATCAGGCCACGGGCCGCATCCCCCAGCGGATCGGCAACCGCTATGAGTCCACCTATCCTTACGACTCCTTCCCCGCGCTGGACGGCGATGTGATCGTGGCGGCCGGCAACAACAAGCTCTTTGGAATTCTCTGCGATGTGATGGGCCAGCCCGAGCTGAAAACCGATCCCCGCTTTGCGGAGGTCAAGGATCGTGTGGAAAACCACGAACAGGTACGGGAGCTTGTCTCCGCCTGGACGAGCCAGCACACTATCGAAGAGGTGGATCGGCTGCTCAATGACGCGGGCTGCCCGGCAAGCCCCGTGAACACCATCGACCGGCTGGTAAAGGATCCGCAGATCGCCGGCGCGCGGGGCATGTTCCCGGAGATCGACCAGCCCGGCATCGGGAAGCTGGCCGTCACCGCCACCGCCCAGAAGCTGACGCGCACCAAGTCCTGCCCCCGGAAGGCCGCCCCCGGCCTTGGCGAGGACAATGCAAAAATCTACGGAGAATGGCTGGGCCGGACTGCAGAGGAACTGCAGGAGCTGAAGGCCTGCGGCGCCATTTAAGGAGGAAAAGACATGAAAAACGTGACCATCGTAGAGGTTGGGCCCCGGGACGGGTTCCAGAGCGTGAGCTGCATGCAGATCCCGACGGAGGAAAAGATCGCCATCATCGACCGGCTGGCCGAGGCCGGCGTGCAGCACATGGAGATCACCTCCTTCGTCAGCCCCAAGGCCATTCCTCAGATGGCAGACGCCGCCGCGGTCGCGGAATATGCCCTGAAAAAGTATCCGGATCGGGATTACTTTGCCCTTGTACCCAACCTCCGCGGGGCGGCCAACGCCTATGCGCTGGGGCTGCGGAAGCTGTGCTATGTAGTGTCCCTCAGCACCAGCCACAACAGGGCAAACATCAACCGCACCCACGAACAGTCTCTGTCCGCATACAGGGAGATCCGGGAAAGCTATCCCGACCTGCAGCTGGACGTGGATCTTGCCACTACCTTCGGCTGCCCCTTTGAGGGAAAATACACGGATCCCCGGGAGCCGGCGGCTTTTCTGCGTCCCTACTGGGAGGCGGGAATGCGCTCCGTAACGCTCTGCGACACCATCGGCATCGCGGATCCCGCCCAGGTGCGCCGGGTGCTCTGTGCCGTGAAGGAGGCCTATCCGGAGCTTGCGGTGCAGGTTCATTTTCACGACACCCGGGGTCTGGGCATGGTGAATACCCTGACCGCCCTGGAGCTGGGCGTGGACGGTGTGCAGACTGCTCTGGGCGGTTTGGGCGGCTGCCCCTTCGCCCCCGGCGCCTCCGGGAACCTGTCCACCGAGGATACAGTCTGGATGCTCAACGAGATGGGCTATGATACCGGTATCCGCTTCGCTCCCCTGCTGGCTGCCGCCAAGGCCCAGAAGGAGGCCATTCCCGGCAACTACAGCGGCCACCACATCTGCGTGGAAAAGGAAACGCCCTGCCAGTTTTAAACCGTTTCACGTCCATAACAGAAACACCGCCTGGTTCAATGCGATGAAGCAGGTGGTGTTTCTTATCACTTGATGCGATTTGTCAAATCGGCTAAAGTATACGCAGGGAGGGCAGCGCTATGTGTTTCGCTTGTATTTCAGCATGAAACAGTTCCGCTTTCAGCCTTTCCCCAGTTTTTTCTTAAGAGATTCCACCAGGCCGCCGCAGCTCACAAGCTCCAGAATGTGGGGCGGGATCTTGTCGCAGCGGTAGGTCTCCCCGGTGCTCAGATTCCGGAGCAGTCCCGCCTCCGTGTCCAGAGAAAGCTGATCAAAGCGGGAGATGCGATTCGTCTCCGGGCACTCCACCGCCAGGATCCCCAGATTGATGCAGTTGCGGTAAAAGATCCTGGCGTAGGAGCGGGCAATGATGGTGCGGATGCCAAGCGCTTTCAGTGTAAGCGGCGCGGTCTCCCGGCTGGAGCCCGAACCCAGGTTATTCTCCGCCACGAAGATATCTCCCGGACGTACCGTGGAGGCAAAGGTCTCGTCCACAGGACTCATGGCCATCTTCGCCGCCTGCTCAATGGGCAGCTCCATATAGGCCGGGGGTGAGATAATGTCGGTATTGATATTATCCCCGTATTTCAGGGCTCTTCCTTCGATCAAAGACATGGCTGTTCCTCCTTATAAGAATTCTCTGGGATCCGTGAGCCGCCCGGTCACGGCCGACGCCGCCACCGAGATAGGGGAAGCCAGATAGACCTGCCCGCGCTTGCTGCCCATGCGTCCGATAAAGTTTCGGTTCGTAGAAGAGACGCAGACCTCCCCTGCGCCGATGGCGCCGGAATGGACGCCCAGGCAGGCGCCGCAGCTCGAGCCGAGAATGACGGCTCCGGCGTCGGACAGCGCAGAGAGAATGCCCGCCTTGTCACAGGCCGCCCAGACCTCTCGGGAAGCCGGGGACACCAGCAGCCGCACGCCCTTTGCCACCTTTTTCCCTTTCAGCAGTTCCGCTGCCGCTTTCAGATCATGGAAACGGCCGCCGGTGCAGGAGCCGATGTAAGCCTGATGAATGGGCGTGGGCTCCAGCTCCTCCAGGGGATGAACGTTGTCCACCTCATGGGGGCATGCCGCCAAGGGCTTGAGATCCCCGGCACTGAAGCAGTAGTCCGCGTAATAATCCGCATCCGGGTCACTCTGGAATATCTCCCCCCTGGGAATACCTTTTTCCCTGAGGTAAGCAAGGGTGACCTCATCGCAGGCAATCACGCCGTTTTTTGCACCCGCTTCCACCGCCATGTTGGCGATACAAAGTCTTTCATCCATGGGCAGGCTCTCCACCGTGCTGCCGCAATATTCCAGCGCCCGGTATGTGGCTCCGTTGTGCCCGATTCGGCCAATACTGCAGAGGGCCATGTCCTTGGCCATCACGCCCCGGGGCAGCGCCCCTTCGAAGCGGACGCGGATGCTTTGAGGCACCTTCAGCCAGATTTCTCCCGTCACCAGCACGCCCAGCATTTCCGTGGAACCGATACCGGTGGAAAAAGCGCCCAAGGCGCCGTAAGTACAGGTGTGGGAATCGGTGCCCACCACAAGCTCTCCCGGCAGCACCCGTCCCTTCTCCACCATGACCTGATGGCAGGGACCGGCAAATTCATAATAGTGTTCCACGCCGTTTGCCGCCGACCACTCCCGTGTGAATTTCACGATCTCCGCCTGGGTCGCGTTGGCGGGCGGTGTATAATGATCCGAGATCACGGTCACTCGTTCCGGATCCCAGACGCTGCAGCCCAGTTTTTCCAGCTGCTCCGCGATCTGGATCCGCGGTCCCAGGATATCATCCATCATGGCCTTGTCCACCCGGGCCTGGATGATCTCGCCTGCGTGGACCTCCTTCTTCCCTGCCGCTCTGGCCAGGAGCTTTTCGCTGATCGTCATTGACATTGACGTTTCCTCCTCTGCATGAAGATGGGATCAAAGCCTTCCGCCCGCCATACAAGCAAATTCCGCGCCAGTTTTCTGTTTCCGTTCTTTTCCAAAAAGCGAAAAGAAGCTCCAAATCCGCAGAACTTGGCATAAAACTTGCTTGTACGAGGGGCAGAGCTATATAGGGAGGATATAGTATTCCGTATAAAAACTAAAAGATAGGAGTGAAAAGGCTTTGAAAAAAATTGTTCAATGGCTGTTCGCGGTGTATTGGGTTCTCTGTATGCTGCCCTATTTCATCCCGGCACTCAACCAGCTTGAACCGCACATCGGCTTTATTCCGTTCACTGTCTGGTATGTGTTCCTGGTCATGACCGGATGTTCCGTAATGATCTACATTTTCTCCAAGAGTGATTCCATCTGGGACACTTATGATTATGAAGAAAATGAAGAGCTTCAGAAAAAGTAAAGGGAGGAAACAAAAATGACTTCTACTTACGGCATTGTTGTGTTTGTCGTCCTCGCCCTGTTCACGGCCTTCGAGCTCTACGTCGGCCTTGGCATCGGCTACGACAAGAAGGTCGTCTCCTCCTCCCGCGGCTTCTTCATCGGAGGCGGTACCGGCTTCTTTATCCTGTTCTTCACCACCGCCGCAACCTGGTTCTCCACCTGGCTGTATATGGGCGCCCCCGGCTCCTTCTACAAAAACGGTATCGGCTGGATCGCAGGCGCAGCCTGGCAGCTGATGATCGTCTTCCTGATGGGCAACTGGGGTCCCAAGGTTTGGCGTCTCGGCAAGGATCACCAGCTCATTACCCCCTCTGACATGCTGGAGGGTTACTACGGCGGCAAGGCGATCCGTCCCGTACATGCCACCGGCGAGCTGATCTTCTGCTTCCCCACCCTGATGGCGCAGATCGCCGGCTGCGGCGTGGCGCTGGACGCGCTGACCCAGGGCGTGATCCCCATGTGGGCCGGCTGCATCTATGCCGCCACTGTCGTGGGCATCTACGTTTACTTCGGCGGCTTCAAGTCCCAGGCTTGGGTGGATACCATGCAGGGCATCCTCTTCTCCGTCATCATGTGGGTCACCGTTATCATCATGATCAAGAACTCCGGCCAGCCCGGTCTTACCGGCTTCTTTGCGGAGCTGGAGCGCACCGGCTCTGATCTGCTGCGCTATGTCACCAAACCCGACGGTCTGAACAACGGCTACTGAACCTGGAAGATGTACCTGTCCTTCTGGGTCATCCAGGCTCTCGGCGGCTTCTGCGCCCCCTACGTGTTCCAGCGCAGCTACGCAGCCAAGAACGGCAAAACCGTGCGCCGCATCGCCGGTCTTCTGGGCGCCTACTACGTGTTCATCCTGATGGCCGCCGTTATGCTCATCGGCTTCGGCGGGCACATTCTGGGCATTGAGACCGCCAACGCCGACAACATCATGGTCGTCGCCATGAACAAGTACGCTCCTTACTGGGCGATCTTCGTGGTTGTCGGTATCCTCTGCGCCGGTATGTCCACCGTCTCCTCCATCCTGGTGTCCGCCACCTCCATCGTCTCGGTGGACTACGGCCGCACCATCAACAAGAACATCTCCGATGAGAAGATCCGGAAAATCTCCAAGATCGCCATCCTGGTCATGCTGGTTCTTGCCGTTATCCTCTCGATTGTCGGCTACAGCAGCATCGCCATCCTCATCAACACCGCCCTCGCAGGCTTTGCGCAGAGCTTCTGGCCCCTGTTCGGTATGTTTGTCTGGCGCAAGCGTGCCACCAAGGAGGGCGCGACTGCCGGCCTGGTCGTGGGTCTGGCTGTCACCCTCGTGCTGACCGCCATGAGCAAGAACCTGCTGGGCTTCGCCCCCGGCTTCTGGGGTCTGGTCTTCAACGGTCTCGTGTTCTTCGTGGTCTCCCTCTGCACCAAGCCCGTGGACAAGGCGCACGCGGACGAATTCTTTGCCCCGCTTCGCAAGCACTCCGTCCAGAACAGAACCTGATTAACCTGTTCAAGCCCTATCTCCATTCTGTATCCCACGCTGGAGCATCCGTCCGGCCCTCCCACCGGACGGATGTTTTCTATAAAATAATAAATACTTTTCCAGAGGAGTTGACATAGGATGAAAGATCACAGCATTTTGTTCAATCCCATTCAGATCGGCACCATGACAGTAAAAAACCGGCTTGTCATGGCTCCCATGGGCACTAATTTCGGAAAAACCGACGGCCTTGTCCGGCAGGAAGCCGTTCGCTACTATACAAGAAGAGCCAAAGGCGGCGTCGGTCTCATTATGACTGAGGCCATGTATGTCCACCCCAGCGGTGCGCATCGCCCCGGCGCCATGGCGATTGATTCTGACGACAAGCTGGAGGGCATTCGCGCGCTGACCTATTCTGTTCACGAAGCCGGCGGCAAGATCGCCTCCCAGTTGACCCACGCAGGCCGCGTGGTGGGCGGCGCCATCCGCCCCAAGGGCTATGAGCAGTCCTGGGGTCCCTCCGCGCTGGTACACCGCAAAACAGGCGAGCTGTCCCACGCCATGACTCTGGAGGAAATCCAGGAGGTGATCGAAGCCTTCGGTCAGGCCGCGATCCGCGCCAAAAAAGGCGGTTTTGACGCAGTCGAGATTCACGGTACCCACGGTTACCTGCTGATGCAGTTCATGTCTCCTCTGTGGAATCGACGGGAGGACGCCTACGGCGGCAGCTTGGAAAACCGGATGCGCTTCCCCCTGGATGTAACAAAACGGATCCTGGACGCGGTGGGGCCCGACTATCCCGTGATCTACCGCATGGCCGGCAGCGAGCAGCTGCCCGGGGGCATGACCGAGGACGACGCCATGGCTCTGGCGCGGGAGCTGGAGAAGCTGGGCGTCTCCGCCTTCCACGTTTCCGGCGGCATCAACGAGACTCCGGCGGACATGTGCCGTTCCATTGCCACCAATTACACTCCCGAAGGTTATTTTGTCCCCTACGCGGAGCGCTTGAAGCGTGAGGTCTCCGTGCCGGTGATCGTCGTAGGCCGTCTGGGTGATCCGGATCTGGCGGCGGAGGTAGTCGCGCAAGGCAAAGCAGACATGATCTGCATGGGTCGCCAGCTTCTGGCCGACCCGGAATGGCCCGAGAAAGTGCGCACCGGACGGGAAGAGGACATTGTCCGCTGCATTTCCTGCAACAGAGGCTGCATCGAAGAGCTGTGTCTGCAGCATTCCATCACCTGCGTGCAGAACCCCTTCCTGGGACATGAGTGCACGCCGGTCGTGCCGGTAGAGCGCAAGAAAAAAGTGCTGGTAGCCGGCGCCGGTCTGGCTGGCCTGGAGTTTGCCGTACAGGCTGCCCTGCGCGGACATCATGTGGACGTGATGGAAAAGGACGCACAGCCCGGCGGGCAGTGTTCCCTGGCGGCTCTGCCTCCGCAGAAGGGAGACTTCCAGCGCCTGGTTGACTCTCGCCTTCACAAGCTGGAGCGCCTTGGGGTATGTGTGCAATGCGGCGCCGCCGTTACGGCGGATACCGCTGCAGGCTATGACTTCGTGGCTGTCTGCACCGGCGGCGAGCAGCGTTCTCTCCCCTTCCCCTGGGTTCAGCAGCCCATCGTTGCCCCGGCCTACGATATCTTACGCCGGGAGCGTTCCCATCCCGCGCCCGGCCAAACCGCCCTTGTGATCGGCGGCGGCGCCGTAGGGCTGGAGACAGCCCATATGCTGGCTGACGAGGGCGTACAGGTCCATGTGGTCGAGCTGGCAGGAACGGTAGGCAACGGCTTTGTCCCCACGGCCTGGGCAGCCATGAAGGCTGATCTGGATCGCCTCGGGGTGCAGATCCACACATCCACGCAGGTCACCGATCTGCAGGATGGGAAGGTAATTCTCTCCACGGTGGGGCAGGAACCCTGGGCATTGGCTGATCTGGCGCTGGTGGTGCAGGCTGTCGGTATTGCGCCCGATAAAGATCTTTATGCCTCGCTTGTGGCCGCCGGGATCCCCTGTGTGAGTCTTGGCAGCTGCAATGGCGCAGGAAACACTCTGGAGGCTGTCCGACAGGGCTACGAAGCCGGCGTCGTGTTGTAAATTTTCACTCCTTTTCTTCCTCAAGTCCACGCAAAGCCCCTGGTCTGTCAAAAGCAGGCCAGGGGCAAATACCGTCAATCGTATCGGTTCTATCAATATATTGCAGCAGCTCTCCTCTCCGATCAGACTGCAGAGAAGAAGCATCGCATCTTTGCTCAAATCATTCCGTTCTCAAGAAGCAGACCACAGCATTTTTCATCCTGTAACGCAAAAACAATCCTGACCGCTGATGCGTCAGGATTGTTTTTTGTAACGGTATATTCTGTGTGCCGAACTCCGTTATCCCGCCATGTGTATTGTGTAGGAACGCAAAATCGCATTTCAACATTATCCCGTTCTTTATGCAAAATATTTCATAATATTTGCATAAAGCACGAACTTTTTCATTGCATTAGTCCTTGATTTGTTCCATGACAAAACACTCTATCACGTCGCCGACCTTGACGTCATTGAATTTCTCGATCTGCATACCGCACTCGTAACCGCTGGCGACCTCCTTGACGTCGTCCTTGAAGCGGCGGAGGGAGGCCAGGCTGCCCTCGTGGATGACGATGTTGTCCCGCAGGACGCGCACATCGCAGCCGCGCTGGATCTTGCCGTCGGTGCAGTAGCAGCCGCAGACGGTGCCCACCTTGGAGACCTTGTAGGTCTCCCGCACCTCGGCGTGGCCAATAACAGCTTCCTTGAACTTGGGCGCCAGCATACCCTTCATGGCGGCCTCGATCTCGTTGATGCAGTCGTAAATGACGCGGTACATCCGCATGTCCACGTTGCTACGGGCGGCGCTGTCCCGGGCAGCGTTGTCCGGGCGCACATTGAAGCCCACGATGATGGCGCCGGAGGTGGCGGCCAGCATGACGTCCGACTCGTTGATGGCGCCCACGGCGCTGTGGATGACCTTCACGCGCACCTCGTCGTTGGAGATCTTCTCCAGGGAGGTCTTCACCGCCTCGGCAGAGCCCTGCACGTCGGCCTTCACGATCAGGTTCAGGGTCTTCATCTCGCCGGCCTGGATCTGGCTGAACAGATCCTCCAGGCTGACCTTCTTGGTACCGGGCATGGCGTTGTTCGCCTGGCTGATGCGGCGCTCCTCGGCCAGCTCTCTGGCCATGCGCTCATCGCCCACCGCGTTGAAGATGTCGCCGGCGCTGGGCACTTCGCTGAGGCCGGAGATCTCCACAGGGGTGGAGGGGCCGGCTTCGGTGACCCGCTGGCCCTTGTCGTTGATCATGGTGCGCACGCGGCCCACTGCGGTGCCGGCGATGATGATGTCGCCCAGCTTCAGGGTACCGTTTTGTACCAGGACGGTCATGATGGGGCCGCGGCCCTTGTCGAGCCTTGCCTCAATAACAGTGCCCTTGGCGGCGCGGTTGGGATTGGCCTTCAACTCCTGTACCTCGGCCAGAATGACCAGGTTCTCCAGCAGCTCCTCAATACCCATACCGGTCTTGGCGGAGATAGGCACGATAATCGTATCGCCGCCCCACTCCTCGCTGACCAGATCGTACTCGGTGAGCTGCTGCTTGATGCGCTCGGGGTTGGCACCGACGGTATCCATCTTGTTGATCGCCACCACCACCGGGATGCCGGCGGCCTTGGCGTGGTTGATGCTCTCCACGGTCTGGGGCATAATGCCGTCGTCCGCGGCCACAACCAGAATTGCGATATCCGTCACCATGGCGCCGCGGGCGCGCATGGAGGTAAAAGCCTCGTGTCCCGGGGTGTCCAGGAAGGTGATGGGGCTGCCGTTGATTTCCACGGTGTAGGCGCCGATATGCTGGGTGATGCCGCCGGCCTCGCCGGAGACGACGTTTGCATGGCGGATATAGTCCAGCAGAGAGGTCTTGCCGTGGTCCACGTGACCCATGACCACCACCACGGGGGCGCGGGGCACCAGATCCTCGGGCTTATCCTCATGGTCGTCGATCAGCCGCTCTTCCACGGTGACGATGACTTCCTTCTCCACCTTGCAGCCCAGCTCCATGGCGACAAGAGCTGCGGTATCGTAGTCGATGATCTCGGACACGGAGGCGAAGACGCCCAGCTTCATCAGCTGCTTTATGACCTCGGCGGCAGACTTCTTCATGCGGGTAGCCAGTTCGCCCACAGAGATCTCTTCGGGGATCTGCACCTTGAGCTGCTGCTTGCGGGCGATCTCCAGCTGGAGCTTCTGCATCTTGTCCCGCTCTTCCTGGCGGCGCTTATTGGAGGGCTGCTGCCCGCCGCGCTGCTTGGATTTCTGCTGGATCTTCTCCTTATTGCCGCGGCGCATGTTGTTGTTATTGCCAACCTTGGCGTCGCCCATATCCTCGAACTTCTCGTTGTACTTCTCGATATTGACCGCAGCGCCGCCTCTGGTATCCACCACGCGCTTCTCCGCCACCTGACGGGGCACATGGGGCTTTTCCTTCTTCTCCTGCTTGGGCTGAGGCGCGGGAGCCGCTGCGGGCTGCACCGCGGGAGCGGGCTTCGGCGCGCTCTTCCCCTGTCCTTGGGCGGAAGCGGGCTTTGCGGCGGGCTTTGCGGCAGCAGGCTTCTCAGCAGGCGGCGCAGGCGGCGTCACCTTAAAGATGTCCTCCAGGCTTGCAACCTGGTTATGCTGGGTCATATATTCGAAAATCACGTCCAGTTCGGGCGTTTCCAGGACCTGCATGTGATTTTTCGGCGGCGCGATATAATCCGTAAGGATCTGCGAAATCACCTTGGATGCGACGCCAAAATCCTTCGCCACCTCATGTACGCGATACTTCACCATGCTCATACCTTAGTCCTCCTTGTTCCAACTCGTTTACTTCCTTTTTGGAGCTTTCTCCTGTCCGCTTTCTCTTTCCTCCGGCGGACGCTTTCCGCAAGCTCTGTGTATCGTTCCGGCCACTGAGCCGCAAGCAGATCGGCAAAGGCCTGAGCAAAGCCCAGATCCGTCACCGCCGCTACAGAGCAGCTTCCCAGTCCCAGCGCGTCGCCCAGCGCCGCTCTGTCAAAGGGCAGCGGTACCAGCGCAACGCTGCGTCCGGCGGCCAGATTTTCCGCCTTACGCCGGGCGTTGTCCGCCACGTCCTCCGCCAGCAGCAGGAGCTTTCCCTTCCCGGCACGGACGGCTTCCGCCGCTTTATCCTCCCCGGGAACGATGGCGCTTGCGCGGCGCATCAGCCCCAACATTCCGAAAACCTTCTCTGTCACTCGCCCCGCTCCATTTCCTCGCGCAGGCGATCATAAATTTCGCTCGGGATCGCGGCGCTGAACGCGCGCTCCAGCGCCCTGCTCTTCACCGCTTTCTTGAGGCAATCCCCGTTCGGGCACAGATACGCGCCCCGTCCGTTGGCTTTCCCCCGAAAATCCAGGCTGATTTCCCCCTCCGGCGAGCGAACCACACGGATCAGCTCCCGCTTGGGCTTCATTTCCCGGCAGCCGAGACACTGCCGCATGGGTATTTTCTTCTGCGCAGGCATCCCTGCCGCCTCCTTTCGTCTGAAGAAGCTCGCTTCTTCTCAAAACTCAAATCTCAAAACTCAAAACTTTCACTCACGCCTCGCTGGCGGGCTTGATGTCGATCTTATAGCCGGTGAGCTTGGCGGCCAGGCGGGCGTTCTGCCCTTCCTTACCGATGGCCAGGGACAGCTGATTGTCCGGCACGATGACCCGGCAGCTCTTCCCGTCCTCCTGCATGGTCACGCTGACCACCTCGGACGGAGAGAGCGCCGCGGCAATATACTCCTCCGGCACCTCGCTGTACTTCACGATGTCGATCTTCTCGCCGCCCAGCTCGTTCACGATGCTGGCGACACGACCGCCCTTGGGGCCGACGCAGGAGCCGATGGGATCCACATTGGGATCGGCAGACCAGACGGCCATCTTGGTGCGGCTGCCGGCCTCACGGGCAATGGACTTGATCTCCACGGTGCCGTCAAAGATCTCAGGCACTTCCAGCTCGAACAGGCGTTTCACAAGGCCGGGGTGGGTGCGGCTGATAAGCACCTGGGGGCCGCGGCCGGAGTTGCGAACCTCCACCACATAGACCTTGATGCGGTCGCCTTCCTTGAGCACCTCGTTCTTGATGCGCTCGCCGGCGGAAAGCATGGCCTCGGTAAACTCGCTGTTGGAGGAGATGCGGATGGAGACGCTGCCGTTGCGGGGCTCGATATGGGACACCACGCCCGTCAGGATCTCATGCTCCTTGGAAGTAAACTCCTCATAGATAATGCCGCGCTCCGCTTCCCGGATGCCCTGGGTAATGATCTGCTTGGCCTGCTGGGCGGCGATGCGGCCGAACTTCTTGGTCTCGACGGGGATGTTCACCGTATCGCCCAGCTTCGCGCGGCGGCTGAGCTTCTTGGCAGCCTCCAGATTGATCTCATGGCTGGGATCCTCCACCTCGTCCACCACGGTCTTGGTGACATACATCTCGATCCGGCTCTTCTCCTCGTCCAGGTCGATGGCCACGTTATCCTCGCATTCGGGGTTATCCTTGCGGAAAGCGGCCAGCATGGCCTGCTTGATCTTGTCGTACATATAGCCGCGGGGAATCCCCTTTTCCTTTTCGATGGCTTCAATGGCCTCAAAGAATTCAGCGTTCATTTGTAACTCTCCATTCTATTCTTGCAACTTGTATTTTCTGTTAAAAAGAAACGTGAAGGCGAACCTGCGCGGTCTCCGCCGCGGTGAAAGGCAGCTCTTCGTCCCCCACGGTGATCGTCACAGTGCCGTCCTCATAGCCGGACAGGACGCCGACAAAGGATTTTCTCCCCTTCAGCGGCTTATAGAGCTTCAGCTCCACCTCATGCCCCATGAACTGCTCAAAATCCGAGGGGCGCTTGAGTTCCCGTTCCGCTCCGGCGGAGCCAACCTCAAACACATAGCTCTCCGGAATGGGGTCCGCCTCATCCAGGATGGGATCCAGCCGCCGGCTGATGTGCTCGCAGTCGTCGATGGAGACGCCGCCTTCCTTATCAATATAAATCCGCAGATACCAGGTGCCGGCCTCCCGCAGGTACTCCACGTCCCAGAGGGAGCAGCCCTCCTCCTCCACTACCGGTTTGGCAAGGGCAAAAACCTTCTCGGTGATTTTGCTCATCCGCATCCCCCTCTATCCATGAAATAGTCTTGAAAAAAGAGTGGGTCACAACCCACTCTCCATAAACCATAATCCTTACTGTGTGAGTATACCACCATCTTGCGTTGAATGCAAGCCTTTTTTGCAAGATATTGGATGGAAACGCAGCGGAAGCCCTTCGCCTCCGCTGCGGATCCTCAGTATTCAAAATCGGGAACGTAGTGCGCGTAGAACTCCTCATAGCAGAGGTTGTTGTTCATGATGAAGGTGGCAGCCTCCACTCCCACATAGCGGTAATGCCAGGGTTCATCCCAGCCGGTCAGCAGAAGCTTGCGGGTGGGGTAACGCTTGATAAAACCGTAGTTTGCGCAGATGGAGTCCAGATACTCATAAAAGCGCTGGTTCATATGGTCGTAGTC
Source organism: uncultured Eubacteriales bacterium (assembly GCA_900319635.1). Classification (GTDB taxonomy): domain Bacteria; phylum Bacillota; class Clostridia; order Oscillospirales; family Oscillospiraceae; genus Limivicinus. The sequence continues at coordinate 197,526 of ONPF01000003.1, read as the reverse complement.
GGTAGCGACATACTGCCGGTCGTACAAATCCACGGCGAGCCCCAGCTGATGCTCGCTGGCGCCCGGCTCCATGGTGTACTTCTTTGCCTCTTCTACTGCAAGCTGATACTCCGGCAGCAGCCAAATCTCCTTGCCCTCGATACCCATCTCCAGCGCAATGTTGTAGCATTTGCCGTCAAAGCGCTCCTTCTGGTAGGAATAGGAGCGGTAAGCGCCGCCCACATACACCCCAAAGCCGTTATCCCGCAGATCCTGCAGCATGGCCTCCAGATAGGGAAGCGCAGCCGTATCAAACATCATATAGCTGCCGTTGATCTGGGAGACGTCTGGCACATAAGAGGAAGCCAGAAGCTTGGAGCTGTTGACCATGGCATACTGAGGGAGCGTAATATCAATATCCGGCCATTCGTCCTGGATAGGTTCCGGCGTCGGCGTTGACAGCGAGATGACGGGAGCTTTGGTGGCGTCGGGATCCACATTGTCCGGATGATTCACGGCGGCATCGATACGCGCGGAGACGCACGCGATCAGCGCCAGGCACAACAAGCCCATGGAAACCAGCCACGCAATCTTTTTCCAGTCCAGAATCGCCCACCTCACTTCCTTTGTTTTCCCATGGCTTTACACCCCATGAGTTAGGTTATTATAGCACCATTTTATCCGAAATACAAGAGCTTTTTCCGGCTATGTCCCCCACTCCGGCTTCCTTCTACGGCAATTCGATCCCATCTCCCAGCGCATCCCGCAGCTTTTCCAGGGCGCGCTTTTCGATGCGGGAGACATAGCTGCGGCTGATGGAAAAGCGTTCCGCAAGCTGTCGCTGGGTCTGCGGCTCCCCGCCGCTCAATCCGTAGCGCAGACGGATAATCTCCGCCTCCCGATCGGTAAGCGCGGTCTGGATCGCACGCTGGAGTTTGCTGTGGATCTCCGCCCTTCCCACCTGCTCGCAGAGATCGTCCTCCTGTGCCAGTACATCCAGGATGGACAGGCTGCCCCCGTCTTCTTCCACATCCAGCGCCTCTGACAGGCTCACGTCCCCCGCGCTCTTGCGCGCCCCGCGAAAGGCCATCAGAATCTCGTTTTCGATGCAGCGGCTCACATAAGAGGAGAGCTTTACCCCCTTCTCCGCTCTGTAGGTGTTGATGCCCTTGATGAGGCCGATGGTTCCGATGGAGATCAGATCCTCTGCATCGTCCGTCTGCGCATAGTATTTTTTGACGATGTGGGCCACCAGGCGCAGATTGTGCTCCACCAGCTTGTTGCGCGCCTCCACATCTCCCTCTGCCCAGCGTGCGAGGCAATCACTCTCTTCACTTTTGCTCAGCGGCCGCGGGAAAGACCCTCCCGGCGCGATCCGCAGCATCCAGAACATGCTCTGCAGCAGCAAAAACAATGCCGTTTCCATTCACTTTCACCCCAAAGCTATTCTATTTCCTCAGGGCTTGACAGTATTCGATCTTTTATAAAGGTCTTCGCAGGAAACTATAATCACATTCAAGTGCATACTTTTTGCATAATCGATAAGAATGATTTGCTTTTTGTGTTCAGGTTTGTTATAATGAGATGAAATTCCATTAAGGTGGGTTGTTTTGCGTTATGATAACCCATCCATTTGTTGTTGCTTTCCGGGTTTTAATTTGGGATAAGCCTCGTATTGTATTATTTTATTGGAACAGGTGGAACTTGTCTTGAGATCGAAAAGAAGCCTTTATTCTCTTTTCACAAAGCGCGCTTTGGATCTGCTGATCTCCTTTCTTGCGCTGATCATATCGTCGCCTCTGATGCTCCTGTGCGCGCTGGCCGTCCTTCTTGACGCCGGGAAGCCTGTGCTCTTCCGCCAGGATCGCCTTGGGCTAAAAGGCAAAGTGTTCTCCATGTACAAGTTTCGGTCCATGGTACACAACGCCGAGCATACCGGCTCCGGCGTTTATTCCGAAGCCGGCGACGAGCGCGTCACGCGTACAGGGCGTATTCTGCGCGCCCTCTCCCTGGATGAGCTTCCCCAGCTTTTCAATATCCTCAAGGGCGACATGTCTCTCATCGGGCCCAGACCGCCTTTGACCTACCACCCCTGGACGGTTGACAAATACACCAAAGAGCAGCTCCATATGTTCGACGTCCGTCCCGGCATCACCGGCTGGGCGCAGATCAACGGGCGCAAGGCCGTGGAATGGCACAAGCGAATCGAGCTGAACTGCTGGTATGTCGATCATGTTTCCTTCCTGCTGGATTGCAAAATCTTCTTCATCACCGTTTTCAAGGTTTTTTCCCGTGCAGATAATGTCAACAACGGAGCCACTGTAGACTCCAAATCTGACTGAATTCCTTTGTTTGAAAAATAGAAAAGGAGTTGGACTGCCATGCCGCTCAAGCTGATGTATATCACAAATCGGCCGGAGATCGCCCTGATTGCCGAGAAAAACGGCGTTGACCGCATCTTTGTCGACATGGAGTATATCGGAAAAGCCGAAAGGCAGGGCAATCTTGACACGGTTCAAAACCATCACACGATTCGTGACATTTCTGTTCTCCGCAGCGTTCTGACCCAGTCCGAGCTGCTTGTGCGGGTGAATCCCATCCACGAGAAGACCAGCGAGTATACCTCCTCTGAGGAGGAGATCGAGGCAGCCATCCAGGCCGGCGCAGACATCGTTATGCTCCCGTACTTTAAGACCGTTGCGGAAGTGAAGCGTTTTCTGCGGATCGTAAACGGGCGGGTCAAGACCATGCTCCTGCTGGAGACGCCCGAGGCCGTTGATGCTCTGAACGAGATTCTTCTCATCCCCGGGATCGACGAGATCCACATTGGGATCAATGATCTCAGCATCGGGTACGGGAAGCGCTTTATGTTTGAGCTTCTCACCGACGGAACCGTTGAGCGGCTTTGCCGAAAGATCCGGCAGAAAGGGATTTTTTACGGCTTCGGCGGGATCGCATCCCTTGGCCGGGGTCTTGTCCCGGCAGAGATGATCATCAAGGAGCACTATTGGCTCGGCTCTCAAATGGCCATTTTGTCCCGGTCGTTTTGCAACGTAGACCGTTACGTTGATATGGACGCGGTGGAGGAGATTTTCTTCCGCGGTGTCCGCGAGATCCGCACCCTGGAAGAAGAATGTGCCCGGCATGCGCGCTATTTCACAGAAAATCGCAAGGAGCTGGAGGCCGCGGTGCGCAACGCCGTGGAAGAATTGGAAGCTAAGCAAAATCGCTAAGTCAGAATAATATGCATCTATTACTTACCGGGGCGTGGAATGAAGCCGAAGCGCACATTCCTCAGCTTCAAAAGCTCGGACACGAGATCGTTTTTCTGCAGCAGGAGGCCGATCCCCTCCCCTGCGACCCGGCTTGGGTCGAGGGGACCATCTGCAACGGTCTGTTTCTGCATCACTCCATCGAAGTCTTCCCCAACCTGCGCTTTATTCAGCTCACCAGCGTCGGCTTTGACCGCGTGCCCCTGGACTATGTCCGCGAGAAAGGGATCGAGATCCATAACGCACGGGGCGTGTACTCCGTTCCCATGGCGGAGTTCGCCATAGCCGGGGTGCTTTCGATCTATAAGGATCTTCCCCGTTTTCAGCTGCAGCAGGACGCCCATGTCTGGCAGAAAAACCGGGAGCTGCGGGAGCTTGCCGGGAAACGGGTCGTCATCGTCGGCTGCGGTGATGTGGGCACGGAATGCGCAAAACGCTTCCAGGCCTTCGGCTGTCAGGTAGTGGGTGTAAACCGCACGGTGAAAGAACTGCGGTATTTTGACTGCATCGTCAGCCTCGACGCGCTTTCCCGGGAGATCGAAACGGCGGACGTTTTGATCGTTACCCTCGCGCTGACAGCGGAAACCCGCGGCCTGGTCAAGGCCTGTCAGCTGAAGCCGGACGCCGTTCTTGTCAACATTTCCCGCGGCCCGGTTGTGGAGCTGGAAGACCTGTGCTGCGCCGCCGTTCTGGACGTGTTCGCAGAGGAGCCGCTGGATCCGCAGAGCCCCCTCTGGGACGCGGAAAAGGTTCTGATCACGCCCCACAACAGCTTCGTGGGAGAAGGGAACGCCCACAGGCTAAGCGAACTTATTCTAAAAAATCTTGATAAATGACAAAACACAGCTGCTTCGGCCAAGGCCAAAGCAGCTGTGTTTTTCTTTCTGTCTGAAACAAGAAAATATTATGGATTATCTGTAGCGTGATATGGTTCTGCCCGACTCGATGCCGAAGCATCTGCTCTCTCCATACAGGAACGGGAAGAAGGGGGAAGTCAGGACATAGATCCCCTCGCTGATCACGATCGCCAGCACGAACTCGATCGCAAGCGCCGCCGACACGGAAACGGCCATCTTTCCGAACACCACACCCATCGCCAAAACCACCGGCTTGTGGATCAGCAGAAGCGGGATCGTATCTCTGCCCATTCTGCAGAGCGGCAGCTGAAGCAGAGAAAAGCCGCTCAAAAACACCGAGAGCGAGAGGACAAAGACGCTTCCGCACAGGGCGTCCAGAAGGAAAAGCGCAGGATTCCCGAATTGTCTGTTGGAGACGTCCACATAATGATCGGGCAGGCCCTGCAGATTCAGTCGGTAGGTCAGGGTCAGGATGGCAAGAGACACCAGGCTGATCAGCAGACAGAGCCCCTGTTTCTCCTCCAGCTTTTCCATGATCTGCTTCAAAAGGCTCCCCCATATCATCAGCGCAAGTCCCAGCATGGCAATATCCACATTCCAGGGGTATCCGATTGCAAGCCGCGGCAGAAAAAGGCCCAATGCTGCAAATACCAGGCTCAGGCCAAGCAGGATCCACTCGCGCTGTTTCGTTTTGCGAAGGAGGTGCTGAATTCCTTCAAACAGGCACACCGTCACGAACATGCAGCTCAAAAACCACAGCGCAGTCAGGCTGCCGGCCCTGGGAACGGAAAGGCTCCTCTGGCTGTTGTAGAGAAGCCACAGAACGCTCTCCGGCTTAAAGGAGCGGGACACCAGCATCCGTGCCAGCATATAGGCTGCTCCCCACAGGAAACAGGGCACCAGAAGCCGGATCGCCTTCTTTGCCAGAAAGGCGCCGTTCAGAAAGCCGTTTTCTTCATGAGTCGTCCTGTCCCAAACCATTCCGGCGATGAGGAAAAACAGCGGCACATGGAAGGAGAAGATCCACTGCTTCGCCGGCGTCCAGATCTGCGGGCAATGCCCCAGCACCACCAACAGGATACCGATCCCTTTGGCAATGTCCAGCGCTGCATATCGTTTTCGCTCCTGTCCGTACATGGGCTTCACCTCTCATTTGTTGATCGCTATCGCTTAAGTGCGTCCGAATCTGTTTTCTATATATGTTACTTTATCACACCGTGGCATCAGAACGCAAGTACAGATTGGCCCGGATCTTTCCAGCATTTTGCATCAATGCAGGTTTATCACGCAGATTTCTGGTAAGTTGAAAATCCGCGGCACTTGACCGTGTCCGGAGAGTCCGGAGGTGATGATCATGCGCATCTGTGCGTTGAGCCGGAATTCTCCGTAGTCATATTTGGGCCACCAGCCCTGCAGCGGAGCATAGACGCCGCCGATTCCGGGCACGCGCACCACCCCGCCGTGGGTGTGCCCGCAGAGGACCAGGTCAATTTTCCAGCGCTGCGGCCCGTCGCTGAGCGCCACCGTGTCCGGCCAGTGTGCCAGCAGGATCGCGGGATAGGGGCTCTCCTGCATTTCCGTCAGGATCTTATAGTCTGAGGACGCTTCAAACTGCTCCTCCGTCCGTCCAAAGAGATACCCGTGCCCCATACTGCCGCCAAAGCGGATGGTATTGCCGCGCAGCTCCAGGTCTAAACAGGTCTCGTCAAACACGGTTGCCCCGGTGTCCTTGATCGCATCGATCCAGGTGTCACCGTAGCGCGCGGTATAACTTTTCTCGTGGTTTCCCATGGCAAAATAGACCGGCGCGATGCTCTGCATCTGTTCCGTCAAATGCAGGACATAGGCGGCGTCAGCTTCCTGAAAGTCGGAGGGAAACAGATCGCCCAGCAGCACGATGGCGTCCGGCTCCTGCGCCGCAACAAGCTCACAGAGCGGCTCGTTGTCGTCTCCGAAAACCTTTCCGTGTATGTCGGAGACGACAACGAGCTTGACGGGATTGGTGATCCCGTCAAGCTCTACATCATACTGCGTAACTTTGATCACACGGCTGCACACGAAAGCGGAGATCCCGGCCGCGATCAGCAGCAAAGCCAGAAGCGCCGCAAGGATTTCGGTGCTTCTGGCTGCTATTTTTTTGCCTTTGGCAAAAGTCATTGCGGTTTTCTCCACACGAAGCGATCCACGATGCCGGTGTAGCTCTGGATGAGCTTAACGACCTTAACACTGACGTTTTCATCCGTGTAGTCACGGACGGGAAGACCGTAGTCGCCGTTGCGGTTCATCTCCACTGCGGTGTCCACCGCCTGCAGCACCTGCTCGGTGGTAATGCCGGCCAGAATGAAGTTGCCGCGATCCAGCGCCTCCGGCCGCTCCGTGCTGGTACGGATGCAGACTGCCGGGAAGGGGTGGCCGACAGAAAGGAAGTAACTCGACTCCTCCGGCAGGGTGCCGGAGTCGGAAACCACCGCGAAGGCGTTCATCTGCAGCTTGTTGTAGTCGTGGAAGCCCAGAGGCTCATGCCGAATCACGCGCGGATCAAACACAAAATGACGCGCCTCGATAAACTTCCTGCTGCGCGGGTGGCAGGAATAGAGGATCGGCATGTCATACTTCTCCGCCATGGCGTTCACCGCGTTCATGAGAGAGAAGAAGTTGGCCTCGGTGTCAATATTCTCCTCCCGGTGGGCAGAGAGCAGGATGTACTTGCCGGGCTCCAGCCCCAGCCGCGTCAGAATATCGGAGGCTTCGATCTGCTCCAGGTTCCGGTGCAGCACCTCGGCCATCGGCGAGCCGGTCACATAGGTGCGCTCCTTCGGCACGCCCGAAGCGTTCAGATAGCGCCGTGCGTGCTCGGAGTAGCAGAGATTCACGTCCGCGGTCACATCCACGATCCGGCGATTCGTCTCCTCCGGCAGGCACTCGTCAAAGCAGCGGTTGCCCGCCTCCATGTGGAAGATCGGGATATGCAGCCGCTTCGCCGCGATCACGGAGAGGCAGGAATTGGTGTCCCCCAGCACCAGCACCGCGTCCGGCCTCTGCTCCGCCATGAGCTTATAGGACGAAGCGATGATGTTGCCGATGGTCTCGCCCAGATCCGCGCCGACGGCGTTCAAATAGAAATCCGGCGCACGCAGACCCAGATCCTCAAAAAAGACCTGGTTGAGCGTATAGTCATAGTTCTGCCCGGTGTGGACAAGGATTTGGTCAAAATATTTGTCGCAGGCCTTGATCGTCTCACTCAGCCGAATGATCTCCGGCCGCGTGCCGATGATGGTCATGAGTTTCAGCTTCGCCATGCTCACACCTCCAAATAGAATGTGTCCGGCCTGCCGGGGTCAAACAGCTCGTTTGCCCACATGAGGGTCACCAGGTTTTCCGTATCCGACAGGTTGATGATGTTGTGGGTGTAGCCCGGCAGCATGTGCACCGCCTCGATCCGCTCCCCGCTGACCTCAAACTCGATCACTTCCTCGCTGCCGATCCTGCGCTCCTGGATGAGCCCGTGGCCGGAGACAACGATGAAGAACTCCCATTTCGTGTTGTGCCAGTGCTGCCCCTTGGTTATGCCGGGCTTGGAGATGTTCACGGAGAACTGCCCGTTGCTCGCTGTTTTCAGCAGTTCCGTGAAGCTCCCCCGGGCATCCACATTCATTTTCAGCGGAAACGCGACCTTCTCTTTCGGCAGGTAGGACAGGTAGGTGGAATAGAGCTTCTTTGCAAAGCTGCCGTTGGGGATCTCCGGCATTACAAGCGTCTCCGGCTGCGTGCGAAAGCGCTCGATCAGATCCACGATCTCCCCGAGGGTCGCGCTGTGGGTCACGGGCACGCAGCAGAAATCACCGTCCCGATGTTCCCTGCCGGCGAGGGCGGCCAGCAGCTCCTGCACCACATCGTCAATGTAGACCAGGGTGAGCCGGGTGCTGCGGTCGTTGACCTGAATCGGCAGATCGTTGGCGCGATTATAACAGAAGGTCGCCACCGCGCTGTTATAATTGGGGCGACACCACTTCCCGAACACGTTGGGAAAGCGATAGATGAGCGTTTTCGCCCCGGTACGCTCGCCGTAATCCCTCAGGAGCCGCTCCCCTGCCCGCTTGCTCTCCCCGTAGGGGTTATCCAGCGCGGCCTGGGTGGAGCTGGACAGCATCACAGGGCAAGGATTTTCCGCCTCTTCAAGCCGCTTTAATAGCGAGCCGGTAAAGTCGCGGTTGCCCGCCATGAATTCCGCCTGCTCCTTTGGCCGGTTCACCCCCGCAAGATGAAAGACAAAATCGGCCTGCGCGCAGAACCCCTTCAGCTCCGCCTCCGTCGTCTGCCGGGTGCAGCGGAAGATCTCTCCGATCGAGAGCTCCGGGTGGCTGCGATCCTTGCCGTCCCGGATGTTTTCCAGGGCGCAGATCAAGTTTTTGCCGATGAATCCGCCTGCGCCGGTGATGAGTATGTTCATGTCTTACTCCTTCGCAAGCTCGTCCCGGATATAGGACAGCGTCAGAAGCTTGTCCTTCACCTCGTCCACCGTCATCAAGCGGGTGTTCGAGCTGGTAAACTCCTTCAGCGGGTTGCGCTGGGCGTCGCCGGTCTTGAAATATTTGTCATAGTTCAAATCACGCTGATCCGCAGGAACGCGGTAGAAATTGCCCAGGTCAATGGCGTGTGCGCACTCCTCGTTGGTGAGCAGGGTCTCGTACATCTTTTCACCGTGTCGGATGCCGATGACCTTCACGGGGATCTTGTCCGACCGATCAAAGAGTGCTTTCGTCGCCCGCGCCAGGGTCTCAATGGTGCAGGCGGGAGCCTTCTGCACCAGAACATCCCCGCTCTCGCCGTGGTCAAAGGCAAACAGTACCAGATCAACGGCCTCCTCCAGGCTCATCACAAAGCGGGTCATGGCAGGCTCCGTGATGGTGATGGGCTCGCCCTTGCGGATCTGGTCGATCCACAACGGTACCACGCTGCCCCGGGAGCAGAGGACGTTGCCGTAGCGGGTGCAGCAGATCTTGGTGTGCTTCGTCGTGCGCGCCTTCGCCACGGCGACCTTCTCCATCATAGCCTTGCTGGTTCCCATGGCGTTCACGGGATAGGCGGCCTTGTCGGTGGAGAGGCAGATCACGCTGCGCACGCCCGCTTCGATGGCGGCGGTGAGCATGTTATCTGTGCCGAAGACATTGGTTTTTACGGCCTCCAGCGGGAAGAATTCGCAGGACGGCACCTGTTTCAGCGCCGCCGCGTGGAAGATGTAGTCCACGCCGTACATGGCGTTTTTCAGCGACTGCAGATCGCGCACGTCGCCGATGTAAAACTTGATCTTGTCCGAAACAGCGGGATACAGCGCCTGGTATTCATGGCGCATGTCGTCCTGCTTTTTTTCATCGCGGGAGAAAATGCGGATCTCGCCGATGTCCGTCTCCAGGAAGCGGTTCAGCACCGCGTTGCCGAAAGAGCCCGTTCCCCCGGTGATAAGGAGTGTTTTGCCGGAAAAAGATGCTTCTGACATGATAATCGCCTTTCTCAATTCATAATTGTCTATAGTAAATGATAGCACAGGACGTCGCTTTTCGCAAGGGAAAAGGCAGCGCCATGTGCATAGAAGATAAATAGCCTTTTTATGAAAACAGCTATTGTTTTAAGAGTTGTTTTGTAGTAAAATAAACTGATTGAATTTGCGAATCGATCAATTGACTTCTTTCAGCCGCAAGCGGGCTCTACTACATAGAAACGGAAACGAGTGAAATGAAGATTCTGTACTGCGCAACGGTGCGTTCTCATATCGGGCAATTTCATGTTCCGGTGATCAATGCCTTGAAGGCGGCGGGGCACGAAGTCCATGCGGCCTATCATGACAATTCGGACGATAAGCCGGGGCTTGACCTTTCGATGCTGGACAAGGTGTTTGAGGTGCCATTTGAGCGCAGTCCCTACAGTCCGCAAAACATCAAGGCCTGCAAGATCCTCAAAAAGATCATCGACGAAGGCAACTATGTCATCATTCACTGTCATACCCCTGTCGGGGGCGTCATGACGCGGATCGCCGCCCGAGACGCCCGCAAGCGCGGAACCAAGGTGTTCTACACCGCCCACGGTTTCCACTTCTACAAGGGCGCGCCGAAAAAGTATTGGGCGATGTTCTACCCGGTGGAGAAGCTCCTTGCGAAGGACACGGACGTACTCATCACGATCAACCAGGAGGACTATGACCTGGCCAGGAAGCATTTCAAAGCCGGCAAGGTGGTCAAGGTCAACGGCGTGGGCGTGGATCTGACCAAGTTCCATGTGGCGTCGGAAGAAGAGAAGCGGGCGGCGCGCGAAGCGCTGGGCATCAAGCCGGAGCAGTTTGTAATGCTCTGCGCGGCTGATCTCTCCTACCGCAAGAATCAGCCGATGATTTTCCGTGCTATGGCCCGCATCAAGGACGAATGCCCGAACCTGCTTGCGCTGCTGCCCGGGCAGCCGATCCTGAAAGAGGAATACGAAAAGCTGTGCGATCAACTTGGGATCTCCGGCATGGTGCAGCTCATGGGTTACCGGCGGGATATTGACAGGCTCCTGGCCGCGTGCGACTGTGTGATTTCCTCCAGCCGCCAGGAGGGTCTGCCCATGAATTTGATCGAGGCCGCCGCCAGCGGACGATACATCATCGCCACCGACGTCCGCGGAAATGCTGACGTGGTAAAGCAGAGCGGCTTCGGCGCGCTTGTAAAGCTGAATGATGACGAAGCCATGGCGGAGGGGATCCGAAAAGCAGTCGAAAAAAAACCGGAACGAAACGATGCTGAAGCACTCCAGGAATTTGATGAGGCAAAGATCGTGCGGCAGATTTTAGAACTATATAGTACATCAACACAAAAGGGGCATGACGAAAATGTCTGAAAAGCCGATTCGTGTTCTTCAGGTTGTCACGCAAATGACTCGCGGCGGGCTCGAAACCATGCTGATGAACTATGACCGCCACATTGACCGCAGCTTGGTTCAGTTTGATTTTTTGGAGCATCGGGACGCTGTGACGGATTATGACCGAGAGATTATGGAATTAGGCGGGAAGATCCACCGTTTGCCCCGGTTGAATCCTTTGAGTCCCGGATATCGCAAGGCTCTGGATCGTTTTTTCGCAGAACACCCGGAGTATCGGATCGTACATGTTCATTTAGACTGCATGTCCGGTATCCCTCTTCAATATGCAAAAAAGAACGGTGTCCCTGTCCGCATTGCTCATGCACATAGCAGCAATGAGGCCAAAAGCGCAAAATACCCGATAAAACTGCTTTACAAACGGTGTATTCCAAAATATGCAACTCATCTTTACGCATGCGGAGAAGATGCCGGGCGTTGGATGTTTGGAGGGCATGATTATGCTGTTCTGAACAATGCCATAGATACGAACGCCTTTGCATTCAATCCGGTAATCAGAGAAAAGTATCGTGATGCGCTCGGCGTAGATCAAAGCACCCTGTTACTTGGGCATGTTGGTCGATTTCATCCCATCAAAAACCATGTTTTTCTGGTAGACATCTTTTCCGAGCTGGTGAAACTGCGTCCTGAAAGCAAGTTACTATTGGTGGGGCAGGGCGATCTGGAGCAAGCAATCCGTGACAAGGTAGAGGCTCTTGACTTGTCTGATCGCATTATTTTCGTGGGGATTCGTTCTGATGTTAACGCCCTGATGCAGGCTATGGATGTATTTGCCTTTCCTTCGCTCTTTGAGGGGCTTGGGATTGTCGCGGTAGAGGCGCAAGCCGCCGGTCTTCCGTGCGTCGTCTCCGACCGTATTCCTCGGGAATGTGAGAAAACGCAGGGCTTGGTGACCTTTCTCCCATTGGAAGCTGGCGTTGAGCGCTGGGCAGAGCAAATTCTGAGCGTTGCCCAAATCGAAAGGTACGACACTTCTTTTCAAATAAAGTCAAACGGATTTGATATCTGGGAAAACGCCACCGAGCTGCAGGAATTCTATTTGAATCACTGGCAGAAGTAATGACTCGCAAGGAGTGTACCGGTATGATTATGCTATCGATCATTACTCCCACGTTTAATCGTGCAGCATGCCTTTCTCGCTGCTATAAATCCCTCCAAAAACAGACGAGCTTCGATTTTGAATGGATCATTGTGGATGACGGCAGCACAGACAGCACCACTGAAGTTGTTTCAACCTTTTCATCCGATCATTTTCCCATTATTTATAAAAAGAAAACCAACGGCGGGAAGCATACCGCTCTCAACGCAGCGCATGAATTTATCCACGGGAAATATGTCTTGATCTTGGACAGCGACGATTATTTGACTGAAACCGCTGTAAAAGAGGTTTCATTCGCTTGGGAGAAATATGAAAAGGATCCGCAGGTTGGAATCGTCACGTTCCTGAAAGGCACTGATGTAACACACCCCCTCTGCGGCGTTGCTGATTATCAGGTTCCTGTGGAAATCATGCACTATCGGCGGATTCGATACGCAAGCTCCGATTGCTGCGAAGTGATCCGTACGGAGCTTTTCAAGAAATACCCGTTTCCCGTGTTTGAGCGAGAACGCTTTCTTGCGGAAAGCGCTCTTTGGGATCGCGTCAGCTTTACGCACAAATGTGTGTATATCAACTCTGTGATCTATATCTGCGAATATCTGGAGGGCGGCTTAACAAAATCCGGAAGGAAGCTCCGCCTTCAGAATCCCCACGGCGGCATGTTTACCTCCGATCTTCGTATGGATCGAAGCAACTTCGCAAAGGATCGTATAAAAAACGGATTGTTGTATAATTGTTACGGGAAATGTGCCGGTATCCCATTCAAAGACTTGATTCGAGAATGCCGATCTCCCTGGCTGGCACTCCTTTGCGCACCAGCCGGAAGACTTCTTCTCCGCTACTGGAGCAAGAAAGATTGTTGATGTCATATTGATGTTACCGGTTATCAATCAGCGCTTTTGATCGGCAACACGGAAAAGGAATATGGTACATAACCGGAATTGAGGGTTTTCTCATGCAAACGAGACATGAAGAGCCAAAAATAAAAGTCCTGATTCTGACAGGCGCTATGAACGTCGGGGGCATTGAGAACCAATTGATGCACCTTCTTCGTCAAGCAGATAAAAGTACGTTTCAGTTTGACTTTACGACAACGGCAGAGCATCCGTTTTATCAGGACGAGATAGAAAGTCTCAATTCCCGCTGTATTCACATCCGCGGGACGGGTGGCAAGCATTTTCTAAGATATTGTCGGGAGATCTATCGCGTTATGCGGGAGGGACAATATGACATTGTCCATTCTCATGAGCTTTTTCACAGCGGGATGGTGTTGCTGACCGCGCGCCTTGCCGGGGTGCATCACCGTTTCGTCCATGCGCACAACTGGATGGAGGGCGATAATCCCAAGGCGAAAAAAGGTTTGAAGCGACGGGTATATAACCATGTGATGCAGCGGCTGATCCAGTGGAACGCCACAAACTTTATTGCCTGCTCCACGCTGGCCGGAAAGTTCCTCTACGGCGAAAAAGTCACGAAAAAGCCCAACTATCACTTGGTGTTCAATTCGGTTGATACTTCCAAGTTCATTGAGAAATATGATCAGCAGGAGTCCGGTGAATTCTGTGATGACGGCTGGATCAACGTTCTGCAAGTCGGCCGGTTCACGCCGGTGAAGAATCAGCTGTTTACGGTGGAGATCGCCAAAGAACTGAAGGCACGCGGGAAACGGATACGAATCCTTTGCGCCGGAAATATGGGCGGCGATTATGAAAATGCCGTTGCAGCGAAGATCAAGGAATACGGGTTGGGAGAGCACATGCTGCTGCTCGGCGTCCGCAAGGATATCGACGTCCTCATGCGCAAATCTGCCGCGTTTCTGCTGCCCTCGCTCTATGAGGGCATGCCCCTTGTGCTCATCGAGGCGCAGGCGTCCGGTCTTCCCTGCGTGACGGCGGATACCTATTCACACGAGGTGGATTTTGGTCTTGGAACAGTGGACTGGCTGAATCTTAATGACGGCGCTTCCGCATGGGCAGACGCAATCGAAAGAGCCGTAAAAAAAGGTAGGGCAAAGAAATCCGTTGTTGTGGACGCCATTGAGAAATACGGCTTTGATTCCAAAGTTTTTGCAAACAAGATCTGTAATCTATACTTAGAGAGCATGAGCAAATGATCAAAATCCTGTTTTTTATCGAGACTCTAAAAGCCGGCGGCGCTGAGAAGGTAATGATCGACCTCGTCAACCATATGGATCAGACGAAGTTTGACGTCACGGTGCAGACGGTCTGGCCCTGCGACGCCTCCAAATATCTGGTATCCGGTATCCGCTACAAGTCCATGTACTCCACCGAGAGCAAGGCCAATCACCTGCGCTATCGGGTAGAAGCAGAGAGTGGCCTGGCCTACCGGCTGCACATCAAGGACGACTATGATATTGAGTGCGCCTATCTGGAGATGGGGCCGACGAAGGTGCTGTCCGCCTCCACGAACAAAAAGGCGAAAAAGCTCGCTTGGGTTCATTGCGATCTTACAAAAGCGGTCGGTGATCCGCAGGCATTCGCCGCCAAGACCGCAGCCTGGTACGCAAAATTCGACCGGATCGTCTGTGTTTCGCAGAATGTAAAGGAGAGCTTTGACGAACTGTTTGAAGGCCGCTTTAACTCCACGGTTTTGTACAATGTCATAGACGATGCGGCAATCCGCGAGAAGGCAACATTGCCGCTCCCGGACGGTGTAAAAAAGCGGAGATTCACCGTGCTTACCGCTGGCCGGTTTTCCGCCCCCAAAAATTTCATGCGTCTGTTGCAGGCACACAAGCGTCTGCTGGATGAAGGGCTACAGCATGATCTGTGGATCCTCGGCGAGGGTTCAGAACGTCCGATGCTGGAACAGTATGTAGCAGAAAATGGCCTGCAGGATTCCGTCTGGATGCCGGGCTATATCGAAAACCCCTACCCTTTCATGCGCGAAGCGGATCTGCTGGCATGTTCCTCAATCTATGAGGGCTACAGTACCTTCATGACCGAGGGCCTTATCCTCGGAAAGCCCATCGTGACAACTGACGTCTCCGGTATGCGCGAGCTGCTTGGAGACTCAGAATATGGGTTGATCGTTGAGAATGACGATGAAGCGTTTTATCAGGGCATGAAGCGTATGCTGACTGAGCGCGAACTCCGGAATAAGTTTTCAGAGAACGCAATCACCCGAGGACGGGATTTCTCTGCGGAACAGCTTACTAGGAAAACGGAAGATTTCTTTGAAGAATTGACAGGAGAATCACATTGAGCGTCTATCATTGGCTGGTTGTGCTGATTTTGCTATGCGGTCTGTTTATGCGTGGCCAGCGAAACGGAAACTACAAATTCATATTGATCTCCGCCATACTCCTGTTCTGTGTGCTCGGTTTGCGAGACGCGTATAGCATTGGGAACGACTCTTCATCCTCGTATTTGCATCAGTTTCAGCGCATGGAGGGCAAGGAATGGAGCGATCTGGGCGGGCCTTTTGACTGGGTTCAGGATCTGGAAGCGCAGACGGGAAGAGATGATAAGAACGCCGGATTACCATATGTGATGAAGCTCGTCTATGATCTGACCGATGGAGACTATCAAGTATTTATCACGCTGATCTCCTTTTTCGTGATCCTTGCCAACGCCCATTTAGTCAAAAAATACTCGCCGGCTCCTCTGCAATCTGTCCTGTATTTTTTGGGGCTGTTGTACTTTACGTTCCATTTCAACGCTCTGAAGCAGAGCGTTGCCATGACTTTTATTCTGTATTCCTTCGACGCCATCGTTGACCGGAGACCCGTAAAATTTCTGATCTTGCTCGTCCTTGCATCCATTTTCCATTATCCTTCTTTGGTTTTTCTTCCGGCGTACTGGATCGGCAATATGAAGCTGGGCCGAAACTATATCTTCCTGCTGTCCTTGTTATTGGCGCTGGTCTTTCTGTTCCGCGACCGCATTGTGGAATTTATGGCCGATGCGTACTATGGCGAGGATTCCGGCCACGCGGTAACAACAGATACACGGTTCTTTATGAACAAAGTTATCGTGATGCTGGTAATTATTGTAGCCGCGCTGGTCATCCGTCCGCCCCACCCCTCCGATCGGGTATACTGCTCGTTGCTGGCTTTGATGGGTATCGCAACGGTGCTGCAGACCTTTGCGGCATACGGAAACATTTTCGAGCGGCTTGCGGATTATTACTTTCAGTTCTCCATCGTGTTTATCCCTCTGGTATTCGAGAACGTGCAGGCAAAGCGCCAGTATTTGGAAACCCAAACCTTGTATTTGATCCGAAACTATGGGCCTTATCTGTTTTGTGCCTTCGCGATCTGGAGATTCCTAAATAGCACAATGAATGATGCAACGATTTATCCATATCATTTTTATTTTCAGGTCGAGAAGCCTGAGGACTCTCTGTCGATCATACAAAGTTTTATGAGATAATGGAGTGGGATTACAGAAATGTCTCTATATGAAAGAATCAAATCCGGGAAGGCTGCGATCTCCCTGGTAGGGCTCGGCTATGTCGGTATGCCTCTTGCCGTCGCCTTCGCCGCCAAAGGCGTAAAGGTCATCGGCTTCAATCGCAATCAGCATCGAATCGATCTCTATCAGGCGGGCATCGACCCTACCCACGAGGTCGGTAATGAGGTAATTGCAAAAACGACCGTGGATTTCACGGCGGACGAGACCCGCCTGCGCGAGGCAAGCTTTCACATTGTCGCCGTGCCGACGCCGATCAACCAGGATCACACCCCCGATCTGGAGCCGGTCGAAAACGCCAGCCGCATCGTTGGCCGCAATCTTACCAAAGGCTCCATCGTTGTGTACGAGTCTACCGTCTACCCCGGGGTGACGGAGGATGTGTGCGTGCCCATTCTGGAGCGGGAGTCCGGGCTCAAATGCGGCGTAGACTTTAAGGTGGGCTACTCTCCCGAGCGCATCAATCCCGGCGACAAGGTGCACCGCCTGGAGAACATCAAAAAAATCGTCTCCGGCATGGATCCGGAGTCGTTGGAAGAGATTCAGAATATCTACAACATTGTCATTGAAGTGGGCACCTATCCCGTCTCCAACATCAAGACAGCGGAGGCGATCAAGGTGGTGGAGAACAGCCAGCGCGACATTAACATCGCCTTCATGAACGAGCTGGCCATGGTCTTTGATCGTATGGGCATCGACACCGTCGAAGTCATCCAGGGCATGAAGACCAAGTGGAACGCCCTGAACTTCTACCCCGGTCTCGTGGGCGGCCACTGCATAGGCGTTGATCCCTACTACTTCACCTATGAGGCGGAGAAGCTGGGCTACCACAGTCAGATCATCCTCTCCGGCCGCAAAGTCAACGACGGTATGGGGCAGTTTGTGGCGGATGCTACGATCAAACAGATGATTCTGGCCGGAAAGCGCGTCCGGGACGCCAAGGTTGTCATTTTGGGCGTCACCTTTAAAGAGGACTGCCCGGACACCCGCAACAGCAAGGTGCATGACATCATCCGCCGCCTGAACGAGTACGGTATCACTCCCCTGCTGGTCGATCCCCAGGCCGATCCCGAAGGGGCAAAGAAAGAATGCCCAACCGCTCTGGTGCCTTTGGAGTCTGTATCCGGCGCCGACTGCGTGATCCTGGCCGTAGCGCATCGGGAGTTTAAGGCTCTGACGCTTGAGGAAATCGACGCTATGTATGCTCCCATGGTAAACAGCGAAAAGGTTCTGATCGACGTGAAGAGCGTTCTGAACAAAGCAGAAATCGAAGCTGCGGGCTACCGCTATTGGAGACTGTGATGAAAGGCTACTATCTGTTTGCGCCGGTAGAGCCGGGAAATGTTGGCCCGGATTCGGGCGTTGAGCGCAAGGTGCGCGCCCAGCATAAAGCGCTGTGCCAGTATTTGGACTGTGAGCTTGTCATTCTCCCCCCTGCGGAATATACCGGCAGCGTGGCGGAGAAAATCATCCGCCGCCTCCCGTTTACCGCAGCCTGGCGCAAGTGGGAGTATAAGGGCGAATTCAACGATGCCGATTTCCTGTATATCCGGCAGGTCTACCATGACTATTCCTTTGTACGTTATCTTCACGCGATAAAAAAGCAGAACCCAAAAATCAAAATCCTATATGAAATCCCGACCTATCCCTATGACACAGAGACGCATCTTTCTGCGTCCAATGCTGCGTTTGTCCTCAAGGAGCGCACGGCTCGCAAAGCCGCATCGAAATATATAGACAAGATCGTTACGTTCTATGGTCAAAAAGAGATCTGGGGTATACCGTGCATTGATCTGATCAACGGATATGCTTTTTCTGCAGTTGAACTGCCGCGGCGCGAGAGGACGGACGCTATCCATGTGATTTCCGTTGCCCTTACAGCGTTTTGGCATGGCTATGACCGTTTTCTTGCTGGGCTTGCCGCGTATTACGAGAACGGCGGGACGGAGAACATCGTCTACCACTATGTGGGCAGCGTCATTCCGGAGCACAAGAAGTTTGTGCAGGATCACCATCTGGAAGATCACGTGATATTTCATGGTATGCAGTCCGGCGAGCCGCTGAAAGCGCTTTTGCAGCAGAGTTTCCTTGGCATCGACGTTCTTGGCGGGCACCGCAAGGATTACCCCGTCAGCAGCTCGCTGAAGTCCAGAGAATACTGCGCTTACGGCATCCCGATGATCACGTCCTCGCCGATCGATTTTTTGCCGAAGGATTCCCCATATCAGTTTCTCGCGCCGTATGATGACAGCCCTGTGGATATAGAAGCGGTTGTGCGGTTTTATCACTCCGTCTACGACGGAAAAGACTGCAACGCAGTCGCGAAGGAGATCCGCGCTTATGCGGAAGCGCGTAGCGATATGAGTATGACCATGAAGCCTGTGGCGGATTGGCTGAGAGGAGAATAAGCTTGAACGAAGATGTCACATTTCTGGTAAGCAGCTGCGATAAATATGAAGATGCATGGGAGCCGTTCTTCCGCCTCTTCCATATCATGGGAGCCGATCAGGCAACATCCAACCCGGCAATCTTAAACACGGAATCCAAACAGTATACCTGCGACTTCATGCAGGTTCGAACCATCAACACGCCAGGTAAAATGACCTGGAGCGAGCGAATGAAATCTGTTTTGGAACAAATAGAGAGTGACTATATTTTTCTGTTGCTAGAAGATTTTTTTATTCAATCGCCGTTTAACCTTGAATATTTTAATATTCTAATGGACTATTTTCGAAAGCATCCGGAGGTTGGAGTCATTCATACCACGCCGAACAGCCGGTTTAAGGAGATTCCGGATGAGATGTTCTTCGAAAGAACCTTTGAGGATTTGAATATTACAGTAACTGCTGTAATTTGGCGCAAAGATTATCTCTTGAAGTTGCTCAGAAAACATGAAAGTATTTGGGATTTTGAATGGTATGTCGGCAAAAGAGCGAAGCATTATCCAGAAAGAGTCATGCAATACAGTGAAAAGTTTCCTCGGATCTATGATTATGAAATTGCTCTTAACGAAGGCTACGGAATTAGTCAGGGGAAATGGCTGCCAAAGAATAAGGCATTATTCGAGAAATACGGAATAATTGTTAATTTCGATAATCTTGGATATTCAGAGACAGACTATGAATCCCTGGGCTGGAAATTTCTCCCTGACAATAATAACAATCCATACCATTCCAGTAAAACACCATGGGGCTTTGCAATGAGAATTCTCTATCATTACAAGAATAAGATAAAAGCAAGAAAATCCCTGAAATAAGGTTTGATAGATGAAAATACTAATCATTACAGGTCCACTGCATCCAGCGGTCGGCAACAATGCAAATTTGTTGAGTAAGCTGATTCCGCACTTATCACAGAACAATCAGGTTTTCATTCTTTCGTTTTCCACAGAAAAAGACGTCACAGCCTTGCCCAAAACACTATTTGGTATTCCTGTTTTTTGGGCTAAAGTTAATAAAATAGGAATACAAAACTTTGTGTATGCTCATGTAATTGATCGAAGCGGTCTTGGCGACGGTGTTACGAGTCAGGCGCTGTTTAGGAAAGCTTCAGAACTGATCCATGAACTTGCCATCGACACTGTACTGTCCTCGAGCGAACCATACAGCGCGGCAATTGCTGCTTCCAGACTTTCCGACAGGCTTTATAAGACTGTGTTCTTAATGGATCCTCCTGCGCTGGTATTAAAAAAGTATCAATATCGGTATCGGAACAGATACCTAAAGACTATTCTGCATAATTACACGCAAGTGTTGACGACGCCGTTCGTTGCGAAGGAAATAAGCAAAATCTACTCCCGTCGATTTGATTCAAAAATGATTTCCGTCGGTTTCCCGATGATCATGGAGAACGCGCCCAACAGGAAACAGAAAGCGGACGCAAAAATCCGCCTGCTATTCTGCGGCTGGCTTTATTCCGACATTCGCTCGCCGCGCTATTTCCTCGATATCGTCTCTCGCCTGGATGAGCGCTTTGAGGTGACCTTCATGGGCAAGGAGTGCGAGCTGCTGCAGGAGCGCTTCCCTATTGAGACCAAAGCCAAACTCATTACCATGCCGAATCAGCCCTATGATGTTGCCCTGCAGGCCATGGCGGATGCGGACGTGCTCATCAACATCGGCAACAGCGTCCCGGTGCATATGCCGTCAAAAACCTTGGAATACATCAACACCGGCAAGCCTATGGTCAACTTCTACAAGCTGGAAGATTGTCCGACACTGTACTATACAGAACGATATCCACTTGCACTGAACCTGTTTGAGGAAGAAAAAGACTTAGACGCGGTTACTGAGCGCTTTATCCGTTTCTGCGAGGAAAACAACGGCAAAACGGTCGAGCGCTCTTACATTGAGTCCGAGTATGCCGACTGCACCCCTCAATACATCGCGCAAAAGATCTTGGAATGCCTGGAGAAATAGCATGGACGAAAACAGATACCTAACCATTATAAAACCCCGGAGCGGTTGGTTTGACTTGAATTTGAGGGAACTGGTGCGCTATAAAGACCTGATCTTTCTGTTTGTCAAGCGGAACTTCGTTTCAATGTACAAGCAGACGATCCTCGGCCCTGCCTGGGCAGTGATCCAGCCTTTGCTCACGACCGTGGTGTTTTCCCTCGTGTTTGGCAGCATCGCAGGCCTCGCCGCCGACGGTGTGCCGTCCTTCATCTTCTATCTGACCGCTAACGTCATTTGGGCTTATTTTTCCAGCTGCCTGACGACAACGTCAAATACCTTTATAGCCAACAGCAGCATTCTCGGTAAAGTGTATTTCCCGCGCCTCGTAATGCCGATTTCCACCGTGCTCTCCAAGCTGATCGACTTTGCGATCCAGTACGCTTTCATGGTCATTTTTGTCATTTACTTCTGGCTGACCGACAGCGGCGTACACCCAAACTGGTTTATTCTCATGACGCCGGTTCTGCTGCTGCAGCTGGCGATGCTGAGTCTCGGCGTCGGCGTGATCATCTCCGCCGCTACGACCAAATACCGCGACCTGCGGATGCTGGTCTCCTTCGGCGTGCAGCTTTGGATGTACGGTACCCCTGTTGCCTATGATATGTTCTCCATTGCCGGCTTTGCGCCCGGCGGGAAATACTACGGCATCATCATGTGTAACCCCGTGACGCCGATCGTCAACATGTTCCGCTATGCCTATCTTGGAATTGGCAGCATCGACTGGTTCTATTATGGGATCAGTTGGATCGTGACGCTAGTCGTTCTCTTTCTTGGCATCGTTCTGTTCAGCCGCGTGGAAAAGACCTTTATGGATACGGTGTGATATGGAAAACGTCAAAGTAACCGTCTGGCTCAGCACATATAATCAGGAGCCCTATGTCGCGCAGGCGCTGGACAGTATCCTGATGCAGAAAACGGATTTCCCCTTTGAGATCATCGCAGCGGACGACTGCTCCACCGACCGGACGCAGGAGATCATTCTGGATTACCAAAAGCGCTATCCGGATATGATTATCCCCTATTTCACGCCTGAAAACATCGGCGGCTGCCGCAAGCTGACAAACTGCATTGATGCCGGGCTGTTTCGCGGCGAGTATCTCTCTTATCTGGAGGGCGACGACTACTGGCTGGGCGAGGATCGCCTTCAAACGCTGGCAGACTTTCTGGATGCGCACCCGGAATACTCCCGTGTCAGTCACCGCCGTAAGGTGATCGATGAAAACGGCACTGACAAAGGCTATGACATCCCAGAGTCCGTTCTGGGCAAGTCTTTCACCATTGAGAACTTTCTTGCAGGAGAGAATTATTCTGATTTCGGTTCCGTCTTTCGGAATTATTACAAAAAGTGCGGGAGCAAATATCACGCGTTATTTTGGGCGTCCCGCAATGTGCTGGATTTTCAGGACATGTTTATCACACAGGACTTCGGCCCGGTGTATGTGCTGAATGCGGTATACGGTGTTTATCGCTCCAGATCGTCTGCAGGAGGAACGAATTATAATTCCATTACGTCATTGGCCAAGCGTCGCCGGGACAGCATTTCTATTGCTCAGACGGTAGAACGGTTTTATCAGGGAAAATATGATCTTTCCCCGCTGATTCGCCGGGATCGCTTTCGCCTGCTGGAGCAAGCTGTCAGCGCGCAGGACGAAGCGGAACTGAACCGCGTGCGGGAGGATATCCCGTTGGCGCAGCGGAAAGAACTGCTGGCCGAAGTGCTGTACCTTGCACAGAGAGGCAAGCGAAATGTGGAAGTATCTTTCCTGCGGCAGCATTTGCTTCCGGAAGAGAAAAAGGGACTGATGGCGCTGCTTGCAGCATACACCGCCCAGCGCGTGAAAAGCAAATTGACCGGAATCCGCCCGGATGAGCGGCTTCGCGGTTATGTACGATAGGAGTTTTCAGCATGGCATACCCTATGATCGAAATAGACAACATCTCCAAGGAATACCGTCTCGGCGCCATTGGCGGCACCACTTTGACCGCGGAGCTTCAGACGAAAATAGCCAAGCTGCGGGGCAAAGAGGATCCAAACAGCAAGATCGGCGCAAGACAGCACGAAAAGAACGAGCGCTTTTTGGCGCTCGATGGGGTGAGCTTTACTGTTCAGCCCGGCGAAGCGGTCGGGATTATCGGGCACAATGGCGCAGGGAAATCCACGCTTTTGAAGCTCATTTCCCGCGTTACAGCTCCCAGCAGCGGAGAGATCCGCCTGCGGGGGCGCGTGGCGTCCATGCTGGAGGTCGGCACCGGCTTCCACCCGGAGCTGACCGGCCGCGAGAATGTCTATATGAACGGCGCAATCCTCGGCATGACGAAGGCGGAAATCGACCGGAAGTTTGATCAAATCGTCGAGTTTGCCGAGATGGAAAAGTTTATCGACACGCCTGTCAAGCGCTATTCCTCCGGCATGTATGTCAAGCTCGCCTTCTCCGTCGCCGCGCATCTGGACAGCGAGATCATGATTATGGACGAGGTGCTCGCCGTAGGCGACGCCAAGTTCCAGAGCAAGTGCCTCAGCAAGATGAGCGACGAGGCTCATAATTCTGGAAAAACGATCCTATATGTGAGTCACAACATGGGAACGATCCAGCGGCTTTGCGATCGCTGTATCGTTTTAGACCATGGAAAACTTATTTTTGACGGGAACGTTGACGAAGCAATCGGACTGTATCTGAGACATGGCGGCGGTGAAGGAAACTGTGTTGACATGTCTGCGTTTGAAAGAAATCAATGGGTAACGAAATCGATCCAAATGACGCAGATGAATTTAGTTGGAAAAAACAATTGCGTCTATCTTCAGGATTCAGATTTGATTTTCGATTTGTTCTGGAAAACTTCTGCAGACGCAGTCATTCGTGACCTGGTGCTTCGATGCACATTTTATCATCAAAGTGGTGCGGTTGCTGCGTTTACAACGGTCGGACTTGGAAACAGTGGGCCGAACGAAGAGCATTATAATCAGGTGATAATATCGTTAAGCGGCATTGTGCCTGGCAGCTATTATTTGACCTTCGACATGAACGAAGTCAATGCGGATGGAAGCGATGTGTGGAATGATAGTTGCGAACAGGTGACAACGATCAGTATCGAAAAAAATCAACAGCAAAAAGCAGAGGTTCATTCTGACCATTCTTCGATGATACCGTGGAAGCATTCTGTCTATGGAAGTGTTCGCCTTTATTCCAGTATTATTAAAGAAAGAAGAGAGAAGATTTGAATGCTTA
Source organism: uncultured Eubacteriales bacterium (assembly GCA_900319635.1). GTDB lineage: Bacteria > Bacillota > Clostridia > Oscillospirales > Oscillospiraceae > Limivicinus. The sequence continues at coordinate 173,293 of ONPF01000003.1, read as the reverse complement.
ACGATAACTGCACGCTTCTTATCATGAGCTGTGACAAATATCATACAGCCTGGGATCCGTATTTTCAGCTTCTGAACAAGTATTGGCCGGAACATCCTGAGAGAATCGTGCTGTCCACGGAAACGATGAAATACAGTTTTCCCGGTATGAACATTACAACGGTGAACAGTATCAAGGGGTGGACTTGGAGCCAGCGGCTGAAAGATTGCCTGACAAAGATTTCGACGGATTACATTATTTTTTCGTTGGAGGACTTTTTCCTACAGGCGAGAGTGAAGCACGATCGAATTGAAACATGCTATGAGTATATGCTTAAGCATGCTGAAGTGGCAGTTTGTCGGTTGAAAAACAGTTCAAATCCTGATCAGGTATTAGGAGCGGAAGTCATTCCCGATTTCTATTTGGCGGGTCCTGATGTTGACTTTCGACTGGAAACACAGTTTGCGCTGTGGAATCGAACTGTACTTCTGAGCTACATTGATGAATCAGAGTCTCCGTGGGAATTTGAAGCGAAAGGCACGAAACGTATTGTTGATACCCCCTATCAGTTCCTGTGGTATCAGAATCCTTATGGAGATCGGTTTATCAGCCAACTGATTGTTCCTTACGTTGTCGGAACAGACTTGGGATACGGCATCAACTGGGGAAAATGGCTTTGGAAGAACAAAAAGCTGTTTCGCGATAATGGAATAACTGCCGATTTTTCTGAATTAGGAATAATGGGGCCAACGCAGATACGATACCGCCAGTTTTTTAGCAAAGCAATTTACCAAAAGGATTGCCGACTGCCATATGTGGTGTTTCGCCTGTTCTACCGTGTTTTTCATAAAATAGGAAGAGTTTTAAGGAAGAATTCGAGCTGAAGTAGATTGGCAATTTTGTTCGGTAGATAAACAACGTGGAGATTGATCAATTTCGTTGTGCTTTTTTCCGAACATACTTCCGATCGAAGTGCCGGAAAACAGACAGATCAAGCTTGGCGCGGCGGATCACACCAATAAGATCCCGTGGAATCATAACATGTGGGGCAGCATTCGCCTTCCTTCTCAAATCACTGATCAGCTCGTTTCGGAATAGGCAACTGAGGAATGATAATGAAAGTTTGCATCATCACCGACAACTTATATATCTATGAACATTTCGTCGATCTGCTTCGGCGCAAGCCGCAGGAGGCGGAGTTTGACTTCTACTACGCAACGTGGAACCACGCCTTCCGTGAAAAGTTCGGGGAGAACGGCGGAATGCGCCCGATCAAGCTACGCGATCAGGGGGACGATTTCTTCAATGCCTACGATCTCTTTATCTCGCTCCACTGCAAGCAGCTGTTCCCTGACAAAATGGTCAACGAGCACGTCTGCATCAATGTCCATCCCGGGCTGAATCCGTACAATCGCGGCTGGTTCCCGCAGGTGTTCGGCATCATGAACCACATGCCCATCGGCGTGACCATTCACAAGATGGATACGGAGCTCGACCATGGACCGATCCTGTATCAGCGGGAACTGACGCTCGGCGCGGAGGAGACCTCCAAGGAGGTATATGAGCGTATCCTCGCCACAGAAATGGCGCTCATGGAGGAGCATCTGGAAGATATTCTGACCGGGAACTACACCCTTACCCCTATGCCGGGAGAAGGGAATATCAACTACAAGGAAGACTTTGAGGCGCTGCGGCAAATCGACTTAGACAAGCCCGCCACCTACGGCGAGGTCATTGACTTTCTGCGCGCGATGACGCACGAGCCTTATAAAAACGCCTATTTCCTCGACACAGAAGGCAAGAGGATCTATGTCAGCATCAGGTTGGAGAAAGAGCAATGAAAATACTTTGGCTTGTAAACATCGTGATGCCGGAGCTGGCGGAGCACCTTGGGCGAAATCCCTCAGTGTTCGGCGGCTGGCTGACCGGCGCCATGAATGCCGTGCTTGAAAGCGGCCATGATCTAATTATCTGTACCACGGAGCGACGCGCAGATGTTCTTCACGAAACAATAGGCAGCGTGGGATACTATCTTGTCCCTAACGGTACTGTTGATTCGATGGAGGCACATTTCCGTGTGATCCTACGAGAAGAACAGCCGGACATCGTCCATATCTACGGTACAGAGTTTGCACACTCCTGGGCGCTGGCAAAATGTGCGGATGTCGAACGTACCGTAGTAACAATTCAGGGGGCACTGAAGTATTATGAGCGCGCTGTCTATGCTGGACTGTCAGAATCTCTCTGCCGCGATACATTTCTGCACAAATTCCTCCGCAAAATACACAAGGGCGGGAAAAGCATTGAATTGCAGCGTCTTTCTTTTGCTAAGCGCATGCAGTATGAAGCGCTTGTAATTAACCATCTAAAATATGTTAACGGAGGTAGCGATTGGGGGAATGCAGTCGCAAAATCTATTAATCCGAATGTCGTTACCTTTGATTGTAAACTAATCCTTCGAGATTCTTTTTACAATGGCGAACACTGGTCGTTAGCATCATGCGAGCCTCACAGTATTTACATTTTATATTCCTATCCAATTAAAGGTTTTCATAAGTTTCTGGAAGCCTTGCCTATGATTCTCCATGAATATCCTGATACGAAAGTAAACGTAATTGCTAACAAATTACAAACTCGCAATTATTCCGGCCTGAAGAAGAGAATCCTTAATGCCGCGCCGGATTATGATTGGATCATCCAAAAGCAAATTGAAGAATTAGGTGTTGGGCATTGTCTTCGCTTTATGGGGCAGCAAACTGAACTCCAGGTAAAAGAGTTACTTCTACGATCCAATGTGTTCATATCACCTGCAGCAATTGAAAATCAGTCCACCGCACTCGGTGAAGCAATGCTTTTGGGCGTCCCCGCCGTGGCGTCTTGTGTTGGCGCGATGCTTGAGATGATAAACCATGGAGAGGATGGTCTCCTTTATCCGTTTAACGAGCCTTATTTATTAGCAGCCGCAGTTTGCAAAATTTTTGAAAGCGATGAATTAGCAAAACGCTTTTCAGAAAAGGGCCACAACCATGCGGCGCACACCTACAACCGTGATATAAATGCGCGTAATCTCCTGAATATGTACGAGACGATCTACAGTCATAAGTAGGAGCAAGCAAAAATCATCTTGCAAGATGAACAGCACCCCATCTGTCAAACAGGTCATCTATCCTGTCTAACAAATGGGGTGCTGTTTCCTTTTATAGTTTCAGGCCTGCGTGTCAGAACGATTCTCTCGTTCCTCCTTTGCACTGGTCTTATGCGAAGACTTGTGCCCTGATTTGGAAGAGCTGCGTTCCGAATGGGAGCTCTTTTTTCCTTCCCCGTAGGCTTTGGCGCTGCTCGCCTTTGCACCGTAGCCATAGCTGTTGTAGCCGTATTTCCCGCGGTAGCTGTAATAGCCATAATAGCCGTAGCGACCACCTCTGGTTCTGCCGCCATTGAGGATGCAGCCCACGATCGGGGCGCCGGAAGCGGTCAATTCCTCCACGCCCTCGAAGATATAGCGGCGGCGGGCATAATCACTCATGACGACGTAGGCCACCGCGTCCACATACCGCACCAGCATCATGGCATCCACCAGCATAGCGGAGGGCGGCGTGTCCAGAATGACCACGTCAGCATGGTTACGCAGCGTTTCGATCACGTTTTTCATCGCGTCCCCACTGAGGATTTCCACCAGGCGCGGCTCCCGCTCGCCGCCCGGAAGCAGGGTGAGCCCAATGGGGTTGCCATGATCCGAAACGCTAACCAGAGTATCCTGAATCTGACTTTGCCCACGCAGGACGGACACCAGGCCCGGGTACTCCTCTGTCAGGCCAAAGATCCTGCTGACTGTGGGATTGCGAAGATCGCAGTCTACCAACACAACGCGTTTTCCCTTGCGCGCCATGGAGATGGCCAGGTTCGCTGCAACAGTGGATTTACCCTCACCGGAAATGGAGCTGGTAACCATCAGCACTTTCTTCCCCTCCATCTGACGCTCCAGACGGGTGCGCACCAGACGGATGGACTCCACGTAGTCGGAGCTCTCCCCTTCTACAAGAATATTGATCTCCGTTCTGGTCGAGTTGCGGCGTTCCTTTTTGCGGTAGAAGGGCAGTGTGCCGAGACAGGGGATGTTCAGCAGGCTACGCAGCTCGTTCTCATTTCGCACTGTGCGGAAGGTCAACACATGTAGCGCAACAAGCCCAAGCCCAAGAGCAAGACCAAGCAAGGCGCCTCTCTTGATCGAGCCGCGGATGACCGACTCTCTTCCCGTGTCAACAGGGATTCCACTGTCGTCGATCACCATTAACTCTGTCTGGCCGACAACGGACTGTGCGACAGAAGAATAGTTGTTCAAGACCGACTGAAGCGTATTGTAAGCCAGATTTGCATCCCAGGAAGTGACCGTAATGGTCAACAGGTTTGTGCCTTTGATGCAGGTGACATTGATGGTGCCGGGAACGCTGGAGGTACCAAGATCCTCTGCAATCACGTCGGAGAGCACGCTGTTCAGGATAACGGGAAAGATCATGCTCATTTGCTCCGCCGTGTTTTTATTGGCATAGGTTCCGCCGTTTACAATCTCAACAGAAACCGTCGCCTCCGCCACAAAGGTGGCAGAGTAGTGGGTACTGGTGCGGTAATAGAACAGGGCGGTACTCGCCACTGTCAAGATCAGCACAAGCAGCCAAAAACGGCGTAAACGATGAAAATAATCGTTGATAAAGGAAAAAACGTCTATCTTCTCGAATTCTTCGCTGTTTTTCGTCGCGTTTTCACTCATGGCAGCACCTCACTTCTCCGTCTTCCCGTAATGGCCATACTCGCCGTAGCGGCCATAATAGCCATACCGGCCGTAACGGCCGTAGCGCCCATACCCGCCGTAGCCGCCGACGGTTCTCCTGGATCCCGGCAGCGTGTGAACCTGGTTCAGAATGCAGCCTGCAAACTCTGCGCGGGCATCCCGTAGAGAGTCGATGGCATCGTTCAAATCCCGGGCAAGCACGGTATCATATTTGACGACCAGCAAGCTCATATCGGACAGATCCGCCAGAACCTCCGCATCCGCCATGAGAGACATGGGCGGAGAATCAATGATCACAAAATCATAGTAATTGCGGACGACCGTAATCAGCCGCGTCATATAGTCAGACGAGACGATGTCCGTAGAGTTTGTGTAATTGCGCTTATTGAGCAGCAGATGCAGCCCATGTTCCTCATCGTTTACGATGGCGTCACTCAGGTTTGCCTGTCCCATCAAAAGGGAACCCAGGCTTGCCTTCAGCTTTTCATCCGGCTTCAGGAACAGAGAGTTTTGAGTAGGGCGCCGCATATCTCCGTCGATCAGCAGCACCTTATAATTCTGATGCACCAGCGTCAGCGCCAGATTTGCGGCAACCGTGGACTTTCCTTCATGTTCCTGTACGCTGGTGACCAGGATCGTCTTAGCGCCGGCTTTATGTGCCTGGGCGGAGAGATGGGCAGCGATCTTCTTATACCGCTCTACGAATTCGAATTTCGCAGAGAGCTCCGTAACCAGATACTTTCTCCTCTTGTGTCGCAGCCAGTCCGCGGGCGATTTGAACTTCTCCTCATAATAGAGCATCCCCAGCGACTTCGCATCCAGCTTGTCCTCCAGATCCTTCTCGCCTTTCACCGTCTCCTTCCGATAAGAGAGGTACACAAAGGCAAGGGCGAAGACCGCAAAACTCAGCACGAAGGCTTTTTTGGTTTGAGAACGAGCAGAAAAAGCCGTATCTGCTTTGGTAGGGACAGCCGGATCCTGCAGAATATCCATCACCATGTCCTCGGATACGAACTGTGTCAGATCGTTCATGTTATACATGATGGAGCGGATGATACGATAGGTATTCTCCGGCGTGTCCGAGGTCACGTTCAGGGTCATCAGATTGGTTCCGGTAATCACTCTGGCGCTGGCGGTCGCGCGGAAGGTATCCGTTCCCAGATCCTCACAGACCTTTTTCTTCATTAGATTGCTGTTGAGGATATTGGTAAAGCTGTTGGCCATGGTAGACGCAGCAGACAGATTGCTGTACGCATAGTTGCTGGAGGTCTTGGAGGTCACCACAAATGTGGCTGAAGTAGAATAGGAATTACGGAAATCCGCCCGGACAGACATATTGACGATCATGGCAACGGCGATAGCGCCTAAAACGATCGCCCAGAGATTCCGTACAATATCCCGCAAAATACTGTAAAGATCAAGTTTTTCCAGCAGAGAGGAATAATCCTGTCTGTTCTCGTTCATGGCGTATCCTCCACAACGACAATCAGCGTCGCTGTTCCAAAGTCAGTCCGATAAGTGCCGCCTGTGGCGTTCTGAGTGGCTCGGGTGAGCTTATATGTGACCCTATATACACCAGGAGTATGATAATCAACTCCGCTGTCGTCGATGCTCACATCCTGATCCGGATCGAAGCCCAAATCAGAGAACCTGCGCTGATTTCCCGCGGTCCAGATTCCTGTAAGATTCGCGCGATAATTGGGCTTGTCCCCTTTTTTCACATAAACGATGTAATCATTCAGCGCCGGAGAAGCCTTTGAATAACTGTCATAGTCTTCAAACGTCGCCGTTAACTCCAACACGGAAGAATCACCAGCGCTGTTTGTGACCTGCAGATTGATATTTTGGGTGCTGTAGGCCTCGCCGGCCATCTCCTTTTCACCAAACGTGATCTTGATCTGGGTCGTGATATTACCGTCCAGGCAATCCTCAGCCCGTATGTGTTTCAGATAATCGTAGCTGGAGTTGCCCTCCACAAAGCGAAGGGGTTCCGTCATCAAAAAACGTGGGGAATAATAGTCTGTATACACGATTTTCCGGGTGTAGGTACCAACATTATTATTCTGGTCAAAGGCCGCATAGTTCACATTTCGGGTATTCCTGGCAATAAACTTAGACTTGGACACCACCACAAGGCTTTCCGTAACATCCCCGTCAAGATTATCATTTGCGGTCATCCCGGCAAGCAGCTCTTCGTCGCTTACGGTCACACTGACCTGCATGGAATCCTCGTTCGCATGAATTTCCGGCGCCACATAGTCCGATGTCAAATACTCCCGGATATTGGACGCCATAAAGACAGCAAATACTGCCAGAAAAAATACCAGCAGCAATAACCTTAATCTTCTCACAAGCGAATGTCCTCCTGTTTGCAAGATTATCGAAACGGGATCGGCTCATATCCCAGCAGTTCTCGACCATCGAGGATACGTGCCGGGTTTTCCTCCAGGAGCAATCGCATATAGGACTCTCCCAGCTCGTCGGTCAAATATTCCCGTAACTCTCCCATATGCGTGCTGCGCTGATACGGGCTGTGGGCGTCGCTGGCGACACAGGCGGCCAAACCGTGCTGCAGCAAAAGCTCTGCCGTGCGCCAAGGCCGTTCCCCAAATCGCCCCAGAATGCTCCCCTTATTCAGCTGCAGGCCATAGCCCTGTCGGCACCACTCATAGGCGATACCCGGATCATCCTGCACGAAATAATAGCGCTCCGGGTGGGCGATGATCGGCAGATAATCAAGCTCGCGGCAGCGCCGAAGCACATTGTCACAAAAGTCCGGATCCTCATGAAAAGCAAATTCTATCAGGAAATATCGGGTGCCGTTCAGCGTCCAAACGCGCCCGTTCTGCAGCAGCTCGGGCAGCTCTTCTGTGGCAAAAACCTCCATTCCCCGACAAAGGCGAAGTGGGATCCCTGCCTTTTTCCGTTCCTCATCCAGCCGGACAAACAGCGCCTCCAGCTCAGGTCCGGCATAATTATCAAACTCATCGGGAATATTGCAGTGTGGCGTAGCGACCAGTGTCTTCACGCCGCTGTCCGCGGCCAAAGCCAGCATCTCCAGCGACTCCTCCATGCTCTGGGAGCCATCATCCACACCAGGCAGTACGTGGGTATGAATATCAATCATAGGCAAAAACTCAGAAATCCATCGACATGCGGCTGGATTCTTCCTCGCTTAATTCCGTCACACGGGTATCCATGACACGGTAGACCCGTTGGCAGAGATTCAGAACTGTAGGGCGATGCGTTGTAACAATACAGGTTTTGTTGGGCCGCTGGCGAATGATATTGCGCAGCACCTGGCGTTCCGTCGCAACATCCAGTGCGGAGGTCGCCTCGTCCAGCAGCAGGATCGGTGCATCCCGCAGGATCGCGCGGGCGATGGCAATGCGCTGTGCCTGACCCTCGGAAAAACCGCGGCCGCGCTCTCCTACTTTGCTGTTGATGCCATCGGGCAGCTTGGAGACGAAATCCCAAGCACAAGCCAGCTTCAGCGCCTCAATGATATCCTCATCCGTGGCGTCCTCCCGTACCATGCGCAGGTTTTCCGCCACCGTGCCGGAAAGTATCGCGTTGCCTTGAGGGACATACGAGAAGAAGCAGCGGGATTCCGCATTCATGGGAACCTCTGTCCCATCGCGGCTGCGTAATACGGCGATGCCCGAATCGGGCTGAACAAGGCCAAGGATCAAGCGGATCATGGTTGTCTTCCCCTCGCCGGAGGGGCCGACCAGCGCCACGATCTCTCCCGGAGCGGCACGAAAGCCGGAGCCGGTAATGACCCGTTTCTCCTCCACATAGGAGAAGCTCAGGCCTTCCATTCGCACTTCCAAGCCGCCGTCAGCCAGGGGCTCCAGCTCCCGGGTCTCCGGCAGATGACGCTCCCGCGGCAGCTCGATCAGCTCCCGGATGCGGTGGGCGGAGACAGAGCTGGTCAGGAAGCTGGGCACAATGCCGATCACGCTGTTGAATGCATTTGCCAGCCGCACCCGCTGCTCCAGAAACAGGGTCATGGTGCCGTAAGTGATCTGATGTCCCCATAGAAGAAACAGGCAATATCCAAAGGCCGCATACTGGACGATCATGCCCAGAACAGAAAGAAACACGTTAGTCTTGATGGTAAACATGTTATAGTCCAGGCTGATTTTTTTCAGCTTTTGCTGCCAGCGGCGGAGCTTTTTCCCGTAGTTTTCCATCACGCCGAAGGACTTGATGGTGTCAAAATTATAAAAGGTTTCCACCTCGAAGCCCATCATCTCGCTGCCGGTCTCCTTGACCTTACGGGCATAGTCCCGCTGTTTGCGGATCAGGAACCGGGACATGAGCAGCATGACCGGCGCACTAGCGAAGGCAAGCAGGGACATGACCTTGTTATAGTGCCAGATCAGCGCAAAGGTGACGATAAAGTTGTAAACGGAGATGATGATAGAGGGCAGCCAGGAGATGGCGTTTTTGCTGACTGTGTTCACATCGCTGTTAAAGCGGTTCAGAAGATCACCGCTGGAATAGCCGTTGATGGCCTTCCAGTCCACATCTATGATCTGGTCGAAGATGTCCGCCTGGATATCATTATTGATGTCAATAGAGAGCTTTGCGGAGATGCGGTTGATCAGATTGGAAAAAAACAGACTGAACGCGGCGCTGCCCAGCAAAATTGCGATCAGAAGGCCGAGCTTGCTGGTCTCATAGCCGGTGATAATATCGATCAGGTATTTCCCTGCCACGCTGGCTGCCAGGGCAAAGCTGGTGCTGAAAATGCCGAGGAGCGTGTAAAAGATCACGGCCATTTTATGGCGCTTGCTGTAGCCAAGGATCCAGCGCCAGTCGTCCAGGATTTCTCCAAAGGTGCCCTCTTTGATGCGCTGGCGCAGTGTATGGAGCGATCCGAAAAACGCCCGTTTTTCCTCTTCCGATTGCTGCATACTGCCTCCCTGAAATACATACCACATCAACTATAGATTATAGCATTATCGGTTTAAAAGCACAAGCACTTTTCGGGAAATCTGCGGGTGCACTTTTCGGGAAATCTGCGGGTGCACTTTTCGGGAAATCTGCGGGAAATGCTGCGAAAACACGAGTCGTCGAGAGCGCCGACTCCTACGATGCACAAAGGCGTTCAGAGGATCCGCGGGAGTGGCAAGCTCCTCCCCTACAGATAGGAAAACAGCGCGGAGATCGCTCTCCGCGCTGTTTTTGCAGTTTAGCAGATTTAGTCAAACATGGTGTACCACGCACTGTTCCAACTGCGGCCAGGATTCGCTGCCTCAAATTCTTCAGCAGTAAAGCCTTGATCCAGCCACCAACAAGCATAGTCATCAATGTTTATGCCTACTCCGGCGGGATAGTAATCATCCGCCAAGTCGGAGTTTAGCCAACTTTCATAGCTCGGCCGCACTACTTCCGGATTCAAACCGCCCTGGCCGGTGCCACCGCCGATCACGGTGTCATCGCGGGGCGTGTCACCCAAAAGGATGAGGGGACTAAATCCTATTCTTTTCGCCATTGTCATTCACCTCTTTCTTTTGTTGACCGATCAATACTTGTCCGGGTCGGGCACGGGAAGAGAGTTATTCCCAAACAGGGCGATGGTGGAGCTGACGGGAGTGGGCGTGCAGGAAATGCCCGTCTTGCCCGCAGTGCCGGTATAGACACGAGACGTGGTGCCGGTGACGATCAGACCATCAGGGGTAACCCAATACTGCAGGATCTTGGCGCCGTCGCCAAATCCATTGATTCCGGCATAGTTCTCGATGACACGACGATAGGTCAGCAGTCCGGAGCCGTCAGCACCGAAGATGCGCTTGGCCGTGAGCTTGATGGTGTTGCCGCCCACCGCGTTCTGCACTGTCAGAGACGAGCAAATCTTGGCCTTCCCCTTGGCGTCTACGATCACGAAGCCGGACTCGGTGTAATTCTGGTCGTCCAGGTCGGAGATCAGCCAGGCGGTGACGATGGGCTCGCCCTCAATCCCCTTCTTGTAGGTGTAGTGGAAGTAAGGCTGCAGGTACTTGTCGGCCGGGACCTCCTTGATGTAGTAGGTCACGCCGCCCTTCGGGGTGATCGCGTTACCGGGCTGATCCGTCACAGGCGTGGTCCAGGTCCAGTTGGCGCCGTCGTAAGCCGCGCAGGTACTGGTGGGAATATAGATGGTCTTCTGGGCATCTCCTTCACCAACCGTTTTCTCCGTGTAAGCCGCAGGCTTGAAGCCACCTTCCAGATAATAGCCGCCGTAGAGGAAGCCTTTATTCTTGTACTCGCCGGTATGTTCATCTCCGCCGGCTCTGGTATTGGTGTAGTAGCGAGTCAAATCGAAGGTCTTGTTGTCTCTGCTGAGGGAATAGGTCTCAACAGCGCCGCCCTCGATACCGGAGTGGTAAACCTTGAACTCGCCGCCCCAGATGGCGTACATGTCGTGGTAAGGCTTCTGTTCGTCCGCCGCCACATACTGAACCGTCTGCCAGGTGAGCTCCTCTCCGTCGGCTCTGGTATTGCCGGGAACTACATTGCCGGAGGCTGCTGCGGCAGGCAGCATGGCCTCGTAGTGGGCAGGAATGTTATTCGCCGCGGGGACCCACTTGATGTACAGATCCTCCTCGGTCAGCGTGGAGGGATCGGTGACGTAAGCCTTGCCGCCCTCGGGAACGCTGTCCGGGTCACAGACGCGGCCCCAGCCCAGGAAGGTGTAGCCTTCCATACTGTAGGGAGGCGCGGGGATGGGAACCGCTTTGTTGATCTGAACATCCTCCTGCTTGATGTACCAGCCGCCGTTTTCGTTCCAGGTCGCGTTGGTGGGGTGATTCATGTCGCCCTTGGTCTCAGTGTCGATAAACTTGTTGCCGGCAACATCGTAGATATTGGAGTACCATTTGATGTGCGTGGGCTCGGGGCCGTCCTTCTTGCCGTAGGCCGCGCGGAGCTGCACCGTGTAGAAGTTCTTACCCGCGTGATCGGGATCGGGCGTGATCCTGGCGTAGTCGGCTCTCACCATGAAGTTGTCGCCGGGATAGACCTTGATGATATCGCCGTCCACCTTGACGTCAACATAAGCGCCCTCGCCATTGTTTGCCGTCTTATCCCACGTCTGCACGACCCAGTACAGGAAGTGCTCATCCTCTGCCAGAGCGGTAGATGCAGGCTGGGCGATGGCCTTGGATTTATCCTCATAGAGGCGGTTGCCGTCTGCAGGCGCGGAGCCGGCGACGCCGTGGCCGCTTTCCGTGGTATCGGCTCCCTTGGGAACTTCGTCATAAATGACGCTGATGCCTTTCGCGCCGTCCAGGACCGCTTTCCACTTGGCGTAGAGATCCAGCTTGTTGGTGATCCAGAAACGGTTCACGTCCTTATTGATGCCGGGATCGTTCGGCTCCAGGAGGCCCCATTTGTTGATGGGTCTGTTTTCCACCTTGCCGGTCTTGGGATTGGTCCAGGTCTGCTCATTATCCGTCATGTTCTCTGTCGCCGTCTTGTCATACTCGGCGGTGACGTTGTCGTCGGTCAGGGGGACTCTTTCCGCGTCAAAGACTTCATCGAAGTCCTCGTCAAGATACCAGCCGACGAAGACATAGCCGGTGCGAGTGCCGGTGGGCGTACTCACGTAGTCGCCCTGGGCGATACGGAAGTTCATGGACTGGTCGTCAGAGCCCCAGAACAGGGTCTCGTCGTCTTTGGGCACATTGGGGTGCAGGAAGACACGGTACTGGACCTGGCGCCACTTGGCATAGACCGTTATACCGCCCCGGGGCATCGTGGTGAAGGTCGCGGCAGAGGTGCCGCTGTCGTCCAGATACCAGCCCTCGAACACGTATCCGTTTCTGGTAGGCTGTTTGTAGTTGGCACCGCCTTTGTTATACGAACTGATATCAGAGCCGTACATCAGCGCCGAGCTTTGACCGAAGCCGCTCAGCTTCTGCTCATCAATGGGGTTATTGTTGCCATCAACATAAATGCCGTCCTCATAGTTGATGACAAAAAGGTCACGGGAATAGTACACGTTCAGCGTTCCGTTAGCATTTTGATCCCAAATCCAGTAATTTACTCCACTTACCGCGCTGTACGTGCTGTCCATGCCGATCACGCTAAAGCCAGGAAGCGAGACAATGTCCTCAATGGTGACGCCGTTGTAGCGCGCATTCACACTATGATACAGGACAAAGGACTTGTCGGTGGTCACAGGACTGTTGCTGGTGCTATACAGAGTAGCAGGCGCGGAAACCTGGTTTTCGTCGTCGGGCAGAGCCTCCACATAGTAGTTGATGGTTTTGAGCGGGCGATTTGCCTCATCCAAATGGAATTCCACATTGCAGGAAGGCATGGTGTCGATGTAGACCATTACCTGTTCCCATCCCGCATCATTCGTCTGAGGATCCCAGCGCTCACCGTTGTCATAGGTTACGCCGTTGCTGCCTACAATGTCGAAATTGCCGGAGATATCCTGGCCAAACTTAGCGGTAATGGTCTTGATCGAAACCCAGCCGTTGGAGCGAGTATACCGTGTTCCGGTATATCTTGTTCCCTCACTTGGCCACGTGTCTCCATATGTCCAATAATAATTATTCCATCCATGCCGGGTCAGCTGCACATACTCACCGTCAACCAGGCCGTACTGCGTTCCGTTGTTGCTGGTCGTAGCAGTATATACATACCCCACAATCTGGAATTGCAGTTCATACTCGTTGCGGTCGTAATAGACGTTGACAATGGTGTTTCCCTCGGGGTTGATGTTTTTGCCGTTGGGACCATAGGTAATGTTCTGGAGATGGAAGCCACAGTAGGGGTTAGCCGTACTGGGATTCTTCTCATAAGCACCGTCCGTGCCCCTGTAAGGCGTCCCATTGTTGTTGATGAGCAGATAGGCGTCTTTATCTCCCAGAGTACCACTGTAGTTCACTTTCGAAGTGGGAATCTCCGTGTTGGGCGTGCCGGAGAGGGTAATGCTCTCCGCGAAGTCATAGCCGGTGCAGGCCACGTTCTGACGCCAAATCACGACAGTGTACTGCGCACTGCTGGACACTTGCCACTTGGCCGCGATGATGGTCTCCACCGTCAGGGGGCGATCAAACACATACTTGGAGTTGCTCTTGAAGACATATTCGCCGGTCGTTGCATCAACCACAGGCTGCGCACGGCCGTTCTCATCGAAGGTCGTCTCAACCTCGTACCAGCCCAGGAATTCATAGCCGTTGCGGACCATGTTCGTCGTGGTCGCATTGGTGGGCAGGAAGGTCTTCTCCCCGTTCTTGACAAACTGAGGCGCGTTATAGGTGGCGCCCTTGCCGTTCTCCTTGAAGATCAGCCAGTGTCCGGCCGGCTGAGAAACGGAGAACTGCACGTTGCCGGTGACAACCAGCTTGGAGCCGTTGGGGAAGACGGTCGCCGTTACGGGAGGATTGGCGACCGCCGCATCGTTGATGTCAACATAGGGGCCGTTGATGGGATTCCCATCCGGATCCACCGCGCTGACGATGTTCTCCTTGCCGGACATGATCATCCAGCCCTCGAAGAAGTGCTGGTTATCCTCGGGGGTATAGGTCATGTCGATGGTATACGGAGCCTGGGCGTTCTCGTTCAGCGGAGCAAACACGGTGTGCATGCCCATGGACACGTCCGTGCTGGCGCCGAAGTAGGAGATCGTGTAGGTCTGGAAGATCATGGCGTAGACATTCAGCACATCACCCTCGGAAATGTGCCCCAGACGCTTCTCGGAAAGGAACTTGTTGATATCGTCAACCGTATAGACCTTCGTGTCCCGGTTATAGCCGGCGCCATAGGGGATCGGATCGGGGTTCGGATCCTCGTCCGTCGCCTGAGGCTGGGGGTTGGCGTCCGCCGCGTCGATGGTCCAACCACGGAACATGTTGGTGCCAAGCTGGTAGCCATCGCCCAGACCGGGGTCGAACACGATATCGTTGATATAGGACTCGCCCTCTACTCTGTCTTCCTCTTTCGCCAGATACTTATCGCTGTTCTTGACATAGACCGTAGTGATGACGGTCTCCTTATCGCCGATCTTGCGGATGAAGTTGACAGTAAGACGGGAAGAATCGGAGATCACGTCGTCCCCCACCACCGCGTAGATGGAGAAGTCGCCGGACTCGAAGCAGATCTCGTTGGTGCCAAGCTCGAACTTCAGGTCGTTCTCATCGGTGATGAGGTCGATGGACTCGGGCTCTTCCTCGTCGGGAATATGCACCACGGTCAGGTCGCTTCTGCCCTCCAGCTCGGGGGCAGCGATCCGCACGCGCACAGGCTCCTCCGGCTCGATCTCGTCATCCTCCAGCCAGAAGGAAATGTCCATGGCCAGCAGGATCTCGCGCTCGCCCTCCGTCACGCTGTCGACCGCTTCGCGGACAGCTTCCGGATCCACGGGCTCCACGCGAACCTCTGCCAGCAAAGGCAGCGCGCCCATTGGCGCCTCAACCGTCACATTGATGCCGGTCTCCTCGTCAAAGGTCGAGAAGTAGTCATACTCCTCTTTCTCTTCTTCGACGTCGACGTCAAAGTCACGCACTTCGTCCTCGCCGATGTCACGATCCCAGCCCTCTCCAATGCCGATATTGCCCCAGGCGAAAGCCGGGGTGGACACGGACAGGAACATCACCAGCGTGAGGATCATCGAGAGAACTTTCGTCATTCTCTTGCTCATGCTTGCTACCTCCTTGAAACGGGCGCTTGTGCACCCACTTGATTACGGAATACAATATGTAGTCGACAGGGCGGAGTACACACTACTCCACCTATACTCATACACTTTATATTTTACACACTTTTTTCAAGATGTCAATTGTATTTTTCGTAGTTAGCATCGCCTTTTTATCCAAAATATCACGCTTCAAGGGCTGTCAATTCGTCATCGCAAAGCAAGCGCAACGGCTCGTTCAAAAAATGAGCGCATTGCGCTAGAAAATGTCAATTCAAATGGAATTGCACCCTTACTCCACAATCAGTCCAGCAGTCGGTACCGCCGTAGAAGCTTGATGCGTTCCTGCCCGATCTGCAGGGTTTTGGAAGGAGCACGCCTTTCACGCAGGTAGCCCCAAATGCGCTGCGTCCAGGCCACCGGAAGCAGCCAGGGGCGCTTATATAGATAGGGAAAGCGCCCGGACAGCGTGGCCGCGGAGGGGAACAGCGCCTTGGCGAGACCGAGCTGACGTCTCCCCTGCTTCTCCGCCGCTATCGCCTCCAGAGTCAGATTGCTGCTGTGGAGGCGATCGGGATCGTCCGCACCGTAAAGGCCGCCGGTCAGGCAATCATGCAAAAGCGGCTCCTCCTCCGGCGACAGATCCGCAAAGGCCATCGGCCCGGGAATCCCCAGATGCCGCTCTCCAATGCGGAAGAAGGCAGCAGACAGGGTCTCGATCCTCAGCTCCTCTGCGGCGCGGCGCACGCGGCTCCAGTCGATCTCCGCCGCATACCGCCGGGCGAAGAGGCAGAGATCGCAGATCTGCCGGATCCCGACGCCGCCGTGCAGAATGTGCTTATAGGCGTGGCAGAGCAGAAACAGCAGATGATCCGTGGGATGAAGGGTCTCCAGCGTCTGCCCGTAAACGCTCACCCGCACCCTGCGGGACAGGGCCCCCTCCAGGAAGCGGTTGCAGTCCCCATAGGCGGCGGAGTCCGACGGGAAAAGCCGCAGGTGCAGCTCCAGATACAGATCCCGATCCGGATCCACATAGGTGACCTCGTCAGGATCCGTCAAAGGCTCCTCCGTGCGCAGGAGTTGCAGGCCACAGTCCAGCAGCGCCTTGTGATATGCCGGAAAATCCTCCGCCGCGATGAGGATATCCTCGTCCGAAGAGGGGCGCTGCTCCGGCTCCGGGTACAGGCTCCGGCATACGGCGCCTTTGAACACCGCGGGGCGCAGTCCACGCGCGTTCAGCTCCCGCAGCAGCAGCAAAAATTCCGCCGTGCGGGTCGCTTGGCGGATGGTAACCGCCCGCGCCTCGCGTTTCAAGGCAGCAAGCGCCCGGGAGCCTTCCATGGCAGGGCAGCCGGAAATCGCATGCGCGATCACCGGCTGCAGCGCCTGGGCTCTTGCCAGGCGGACGAGGGCGATTTGCGTGGCTCCGTCCGGCTCCTCCGTCCAGGGGACTGGCTGTCCGGCGACGCCGCAGCGCAGCGCCTCTAAAAAAAGCCTTTCCGTGCTGTCCATCCGGCAATCAGAATCCGTCGGATTCCTCGTCATCGGGGATGGTGATGATCAGGTCGCCCTCGCTCTCGATGAGCTGGGCCGATTCGGTGCTTTCCTCCTCAGGCTCTTCGGTGAGCTCCTTTTCCCCATCCTGCGCAGATTCCGTTGGCTGGGTGTCCTCCACATGCGCAGTTGCTTCCTCCTCACCGGGCTCCTCCTTGTCACCGGAGCCGCCAAGGAAAACGATCAGCAGCACGACTACCAGCACCAGCAGGGCTGCTCCGCAGATCAACAGCATCTTCTTATTCTTCATGTTCTTCTCCTTCCCGCAGCAAATAGCCAAGCTGCAGCATTTGATCTAAAAAGCCGTGAATCGCCTCCCGCGCATCCGCGGGATCCGCCAGCTCATATTCCTCTGAAACGGCTTGCTCCAGTGCATCAGGATCCGCTCCCTGCTCCAGGCGTCTCCATAAAAAGGCGGAGCTCTCATTGAGCTGGGTCATGTAGGGACAATGCTCCCGGGCGGCCTTCGCCGCAAGGAGCATATACTCGTCGCAGATCGAGGTCAGCACCACACCGGGCCTTGTCACATAGCGATCCATCAAGCCTCTCCCCTTTCCTTCAAATCGGCCAGCAGCGTATTGCGAAGCAGCTCTGTGGAGGCGTCGTCTCCCAGGTTAACCAGCTTCCAGGCCGGAGCCGTCCGCAGCATTCGCTCCAGCAGCGCAGCCATCGCCAGCAGCTCCTCTTCCGTCTCGGGCAGCGCCATAAACTGCTGCAGAAGCGGCAGCATGCCATCCCGCGGCAAAAGCGGGGCAATGCAATTCTCTTTCCCCTGCTCAAGCAGCACGATGCCGCCGAGAGGCGCGGAAATGCGGGAAGACAGGTTCTCCTTCCCGTTCCAGGAGCTGGGATGCACCCAGACCGCGCCGTCCTCCCTGGGCTCAAGGGCGGGCATGTCGCCGGAGATCACCGTGACCTCCTCCGGGTGCAGACGCTGCCAATTGAGAAGCTGGGTGGTTTTTCCAACTCCGCTGGGCGCAGTCAGCAGCCAAGCGCGCTCCTTCCAGAAGAAGGCCACCGCATGAAAAATGCACCCGCCACTGCGCAGCAGCCGCCGCGCTGTGAGCTCGATCAAGCAGCGATACTCCACATAGGCGTCTGACGAACCGGGCTCAAGAAAGTTTCGCCCCAGATCAATTTTTTCCGGCGTCACAGCGATGTCGCAGTCCTCTCCCTCCACTCTGCGCGGCAGCGGACGGAGGAAGAAGCGCGTCTCCGGGTAAAGAAAGGTATATCGAAGCGGCTGCCCCGCGATTGACATTTCATATACCTGAGACATCCATCTGCCCCCCTTCTTTTCGCTGTTTTGTAATATACCACACTTTTCCCTGTTTCACAAGAGAAACCGGCGCTGAAGGTCTATTTCGGAAAAACACCATGCGACAGGCGGTTTCACTTGACTTTGGCTGACGGCAATGCTATACTCTTTTTGTACGAAATCCAAAGAGAGAATTCTGCATTTTTTGGTTCAGTTGCACTTATTATGCTGGGCGGAAACAGAATTATGGTCGGTTGAAGGATTCCGAGAGAGACCGCCTCGGGCGGCGCCGAAGGGGAATGCAAAAACTCTCAGGCAAAAGGATCGGATCCGGACGACACTTCGGAAAGTGCGGGTCAGTCTGCACACCAAAGGGGCAACCGGAAGCCTGCGGGCGGAAGGGAATCTCTCAGGTCAGGACGGAGGCAAAAGGATCAAGGGGTCTTTTTGTCTCTTTTTTTGTTTGCCCGGCTGCAGTCTCTCCCCTTCTCTGTATGCTTCGGCGCGACGCGCCGTGCAGATAAATCAGTACCTTATTATTTTTTACAGGAGGAACACCCATGAATTACGGCAGAACCTATAACTTTTCCGCCGGCCCCGCCATGATGCCGGAGCCTGTCCTGGAGGAGATCCGGGATGAGATGATGAACTACCGCGGCAGCGGCATGTGCGTCATGGAAATGTCTCACCGCTCCAAGGTCTTCCAGCAGATCGTGGACGAGGCCGTACAGGATCTGCGCGACCTGATGCACATCCCCGATAACTATCGGATTCTGTTCCTGCAGGGAGGCGCCACGCTGCAGTTTGCAGCCATTCCCCTGAACCTGATGAAGAACGGCAAGGCCGTCTATATCGAGACCGGTGCCTGGTCCAAGAAGGCTATCGCCGAGGCCAAGAAGTACGGCGAAGTCATCGTCGCCGCCAGCTCCAAGGACCGCAACTTCAGCTATATCCCCGACTGCTCCGATCTGGACATTCCCGAGGATACCGACTACGTCTATATCTGCGAGAACGAGACCATCCACGGCCTGACCTACCAGCAGCTTCCCAACACCAAGGGCCACATCCTGGTCTCCGACCAGAGCTCCATGTTCCTCTCCAAGCCCTGCAACGTGGCCGACTACGGTCTCATCTACGCCGGCGTGCAGAAGAATGTGGGCCCCGCCGGCATGAGCGTGGTCATCATCCGCGAGGATCTGATCCGCGAGGATCTGGATCCCAAGGTTCCTGTCTACATGCGCTACGACATTCAGGACAAGAACGGTTCCATGTACAACACCCCAAACTGCTGGGCGATCTACTGCTGCGGCAAGGTCTTCAAGTACCTCAAGAGCATCGGCGGTCTGGAAGAGATGGCCCGCCGCAACGAGGAGAAGGCCAAGATCCTTTACGACTTCCTGGACGAGTCCAAGATGTTCCGCGGCACTGTGGACAAGGAGTTCCGCAGCCTGATGAACGTCCCCTTCGTCACCGAGAGCGCCGATCTGGACGCCGAGGTCGTGAAGGCCACCAAGGCCGCCGGCTACGACAATCTGAAGGGCCACAAGAGCGTTGGCGGCCTGCGCGCCAGCATCTACAACGCCATGCCCAAGGAAGGCGTGGTCGCCCTGGTCGAGTTCCTGAAGAAGTTCGAGGCCGAGCGCCAGTAAAGTAATCTGTATTCTCATCACATCATAAAACAGGAGGTTTATCATTATGCGTATTCTGGTTACCGACGGTATGGATAAGAAGGCCCTTGCGCAGCTGCGCGAGATGGGTCATGAGGTTGTGGAGCAGTTCTATGAGCCCGATCAGTTGGGCGCCGCCCTGCGGGACTTTGACGCTGTTGTCGTCCGCTCCAAGACCAAGGTTCGCGCCGCTCAGATTGACGAGGCCGCCAAGGGCCGCCTGAAGCTCATCATCCGCGGCGGTGTCGGCGTGGACAACATCGACGTCGGTCACGCGGCGGACTGCGAGATCGCCGTGCGCAACACACCCCTGGCCTCTTCCGAGTCCGTGGCGGAGCTGGCTCTGGCACACATGCTCTCCTGCGCCCGCTACATCTCCCACGCCGGCTACACCATGCGCAGCGGCCTCTGGGAGAAGAAGTCCTACGGCAAGGGCTTTGAGCTCAACGGCAAGACCCTGGGCATCATCGGCTACGGCCGCATCGGCGCCACCCTGGGCCGCATCGCCAAGGCCATCGGCATGAAAATCATGGCCTACGGCGTGCACCATGAGCCGGGCACAGTCGCCCGTGACGGCGTGCCCTACGTCTCCCTGGACGAGCTGCTGGAAAAGTCCGATTTCATCTCCGTCCACGCGCCCTTTGCCGAGTCCCCCATCGTCAATGCCGAGTCCATCGCCAAGATGAAGGACGGCGTTGTCATCATCAACACCTCCCGCGGCGGCAACGTGGACGAGGACGCTCTGCTGGCCGCGCTGGAGTCCGGCAAGGTTCGCGCTGCCGGTCTGGACGTCTGGGCAAGCGAGCCCACCTCCAACTCCGCCCTGTACTCTCACCCCCATGTCTCCTGCACGCCGCACATCGGCGCCGCCACCGTTGAGGCCCAGGCCCGCATCGGTCAGGAGATCGTAGAGATCATCAAGGAATACAGCAAGTAAGCCTTGCGCGGGAGATCGACCATGAACAAGAATATTTTTCAGCCCGCCGAGATCCTGCTCCCCAAAGATGCCGATATGGAAAAGTGGGCGGTCATCGCCTGCGACCAGTTCACCTCGGATCAGGCCTACTGGGATCGGGTTCGGGAGAAGGCCGGCGACGCCCCCTCCACCATCCACCTGATCCTGCCCGAGGCCGAGCTGGGCTCCGCGGGTGAGGCTGCGCACATCGCCCAGATCAACCGCACCATGCAGGATTACATGGAACAGGGTGTGTTTGCCGCCTATCCCGAGAGCTATGTCTATGTGGAGCGCACGCTGGAAAACGGCACGATCCGCAAGGGCCTCATCGGCAAGCTGGATCTGGACGCCTATGACTACCGTCCCGGCTCCACCTCCGCCATCCGCGCCACGGAGAAGACCGTGACCGAGCGCATCCCGCCCCGTCAGCGTGTGCGCCGCAACGCTCCCATCGAGCTGCCCCACATTCTCATGCTTTGTGACGATCATGAGAAGAAGCTCATCGAGCCGGTTGCCGCCAAGAAGGACCGCATGCAGAAGCTCTACGACTTCGATCTGATGGAGGACGGCGGACATATTCGTGGCTGGCTGGTGGCCGATGAGGACGCCAGAGCCTTCGACGCCGCCCTTGCGGAGTACTGCGCCCATGTGGCGGAAAAGTACGAGGGTCTCCCCGGCGTGCCCATGGTCTTTGCCGTTGGCGATGGGAACCACTCCCTTGCCACTGCCAAGAGCTGCTACGAGGAGCTGAAGGCCGCCCACCCCGGCGAGGATCTGAGCAATCATCCCGCCCGCTGGGCGCTGGTGGAGCTGGAAAACATCCACGACGAGGCCCAGGTCTTCGAGCCCATCCACCGGGTCATCGTGAACACCGAGCCGGAGAAGCTGCTGGCCGCGCTGCAAGACTACTGCGCACCGGAAGGCTACGAGGTCAAGTGGTACAGCGGCGAAGCCTGCGGCACTGTTACCCTGGATCCCGCCAGGAGCGAGCTGGCCGTGGGCGTGCTGCAGGGCTTCCTGGACAACTACCTGAAGGAGAACCCCGGCGAGATCGACTATATCCATGACGATGATGCGCTGATTGCTCTGGCCAAGCAGGACAAGGCCATCGGCTTCCTGCTCCCCGCCATGGAAAAGAGCCAGCTCTTCCGCGGCGTGATTCGGGACGGCGCTCTGCCCCGCAAGACCTTCTCCATGGGTCACAGCCGGGAGAAGCGCTACTACCTGGAAGGCCGCAAGATCCGCTGAGCAGTGCCCTATCCCCTATCATTTACAATGGGTGCGCTGTAAAAGTGCACAGCCTGTTTACCGCTGCACGGGAGGTTTTGCCCTCCCGGCAGCACAGATTACATTCTCGAAGAAAATGTTCGGCGCATTCGCATATGATGCGAATGCGCCGAACGTTTTGCTATATACCGGCTTCCAGAGGGAGGGCCCAAGGCCCTCCCTTACGTTCGATCCATGTTTCCCTTCTATTTTGAAATAATCAACGCGCCCTTTGTATTTCTCCGAGTCAATGGATCACCACATCGTGGTACTTGATATAGCGCATCAGCTGCTGAGCATCGATCAGGTTCACCCTGCCGTCGCCTGTGATATCCAGGTTTGATTCCACAACCGTAACGTCGTGATACTTGACGTAGCGCATCAGTTGCTGAGCGTCGATCAAGTTCACCTTCCCGTCGCCATTGATGTCGCCGGGGACGTAGGTTGTGGCAGTGACGTTCACGCCCTCGTCAATGGCAAGCCAGGCATCGCCGCTGTCGTAGGAAACGTAGTCCTCGTCGTCACTCCGTGTCCCGTTCAGGTAGGCGTCCTTCAGCATGGGGCATTGGCTGATGTCCAGTTCCGTCAGAGAAGCATGATGGCATTCCAGATAGGTCAGATCGGGCTTTTCTCCCAGAGTCAGGGACGTAAGGGGATTATACTCGCACTCCAGATAATACAGCGGGCAGCCGGTGACGTCCAGCTCTGTCAGGCCGCAGCGGGACACGTCAATGTAATCCAGATACGGCAATCCAGCCACGTGCAGGGTGGTGAGACTGGGAGTATCGGACATCTCCAGCATGTTCAGCACGGTGTTGGCCGTCAGGTCCAGCTCAGTGAGGGGGTTGCCGTAGGCGCAGAGGTAGCTGAGCTTGGTGTTGGCGCTCAGATCCAGCTCGCTCAGATTGTTTCTGTAGCACTCCAGATAATCCAGCTCCGTGAAATACTGGATCCCCTGAAGAGAGGCTATCCCCTTGTTGCCAAGGTACAGGACGGTGACGGCTTCCCGCTCCGCATCGGTCAGCCAGCCGTCGTGATCCGTGTCGCTGTTGGCTGCCACATAGGCGCGGAAGGCCGCGTCCGGGAAATGCGCCTCGTCCACCGGGATACCGTCGTGTTCGGTGACGATGACCACGGTCTTATCCGCCCGGAGGACGGCACTGCCAATGTAGTAGTCATAATAGGTGCCCCCGTCGTCCTTGTTAGCTTCCTCATTGACCACACAGTCCAGCAGCCAGGGGCAGCGCGTCAGATCCAGGCTGGTCAGCTGGTTGCTGTCGCAGTAGAGCTCCAAGAGGGCAGTCTGCACGCCCAGGTTCAGGGTCTGGAGCTGGTTGCTGTAGCAATCAACAAAGGTCAGCAGCGGATTGTTGCTGAGATCCAGGCTCTGAAGCTGGTTTTCATAGCACTCCAGATGCTGCAGCTTCGACTGAGCGCTGAGATCCAGGGCGGTCAGCTCGTTTCCGTGGCAGTACAGCTCCACCAGCTCGGTATTGGCGCTGAGATCCAGCGCGGTCAGACCGCACTCGCCGCAGTCCAGTATCTGGAGGGCCATGTTGCTGCTTAGATCCAAGCTGCCCAGATTGAGGTTGCCCATGACGGAGAGGCTTTCCAGCTCTGTGAGGCCGTCTACGTTCAGCTCATCCAGCTCGTTGCAGTCCAGCCCAATCGTTTTGAGCTTTGGGTTGGTGGTCAGATCCAGGGAGCCGGTGAGCGCGTTGTAGCCGCAATCCAGCGCCGTCAAATTGGGGAAGTATGCGATGCCGGTCAGGGAAGCAACACCCTGCTCCTGGCAGTAGATGGCGGTAGCAGCTTCGATCTCGTCGCCCTTGAGGTAGCCGTTGCGGTTCAGATCCAGGTTCTCCGCCACGTAGGCGCGGAAGGCTGGATCGGGGAAATGCGCGGCATCCACGGGAATGCCGTCGTGGTCGGTAATGAGCAGCACTTCAGTATCCACCTGCAGCTCGTTGGAGCCCATCCTGTAGGAGATGCTGGCGCCCATCTCCGTCACCGTATGCTCCTCGCTCAAGGCGCATTCCAGCAGCCAGGGGCAGCCGATCAGATCCAGGTTATACAGCCGGTTTTCCTGGCAATAGAGCCGCTTCAAGCTGGGAAGCTGTCCCAGCGTCAGTTCTGTCAGATAGTTGTCGGAGCAGTCCACATACTGCAGCGCGGGGAGGATGCTCAGATCCAGAGCGGTGAGCTCGTTGTTGTAGCAGCTCAGCTGCGTCAGCAGCGGATTTTTGCTGAGATCCAGCTCGGTCAGCAGGTTGTCGGCGCAGTAGAGCTCCTGCAGCTCTGTGTTGGCGCTGAGATCCAGAGAACTGAGCTGGCAGCCGGTCACGTCCAGGTAGCTCAGGGCAATGTTTGTGCTCAGATCCGGCTCGCTCATGTTCTCGTTGCCCAGGCAGTACAGGATCTCCAGCTCCGTCAGCCCCTCCACGTTCAGATCATCCAGCTCGGTGTTGTAGCTGCAGATCACGGTCTGCAGCTTCAGGTTGCCGGTGAGATCCAGCTCGCCGTCAAGCAAGTTGTCAGAGCAGCCCAGATAGAGCAGCTCCGGGAAGAATTGGATGCCCTGCAGAGATGTAATGCTCTCCGCACCGCAGTTGATCGCGGTCACGGCCAGGCGCTCCTCGTCGGTGAGCCAGCCGCTGTGATCCGTATCCAGGTTCGTAGCCACATAGCCGCGGAAGTTGGGATCGGGGAAGTTGGTTTCGTCTATGGCCAGCTCCGGCGGGTTGAAGTGGATGCGGCAGGTGTTGAGGGCGTCGTTGCCGCTGCCCTTGGTGATGGCGGCCCACTGGGCGGAGGTTCCGTCAAAGTACAGGTCGCCGACGGAGGCAAAGTCCGTGCCGCCGGGGAAGGCGTTGTTGCCGATGCTGGTGACGGTGGAGGGCATGTAGACATTGGAGAGCGTGCCGCAGCCGTAGAAGAGACTGCCGGGGATCGCCGTGAGGCCGGCGGGCAGAGTCACCGTCTCCAGATTGCCGCAGTTCCAGAAGACGCCGCCGTCCAGGGTCTCCACCGTGTCGGGCAGAACAATGGTCTCCAGACTGTAGCAATACGGGAAAGCGATCCCGATCCGGGTGACGCTGCTGGGGATCTCCACCTCCTCCAGCCGGGTCAGGTAGGTGAAGTTCTCGTCACCGATGCTCGTCACGCCCTCGCTGATGCGGACACGAACAATCTGATCGGCGTATTCATACCAGGGCTGTGCCCGATTGTCCTGGAAGTCGGGCATGTCGGTATAGCCGCAGTCCATGTCGAAGTAGAGGGTCAGGGTGCCCTCGTCGTCCAGGGACCAGTAGATGTCAGTGCCATCCACGAGCCCGCCCACGGTGCCGGTGTGGAGCGTGGCGTTCAGCAGCGGGTCGTTGCCGGTGGTGAAGTCGATGTCCTCCCAGTCAGACGCCAGACCATCATAGTACACGTCGGTGAGCCGGGTGCATTCCAGGAAAGCCCGGTCGTCCACGGTCCGGAGAGAACCGGGCAGGCGCACGGTGGTGATGTTGGGGCAGCCCCGGAAGTTCTCATAGCCGATGGCGGTGATGCCGCCGGAGATCTCCACCTCGGTAATGTACTGGCCGTACTCGTACCAGGGGGTCTGGCCGCCGGGCATCTCATCCCAGCCGGTGATATAGAGCTCGCCGGTAGCGCCGTTGATCTCGTAGTAGATGTTGGTATTGGGGATCGTGCCGCTGATATAAAGATAGTGGATGGAGGCATTGAGCAGCGGGGTGTTGGTGTTGTCGATGCTGATGAGCTGATACTGGGACTTGAAGCCGTCATAGGAGACGTATTTGAGCTTGGTGCAGCCGATAAAGGCCATGGAGTAGATGGTCTGCATCTGGGTACCGAAGCTCACCTGATAGACGCCACTGCAGTTCTGGAAGCAGCCCGTGGGAATGGAGGTGACGCCGGCGGGGATGGTGATGGTGCCGGTTGCGCCGGTGCAGCCGTAGAAGCTGTAGTTTCCAAGGCTGGTGAGCCCGTCGGGCAGCTTGATCTCCGGAAGACTGACGCAATTATAGAATGCCCGGGCGCCGATGCTGGTGATGCCGCTGGCCATGGTGAAGGTGTTGAGCTTCCGGCAGCCCTCAAAGGCGGAGTCCCCGATGGTTTGAAGCTGGGTGCCGCTGTAGGCGATCACCTTGGTAAGCGCGGTGCAGCCTTTGAACGCAGAGGAATTGATGGTGGTAAGGCTGTTGGGCAGTACGACGGAGCTGAGGGACGTGCAGTTCTGGAAGGCGTAGCTGCCAATCGTCGTCAGGGCGCTGCCGCTGGGGAAGCTGACCGTCGTCAGGGCGCTGCAGCCATAGAAAGCGGCGGTGCCGATGGTGCTTGCGTTCTTGGGGATGGTGATGGACTTCAGCGACGAGCAGTTATAGAAGCCATAGTTTGGGATGTTCACATTTGCGTTCTGGATGCTGACGCTTTTCAGCTTTGTGCACCCGCTGAAGGCGTAGGTTCCCAGCTGGGTGACCGTCGAGGGGATCGTCACGCTCTCCAGCTTGGTGAAGTAGGCAAAGGCGTAGTTGCCGATGGAGGCAGCGCCGCTGAGCTGGATCGCCGTGATCTCGTCCCGGTAGCTGAACCAGCCGGGGCGGGAGGACTCGGAGAAGTTAGACATCGTCCCGGAGCCCTCGATGATCAGAGTGGAATCCACCAGCTTCCAGGTCAGGTTCCCGCCGCAGATACCCTTGGCGCGATAGGCGAAGTGGATGGCGGCGTTGGCCATGCTGATGTTTCTGGAGGTCGTCCATGTGACGCCGGAGAAATCCGCCTCGCCCATGTTCATCCAGACGTCTGTCAGCTCCGGGCAGTTGTCGAAAGCGTAGTCGCCGATCCTGACCACGGTGGAGGGCAGGTTGACCGTCTCCAGAACGAGGCAGTTCCGGAAAGCATAGGCGCCCACGTTCTGAACGCCCTCCTCCACCACCACGGCGGTGATCTGGGAGCGCAGATGGTTCCAGGGCACGGCGGAGGCAGAGCTGTAACTCGTCATGGCGCCGGAGCCGGAGATCGTCAGGGTGTGGTTTGCATAGCTCCAGGTCAGGTTCGTGCCGCAGGAGCCGGAGGTGACCACGTCATGATCGGAGACAGTGATGGTGTCGCTATACACATAGTCGCCCGACCCCGTGCCGTAGTAAGCCTTGATGTAATACCGCTGCTCTCCGGCGACCGCAGGAAACTCATAGCTGCCGGTGCTGCTCAGGTCGTTGGTGATCAGGTCATATGTTTCGGCAGAGTATGCGCCCGTGTAATGACGGATCTCCACCAGCAGCGGCGTGAAAGTCAACTGCCAGGTAGCGATATAGCTCAGAGAGCCAGGGTCATAGCTGCCGCTCTGGGGCTGGGCGGTGAACTTCAGGTTTTCCGGCGTGACGGTGATGGTGTCACTATACACATAGTCGCCCGACCCCGTGCCGTAGTAAGCCTTGAGGTAATATCGCTGCTCTCCGGCGGTCGCCGGAAAGTCATAGCTACCGTTGCTGCTCAAGCCGCTGGTGATCTCGTCAGTCGTTTCGGCAGTGTATGCGCCCGTGTAATGGCTTTCAGCGTGGATGTGGAATAGCTGCCGTCCTGGGGCTGGGTGGTGAACTTCAGGTTTTCCGGCGTGACGGTGATGGTGTCACTATACACATAGTCGCCCGTTCCCGTGCCGTAGTAAGCCTTGATGTAATACCGCTGCTCTCCGGAGGTCGCCGGGAAGTCATAGCTGCCGTTTCCGTCGGTAAAACCGGTGATTTCGTCAGTCGTTTCGGCAGAGTATGTGCCCGTGTAATGGCGGATCTCCACCCGCTTCGGCGTGAAGTTAGTGACCCAGGTGCAGTGGTATTTCAGCGTGGAGCCGCTGTAGCTGCCGTTCTGGGGCTGGGTGGTGAATTGGAACACGCTGTTCGGATCGTCGGCAACGGGCTCCGTCGGCATGGCCTCCGGCTCGTCTGCCTCAACAGGCTCTTCGGGGTCATCAGACGGGACGTCGAGGACGTCGGCCCCTACAGGGCTATCCGCGGGCTCTCCTGCAAGGGGAGCTGTCGGCTCCTCCTCGCTTTGCTCGGCACCTCCCCTTTCCGGGGAGGCAGACCCCTCCCCTTCCAGGGGAGGCAAATCCTCCGTCACGGTGAAGGGCTCGCTCAAAAGCTCCTCTTCCCCGTAGGCGGCGCGGAGATGGAACACCGTCTCCTCCTCGGGCGCGGTGAGCTCCAGGCTGGTGGCCTCCGGTTCCAGCTCCTGTACCGGGATAAGAACCGGTTCGTCCTCGCCGCTGTCATTCTGAGGAGCCGCAGGCGACGAAGAATCTCCACCGAGATCCTTCGCTTCGCTCAGGATGACATTTTCTTCCCGGACAAGCTCCAGCCGATCCGGGGTCTGGTTCAGCTCCCAGGTGAGAAGATAGCTCTCCCCCGGGACGTGGCTGCCGCTCTCCGGCTGCTGGGTGAAGGCCGGGGCGGGTTCGGCCAGGGCGGGCGCCGGCAGCAGGCTGACCATCATCAGCAGCGCCAGCAGCAGGCTGCATGCTCGTTTGGTGGTTTTCATGCTCGTATCCTCCTCTGCGTATTGGCAATTTATGACATTTTTGTTTATACATTTCCAATATAAGTGTATCATATGCAAGCTCCCTTGTCCAGAGAATTCTTGGGGAGATTCTGGACGTAGGGAACAGGAAACGCAATGAAATTGCAGTTTGCAGAGCTTCGATGAAAGTATCCGGATTTCAATAGCATAGGAAAAGCGGCTCCCGGGCGGGAGCCGCTTTTGCAGTTGGATATTCCGTTTTTCGCTTGAACTTCTCCCCCGCTCAGCCGAAGACGGAGAGCAGGAAGCCCGCCGCGATGGCGGAGCCGATGACGCCGGCCACGTTGGGGCCCATGGCGTGCATCAGGAGGTAATTGTTCTTATTGTACTTCCGTCCCACGTCCTGGGAGACACGGGCGGCCATGGGAACCGCAGAGACGCCGGCAGAGCCGATGAGGGGGTTGATCTTGCCGCCGGAGGTCTTGTACATGATGATGCCGCCGAGAAGGCCGCCCACGGTGGAGATGCCAAAGGCAACCAGACCCAGCACCACGATCTTGATGGTATCCCAGTTCAGGAAGTTCTGGGCGACCATAGTTGCGCCCACAGAGGTGGCCAGGAAGATGGTCACGATGTTCATCAGGGCGTTCTGGGCGGTGTCGGAGAGACGATCCGTCACGCCGCACTCACGGAACAGATTGCCCAGCATCAGGCAGCCGATCAGAGGCGCGGTGGAGGGCAGGAGCAGGATCACGAAGGTGGCGACCACGATGGGGAAGATGATCTTCTCGGTCTTGGAGACCGCGCGGCTCTGTACCATTCTGACCTTGCGCATCTTGTCGGTGGTCATGGCCTTCATGATAGGCGGCTGGATCATGGGGATCAGCGCCATATAGGAGTAGGCCGCGATGGCGATGGGGCCAAGGAGCTCCGGCGCCAGCTTGGTGGTGAGGAAGATAGCAGTGGGGCCGTCCGCGCCGCCGATGATGCCGATGGAGGCGGCCTGAGGGCCGGTGAAGCCCAGCAGCACCGCGCCGAAGAAGGCCACAAACACACCAAGCTGCGCCGCCGCGCCCAGCAGCAGGCTCTTGGGATTGGCAAGCAGGGGTCCAAAATCCGTCATGGCGCCCACGCCCAGGAAGATCAGCGAGGGGTATATACCGGCCTTCACGCCGATATAGAAGAAGTCCAGCAGACCAGCCTCGCGCATGATCGCGCCATAGCTATGGTAGGCAGGGCTGGTTTCATCCAGGAAGGCCGCCCAGAGCTCCGGATGGTACAGGGCGTTGTCGCCCATGCCGATAAAATAGCTCAGGTTGGACAGCAGACAGCCGAAGGCGATGCCGCAGAGCAGCAGCGGCTCGAATTTCTTGACGATGCCCAGATACAGCAGCGCAAAGGCGATCAGGATCATCACGAGGTTCTTCCAGCCGCCCTCGGTGAGGAAGAAGGCAGCAAAGCCGGACTCGCTTGCCAGCTTTTGCAGGACACCAGTTATATCCATAGCGTCCTCCTTATGCGATCACGACCAGAGGAGCTCCCGTCTCCACGACGGCGCCCTTGCTGACCACGATCTGCGCCACGGTGCCGGCCTTGGTGGAGACGATCTCGTTCTCCATCTTCATGGCCTCCAGGATCAGCAGCACCTCGCCCTCCTTGACCTGCTGGCCCTGGGTGACGTTGATTTTCAGCACGTTGCCGGGCATGGGGCTCTTGACCACGTCTCCGGCGGCAAGGCCGGCGGCGGGGGCGGCGGGCGCCGCCGCGGGAGCAGCAGCGGGCACAGGGGCGGCAGCTGCAGGCGCGGCAGGGGCGGCAGCGGCGGGAGCCGCCAGCTCGTACTCGTCCACCAGCATGGCCTCGCCCTGCTCCACCTCGACTTCATAAACACGGTTTCCCAGTGTGACTCTGTATTTCATCCTATTTGACCTCCCGAATGGAAATAAAGCGCAGTTCGTTGAGGGGCTTGCCCAGACTGTCGGCCACGATGGCCATGATCATGGCGGCGTCCCGCGGATCGGTATCGTAGAGCTTGAGCTCGCCGGCGGTGCCGCTGGCCTTGGGCAGGGTGTTGTCCAGCGCCAGCACAGGCGCAGCCTTGTCCGGCGCGGGGATGGCGTTGGCTGCCTCCGCCCTGGCCTTTTTTCTCTTGAAGATGGCGCCCATGACGAGCAGCACCACCATCAGCAGCACCAGGCCGAAGAACACCACCAGATAGCCCAGCAGCGCGGTGCCCGCCGCAGTGGGGATGGGAATGAAGCCCTTCATGCTCAACCCTCCTCAACGGGCCGGATGGAGTAGCGCACCTTCTTCTCCTCCAGAGCCTTCCGCTCGGCAAAAAACTTCTCCGCCACCTGGGGGAAGGCGATGTAGGAGAGCACGTCCTCCTCGCAGCGAGCCGTGTCGCCCAGCTTCTCGGCGGTCTTCTCATAGATGTCCTTAGGCAGAGAATCGGCATAGCGGCCCTGGATGGGCTGCTCGCCGTTCAGGATCTTGGCGCGCACCTCGGGGTCGATGGGGGCAGGAGTGCGGCCGTACTCGCCGCGGCAGTAGGCCTTGAGCTCAGCGCCCACGTTCTTGTAGCGCTCCCCTGCCAGCACGTTCTGCACCGCCTGGGTGCCGATGAGCTGGCTGGTGGGGGTGACCAGGGGCGGGTAGCCCATGTCCTTGCGCACCCGGGGGGTCTCCAGCAGGGCCTCGTCGAACTTGTCCAGGGCGTTCAGGCTCTTGAGCTGGCTGAGCAGGTTGGAGAGCATGCCGCCGGGGATCTGATAGGTCAGACACTGGGTATCAGTGGTGAGGGAGATGGGGTTCAGCGTGCCGGCCTTCAGGAACTCCGCCCGGACAGGCTTGAAGTAGGTGGCAATCTGGAAGAGCTTGTCGTCGTCCAGGTCGACTTGATAGCCCAGCTCCCGCAGGGCGAAGGCCAGGGTCTCCGTGGCGGGCTGGGAGGTGCCGCCGGAGAAGGGGGAAATGGCGGTATCCAGCACGTCAGCGCCGGCTTCCACCGCCTTCAGATAGGTCATAAAGGCAAGGCCGGTGGTGCAGTGGGTGTGCATCACGACGGGCAGATCCACCGCGTCCTTGATGGCGGAGACCAGGTCGTAGGCGTTCTTGGGGGACAGGATGCCCGCCATGTCCTTGATGCAGACGGAAGAGACGCCCATCTGCTTCATTTCCTTCACGATCTGGACATACTTCTCCAGGGTGTGCACCGGGCTCGTGGTGTAGGAGATGGCGCCGGAAGCGATGGCGCCGCTCTGCACCGTCTCCTCGATGGCGACCTTCAGGTTGTTCACGTCGTTCAAGGCGTCGAAAATGCGGATGATGTCGATGCCGTTGCGCACGGAAGCGCGGACAAAACGGCGGACAATATCGTCGCTGTAGTGTTTGTAGCCCAGGATGTTCTGGCCGCGCAGCAGCATCTGCAGCTTGGTGTTGGGCATCTTGGCGCGGATCTTCCGCAGCCGCTCCCAGGGATCCTCGTTCAAAAAGCGGAGGCAGACGTCAAAGGTGGCGCCGCCCCAGACTTCGGCGGAATAGAAGCCGGCCTGATCAATGGTCTCCAGGATGGGCTCAAACTTGTCATAGGGTAAACGGGTTGCAATCAGAGACTGATTCGCGTCGCGCAGAACAGTCTCGGTAAACTGTACTTTCTTCATGCTTGCCTCCTCTGGTTATGGGATTTTCATACTGGAGTATTCTACCACGAAATGCCGGGCGCTTCAACGAAAATCTTGCGTTTTTCGCAAAAAAACAGCAGCCGGGTGATTCAGCCGGGCTGCTGTATTCTACTCATTTCCCGTCGGGGAAGCTGGTGAAGCAGCCCCGCTCCACGGTAGGAAGACCGGTCTGTTCCTTCTGCGCAGCAATCGCCTTGATGAGGAAGGCCATGTTGCGGCCCAGGTTGCGCATGGTCTGCAGTCCCTCCAGATCCTTCTCCACGTCCGCGGCAGAGAAACCGTGCACCTGGTTCCAGTAGGTGCTGGAGGCAACGGGCATGCCGGAGATGGTGAAGTACTTGTTCAGCACATCGAAGCTGGCCGTGTTGCCGCCCCGGCGGCAGGAAACCACCGCGGCGCCCACCTTCATGTGCAGGGAATAGTCCGCGCTGTAAAAGAGCCGATCCAGGAAGCCCAGAAGTGCGCCGTTGGGGGAACCGTAGTAGACAGGGCTGCCGATCAGAAGGCCGTCCGCCTCCGCAAGGAGCTTCGCTGCCCGGTTCACCCCGTCATCAAAGACGCAGCGGTCGTTTTTCGAGCAGAAGCCGCAGGCAAGGCAGCCGTGAGCGTCGTCCTTCCCCAATTGCACCCACTGGGTCTCCACGCCCTCCTCGTTCAGCGTCCTGCAGACCTCCTGCAGCGCACGAGCCGTGCAGCCCTTTGCCCGGGGGCTGCCGCAAATCACCAATACCTTATGTGCCATCTGTCTCTCTCCTTTTTTTATTTTGCCTTTACTTTTCTGCCGGAGCCCAGCTCAAAGTGCAGCGCAGCGATGCCCAGATCCACCCGGGTGCAGCTGCCGATGCCCTTCACACGCACCGTGGGCTCCCCCGCCTCGATGGAGAAGCAGAATTTCTGCTGGTTCACCGCCGTGGGCGCCAGCAGCGCGGCCTCCAGCCCCTGCTTGAACCAATCCGGCGCCTCCCCCGCAAGCTCCTGAACCTTGGACGCGTCCTTGCTCTTATGCTGCCTGCCCTGGGTCTCGCCATAGCCCAGGGCGATGACCATGCAGAGGCTCTCCCCCTCCGGGATCAGCTCCCGCACCTTCTTCTTATTGAAGGTCAGCGCCGCCCAGCAGGTGTTGAGTCCCAGGGTCTGGGCGAAGAGCACCAGCTTCTCGCCGTAATAGCCGCAGCGGAAGTCGAAGTCTCCTTCCTTCTTCCCGGCCAGAACGATGTAGTTTGCCACGTTGCGGAAGCTGCCGTAGTGGGCCAGACGGGAATCAAAGCCCGCCGGGTCGTCATATTGGATCGTGATGTGCAGCCCGCTCTCCCGATTCAGGGCTTCCACGCAATCGTTCAGCTGCCTGCGCAGCTCCGCCGGGATGGGCTTTTCCAGATAGGCGCGCACAGAGTGCCGGGCGCGGATGGCTTCCAGTTCGGTCATGTCTCTTCTCCTTTCAGTGCCTGCAGGATCAACTGGGCGCTGGCCTGCTTTTCCAGATTCAGGGTAAACTGCTTTTCCCCCGCGGTCAGATCCACCGCGGGCTTTTCCTCCCGCACGGTGACACAGTGCCCCGCGCTGATGACCCGGTGGGAGCGCTCCGCCTTGTCCACCGCCTGAAGCGGGATGTACTCCCAGCTCAGCCCCCGGGGCAGGTACAGCGCCCGGGCACCCAGGCGGTACTGCTCCACCTTCCGCGCGGCGCGGAAATCCTCCTTCAAATCCTCCTGTTCCCAACCGGGGATCAGGCAAGTCAATTTCGGCATGGCTTTTTCCTCCTTTACAAATACAGCAGCGAAAACGCGATAAGAAACTGAGCGGGATAATAGCTCAGATAATTCAGCAGCAAATCCACCGGACGCTCTTTCCCCTTACCGAAATAGGTGCCGCTGAGGATCAGATCGGAGATCGCAAAGAGCACAGCCCCGGAAAAGAAGAGGTTCAGTGTGCTCTCCCTCCAGCCGTGAAGCAGGGCCAGGGAACCGGAGAGCAGCAGCGTAGAGAAGAGCAGAACCCCATAAGCGGCTACAACGGGCTTGAACTTTCCGTACCGGAGCTTCATGGGCTTTTCCAGCGCCGCAGTCCCCAGGCCGGCCATCACCGCCAGCAGCAGCGGCAGCCAGACAAATGCCGGTCGATCTCCCGGGGCATACTGCAGGCAGAGCCCCATGCAGTAGAGCACATGTCCGACGCCGAAGGAGGCAAAGCCCGCGTAGGTAAAGGGCTCGTCCTTCTCCGGAAAGATATATTTCAGATCCAGCCAGATATCCCCCAGCAGTCCGAAGAGCAGTCCCGGGATCACGAAAAGGCCAAGGAGCCGCAGCGGGCCGCCTATGGCGGATTGGTACCAGGCGCAGACGGCAAGACTCACGAACAGAGCCGAGCACAGGCCCTTCAGCAGAACCGCCTTCACCGAGTAACGGCGCAGCTTTTCCGCAAGATACAGGGTCAGGATGGCGGCGCCGCAGCCCAACAGCATAACACAGGTCAGCATAGCAGGTCTCCTTTTTCCGCTTCTCGTTCGGATTGTCTCACTGTTTTATTATTTTACCCGATAAAGCGTCCGTTTGCAAGGGGCGCGGCGTGGAAAAGAGCGGACCTTTCGGTCCGCTCAGACTGTAGACAACCCTTCACCCATGCGGCAAGGTACCGACACGCAAGTCCCCCCTTCACGTTCAATCTACGCAAGAATGGGAACTTTTTTCGGAAGTTCCCATTCTTGCTTTCAAGCTGTCGACACTTTGTCGACAGCTTGAGCGGACCTTTCGATCCGCTCTTTTTACAGAATTCCATTCTCTCAGGTCTCGCTGCGCCGCTTTTTCACGCTCAGGGCAATACCGCCCAATCCCAACGCGGAAAGGAGTCCCAGGCCCAGCCACAGGCCCGGTCTGCTCCCGTCTCCCGTGCCGGGCGCGCCGGAGGCGGCCTTGACGGTGATGCCGGTCTGCACGGTGCCGTCCTTGAACTGCAGGGTGATCGTATGACTGCCCACGGAGAGCTTCTGCAGTGCGGCAGGCTTCAGCGTCACCACGGTGCTGCCTGCCTTGGCGTCAAAGTCCGTGCCGCTTGTCAAGGCAGTGCCGTCGATCTCCACGCCGGTAAACTGGCCAAAGCAGAGACTGTCGTCCGGGTCACGCTTGACGGTGATGGTGACCGTCTTGCCGCTGCCCTTGACCCAGGTGCTGTTGCCGCCGCTGATCACCGTATAGGTGACGGGGCGGTTATCCTTCCATCTGGCCTTCAGCGTGATAGCCTCCGTTACGGGGCTGCTGAAATCATAGAGCGTCTCGCCCAGATACCAGCCCTCAAACGTGAAGCCCTCCTTCTCTGGATCCGCGGGCTTATCCACAGCGGCGCCCTTGTTGACGGCGACGTCTTTGCTTCCCGTGCCGTTATCGGGATCAAAGGTAACGGTGACGGGATCCGCGGGGCCGATCTTCAAATCGATGCGGCCGTCGGCCTGCCTCGTCAGATCCAGAACCACCAGGCCCTTGTCTGTGAAGATCGTGGGGAGCTTGACCTTGTCTTTGGTCAGATTCTCGAAGTTTTTGGCGTCGTCGGGGTAGACGCTGGTGATCAGATAGCCGTCGCCGGCGTTTTCGTAGTTCTCGTCGTTCAGCTCCACATTGCCGCCCACGGCAATGGCCGCCTTATACGGAGCAAAGCTCACGGTGGGGTAGGTCCAGGTGCTGACGGTGATCTCCCCGGTCTCCTGATCCTCCTCGGCAGAGCTGCTGTTGGCCTCCACCGGATCCTGTCCGCCGGGGACCTCCGACTCCGAATAACTGTACTTCTTCATCACGAAGCCCAGCTGGTGGCCGGCTTCGCCCTCGTAGTCCAGCACAAGCCACTCCTCGCCCTGGGTGTTGGTCACGAGGCCGGTGACCAGCACCTCCTTGCCGTAGGTGAGACCGCCGATGCGTTCGTAGTCCATGTGGGGACCGCCGCGCACATTCACCGCGCCGGCGGTGATCTTGTACTTGACCGGCTTGATGGCCGTCTCCTCGGTGTAGGTCAGGGCCAGATAGTTCCGGTTCACCCATGCTGTCTTCCCCTCATAGTCCACCTGCACCCACTGGCCGGACTCGGCCTGGGCCTGGATCACGTTGCCGTAGGCATAGCCGCCGATCCGGCCGGAGTGGTAGGATGCGGCGTCCCGCACGTTCAGCGCGCCGGCGGTGACCACATAGAGATTGCTGGAGAGAACGGCGAAGGGGATCGGACAATAGAAGCTGATTTCCTCTGCATCCTGGCTGGTGATGACCACCGCGGGCGCTACGATGCCGTTCACGCTGATCTCCACGGTATCGGCAAAGGAGAAGCCCTTCTCGGGATCCGCCGCCGCTGTGAGGTTGATGTAGTAGGTCTTCCCCGCTTCAAAGACGTCCCCATCCCCACAGGGCACAAGGCTGCCTTCTTCCTCCACCGCCCAGAAGTAGTCGCTGAGGAACATGCCCTCTTCCTTGATCACACCGCCATAGGGATCCAGTCCCAGCCCGACGACGGGCGACTGGATATTGACCACCGTGATCTTGTCGATCTTCGTGCCGGCCACAAAGGGTTCCGACTCAAATACGGCATAATTCTCAGAATAGCTCTTCCGATTCCATTTGACCCCGTCCACTTCCAGGGAAACGTTTATGAAATCAAAGGCCGGGTCTTCCGGGACAATGCGGATCCGGTATACGTATTTCCCGCTGGCTTCAAAAACGCCGGAATCCACCTTATTCCACTTGTGGGCCTCCTCATCGTACTTCAGCCAGAAGCACTGGGACTCTTCCAGTTTGATCGTCGCGGGCACCACACTGTTTGTGATCGTGATGCTCGGCGCGGTGATCGGCTTTCCCGTGCCGAAAACCGTATTCAGATCGGAGCTGGCATAAACCTTCGTAATGGGGTTTGGAGACGAGGATTCCGTAGGATCAACATACAGCGTGACGGTATCCATCTCCCCCAGATTATCTCTCACCATAATCTCAAGATCCTGGTTGATCCCCACACTGGTCGGCGTTCCGAAGACGACACCGTCTGATCTCACGGTCAGCCAGTCCGGGCCGCCCAGCTTATAAAAGGTATAGGGAGGCGTTCCGCCGCTGACACCGGGAACGACAGAGAACGATTCGATGGGCTGCCCGACATAAGAGGTTGGAATGTCCCAGCTGCTGTCCTTGATGAAAAGCAGCGGGTTTTCGGAGTTGGACAGCACGATGGGCGCAGGAGCGTGGAACCAGGCCACCCAGTCCGGATCCTCCGCGTCGCCGGGGCTAACGCGATCCAGCACCCAGGGCTGCCCGTTGACCGTCAGCGTGACGGAGTCGGACAGGCTGTCAGAGGGGTGAGCCGCGCCGTCGACAACGACCGGCACCCAGAGCAGCCAGCTGCCCTCGGTGAAGACGCCGCTTCCCACCGAGCTGCCGTTTCTTTCCCAAGTGGCGCTTTCGCTCACGACCTCGGCGGTATTCCCGGAGCTTGTGGAAAAGCTCGGGTATGCGATCGGCTTTCCGAGCTGGCAGATCTCGTTCGGATCGCCGGTCATGGTCGCAGTCACCGCGGTGATGACCTCAGCTTCCGCCGTGCTGCCAAGGGCGGGGGCTATGGAAAAGAGCATCACGACAGCCAGCAAAAGCCCGAATAAACGTTTGCGTTTCATTCCGACTCCTCCTCACATTCGGCTATATCTATAATTGTTCCAATCCAAGTCACTTTCGCAGTGGAAAATAATAACACTTTTCCACTTACAGGATAGCACACTTTATTCTTATAAGTCTAGACAAAACTGCTGTTTTGTGTAATGGTTCAACTCCTTGTGTCTGTTGGATGCCGCCTGGCTCAGCCCTGCACGCTCTCCCGCGTCAGCTCCACCGTCTTGGTCGCAACCCGCCGG
Organism: uncultured Eubacteriales bacterium; assembly: GCA_900319635.1. Taxonomy (GTDB): domain Bacteria; phylum Bacillota; class Clostridia; order Oscillospirales; family Oscillospiraceae; genus Limivicinus. The sequence goes on along the minus strand of ONPF01000003.1, from coordinate 135,118 downwards.
CAGAAGGCGCGGTCGTGCTCCACCAGCAGCAGCGTGGGCCGATGCTCCAGGATCAGCTCCTCGATCTGCATGCGGGAGATCACGTCGATGTAGTTCATGGGCTCGTCCCAGATGTGCAGATGGCTGTGCTCGCAGAGAGAGCGGGCGATGAGCACCTTTTTCTTTTGGCCTGCGGAGAAGTCCGCCATGTCCTTTTCAAACTGCTTGCGGGCAAAATCCAGCTTGATTAGGATCGCCTTGAAGAGACTCTCGTCGATCTGATACGCCCGGGCGTAGTCGGAGAGGCTTCCACGCAGATCGCCCGCGTCCTGGGGGACGTAGGAGATCGTGAGGCCGCTCCCCTTCTCCAGGCTCCCGGTATAGGGGATCTCCTCGCCGCAAAGGAGCTTGAGGATGCTGCTCTTTCCGCTGCCGTTGCGGCCAAGAAGCGCAAGCCTCTCCCCCCGCAGCAGTTCGAAGCTCAGCGGCTCGAAGAGCGCCCCCGCGCCGTAGTCCACGGTCAGATCCCGCAGCTGCAGCAGTCGCTCGCTGTGATAGGCCGTCTGGCTCAGCTTCAGCGCCGCCTGGTGCTCGATATTCTTCAGCAGCTTTTCCTTTTCCTCAATGGCCGCCTCCCGCCGGGTCTCAATGGCCTTGGCACGGGCCATCTGCTTTTTGGACTTTGCTCCCTGGAGGGGACGCCAGCCCTTCACGTTGTCCACCTGGATGCGGCTGATGCCGGTCTTGCGGCTCTCGGCGGCGTCCGACCACTGGGCTTTCTCCCGAGCGGTCTCCCGGAGTCTGCCGATCTCCTTTTTGAGCTTGTCGTTCTCCGCCAGCTCAAAGGCGTCCTGCCGGCGCTTATTCTCCCACCAAGAGGAGAAATTGCCCTTCTGGATGTCAATATTGGCCTTGTTGATGGAGAGGATGTGATCCACGCAGCCGTCCAGAAAGGCCCGGTCGTGGCTCACCAGCAAAAAACCCTTTTTCCCGCTGAGATAGCGGCTCACCACCTCCCGCCCGTGGGCGTCCAGGTGGTTGGTGGGCTCGTCGATGAGGGGAAAGCCGTTTTCCCGCAGGAACAGCAGGGCCAGCAAGAGCTTGGTCTGCTCCCCGTGGGATAGCGTCTCAAAGGGCCGGTACAGCACGTCCTCCTCCAGCTCCAGCCGCGTCATCTCCCGCAGGAGCCGCCATTGCTCCAGCCCCGGCTCCAGCTCCTCCAGCGCGTCCCAGGCAAGCCAATCCGGGTGCTTCGGCTGGCAGGGGAAGTATTCAAACTGCACCGAGGCGGAAATCTCGCCCCGGTATTCATACTGCCCCATCAAGAGACGCAGGAAGGTGGTCTTGCCCCGTCCGTTTCGGCCGGTAAAGCCCAGCTTCCAGTCCGTGTCGATCTGAAAGCTCAGGTTTTCAAATACATTGTCATAGCTGCCATCATAGGCAAAAGTGAGATGCGATACTTGTATCAGCGACATTGTTATGCCCTCCTTTTTTGCGGCTCAAATCAGCCGCCCGGAATAAAAAACGCGCCGCGGGAAAGCTCCCACGGCGTCCAGGCAAAAAGGGCAAAGGTATGTCCCATATGGCGCTGAAGGTTCCGCAGCTTTCCCACATCAAGACATAACAAATCAGACGGTCTTACCGCCATCTATGCCACTTGGCTTCGTTATGTCCCATCAGCAGGAAAACAGGTTCATCCTTTCAGCTCCCTTCTCTTTATCTGATTGCATTTTATCACACATTATTCGCTCTGGCAAGCCTCCCGACGGCTGTTTTCCGGGAAATGCCAGGGTTTTTACGCTGTCTGAGCCGGCAGGACTTGCAAACGGCGGCAGGATCGGCTATAATCAAGGACGAAAAAACGCAGAGAGGAAGAGGCAAATGGCAAAAGTATTTGTGGTTTCCGGCCCCTCCGGCGCAGGTCTCAAGGAGATCCTGGGCAAGGTTCTGGAGCAGCGGCAGGACATCGGCTATGTGATCCCTGTCACCGCCCGGAAGATGAAGGCTGGAGAGGAAAACGGACAGGGCTTTTATTTCTACGACCTGGAGGGCTGGCAAGCCCTGAAGGAATCCGGCGACCTGCTGGAGGCCACGGAATTTGCCGGGAATGACTACGGTACCTCCCGCCGCCTGGTGGAAGAGCAGCTCAAGGCCGGAAAGAACGTGCTGCTGAATCTGGAGATCGACCGCGCCGCGCAGTTAAAGGCCAACATGCCCGAGGCCGTCTGCGTCTACATGGAGCCCGCCGATCCGGCAATCCTCCGCGCCCGCTATGAGTCCGCCGCCCGCAGCCCCTATGAGGCGCCGGTACGGATGGAGCAGGCGGAAAAGCAGCGGGCAAAAGCCGGTTTCTGCGACCTGGTTATACCCACCGATGAGCCGGAACAGGCGGTACATGCGCTGAACGCCCTGCTGGATGAGGCATAATACTAATACCTGATAGAAAGCTTTAGAAGGATTTCCGAGGCAGAATTGTGCCAGACGAGGCGGCTTCCGCAGAGCATAATGGAGATTTATGGTCAAGGAAGCCAACGAAGGTTGGCGCAATTCTGACCGGAAAGATTCAAAGATTTCTATTAGGTGTTAGTATAAGCATGGAATAGAAAAGCACACGGGGAGATCATCGAAGTCTCCCCGTGTGTTTTTTACGATCAGGCTTTCTTTTTTCTGGGCGCCGCCACGCAGAGCAGCAGCGCGGCAAAGATCGCCACGGCCAGAGCAGAATAGCTGTCCCCCCTGCCAAGAGAACGGCAGATGAACTCCGCTCCTATAGCGCTGCCCAGGCAGAGGATCGGCGGTGCAAGCAGCCAGAAGCGCTTCTTTGTCTTCTCAAAAGCCGCACGGATCCCGGCAAAGCCGCAGACCGCGCCGAAGATCATCAGCCCGCTGACCCAGAGCCGTCCCTTGGTCATGCGCTCGGAATCCTGCTGCAGCGTCTCGGCGCAGTCTTTCGCGGCGGGCAGCAGCTCCATGCCATCATCGACCCGCTGCTGGATGCCCTCGCGCTCCAGCAGGATCAACCGCAGGGACGTCTCCCGCTGCTCCAGCTGCCGCTGCCGCTCCAGCGCATCGCTCTCTTCCTCCAGGACGGCAGCCTCCTCATCCAGTTCGTTCTTTTCCCGGCGCAGCTCCTCCTCCTGGCGGGCAAGCTCCTCTGCCTGCTCGTCGATCTGGCGGCGTCCGTCGGCGAGGCCCTGCCGTCCCGCAGAGATCTGTCCGCCCGCCGTATCCAGCGCGGCGCGGGCCTGCTCCATCATGGTCTTCCCCTGCTCCATCATGGGCTCCATGGCGTCGATCTGCGCCTGGGCAGCGTCCAGCTGCGCCAGCGCTTCGTTGAGCTTCCCCTCGTATTCGCTGAGCTTCTGCTCCATGGCCTCGTCAACCGCCTGCAGCAAAGCGCGGCTCTGTTGATAGCCCGCCTGCAGCAGGGCAAACTGTTCCTCCGAAATGGGCGCATCCGCGTCCATGTCCGCCGCCGCGTCCCGCTGCTGCTGGATCTGTGCGCGGATCTCCTGCACGCTCATGCCCGTGGCCTCCACGACCCTGCTTTCCAGATCGTTGAGCGTCTCCGCAGAAATATCCTGCCACTCGATGCTATCCAGCAGTTCGCCAAGATCCGCATCGCTCTGCTGCGCCAGCATCTCAGCCAGCTTCTGCAGCTCTTCTGCACTGATGCCGCCCCGCTCTTTCAGCTGCTCGTACAGTCCCACCGCCTGATCCAGAGACTGCAGCAGTCCGTCATAGGCCGCCACCGTGAGCTCCCGCCGGGCGTTCTCGTCCTCGCTCTCCAGGATCGCGGCAAGGGCGCGGCTCTGCTCCAACTGCCCGCGCAGCCCTGCCAGGGCATTCTGCGCCAGCTCCAGGGTCTTCCGCGCCTCGGCCAACTGCCGCTTGCCCTCCTGGAACTGTTCATAGCCCTCCCAGAAGGCCTTCTCCTGCTCCTCGAAAAGGGCGATGCCGGCATAATACTGTGCCATGCCCTGGTTAAAGGCCTCCTCTGCCTGATCCAGGGCCGCGGAGCCCGCCTGGAGGCCGCCCCGGGTGGCGGTGTAGATCGCCAGATCCATGCGGTGCTGGGCTGCCTGCTCGTCGTGCTGCTCCCGCTCCTCCGTAAAGGCGAGATTCGCTTCCCGATAACTGGTCTGTCCCTCCAGTTCGCCCAGAACCTGCTCATATTCCTCGATCCGCCCCGTGAGCCGACCGTAGTCCGCCATGGCGCTGTCCCGGTCACGCATCGCTCCCGCGATGCTGCCAAGGCCCGCAAACAACATGGTCAGGCACAGCACAGCCAGAACCAGGGATAATATTCTTGTCAAAGCCGGATGCTTCAATGTCTGTTCCTCCAAGCACGGTATCCTGTCTATAATCATTCATTTTATTATATCGCTTCTTTTCGTCATTTGGTGAATAATCTGTGAGCAACGGGAAAAAATTTTGACCGCGGCCTTCTTTTCTGCTATGCTTACTGGGCAGTCATACATATTCGGAACCGGGAGGTACGGTACCGTGTACTTTTCCTTCGCCCCCATGGAGGGGCTGACCTCCAGCATCTTTCGCCAGACCCACGCCCGTTTTTTCCCCGGCGTCGACCGCTATTACGCCCCCTTCCTGGCGCCGGACGGTCAGGGAAAGGTGAAGCGCTCCGCCCTGCGGGAGCTGGAGCCGGAGCGAAACGTGGGGATCGATCTGGTTCCCCAGATCCTCTGCAACCGGCCGGAGGCCTTCCTGGCGCTCAGTCGGGAGCTGGCCGCCATGGGTTACCGGGAGGTCAATCTGAACGCCGGCTGCCCCTCCGGCACGGTGGTGCCCAAGCACAAGGGCGCCGGCATGCTGGCGGATCTGCGCTCGTTGGACGACTTTCTGGCCGAGGTCTTTTCCCGCTGCCCGCTGCGGATCTCGGTGAAGACCCGCCTGGGGCTGGAAAAGCCTGAGGAGTTTGCCCCGATTCTGGAGCTTTACAATCGCTATCCCCTCTCGGAGCTCATTGTCCATGCCCGCCCGCGGGCGGGGATGTACAAGAGCACGCCGGATCTATCCGCCTTTTCCCTCGCTGCGGTGCAGAGCCGCGCCCCCCTCTGCTACAACGGGAACATTCTGAGTCCGGCTTCCTTTGACGCGGTGCGCACCCGCTTCCCCGGGCTGGATCGCTTCATGCTGGGCCGGGGAGCGCTGACGAATCCGGCGCTCTTCCGTGTGCTGCGCGGCGGAGCGCCTCTGGAGGAGGCGGAGCTTCGCGCCTTTCTGGACGCCCTGTGCGCAGCCCTCCGGGAGGACGGTCTCCAGGAATACCACATTCTTGGCCGCCTGAAGGAGCTATGGTATTATGTTAACCACATGTTCCCCGGCGCAGACCACCCGCTGAAAGCTCTGAACAAGGCGCGCAGCCTTTCGGAATACGAATCCGCCGTGGCGGCGATGTTCGGCTCGGGGCGCTTTGATCCGCAGGCCGCCTTCCCCGGCGCTCTGCCGGAATAGAATACAGCAAACCCGGAGCCGATTCAGCTCCGGGTTTGCTCTTAGATCTGATATTTCTGCGCGTACTGCTCATAGAGCTGATCAAACTGCTGGGAATGCAGCTCCTTGAGGTTGATGATGTAGTCGTGGGTGTCGAAGGCGTCGGTCTCCAGCTCGATCATCGCCACCGCCAGGTTGGAGCAGTGGTCAGCCACGCGCTCAAAGTTGGTCAGAATGTCGTTGAAGACAAAGCCCTGGGACAGGGAGCAGACCCCCTGCTGCAGACGCTCCACGTGCCTTAGCTTCATTTCGTCGCAAAGGGTGTCGATCAGTTCCTCCAGAGGCTCCACCATCCGCGCTTTGCCCACATCCTCCTCGATGAAGGCGCCGAAGGCCAGATCCAGAATCTCCGTCAGCGCGGCGGTCAGAACATCCAGCTCTTTCTTTGCTTCGCCGGAGAAGTGGATCTGCTTTTCCTTTACCTCCTGCGCCACGGAGCAGATGTTCATGGCATGGTCACTGATACGCTCGAAATCACTGAGGGTATGCAGATACTTGGAGACGCTCTCGTTCTGTTTCCGGTTGAGCTCGTTGGTGTTGAGCTTCACCAGGTAGGTTCCCAGCTTGTCCTCGTAGCGGTCCACCAGATCCTCGATCTTCTCCACCTTGCGCTTTCCCGCCTCGCTGAACTCATCCAGCAGACCGATGGCGAGCTTGATATTCTCCAAGGAGGTGCGCGCCATGGCGTTGACTGTCAGATGGCTCTGCTCCACCGCCAGGGCAGGATGCTGCAGGAAGCGCTCGTCCAGGCGATCCAGCTCGCCCTCCGCCGCCTTTTCATCCTCCCGCTCCCGAACCAGGCGGGTCACCAGTCGGATGATCAATCCATCCAGCGGCAGCAGCACCATCGCCGTCGCCGCGCGGAAGAGAGTATTCACCAGCGCAATGTTCACCGGGTTCATCAGCAGATCCTGGAGCCCCAGATCCACAAAGGCATTCAGCGCATAATAGAGTATGCCGAAAACCAGAGCGCCGATCATCTCGATTACCAGATAGGAAAACGCGGCTCTGCGCCCGTCCGCCTTGGCGCCCAGCGCCGAGAGCAGCACCGGAACGGCGGATCCGATGGCAATACCCAGGATCAGCGGATAGGCGGTGTTGAAGCGGATAGCCCCGGTCAGGGACAGGGCCTGCAGAATGCCCACCGCGGCCGAAGCGCTCTGCAGCACGGCGGTAAAGGCCGCGCCGACCAGCACACCCAGCAGCGGATGGGAAAAGGCTGTGATCATATCGATAAAGGCAGGGTCGCTTTTCAGCGGCTCCACCGCGCCGCTCATGGCCTTCATGCCGAACATCAGCACCGCAAAGCCCAGCAGAATGTCCCCCACATGGTGGTGCACCTGCCGCTTGGAAAACATTCGCAGGCAGATGCCTCCCACGGCCACCAACGCCGCCAGGTTCTCGGTGGAAAAGAAGCTTGCAATGCCGCCGCCCTGGACGCTGGAGAGGGCAATGATCCAGCCCGTGATGCTGGTGCCGATCAGAGCGCCCTGGATCACCGGCACCGCCTGCTTGAGCTTCATCATGCCGGAGTTCACGAAGCCCACCACCATCACCGAGGTGGCAGAGGAGGATTGGATCACCGCCGTGACGCCGGTACCCAGCAGCGCGCCCCGCAGAGGCGTGCCCGTAAGCCGGTACAGCACCAGCTCCATCCGGTTGCCGGCCACACGCTTGAGACCGTCCCCCATCAGGCTCATACCGAAGAGGAAAAGCGCAACGCCCCCCAGCAGGGCAAGGATATTGGAAAAGCCCATCAATTAGCAGCTCCTTTTCGCTATATTCCCTTATTTTATACTTTATCAGAATTATCTACTGATTTCAAGCATAAGTTGCTGGATTTCTGAACGGCGTGAAAAGCTCTGGCATTTTTCGCTCTTCTGCGGTACAATGTTGCGGGTGATGCTATGCACATTCTATATGAAGATTCCTCGCTTCTGGTCTGCGAAAAGCCGGCCGGTGTTCTTTCCGAGGAGGGCGGCATGCCGGAGCTTTTGCGGGAAGCCACCGGAGCGAAGGAAATCTGCTGTGTCCACCGCTTGGATCGGGAGACCGGCGGGCTGATGGTCTATGCCAAAACGAAGCAGGCCGCCGCGGGGCTTTCCGCCGCCATTGCAGCGGGGAAGCTGGAAAAAGAATACCTTGCCGTGGTGCAGGGGCAACCGGAGCCCGCCGGCACCCTGCGGGATCTGCTGTACCGGGACGCGGCAAAGAACAAAAGCTATGTGGTGCAGCGGATGCGGCGCGGGGTGCGGGAGGCGGAGCTCTCCTACCGGCTGCTTGCGGAGCGGGAGGGGCTGAGTCTGCTCCGGGTGCGCCTGGAGACCGGGCGCAGCCACCAGATCCGGGTGCAGTTCGCCTCCCGGGGCTTTCCCCTGGCGGGAGACCGGAAATACGGCAGCGCCTTCCGGGACTGCGGCCTTGCCCTCTTCTCCGCGGCACTGTGCTTCCCCCATCCCCTCACCGGGGAAAGGCTTGCCTTTACGCTGTCTGCGCCGGATGCCTGGCCCTGGACGCTGTTCAGCGATGCGATGCACTGAGCTCTTCGAAAATGATTCAAGCTAAAGGAGAACAAAATATGCGTTATATGGAAGTGATCGTCGACACACCCGCCCGGGAAATCGACCGCCGCTGCGAGGAGATGACCGCCATGGGCGTAGGCGGCTTTGTGATCGAAAACGAGGAGGATTTCCGGGATTTTCTGGAAAACAACCATGCCTACTGGGATTATGTGGACGAGGAGCTGGAGCAGAAATACCAGGGTCTCAGCCGCATCAAGTGCTACCTGACCGACGACGAGGCGGGACAGGACTCCCTGCGGCAAATCCGCGCCGCTTATGGAAACGTCGCCGTCAGCTTTGTGGACGACAGCGACTGGGAAAACAACTGGCGGGAGTACTATAAGCCCATCGAGGTGGGCGAGAAGCTGGTGGTGGTGCCCGAGTGGGAGCCCATTCCGGAGGACGGTCGGATTCCCCTGCGCCTGGATCCGGGTCTGATTTTCGGCACCGGCAGCCATCCCACCACCCGTATGTGCCTGGCCGCCTTACAAGATTATGTAAACCAGGATACCCGGGTGCTGGATCTGGGCTGCGGCAGCGGGATCCTGGGTATCGGGGCGCTGGTTCTGGGGGCCAAGAGCTGCCTGGGCTGCGACATCGACCCCAAGGCGCCGGACGTGGTGCGGGCAAACGCCGCGCTCAACGGCATCGGCGCCGAGCGGCTCACCGCCTGCGCGGGGGACATCCTTTCCGACGCCTCCCTGCGGCGGCGATTCGGCGGCGGCTACCAGCTGGTGCTCTCCAATATCGTCTCCGACGTGATCATCCCCCTCTCCCGCTATGTGCGGGACTTTCTGGGCCCCGAGGGGATCTGGATCAGCTCCGGCATCATCGAGGGGCGGCAGGACGAGGTGCGCGCCGCCATCGAGCAGGCGGGCTTTACCGTTCTGGAGCACCGCTGCGAGGAAGAGTGGCACTGCTTTGTGGCAAAGTAAGCGGTTTTCGGACGAGGCGACCAAAGGTCGCCCCTACGATTTGATTTTCTCGTGCAGCCAGCTCAGCGCATCCGAGAGGCTGCCCACCCGGTCAATGAGCCCCTTTTCCACCGCCTCTTCCCCATAGATGACGCTGCCCACGTCGTTGGCAAGCTCGTCGGTATTGGTCATGAGGCGCAGGTAGTCCTCCCGGGAGATGTGGGAGTGCTCTGTCACGAAACGGACGATCCGCTCCTGGATCCGGGCGAAGTAGTTATAGGTCTGCGGCACGCCGATCACCACGCCGTTGAGGCGCACCGGATGGATCGTCATAGCCGCGGAGGGGGCGATCATGCTGCACTTGGCCGCCACCGCGAGGGGCACGCCGATGGAGTGTCCTCCTCCCAGCACCAGAGATACCGTCGGCTTTGTCATGCCGGCGATCATCTCCGCAATGGCCAGTCCCGCCTCCACGTCCCCGCCCATGGTGTTCAGCAGGATCAGCAGGCCCTGGATCTCCGGGCTCTCCTCGATCGCCGCGATCAGAGGCAGGATGTGCTCGTACTTGGTGGATTTGGTATCCTCCGGCAGCGTCTGGTGTCCCTCGATCTGTCCCACGATGGTGAGGCAGTGGATGCTCCCCTGCTTCGCCGCGCCCAGTTCTTTAATTTCGTCCATGTAATCACCTCCGCATTATTGTGCCCGGATTTTCCCGCAAATTCACAAAAAGGGTGTGAAAAACATGCTTCTGCCCCACCGTGAGCTGAGTTGGGATACTTACAAGGATCCCCAGACGGTGATGAACACCATCAGCAGTATGACAGAGCAGACCTTGCAGCCTTGGAAGAGCGAGAGTTCCCGCCTCTTTTGGGGCACAGTGGAAGAGGACAGCTTTCAGCTCAGCCCCCGTCTGGAGACTTTTAGCCAAGGCTATTCCACTACAATCCGCATAGAAGGAAAGGTCATTCCCGCGACCCAGGGTTCGCACATTTCAATCAAGATGGAGCTGCAGTCCTTTGCGCGGGGCTTTATGCGGGTCTGGTTCGGCTTTGTCGCTTTTTTCTTCTGTATCTTCCTTTTGATCCTTCTGCACGACCCGGGTTCGGGCTTCAGAGGCGTGATCACTGCGCTGGTTATGATTCTCGGCGGGCAAGCATTGATCCGCATACTGTTCAAACGGCAGGCCGACAAGGCCGAGGCCGTTCTGCGGGAGATTTTTCCTTCATAGCGAACCAAAAAACGGGTAAATGTGCGATGGTTTTGCACATTTACCCGTTTTTTCTGAAAACTGAAAGCTTACTTGTCCGCGTAGGCGGCGAGAACGCCCTTGTAGGTCATGTAGCAGTCGAACTTGCCTACCACCTCGAAGGGGGCGTGCATGCTGAGGACGGGGACGCCGGCGTCGATGGTGTCGATGTTGCGGTTGGCCATGAACTTGGCGATGGTGCCGCCGCCGCCCTGGTCGACCTTGCCCAGCTCCGCCATCTGCCACACCACGCCTTCCCGCTCGTACAGGCGGCGCAGGTAGGCCACCAGCTCGGCGGAGGCGTCACTGGTGCCGCCCTTGCCCCGGGAGCCGGTGAACTTGCAGATGGCCATGCCGTAGTTCACCTTGGAGTCGCTGCGCTTCTCGGAGACCTCGGGATACAGGGGATCGAAGGCGTTGGACACGTCGGCGGAGAGGCAGAAGCTGTTTTCAAAGCAGCGGCGCAGAGACACGCCCTGCTCCACGCACAGATCCTCCATGAAGCAGTCGAAGGCGGCTGACTGCATGCCGGTGACGCCGTCGGAGCCGGTCTCCTCCTTATCGGCCAGGATGCAGACGCAGGTCTTCTCCGGATCCTTCACGTCGAAGATGGCCTTCAGCTCTGCATAGGCGCAGACCCGGTCGTCGTGGCCGTAGCCGCCGATGAGGGAGCGGTCCAGGCCCACCTCGCACACGTCAAAGCCGGGGACGGCAGCCAGCTCTGCGGAGAGGAAGTCCTCTTCCGTGATGCCGTACATGTCGTTGAGGATGCTCATGACCGCCAGCTTTACCCGATCCTTGCCCTCGTCGGCATAGGGGGTGGAACCCAGCAGAATGTTCAGACCCTCGCCGGTGAAGCCCTCGGACAGGGTCTTCTGCATCTGATCCTTGGCCAGGTGGGGCAGCAGGTCGGTGATGACGAACTTGGGCTCGCCCTTCTCCCGGCCGATGACCACGGGGACGACCTCGCCGCTCTTGAGCACCACGGCGCCGTGGAGCTCCAGGGGGATGGTGACCCACTGGTACTTCTTGATGCCGCCGTAGTAGTGGGTCTTGAAGTAGGCCATCTCGTCCTGCTCATAGAGGGTGACCTGCTTGAGGTCGATGCGGGGGGAATCCACATGCGCGCCGGCAATGACAGCGCCCTCCGAGAGGGGCTTTTTGCCGATGACGGCCAGCATCAGAGCCTTGCCGCGGTTATTCTTGTAGATCTTGTCGCCGGCCTTCAGCGCCATGCCGGGCTTGTAGGCCACAAAGCCCTGCTCCTCGGCCAGGGCGATGGCGTTCACGACCGCCTCCCGCTCCATGCGGGAGTTGTCCAGATACTCCATGTAGCCCTTGCAGTAGTCCTCCACCGCGAGGCGCTCCTCGGTGCCGATCAGGTCATAGCCGTTCTTCTGCTCGTAGAAAAGCTTGGTTCTCAGTTCATCCATGGTGCAGTCTCTCCTCCAATATTTTGTTGATATTTGAAATGAAAGTTGCTTCGTCTCCGTTGTTCTCCAGGATCACGCTGCAGCGCTCCCGGAAATAGCTGTCCGGCCGCTGGGCGCGGATGCGCAGCAGCGCGTAGTCCCGGCTGATGCCGTCCCGCGCCATGATCCGCCGCGCGCGGGTCTCCTCGTCAGCGATCACGCCGATGGTGAAATCACAGCGCGCCGCAAGAGGGCTTGCCAGCAGCTCGATAGCGTCCACCGCCGCAAGGCTGCCGCCCTTCATGGCGTGTTCCCACAGGCGGCGCTGCACCTCGGCCGTGACGTGCCGGTGTGTAATGCGATTGAGCTGCGCAAGGGCATTCTCGTCCCGGAAGACAATCTCCCCCAGCTTTTTGCGCTGAACGCATCCGTTCTCTACCACGCCGGGAAAGGCGGTCGCGATCTCTCCGATCAGCTCCGCGCTGTTTTCCAGCAGCTCGTGATACACCGCGTCGCAGTCGATCACCAGGGCGCCGCGCCGCTCCAGTTCCCGCAGGGCGGTGGTCTTGCCGCTGCCGGTGCCGCCGGTGACGCCCACGACCATCATATCTTCCGCCAGAGCCTCCGCGATCTCCTCCGCCGGGAGAGCCCCCTGCCGCAGCACGCGGTACGGCGTCCGGCTCATATCCAGGATCGTGGATTCTTTCCCGATGCCGCATGCGCCGCCGTCTACGATGGCGGCGATCTGTCCGTCAAAATAGGCCCGTACCTCCGCCGCGGTCTTGGGGCTGGGCGCCCCGGAGGGATTGGCGGAGGGCGCCGCAAAGGGGACGCCGGCGCGCCGCAGCAGCTCCAGGGTCAGGGGGTGATCCGGGCAGCGGAGCCCAACGGTCTCCCCTCCCGCGCGAACGATCTCAGGCACCAGCTCCCGCGCCTTAAGGACGATGGTCAGCGGCCCGGGCCAGAATCGCTCTGCAAGGCGCTTCGCCTGGGGCGGGATCGCTTCGCAGTAGGCCTCCATCGCCTCCGCACCGTGCACCATCAGGGACAGGGGCTTCACTGCCGGGCGGCCCTTGACCTCGTAGATCTGCTCCACCGCTCGGGCGTCCAGACCGTTGCCGGCCAAACCGTACACCGTCTCCGTTGGCACGGCCACCAACTGCCCCTTTTTGAGCAGCTCTGCCGCATGGCTCAGTTCTTCTATTTTGTCTATCGTTATCGTTTCCATTATTGCGAATTCTCTGCCAGCTTTGCCGCCTGATCGGCGGTGACCAGGGCATCAATAAGCTCGTCCAGATCGCCGTTGATGATCCGGTCAATGTTGAAATTCTTGTTGTCCCCCGAGAGCCGATGATCCGTCACCCGGTTTTGGGGGAAGTTGTAGGTGCGGATGCGCTCGCTCCGGTCGCCGGAGCCGATCTGGCTCTTGCGCTCGGCGGCAACGGCGGCATTCTGCTTTGCCTGCTCCATCTCATAGAGCTTGCTCCGCAGGATCTGCATGGCGCGATCCTTGTTTTTATATTGGCTGCGCTCGTCCTGGCACTCCACCACCACGCCCGTTGGCAGGTGGGTGATGCGAATGGCGCTCTCGGTCTTGTTGACGTGCTGGCCACCCGCGCCGGAGGAACGGTAGGTGTCGATCTTCAGATCGTTCAGATCCAGCTTGAAGTCCACGTCCTCGATCTCCGGCAGCACGGCCACGGTGGCGGCGGAGGTGTGGATGCGCCCGCCGGACTCCGTCACCGGCACGCGCTGAACCCGGTGGCCGCCGGCCTCGAACTTGAGGCGGGACCAGGCCCCCTCCCCCTCCACGACGAAGCTGATCTCCTTGATGCCGCCAAGCTCCGTCTCGCTGACATTGGCCACGTCGATCTTCCAGCCTTTGGACTCGGCATACAGCGTATACATGCGGTAGAGGTCTGCCGCGAAAAGCATGCCCTCTTCCCCGCCGACGCCGCCGCGGATCTCCATGATGACGTTCTTTTGATCGTTGGGATCCCGGGGCAGCAGCAGGATGCGGATCTGCTGCTCCAGCTTTTCCTTCTGTTCCTTGGCGGCCAGATATTCCTCCTGGGCCAGCTCCCGCATCTCCGGGTCGCTCTGCAGCTCCAGGGCGGCGTTCATATCTTCGTCGGCGCGTACGTAGGCGGCATAGGCCTCCGCCACCGGCTGCAGCTCCCGCGCCTCCCGCTCCACCCGGGCGTACAGGGCAGGGTCGGAATAGGTCTCAGGCAGCTCCAGCCGCTGCCGCAGCTCCTCGTATTGATTGTAAATGGCCTTCAAACGCTCCAGCATAGACAGTCTCCCCGCATGGTTTGCCTCATTTTACCACAGGGCAGGCAAAAAGGGAAGAGCGAATCCTGTTCTCAGACCGCTTCCGGCAAAAAACAGGGCGCTTCCCTTGCATGTTTCGCGCGGATATGGTATTCTGGCACCATCAAGCGGAAAGAGAGGCTTCCAATATGATCGATCCCCGTGAGGTTGACAAGGTTCCCGACGAGGAGTGGGAGGAATTCAAGAAGAGAGCAGCCAAGGACGAGCTGTTTTACACCGGCCCCGGCGACCTGCTGGATACGCCGGAGGGGCGCTCCAAGTTCTGCCGGCTGAACGAAAGCGGCCTTTTCAACAAGGACGACCCCGTTTACCCCGGCTACAAGATCTGGGTTTTCAACAACCAGGGCGAGGGCATGGTGGTCAAGCGCCGCAGCCGCGTGGACCCCTCTCTCATGGAGAACGTGGAGTTCGGCGCGGACGGCAACCCCATCAGCCGCAGCTTTGAGCCGGCCTGAGCAGTTTTCAGTTTTCATAGAGCAAGACGCCTGCCATTGCATGGCAGGCGTTCTTTTATGCTTTGGATCTCGAAGAAAGAAATCTTACTTCTTGTTGCCGAACAGGCCCCGGATGATGGAGCTGGTGCCGGAGCGGAGCACGGAAGAGAGGGCGTTGGTGGCGGCGCGCTTGGCAATGGTGCCGGCGCTGGTCTTCTTGCCGCCCACCACGGAATTGACCAGGTTGTGGCTCACCGCGGTCACCACGGTGGAGCTGGCACTGGTCACAGCCTTCTGGGCCACCTTCTTCTTGGCGGCAGCCTCCCGCTCAGCCTCACGCTGTGCGGCGGCTTCTTCCCGCTGGCGCTGTTTTTCGGCCTGGGCGGCCTCTCTGGCAGCGGCCTTCTCCGCGGCGGCCTCTTCTCTCTGGCGCTGCTTCTCGGCCTCGGCCTCCTCCTTCTGGCGCTGCTTCTCCGCGGCGGCCTCCTCGGCCTCTCTGCGCCGCTGCTCCTCCAGCTCGGCGGTGGCGGCCACCAGCACCTCGTAGGCGGACTCCCGATCCTCCGTCTCCCGGTACTTGGGCTCAAACTCATCGCTGCGGATCACGCTCTGCACGGCGCTCTCCTCGGCGATGCCCATCATGCTCTGGGGCGGCAGGATCTTCGCCCGCTCCACCACGGTGGGGATGCCCTTCTCGTCCAGGAAGCTCACCAGCGCCTCGCCCACGCCCAGCTCGGTGAGGACGGTCTCGGTGTCGAAGCTGGGGTTCACGCGGAAGGCCTTGGCCGCGGCGCGGATGGACTTCTGCTCCGCCGGGGTATAGGCGCGCAGGGCGTGCTGCACCCGGTTAGAAAGCTGCGCCAGCACATCATTGGGGATGTCCGAGGGGCTCTGGCTGATGAAGTAGACGCCCACGCCCTTGGAGCGGATGAGCTTGACCACCTGGACGATCTTCTGCACCAGGGCCTTGGGGGCGTCGGTGAACAGCAGATGCGCCTCGTCAAAGAAGAAGATCATGCGGGGCTTCTCCAGATCGCCTACCTCGGGCAGCTTTTCGAAGAGCTCGGTCATCATCCACAGCAGGAAGGTGGCGTAGGTCTTGGGGCTCTGGATCAGGCGCTGGGAAGAGAGGATATTGATGTAGCCCCGGCCGTAGGCGCCGGTGCGCATCCAGTCATTGATGTCCAGCTCCGGCTCGCCGAAAAAGAGCTCGCCGCCCTCCTCCTCGAAGGCCAGCAGCGCCCGCTGAATGGCGCCAACGCTGGCAGCGGAGACGTTGCCGTACATGGTGGTGAACTCCGCCCGGTTCTCGCCCACGAACTGCAGCATGGCACGCAGATCCTTCAGATCCAGCAGCAGCAGGCCGTGCTCGTCCGCCACCTTGAAGACGATATTCAGCACGCCCGTCTGGATCTCGGTCAGGTTCAGGAGACGGCCCAGCAGGGTGGGTCCCATCTCGGACACGGTGACGCGCACGGGAAGCCCCTTCTCGCCGAAGATGTCCCAGAAGCGGGTGGGATAGGACTTGTACTCCCAGCCCTCGATGCCGAAGCGCTCGATGCGGCGCTGCATATCCTCGGTGTTGATGCCGGGACGGCACATGCCGCTCAAATCGCCCTTCACGTCGGCCAGGAACACGGGCACACCCATGTCGGAGAAGGACTCCGCCATCACCTTTAGGGTGATGGTCTTGCCGGTGCCGGTGGCGCCGGCGATGAGGCCGTGGCGGTTGGCCATGGAGGGAAGCAGATAGAGATTCTTATCGGATTGCGCGAGCCAGATTTTACCTTCGCTGAACATCGTTTTTACCCCCTGTATTGTTTCTTTTTTCTTGTAAGTGCCTTTGTCTTCACTTTATCATAGCACAGCTTTTGTCTGAACACAACAAAAAAATGCGCTTCTGCGCGTTTGCCGTCCTTCCGCGGCCGGCTTATAGAAAAGGCTTGTTCATTTTGGAAAACTGTGTTATTCTGTGCGATGAAGATAAGATCGGAAACGAGGGATGAGTCTTGAAACAACGCGTTCTTTCCGCCATTGTGCTGCTGGCGATCACTCTGAGCTGCGTGCTGGCCCACGAGATCAGCCGGGTGCTGTTCTTTGCCGCCGCCGGTATCCTCTGCTGCTATGAGTACAGTCGGGCGGTTGAAAAGCTGGAGGTCTACTGCGCCGCCTGGGTCATGTACACCTTCATCGCCGCCCAGGCCGCCCTGACCCTGTTCCACCAGGGTGAGGTGCTGTACATCGGCTGCATGATGGTGGGCATCTATCTGGCCCTCTTCTCCGGCATCATCCACAAAAAGGTCAGCGGCAAGGGCGCACTGTACACCGTGGCGGGGCTTGCCTATCCGGGCTTCCTCTTCGGCGTGCTGATGGTGATCGGCGTGGGCGAGATCTGGCAGCAGACCCTGCTGCTGGCTGTGGCCGCCACGCTGGTGTGCGACAGCTTCGCCCTCTTCGGCGGCATGGCCTTTGGCAAGCATAAGCTGGCTCCCCTGGTCAGCCCCAAGAAGACCTGGGAGGGCGCCGTCTGCGGAGCGCTGTCCTCCCTGATCGTGGGGCTCGTGATCTATCTGCTGCCCATCTTCCCGGAGCTGAGCCTGCCCCTGTGTCTGATCACCTGCTTTCTGGCCTCCACCATGGGGCAGATCGGCGATCTGGCGGAGAGTCTCATCAAGCGCATGATCGGCGTGAAGGACTTTTCCAACCTGATCCCCGGCCACGGCGGCATGTTCGACCGGGCGGACAGCCTGCTCTTCTCCATCCCCACCGCCTATATCTGCCTGCACGTCGCAGGCATCGGCGTATAATCCTGTGTACAAAACCGGCTCGATCCGATTGGATCGAGCCGGTTTTTTATGCCGGATTTACGTGGATCATGATGTGCTTGACCTTGGGGAAGCGCTGTTCGATCTCGTCATGTACCCGCTCGGCCACGGCGTGGGCCTGGCGCAGGGGCAGCTCTCCGTCCACGGCGATCTCCATTTCGATGTAGATCCGGTTGCCGAACTCCCGGGTGCGCAGCAGGTCGATCCGCGCCACCTCCGGCTGCTCCACCGCGCAGAGACGGATAGCCGTCTCTGTCTCCTCGTCGCAGCTGTGATCCACCATCTTGTTGACCGCGTCCCGGAAAATGTCAAAGGCGGCCTTGGCAATGAAGACGCAGATCACCACGCTGGCCAGCGGATCCAGCACGGGAAAGCCTGCCCGTGCCCCCAGGATGCCCGCCAGAGCGCCGATGGAGGAGAGCGCGTCGGAGCGGTGGTGCCAGGCCTCCGCCATCAGGGCGGGAGAATCCAGCTTCCGCGCCTGGTGGCGCACATAGTGAAACAACAGCTCCTTCGTCAGAATGGAGACCCCGGCAGCCACCGCCGCCAGGATGCCGGGAGATTGGAGCTCTTCCCTTTCGGAAAGGATACTGCGTATGCCCTGGTAGCCGATCAGCAGCCCTGTGGCCAGCAGGATGCCGGACAGCAGAATGGCTGCCACGCACTCCATGCGCTCGTGGCCATAGGGGTGCTCCCGGTCGGACTCCTTGCCGGATAGCTTCACGCCGATCATGACGATCAGAGTGCTGAACACGTCGGAGGCGGAGTGCACCGCGTCGGAGATCATGGCGCCGGAGCGCGCCAGCAGTCCTGCCAGGAGCTTCCCTGCCGTCAGCAGCAGGTTTACGAAAATACTTAACCCGGAGACCCGCAGCGCCTCCCGGTGTGTCTGAGAAGTGTTTTCCATTGTTTTTCTCCTCTCCTTCCCCCCGAAAAAGCATCCGCGGGGCAGAACATTTTTGTGTCTGTCCCGCGGATGCTTCCGCTGTCACCTCTGTGACCCGGCTCCGAATACGATCCCGAAAGAGAACTTTTCTATCCGGTCTTCGTATCGGCCTGCTCAGATGAATCGGTGTTCCTCCGTCAGCATATGAACACCGTCGGATATATAGACAATAATCGCTGAAACCTCACTTGTCAAGTCTGCTTTTCTTTTTCTAAAGTTCTTTCGTACATCGAGCCTGCTTTTGCCGATTGACATTTCTTTGGAAAGCGGATAAACTGAGATTTAGACCAAAATCCCAGCTATTCGCAATCAAATCCAAATATTTAGGAGGGAATCTTTTGGAAGTTAGAGAGAATCTGATCCGCCTTTGCGAAAAGATCAACGACGGGCACTACAAGATCACGCCCGACTGCGCCGAGTACAAGGTCTTTGAGAAGTGGATCACCGACGAGCAGATCACGGTCATGCTGGCGCTGACCAGCATGAAGCCCAGCTTCATCCCCCTGATCGCCCGGAAAGCCAAAATGTCCGCCAAGCGCACGAAAGAGGTGTTGCATGAGCTCACCGACATCGGTCTGGTCGTGCAGGTCATCGTGCCCAAGGTGGGGCTGGAGATCTACCTGCTGCCCCCCTACACCCCGGGTATCTTCGAGTTCCTGCTGATCAACGAGAAGTTCTGCATCGCTCACCCGGAGATCGCCTACGCCTTCCATCAGCACGCCACCACCAGCCAGATCGAGCACGCCCCCAACACCCCCATGGGCTCCGGCATCATGCGCGTCATCCCCATTGAGAGCGCCATCCCCGCTGACGCCATTGCCATCGACAATGAGAAGTGCAGCAAGTACATCGAGGATAACGAGGGTCACCTGAGCGTGACGCCCTGCCAGTGCCGCCGTGTCCGCCGCATGATGGGCGAAGGCAGCGGCGACCTGGACGAGGGTCTCTGCATCTTTATGGGCCATGTGGGCGACATGTTCAACCACACCGGCAAGGGCAAGCCCGTGTCCGTGGCCGAGGCCAAGGCGCTGATCGAGAAGTGCGACGCCCGCGGCTGCGTCCACCAGATCACCACCCTCCATTCCGGCGAGACCTTTGCCATCTGCAACTGCATGCCCGAGAGCTGCCTGGCCCTGGGCGTGAGCCAGTATTACAACACCCCCGCCACCTCCAAGAGCAACTATGTGGCCGAGATCGACCAGGAGAAGTGTGTGGCCTGCGGCCAGTGCACCGATCGCTGCGCCAACAACGCCATCCAGATGGGTCAGAAGCTCTGCGCCAAGACGCCCATCGAGCACAAGCCCCATGAGCTGCCCGACGATCAGGAGTGGGGTCCGGAGCACTGGAATCCGGAGCACCGCACCAATCGCGAGTACATTGCCCCCGAGGGCACCGCTCCCTGCAAGACCGCATGTCCCGCCCACATCGCCGTGCAGGGCTATTTGAAGCTGGCCGCCCAGGGACGCTACCTGGAAGCCTTGGAGCTCATCAAGAAGGAGAACCCCCTGCCCGCCATCTGCGGCCGCATCTGCAACCGCAAGTGTGAGGAGGTCTGCACCCGCGGCGACGTGGATCGCGCTGTCGCCATCGACGAGGTCAAGAAGTTCATCGCCGACCGGGAGCTGGAGCGCAGCACTCGCTTCGTGCCCCGGAAGCTCTATGACTTCAGCGACAAGAAGATCGCCATCATCGGTGCCGGCCCTGCTGGTCTGAGCTGCGCCTACTTCCTGGCAGCCGACAACTATCAGGTCACCGTGTTCGACAAAAACGAGCAGCCCGGCGGTATGCTCCGTTACGGCATCCCCTCCTTCCGGCTGGAGAAGCCCGTCCTGGACGCCGAGATTGACGTGCTCAAGGAGATGGGCGTCATCTTCCGCTGCGGCGTGGAGATCGGCAAGGACGTGACCATCGAGGAACTGCGCAAGCAGGGCTATGACGCCTTCTATCTGGCTGTCGGCGCCCAGAAGTCCGCCTCTCTCGGCATTCCCGGCGAGGAGCTGAAGGGCGTGTACGGCGGCATCGACTTCCTGCGGGAGGTCAACGGCGGTACCAAGCCCGCCCTGGGCAAGAAGGTCGTCGTGGTCGGCGGCGGCAACGTGGCCATGGACGTGGCTCGCACCGCCGTGCGTCTGGGCGCGGAGGTCACCGTGGCCTACCGCCGCAAGGAGAGCGACATGCCTGCCGATCCTGCCGAGGTGCAGGAGGCCAAGGAAGAGGGCGTGAAGTTCCTGTTTGAGCACAAGCCCGTGGAGATCGAAGAAAAGAACGGCAAGGTGGAAGCCCTGGTCTGCGAGGGCGACAAGAAGATCAAGTGCACCGCCATCATCGCCGCCATCGGCCAGCGCATCGACCTGAGCGGCCTGGATCTGGGCGAAGTGAAGGTGGACGAGAAGGGCCGCGTCCTGGCGGACGAGGTCACCTATCAGACCGCGCAGCCCGACATCTTTGTGGGCGGCGACGCTCACACCGGCCCCAAGTTTGCCATTGACGCCATCGCCCAGGGCAAGCAGGCCGCCATCTCCATCCACCGCTACGTCCATCCCGGCCAGAGCCTGGTGATCGGCCGCGACCGGCTGACCTACCGCGCCTTTGACAAGGAGAACGTGGACTTCGACACCGTGAAGCGCGACTACAACAGCGCCGCCCGTCAGGTGCCCGGCAAGGACGAGGCCAAAGCCAAGACCTTCAAGGACGACCGCAAGACCTTCACCGAAGAACAGGTCAAGGCCGAGACCGCCCGTTGCCTGGGCTGCGGCGCCAGCTTTGTGGATCCCAACAAGTGCCTGGGCTGCGGCGTGTGCACCACCCGCTGCAAGTTCGACGCCATCCATCTGAAGAAGCGCACCTTCCAGGAGAGCATCGACTACTTTGACCGTCCCAAGGTGCTGCCGGAGTTCATCCGCAACCGCGAGCGGAAGATCGCCGTGCGCAAGCTCCGGGAGAGCAAGTAAGAAATCTCATTCAAAAAAGCACTGGCTTCATGGGAAGCCAGTGCTTTTTTTGATGAAAATGACGAATCAGTCTGAATGGGCAATATTCTCGACCTTTCATGCTTACTTATGCTTGGTCCAAGGGCTCAAAGATCAGGCTGCGATCCAGGGACGCGTCCTTCAGCAGCCGATAGGCCTTATGGGAAATGACATAAAAGGGACGACCGCTGTCCGCCCCGTAACAGGACGGCACCTGCATGAAATCCAGATCCCGCGGCACTAGCTCAGCCCGGACGCGCATCCGACCTCTGCCGGTGGGAACGTACCGCGTTCTTTCGCACACGGGGCAGGGGCGCGTCATCGTATATTCGCCCGGCGCCAGAAAATCCTCGCACTCCTGGGGCCAGAGCTGCCAGAGATCGGGGAGCGGCTCTCCCGTCTTCGCGTTTCTCACCGGGCGGAAGCTCGCGCCGGTCAGCCCGGCCTTCTCAATTGTGCGCATGGCCAGATCGCTGCAATAGAGATTGACCATGTTGCTGCCATAATCGGAGCAGAACTGCCGCGCCGCCCGCCATTTGGGCGGCTTCTCCGTCATGGTGTCCAGCTTCTGCTCCACATGCTCATAGCGGTCATAGCCCTTGTCCTTGTAGACGATGACTTTTTCAAAGAAGTGGGAGAGCTGGTACTGCTCGGGATACCTGACGGAGTCAAAGCCGGCATAGCAGGAGCGCACACGCAGAAACTGCGCCGCCTCGCACTCCGCCTCGGTGTAGTGCAGCGTGAAAAACGTACTTGCAGCTCTGTGTCCCTCCCGCTGCCGGATTATCTCCACCAGCTCCAGGATCTCCTCAAAATGCGGATTCTGGTCCCACAGGTCGAATTGCGCCAAGTGAGCAAGGGATTCCTGCCGCTTCGCCCCCATCTCTTCGATACGCTTCACCTCCGGGAGCGTGGAGGGGCAGATCGAAAGACTGCACTTTGTTTTCACGCGAGCCTCCTTTCAGCGGTTGCCGTACATCCGCTGATAGTAGCTTTGATACTCGCCGGAGACGATCTCGCCCCACCAGGGCTTATTCTCCAGATACCAGCGGATGGTCTGCACAATGCCGTCGGCAAACTTTGTCTCCGGCAGCCAGCCCAGATCCCGGTGGATCTTCGTGGGGTCGATGGCATAGCGCATGTCGTGGCCCTTCCGGTCGGTGACGTAGGTGATGAGGCTCTCCGGCTTATGGAGCTCCTGGCAGATGAGGCGCACGATGTCGATGTTGCGCATCTCGTTGTGGCCGCCGATGTTGTAGACCGAGCCCTCCTTGCCCTTGCGCATCACCAGATCCACCGCCTTGCAGTGATCCTCCACGTACAGCCAGTCCCGCACGTTCAGGCCCTTCCCGTAGACCGGGAGGGGCTTGTCCGCCAGGCAGTTTGCGATCATGAGGGGGATCAGTTTCTCCGGGAACTGGTAGGGGCCGTAGTTATTGGAGCAGCGGCTGAGGGAGACGGGCAGGCCGTAGGTCCGGTGGTAGGCCATGGCCAGCAGATCCGCCGCAGCTTTGGAGGAGGAATAGGGGCTGGAGGTGTGGATGGGCGTCTCCTCGGTGAAGAAGAGATCCGGCCGATCCAGGGGCAGGTCGCCGTAGACCTCGTCGGTGCTGACCTGGTGGAAGCGCCCCACGCCGAAAATGCGGCAGGCATCCATCAGGACGCTGGTGCCGATGATGTTGGTCTGCAGAAAGATCTCCGGGTTCTCGATGCTGCGGTCCACATGGGACTCCGCCGCGAAGTTCACAACGATCTCCGGCTTCTCCTCCTCGAAAAGCTCATAGATGGCCTTCCGGTCGCAGATGTCGATCTTGCAGAAGCGGAAGCGGGGGTGCTCCAGCACTGGCGCCAGGGTGGAGAGATTGCCCGCGTAGGTCAGCTTATCCACGCAGACGATCCGGTCCTCGGGATGCTTTTCCAGCTCGTAGAAAATGAAGTTGGAACCGATAAAGCCGGCGCCGCCGGTGACGAGAATGGTCATATCACAGTTCTCCTTCCGCAATCGAAATCAGATATTGGCCGTAGTCGGTCATTCTCAGCTCTTCGCCCAGGGCGCGAAGCTGTTCCCGGGTAATAAAGCCACGGCGCCAGGCGATCTCCTCGATGCAGGAGACGTAGAAGCCCTGGCGATCCTGCACGGTCTCCACAAATTCTGACGCGTTCAGCATGCCCTGGGGGGTACCGGTATCCAGCCAGGCCATGCCGCGGCCCAGCAGCGTCACCCGCAGCTCGCCCAGCTCCAGATAGGCGTTGTTCACCGCAGTGATCTCGATCTCGCCGCGCTTGGAGGGTTTGACCTGCTTTGCGATCTCCACCACCCGGTTGTCGTAGAAATACAGACCCGGCACGGCGTACTTGGACTTGGGCTTCTCGGGCTTTTCCTCGATGGAGAGCACCCGGCCGTCCTTGTCAAACTCCACCACGCCAAAGCTGCTGGGGTTTTTCACCGGGTAGCCGAAGATGGTGGCGCCGGTGTTGTTTGCCATGGACTCCCGCAGGGTGCGGGTCATATCCACGCCGTAGAACACATTGTCCCCCAGGATGAGACACACGCTGTCGTCTCCGATGAACTCCTCCCCCAGGATAAAGGCGTCTGCCAGGCCCCGGGGCGTCTCCTGCACCTTGTAGGAGAGCTGGATGCCGATCCGCGCCCCGTCGCCCAGGAGCTTTTCGTAGACCGGGGTGTCCTCCGGCGTGGAGATCAGCAGGATCTCCCGGATGCCAGCCAGCATCAGGATCGAAAGAGGATAGTAGATCATGGGCTTGTCATAGATGGGCAGAAGCTGCTTGGAGACGGCCTTGGTCATGGGATAGAGGCGGGTGCCTTTCCCGCCGGCTAAGATGATACCTTTCATATCACGTCCTCCTTAATCTCTGCGGAACAGATCCCGGGTGTATACCTTCTCCTGCACGTCGTCCAGGCAGGGATCGTAGCGGTTGGCAATGATGGCGTCCGAGCGGCGCTTAAAGTCCTCCAGATCGTTCACAACGAGGCTGCCGAAGAAGGTCTCCCCATCGCTCAGGGTGGGCTCGTAGACGATGACCGTGGCGCCCTTGGCCTTGATGCGCTTCATGACGCCCTGGATGCTGCTCTGGCGGAAGTTGTCGCTGTTGGACTTCATGGTCAGCCGATAGACGCCCACGGTGACGCTCTTCTCCGCCCCGGCGCTCCAGCTTGCGTTGGCGGAGTAGTAGCCCGCCTTCTCCAGTACCCGATCCGCGATGAAGTCCTTCCGGGTGCGATTGGACTCCACAATGGCCTGGATCAGATTCTCCGGCACGTCCTCGTAGTTCGCCAGCAGCTGCTTGGTGTCCTTGGGCAGGCAGTAGCCGCCGTAACCGAAGCTGGGGTTGTTGTAGTGGCTGCCGATGCGGGGATCCAGGCACACGCCCTGGATGATCTCCCGGGTATCCAGGCCCTTGAGCTCGGCATAGGTGTCCAGCTCGTTGAAGAAGCTGACCCGCAGCGCCAGATAGGTGTTGGCGAAAAGCTTCACCGCCTCCGCCTCCGTAAAGCCCATGAAGAGCGTGGGGATCTCCTCCTCCTCCGCCCCCTCCTGCAGGAGCGCGGCAAAGCGTTGAGCCATCTCCGTCAGCGCTTCGTCCCCCGGATCGGTGCCCACGATGATGCGGCTGGGGTGCAGGTTATCGTATAGCGCGCGGCTCTCCCGCAAAAACTCCGGGCTGAAGAGGATCCGGCGGCAACGATACTTCTCCCGCACCGAGGCGGTGTAGCCCACGGGGATGGTGCTCTTGATGACCATATAGGCGTTCGGATTCACCGCCAGCACCCGCTCGATCACATCCTCCACGGCGCTGGTGTCGAAATAGCCCCGCTTGGGGTCGTAGTTGGTGGGGGTGGCGATGATGATAAGCTCCGCGTCCCGATAGGCCGCCTCCCGATCGCAGGTGGCGGTGAGGAGCAGGGGCTTTTGTGCCAGGTATTCCTCCAGTTCCTTGTCCTGTATGGGGCTGCGGCGGCTGTTGATGAGCTCCGCCTTGGCGGGAGTGGTGGTGACGGCGGTGACCTCGTTGTGCTGCGCCATCAGCACAGCCAGGCTCAGCCCCACATAGCCCACGCCCGCGACGGTGATTTTCATTTCTCCTCGCCTCCCATGTAATAGTCATGATACCAGGCGGCAAAGCGGCGCAGCCCCTCCCGCAGGGGGATCTGGGGCCGGAAGCCGTAGTCCCGCTCCAGCGCCGCGGAATCGGCATAGGTCACGGGCACGTCCCCCGGCTGCATGGGCACAAGCTGCTTGTGCGCCTCAAAGTCGTAATCCTCCGGCAGCACGCCCGCCCGCACCAGTTCCTCGGACAGGATCTGCACGAAGTCCAGCAGGTTCTCCGGCCGGCTCCCGCCGATATTATACACCGCATAAGGCGGAAGAGGCAAGCCGTCCTCTCCCGTGAGCCGCTCCGGCGCGCCGCGCATGACGCGAAGGATGCCCTCCACGATGTCGTCCACATAGGTAAAGTCCCGCTTGCAGTTGCCGTAGTTGAAGATCTGGATGGTCTGCCCCGCCCGCAGCTTGTTGGTAAAGCCGAAGTAGGCCATGTCAGGCCGCCCCGCCGGGCCGTAGACCGTGAAAAAGCGCAGTCCCGTGGATGGGATGTCATAGAGCTTGGCGTAGGCGTGGGCCAGCAGCTCGTCGGACTTCTTGGTGGCGGCGTAGAGGGACACCGGGTTATCCACCTTGTCGTCGGTGGAGAAGGGCACCTTTTTGTTGCCGCCGTAGACCGAGGAGCTGGAGGCGTAGACCAGGTGCTCCACCCCCGTCTCTCCCCCATCGTAGGAATGCCGGCAGGCCTCCAGCAGGTTATAGAAGCCGATGAGGTTGGATTCAATGTACACGTCCGGGTGGCTGATGGAATACCGCACGCCGGCCTGGGCCGCCAGGTTCACCACCACCGCGGGCTTATAGGCGGCAAAGGCCTCGTTCACCGCCGCCTTATCCGCAATGTTCATCTGCAGAAAGACGAAGTTGGGGTACTGCCGGAGCTTATCCAGGCGGTATTCCTTTAAGGAGACCTCGTAGTAGTCGTTCATGTTGTCGATGCCGACCACCGTGACGCCCTCCACCTCCTCCAGCAGACGCTGGGAGAGGAAAAAGCCGATAAAGCCGGCGGCGCCGGTGACGAAGATGGTTTTATGCTCCAAGGAAACATTTGGTGTTTTCATATTCCCCGATACTCCTTTTTCACTTGCTCGTAGCTCTCCAGATTCCCGATGTCATATCGCTTGCCGGGCATCTCCAGAGCGTAGACCGGCACGCGGCCGCAGAGCCAGGAAAGCAGACTTCCCGGCGCATCGGTGCCGCAGCCCGCGGCCAGCGCCTCCGATACCAGGCGCAGCGCCTGGGGCGTATACACATAAAAGGGCGGGCAGACCCAGGGGGACGGCGGCTCCGGAGATTTTTCCACCATGGAGACGATCCGGCTTTCCCCGTCCATCGTGGCCACGCCGCATTTGCGCAGTTTCTCGAGAGAGGGCTCCCGATAGCGCAGCACGCAGCTGGCGTCCTTCTCCCGGGCGTAATCCAACAACACCCGCAGAGAAAAATCCAGCAGATTGTCCCCGGCCATCACCAGCGTTGTTTTCTCCGTGCCGCAGTGCTCCAGCGCAAGGGCAAGATCCTTCACCGCGCCAAGGCGATTGTCATTCTCCGTGCTGCCGTCATCCAGGACGGTGATGTGCTCCGCTCTCCCCCGCGCCCAGGCTTCAAAGTGTCCGGCGTAGCGGTGGTTGGACACCAGCACAATCTCCTCGATCCCGCCGACCGTCGCCAGATCGTCCAGCAGCCATTCCAGAATGCTCTTCTCCCCTACCTGCAGCAGGGGCTTGGGAAAATGCTCCGTTAGGGGGTAGAGCCGGGTAGCGTAGCCCGCCGCCAGTATCACGCAGTTCATAGCTTCACCCCGTCTCCCGTATGGCAGATGTGGGCGCTGTAGCGCCCCCGCAGGCCGGGAAAGGTCTTCAAATACTCCCGCTCCACCGTCTCCAGGATCTGTTCTTCGTAAGCCGGGTCAATGAGCGCCACGCAGCAGCCCTTGAAGCCCGCGCCGCTGAATCGCCCGCCGTAGATGCCCTCGGTTTGTGTCATGATCTCGTAGAGGCGGATCAGCTCCGGGGAGCCGGTCTCCCAATTCTCAATGCTGCTGCGCCCGCTGAGGAAGCTCAGGCGACCGTATTCTTCAATGTCGCCCCTGCGCCAGGCTTCGGCGCCTGCCTCTACCCGTCTAAACTCGGTATACCAGTGCTCGGCCCGCTTGGCCCAGTTCTCCGGCAGCCGGTCTTTGTATTTGCGGAAGACCTCCTCCGGCACGTCCCGGAGATTGGTCTCCGAGAATTTGCCGTAGTCCATGCCCGCCAGCGCCTTCAGGGCGTAGGCTGCAGACCGCGCCTCGTCCACCCGCATGTTGAACTTGGAGCCGGCCAGACTCCGCTCCATGCCGCTGAAAAAAACGGCGATCTCAAAGGGCTTGCAGTCCGGGTGTCTCGGAATGCGCTCAAAGCTGCCGTCACGGGTGTCCAGATACAGCAGATGGTCTTTTTTACAATAGATCTCGCAGCTCTGATCCAGGGTGCCGCAGGCCACGCCCACATAGCGGTTCTCCGCCTCCAGGGAGATCCGAATCAGCTCCTCCGGCGTCAGGTGAATCCCGTTGAGCTTGCAGAGCACCGAGAGGAAGCTGATGATCACCGCCGCCGAACTGGAGAGCCCACCGATGGGCAGCTCTCCGTCCAGCACGGCGCAGAGCCCCACATGCAGCGGGAAGCGCTGCGCCAGGGCGATGGTCGCGCCCCGCAGGTGATCCGCCCAGTCATTCTGCTTCTCCGGCGGGGTGGAGGCCACATGCCACTGGGCGCGCTTGGGAAACTGCAGGGAGCGGATCTCTACCACGCCATTTTGCTTGGGGCCGCAGGCGATGTGGATCCCCTTGTCGATGGCGAAGCCCGTGACCTTTCCAAGGTTATGGTCGCTGTGGGCGCCGATGGGACAGACGCGATAGGGTGTGAAGGCCGCCGTTTCCGGCTCCTTATGATAGGTCGCGCGAAAGGCGTCCAGCGCCTTGCCCGCTGCATCCGCCGCAAAGCTTACCTCCCGCCGCTCCCGGGCGGCGGCATATTCCTTTGTGCGCCCGTCCAGGGGTCGGGCGCTGTTCTCCGGGAGGAGCCAGAGCTTGCCCTCCTTTTTCGCGCCGGGTACGCGCCCGTCCCGGCACAGGGCGGTCACCTTCCGCTCCGGCACCTGCCAGCGCTCCGCCGCCTGATGTACGTCCATATATTCCACGAAGTCTGCACCTCACAAGATAAATCAATTTATCCTATCATCCGGAAGCGAAAATGTCAAGATATATCGTGATATTTCATCGACATATCTTGACATTTGGCATTCATTCTTCTTCAAAGATGCGCAGGCTGCGATAAAGCTCGCTGCGCTCCGCAGCGCCCTCTACCATGTTTCCCAGGTGGATGGACGGGCGCTTGCCCCGGGCGATTCTCCCCAGGTGCCGTGTCCCTGCCAGAATCCATCCGGCAGGCAGCAGAATAGGATGCTCCGCCGCCGCGGGCAGGCTGCGTCTGGCTTTTACGTTCATGGCACTGACCAGATTCCGCAGGCCAACGCCCCGCTGCACGGTTCCCTCCGTGCGATTCACCAGGAGCTTGGCCTGATTCAAGCGCTGGCTGTCCTTTTTCCCAAAGTTGCCGCCGCTGAGAATATCCATCAGCAGCGCTTCCGTCAGCGCAGGATCCCGATCCCCGATCCAGCCGGGATCCGGGCAGCCCAGATAGCGCACGGACACCGCCGTCAGTGCACGGGCAAAGTCCCAGAGGCCGACCGATCTCAGCTTTTCTTCAAACAAAACGCGAAATTCGTCCGCGGAAAAATGCGCCGCAAACACCGTCCAATCGCAGAGATGGCGCAGACCCACACCTGAATGGATCAGATGCAAGGCGGTGTGGATCAGTATCATCAGTCCATGGTGAAAGTCATCCGGTACACGGTAGAAACCGTTTTCTGTCTCCCGCAGCCGGGCAGTCTCAATGCTGTCGGCGAGCATTGCCCGGATCTTCTCTCCCGCCGGCGTGTTTGGGATGCCGTTGGGCCGCCAATGAAGCTCCCATTCCGATTCATGATCCGTCTGCCGGATATAGGCCTGGTGGATGGGGTTGTCCCGCTCCGCTGTCTCCCGGAAGCCCAGGGCTTTCAGCGCCTCACCGGCCCGCTCCGCGTCATCCTTGTGCACCAGGAAGTCCACATCCCCCATCATGCGCAGCATGGGCTGGGGGTAGTACGAGGCTGAGGCGCTGCCCTTCATCACCACATAGGGGATCCCCGCCGCCTCCATGGTCTGGTGCAGCTCCACATGCTCGAAATCCATGAGCATGTTGTTGACCACGATCTCGTTGATCCGATCCTCCAGAACCTGGGCCTTTTCCCCGGTGAAGCAGTCCTTCGCCGCGTGGTAGGCCAGGGGCAGCACAGCCTGCTGCCGCGCCTCTTTCAGCACGCCGTTCCAGTCGATCTCCTCCGGAAGAGACAGGGGTGCATCAAACAGGGCGCGGCCCAAAAGGATCAGAAGCAGCCGCTGGTTTTCGGTGATCTGTTCCATGGCGCAGCCCTACTCCTTTTCTTCCGGCAGAACGCCGCCCGCCCGAAATACCCGGCGCATTTCTCGGATCTCTTCCTCGCTGATTTCCGTATAATTCAGGTTTTCGATTTGCTCCGCCGGGCTGCGGACCAACTGCCTCATGATGCGAAAAATCCAGCAGAACGGAAGCAGAACCGGCCATTTTTCCAATAGCGGAAAACGCGCCTTCATCCGTCCGAGGGATGGAAACGCAAGGTTGAGCACCGCACGCATCTTTGCTGCGCCGCTGCCTCTCTCCTGCTGGAGCGCCGCGTTCCCCATTTTAAAACATTTTTCCTCGCCGCAAACGCTGCTTTTCATGGAAAAGCGGAGAAGGATCTCGCTGTCCGGATCCAAGGGCTTTCCCTCAAAGCAGACCTGGGAGAGCGTTTCCATTCTCTGCGCAAAAACCTCAAGCCCCATTTTCCGAAGCGCTTCGTGCAGACTCTCCTCATCCAGCTTCGGATGCTTTTTTCGAAAGATCCACGTATCGGCCAGGCGCCGAAAGCCAAGAACGCCATTGCGAAAATCCTTGTGCATGTGAAGCAGGTGGAGCAGATAAAAATCCTCGTCTGACAAGCAGAACAAATGCTGCATGTCCCCTTCGCGGCTTGCATTGTTCCAGATGTTTTCTTCCCATGCCCGGACGCTTCCGTCATCCTCCGCGATTCGCCGGTGAAGCTCCACATGAAGGTAAGGGTCCTTCCGATAGACCGCCTCTCTCCAGGTCAGCGCCTGATCCTGGGTATATCCGAGCTTCTCCATCACATCACGGATCTGTTGCTGATGAAACTCACGCACCAGAATATCCAGATCCGCCATGCTCCGGCTCATAGGATCGGCATAATACCGCCGCAGGCCCCATCCTTTCAGCGGGATGCAATCGATGCTGGCCTGTTCAAAGGCTTCCAGCAGCGCCCGTCCTTCCAGATCTTGATTCACGGTCTTGGCAAAGGTGGGTGCGAAGTCCTGCCGCAAAGCAGCGCGAAGCCGCTGCAAGGTCTGCTCTCCGTTCTCTCTGGGTAGGGCCATATAGACCGTCAGTACCACATCGTGCCGAACCGCAAGAGCCCTGACCGCCTGGATGTCCAGCGAATTCAACCGATCTTCAAACTGTTTCAGCTCCGGCTTTTCTCCCAGGATCCCGGCTTTGAGCAGCGCAATGAGTACCGACGCTTCCAAAGGTATCATCTTGTCGTTACAGCTCCTTCCCGCGGAAAGATTGTTGTGATACCAGTTCATCCCCGATTTCGGAGCCGCCATCTTTTTCTTCAGAAGTTAAACTCCGTTCCAAGCTTCAGTTCCCTGGCCTTCTCGTAGGTATATTTCGCGAACATCACGTCGATAAACGGAAGCCCCACAGAGCAGAAATAAATGAATTCCTCATCATTTTCTCGGCCTGCTTTTCTGCCGGCGATGATATCTCCCAAGTCGGAATAAATATCCTCATCCTTGAGCAAGCCTTCCTTAAACATGCGGCTGATCGTCTGCGTTCTGTGCTTAATCGAATTCCATTCATCGCAAACAATTTTGCTTGCTTTCCTGGGAACCGCATACTCATCCTCAAAGCCGCCTACATGGATATAAAACGCGCCCTTTTTGACATACGACGCCTTGAGCAGCTGAAGCTGCGAGCTTGTGGCCGTGACGATAATGTCCGCATCCTTTGTTGCCTTTTCAAAATCATTCCCGCAGGGCACAAACTGCAGATCGGGATGCTTCTTTTGCTCCTCGGCAATGAAGCTCTCCACCGTGGATTCCCGTCTGGAGGACACATAGCAGACCTTTAGCCCGGGACGAGCGATTTTAACCATGTCAAGATGCTGTCTTGCTTCCTTCCCTGCGCCAATAAAGCCGATACTTTCCGCGTCGGGTCTGGATAAATACTTTGCGGCTGTCGCGCCGATCGCTGCAGTGCGCACACTTGTCAGATAACTTGCCCCCAGGATAGAGACCGGGAAACCATGCCGAATCTCTGAAAGGATGATCGTTCCGGTAATATTCGGCAGACCCTCCAGCGGATTCCCCGGGAAAACCGAAATCCATTTCACCCCGCACATTTTGTCAGAGACGAGGGTGGCGGGCATGCAGTTGATTCGATCCTGTGTGGCCTCATCAAAAATCTGGGAAATCTTATCCGGCATCAGCACATCGTTCTCCATGCGCTTATGAAAAGATTCCTCTACAATTCTTAGTGCTACCGATAAATCATCCTGATATACTTTTCTTACATCTTCTTCCGTCAGCAGTAGTGTACTTGGAACTTTTTCGAAATTCATGGTTTTTTCCTTCCTTTCTGAGGACTCATGGCACAATCGAACTTAAAATCTGTAAACATCAAAGGGACTAAACCGCATTTCCCTTCCCTCTTGATCCAGCGCATGGAGTTGGGTTTGAATTCTCTTGATCGCTTCTCTCAGATCCTCTTTATCGGCGCCGATCAAATCGATCTCGGCAAGCCGCTGATTAACGTCATAGGTCCATTCCACCCGACTGCCCGGCTCATGACGGAGGCTGTACGAAAACACACGCGCATCCTGTCTCAGGATCTCTTCTCCTGCCAGGCTTGTGAAATTGCCCGCCTTCATAAACGGGAACAGAACTGCAGCCGTTTTTCCGTTCAGACGCGCCATGTCGTCCGGTAAGATATCCTCGGCAATTTTTCCTGTTAAGGCAAGCTCCACCATGAGCTTTGCAAGATCCACGCCAAATTCCCGCTGATAAACACGATCATAGTCCACACCCGGAAAACGCATTCCCGGATCAAAGAAGCGAAAAACGCCATGATCGTAAAACCCTTGCATAAAGCACGGTCCGTTCTTCAAGCCCAGCTTGCGGAACATGCTTACGACCTTTTCATGGGTAGTGCTGACATACTCGTCCGTATAGCGGGAGGGCGAGATCCCGCAGGCGACAACTCGTTCCAGTCGATCTGCCTTGCTCCCCTCATAGCTGTCCGCCGTTCGGATCAGATAGACCTTCCCGTTGACAAGGAAATAGGTGAATTGAAATTCCTGCGCATCCTGCATGTATTTTTCCAGGACTGCCTTGCCATTTCTGGAGGTTTCCTTTGCCTGGACAAGCGCAGCTCTGGCGGTCTCCCGGTCCTCACAGATCATACTCCCACGGGAGCCGCTGCTCTCCGCAGGCTTGATCAGGATGGGGTATTCCACGCGATCCGTCTCGATATCTTCTTCTGAATAGCTTGGGATAACAGAAAGCCCGCTTTCTACAAGTACCTTTTTAAACTGGCTCTTATCCGAAAAGATCCTGACCTGGTCTTCCTCATAGCTGCAGGGCAGGCCAAGCGCTTTCGCCAGTTTCAGCTGCGTCTTCTGGGCAAAATCCACGCAAAAGTTCATGACGCCGTCCACCGGGTTTTCTCTGCACCAGGCAAGGATTCCCTCGACATCCAGCAGATCATAGGAGATACACATATCCGCAAGCTGTTTCACGCCGCTGCTGGCATGTCTGTCAACCACGATCGTGTATACGCCCATTTCCCGGGCTGCCTGAACCACCTTGCGATAAGGCCCGCTTCCTCCCAAAATCAAAAGCCGCTTGTTTCTGCAATCAACAGGCTCCATCCGTCATTTACTCCCCTTCTTGCATTGATGGTGTATAGACCGGCTTTGCCTCCCCAAAGGAGTAGTCCGAAACCGGCGCATGCTGCCCTCTCTGCGATTCGGGGGGCGGCGTCATATAGTTCTTCCCGTATTGCCAGGAGAGGCACTTGTCATAGTCTTTGGGGCCAAACAGCTTTTGTCCCTCGAAGTCATATTCTGCTCTCTCCAGCATCCACTTTTTGGGTCTTCCGTATACCTTTTCCCCTGAGTAGGGATCCACTCTCCTGCGAATCGGCATGCAAAGCGTTGTAACCCGGTTTTCGCTGTCATCCGAGCTGCGTTTTGCATAGATTCCCAGCACGCCGAACACAAAGCGCAGCGGGATCTTTGAGAGGGCAGAATACCAGCACCTCCAAAATCCGGTGGTATTCATCCGGCCTACTTCGGAGTAGGTGATTTTTCGCATACAGTAGCTTAGGAAAACCATGCAAGCCTGTCCCAAGCTGCTTTTGGGGATATCGTCCATAGGGAAGACGTCGATAAACAGACCGGTCTTGTTTTTCATATGCTCCTGACCGGCGCGAATATATTCCGTTCCCGTGCGGCGTAGTTTTCCATAGCCCCAGCGATACTCCGGATCGGTGGAATGATCCTGGAAAAAGCAGATATCCGGATTCAGCTGATCCGCGCACTGCTTGAACTTTTCGTAATCCTGACGCAGCATCATCGTATCCGCGTCATCATCCCAGGGGATATATCCTTTATGGCGGATCGCGCCCAACAGCGTTCCGTTGGAGATCGTGTACGGGATCCCATTGGCTCTGCACACACGATCCATCTCCACCAGCATATCGAACTGGAGCAGCTGCATCTTTCTAAGCTCTTGCGGCGGTATTTCTTTTACATGACTCATGGGGGTACCCCCTTTATATTTCCTCAAAGCATCTGCGGTAGAAATCATCCATGACCGAAGCTATGGCCGTGCTTGTTTCCCGGCTTATATAGAAATCTCTCCGCTTCCTTTCGATCGACTTGGCAAAGGCCACGATCTCATAGCGGATCCCGTCCCCGTCAAGCTGATAAAAATATCGTTTGTTCTCGGAAGGGTTCTCAAAGCGAACCTCAAAATAGTCCGTCTTCCACCAGGGCGCCGGCACATAGATATAGCCCTTGGTGCCTGTAACGATCAGCTCGCCTTCGGCCTTGGCTGCCTTGGCGACCTTTACAGAGGCAACGGCACTGGGATAGACGAAATCGATCTTGGTAAAGCCGTCAAACAGCAGCTCCCGGTCCAGGAAACGGGACTGGATCGTTTTCTTCTTATAGCC
Organism: uncultured Eubacteriales bacterium; assembly: GCA_900319635.1. Classification (GTDB taxonomy): domain Bacteria; phylum Bacillota; class Clostridia; order Oscillospirales; family Oscillospiraceae; genus Limivicinus. The sequence goes on along the minus strand of ONPF01000003.1, from coordinate 100,453 downwards.
CGTGCCCAAAAGCTGAAAAACCGGCAGCAACGCAGTCGGACCCCAGGCGCAGATGCTGTTCTGCTTATTGGTAAGGTCAGCTCCCTCTTCCCACGCGCCGTCCTGAAGGCTGGTGCAGGTAGCGTCCACCGAAACGATCTCCCCGATCCGCCCGCTCTTGGCCACAACCAGCAGGCGGGAATAGGCCGTAGAGTACGCGGTTTTGATGGCGTCCGCCAGGATCAGGTTCTTTTCCTCCGCCAGAGCCATCAGTTCTTCGCATTGTTCCCTTCTGATTGCGATGGGCGACTCACATATTACATGCTTGCCGCGCAAAAGCGCGTTCTTCACATCCTCATAGTGTTTCTCGGGCAGCGTCGCAATATAAACTGCGTCAACGCCCTCCAGCGTTTCATCACAATCCCGGTATTCAACGCCGTTGACGTACCCAACTTCTTTGATAAACTTCTTGTTGAGGGCGGTATCGCTGATGGTTCCGATCAGAAGCTTCCGTTTTTCCGCGCGGATTTCCGAGCTGGAAACGCCCTGGGTTCTGGGCAAATAGACCACCTTGCAATACTCGTTCAGATAGTCGAACTTTCCTTCCCAGTCGGAGCCCACCGTGAAAATATCCACATTATGCCGGCGGATATCGTCGATCTTCTGGCCCTCGTATTCTTCCACAATGATCTCATCCGCCAGACCCGTGGCCTCCACCCCGGCAATCCGCTCCATCAGAGACTGTTGGTTGTTGATCTTCCCCCGCGTCTTATCATAATCATCGCTGGTAATCCCAACAATCAGATAATCGCCCAGGGCCTTCGCCCGCTCCAGCAGGCGAATATGACCGTAATGCAGCAGATCATAGGTGCCGTAAGTAATAACCTTTACCATGCTCTTTCTCCTTCGGGGCAATCACAGCAATCCCCTTTTCTGCATATCCTTCAGTGCGTTAATCAGGGTCGTATTATCCTCATGACTCAGGTGGCCAATGTGGCCAACCCGGAAAATCGTGCTCTTCATGTCGCCGCCGTTGGGGCAGATCCATATGCCGTATTCATCCTTCAGGGTCAGGAAAATCTGATACGCATCGGCATGCAGCGGGTGGACAGGCGTGACGCCGTTGGCCGGAGACTCCGACACAAATTCAAAGGGCAATTCCCGAATCTTTTTCCGAAAATCCTCTGCCTGTTCAGCAACCCGGGCGATCTCCGCATCCGCGCCGCCGGCCTCCTCGATCTCCCGGAGGCGGGCGTTGATCTGCCGGAGAATGCCGACTGCGGGCGTAAAGGGCGTCTGACCCCGCTGCATGTTGAGCAGCGCATCGGCCAGGTTAAAGTACATGGACCTGACCTTTCGGCTTGTCACCCGCTCCACCGCACGGGGCGCAAGGACGATGATAGAAATGCCGGGAGGGCAGGCCAGCACCTTCTGAGATCCGGTGATCATCACGTCCGCTCCGCAGGCAGCCATATCAAAGGGATCCGCCAGGAAAGCGGAAACGCAATCGCAGACGTAGAACAGATGATTCTTCCGGCAGAACTCCCCGATCATCTCGGAATCGTACAGCACGCCTGTGGAGGTCTCGTCAATATTGACCAGCAGGCCGGTGAAAGCTTGTCCGTCATAGGCATAGAGCAGCTGTTTTGTCAGCTTCTGCCCATGGGCAAGCTTCAAAACCGTGTGAGGGATCTGGTGGATCTCGCAGAGTTCTACAAAACGATGGCCGAAGCTGCCGCCGTCAATGACCAGAACGCTGTCCTCTTCCGTAAAACAGTTCATGACAACCGCTTCCATAGAGCCCGTGGAGGAATTGGTCATAAAAACCGCCTTGGAGCCCTCCGGCGCCTTGGTGAACTTGAGCATCAGCCTTTCATTCTCCAGCATGGTGGCAGAAAACTCCGCCGTTCTGAAATACGGAACCTGCTCGCCCCCGACAGCACAGACGGCTTCGCTGCACATGACCGGGCCGACCGTGAAATTTAACATTATTGGTTTCCTCCCAATAGTCTTTCCGAACCGCAAACCGATCCGGCGCAGATCTTCGCTCCGTTCCGATTTGTATTTGGGTAATCAGCGTTAGCGCAATGCCCTGATACGATACTCCCCGCTCATCTCTGCGTCGATCAGCTCCTGCCGGGGAGGCTTCATATAGTCACCGTAAAAGCCGCGCAGGATGCGGTCATACTCCCGTGGGATCCGAACCTTAAAATCAAGGTAATCCACCAGAATGGTGTCCTCGATCATTTCTTTCTCATATATGTATCGGATACCGCCCTTACAGGCATTCAATCCGACCTTGTTGCATTTGGCAAAGGAATAGCGCCGGCAGAGCGCGTCAAAACGCTTTGTAATAAACTCCGGGCTGGTAAATACCAGCAGCTTACGGAGCTTCTGGATTTTTTCCTTCTTTTTCCCGCTGTAATCCTCAAGGTCTGCATTTTTCACCAGCTTCATTTCCAGAAGCAGCCGTCCGTACTTGACGATGGCCTTGCTCTTCTTCAGCGAATCGGGAAAGCCAACCATCCGATAGACGTCAATGTGCAGCGAATGGGTATCATACCCGGTGAGCCCAATACGCGGGAAGCATTTGGGTGTGTCAACGGAGCTGCGGAAATCCACCCAATACTTTGGGGGCAGCTCCTTCTCCATGGCGGCCAAAAAGCGATCCAGCTCGTCCTCGTGAACCGCGATGTCAATGTCATAATCCCAGGGGATCGGCCCATGATGGCGCACTGCGCCCAGCATGGAGCCAAAGAACAGGCAGTAATGGATGTTCTCCCGCTCACAGATCTCAGCCACATGCCGCAGCATATCCGTGCCGATCTCTTGCAGCTCTTCCATTCTGAAAACGCGATCTTCTGCTGAATTGTTCACTGTATCTCCTCTTTCCCCAGAAGCAAAGTCTTCGGCGTAATTCGATTGGGAGTTCCTTTTCCCGTTTGCCCCTCCTTCCGTCCAACGCGAACTGAAGGAGGCGGCTTTATTTCTTTTTCCGGAGCAGCGCAAGCAGGTCGCTCATTGCCTGCACCTTCAGAAATATTACGGCAGCCAGATACAGCGGAACAGCTGTTCCTGCCGCTACAAGGAGCCGAAGAAGCACATTCGCGCCGGCCAGAGAGGCCGCGAAATACGCAGCACCGCAGGCCGCGGCGGAGGCAAGCACCGTCTTGATGCATGTCCACATTATGCTTTTCCACTCTGGGCTCACTATTTTTTTCATCAGAAACAGGCGGATCCCGTAAGTCAGCACGGCGGACAGGGATGTTGCCAGGGCGAGCCCCTTGACGCCGATTAACCTGGACAGCCAAAGATTCAGGCCAACATTGACAAACATATGGAAAACGCTGATCAGGAGAGGCGTCCTGGTATCCCCAAAGCCGTAAAAAATATTCGAGACCACCGCTGATGACGCAGCGAAGAGCAAGCCGATGCTGTAGCAGGTAAAAACGCCCGATGTCAGCAGCGTAGATTCCGCCTGAAAGGCGCCCCGCTCATAGACCGCGGAAACCAGATCGCTGCTGAAAAGGACGCAGGCGACCGTCACCGGCACCATCAGGAGCAGGAAAAGATTCAAGATCTTGGTCATCAGACCGCTCAGCTCCCTGTGCTTCTTCTGCGAGATCAGCTCCACCATTTGCGGAAACAGCGCGGTAGAGATGGCCGAGGAAAGCAGGCCGCTGAACACATTGCAGAGGCGATTGCCATAGTTCAGCGCGGATACCGCCCCCTCCGGGAAGGACGAGGCCATGCTCCTGTCGATCAGGGCGTTAATCTGCTGAACTCCTTCCGACAGAAGCGCGGAAGGGAGCCGCTTGAGCATCAGCCCGAATTCCTTGCCCTTGAAGCGGAAATCCGGCTTGTAGCGGTAGCCCCAGTCCACAAACGGCAATTCGATCAGCAGGCGCAGGATGCCGCCGGCCACCAAGGCCAGCGCCATGACGCGAATGCCGAACCGGCGATACAAGAGGATCGCCGCCAGGATCGAAGGCAGGTGCGAAGCCACCTCGCGGATCTGACTGCCGAAGAACTTGTTGTGGCACTGCAGCATGACAGCGTAGATTGCCGCCGCCACGATAAAGAGGTACATGGGCGCGGAGATGCGCACCAGATCGATGCACAGCTCCTTCGTTTCTCCGGTAAACCCGGTCGCCACTACTGACACGACCTGCCGGCTGAACAACATCAGCAGGACGACCGCGGCCAGCGAGACCAGCGAAAAGAAGCTGATCATTTTATTCGACAGGCTTTCCGCCGCGCTGTGGCCCTCCCGGGTGATTTTGTCTTTATAAACCGGAAGGAAAACCTTCCAGATTCCGATGCTGAGCATCGGATAGAGCACCTGCTGGATCCCGGCCACCATATAATAGGCGTCGCTCTCCTTGCTGGTACCCATGTACGCCGCGTTCACCGCTTCGGAAAGAAAAGCGGAGAGCTTGGCCAGAATGGAGACAAAGATAATGATCAGCGTGCCGCGGAAGATCTGCTTACCCAGGCTTCCGCCGGCATCATTCCTGTTTTCTAGAGTCATTCTTTTATTCTTTCATATTATACCGGTCAAGAATCGTAACAGTTTTACCTTCGCCACAACGGTTCGGATGAGCAAATACGAGATTCCCAGTATCACAAGCAGATTTCCGAAAATGATCAGGAGCGGCGAAGTCACGCCAAGGATATTTACCAGCACCGTTCTGGAAACAGTGAGCAAATACCCGTTAAACAGATAGAGCTGCAGAGAATACTTACCGACCTCCGCCAGTCTGTGTCCATGCTTCGTGCCGGACAGCGCAAGCGCAAGGGTCAGCCAAAAAATCATTCCGCAGCAGGCCGTCGCCAATGCGGAAGCACGGCCCAAAACCGGGATTGTGATAAGGCGAGTCACAAAAAACCAGCCGATCCAAAGCAGAAAGGCAGCAAGGCTCAGGAGCGGACGGCCGATTCTCTTTTCCACGGAAAAGTACAGTTTTCCCCCGCTCTCCTTGTTTGTCCGGATCACATACCCGGCAGCAAAGTACAGAAAATACTTTGCAAGCCGGTCCAGATTGCAGACAACAGGCCACGCAGGATAGAGATACAGGCCCAAAAGGAACATGCACGCTGCAGCGGTGCCTCCTTTCCTCTTCCCCAGCATAATCAGCAAGGGGAACAGGAGGAAGACGATCATCAGGGTATACAGGAACCATTCCGCGCCGCCGGTCACATAATTCAGCAGCAGCTCCCCCAGAGGCTTTGGTTCGTTCACCAGGGTAGGCAGAAGTAATTCAGCCGCCAAATTCAGCGTCGTGAAAACCAGATATGGGATCAAAAGCCTGGGCGTCTTTCTGCGCAGCAAGTCGGGATAACCTCTGTAGGAAAAGCAGAAGCCGGAAGACAGGAAGAACAGCGGAAGGTGCACCGAGCTTGCTAAATCATGCAGGGTTCCGCACCAGGGAATATCATTCAGATTCACGGGAAACACAATGATCGAATGTCCCAGCAGAACCAGGATGATGGCAATTCCCCTGAGGATATCCACTTCCTCATAGTATTTTTTCATACCGGTTCCCTCGCATGATACGCAATATAGGTGTTCTTCCTGATCTGTTCGCAGATCACGAGCACGAACACGACAATGCCCCAATACACCAGTCTTCGCATGGCAAATCCTGCAAAGCCATAGGCATACATGGCGGCGATAGCGGGAAGGAAGGTGGTGTCCCTGGTGATTTTTTGCAACAAGCGAATCGTAAAAATCAAAAACGCGATCGCCCCTACCATGCCGGAAGCCGCCAAGATCTCCAGATACGTGTTGTGGTACTCAATCAGGCGGCCTCCGGATGTGGAATGCATTCCAGGGCCGAGGCCGAAAAACGGATCCTTTTCAAAAGTCGTTTTGATATTGGCAAAGATCTCCAGCCGACCTAGGCCATTGGAATCGTTAGAGATCCAGGTGTATGCATAGGAATAAAGCAGTCGATAGAGGACCAGCATCAGAAGCGTACAGACAAGCCCCTCTAACAAGATCAAGAAAACCCGGCCACGCCGTCCACCCGCCATGCGGTTGATATATACCAGAAACTCCAGGAACAGACCCATCGCCAAAGCCATCACGCCGGTGGAGGACTGGGTAGCCAGCAGGACCGTGATGCTGCCGATCAACAGCAGCAGATTCCACAACAGATGACGTTTGTTCAGGATTTCCCGGGCGAACACAAAGGTCAGACCGCACATCATCACCGCCACCTGATGCGGGTTGGTGCCTCCGCCGGAATAACGATAGTAGAACCAGAGTGGCGCGCCGAAGACCGTCCGAACCCCTGATTCGGCCATGATGTACAGTAGCAGCTGCAGCAGCGTCGCCAGCGTGGCAAAGCGGGTCAGGAGCTTCTCGTTATAGACAAGCTCGTTATTTCGCAAGCCCTGATACATGCACAGGGAAACGAGCATCAGGTACAGCCAGGTAGGCCAGTCGGAAAGATCTGTCTCTTCCGGCGTCAAAAACAGGCCCATCATGGTTCCGATCGCCATAGCGCCGTAAAACAGCAGGAAAAAGCGCATAAGCGCGCCGTTGGGAACTCTCCTTCTGGGAAGATAGCGCAGACACCATACCAGCACCAGCAACTCTGCAGGGCCGATCTTCCAGATTCGCAGACCGGTCATGGGGGCCAATGTCAGTCCGAGAATCAGCAGCCAGTCCCAGGCGCGTATTCTATTGTGTTGGTCTTGCATCGGCATTCGCGGCATCCTACTATCCTTCAAATGATTTCAACGGAAAGTCTTTTCCAAGAAGGTAATCTGCTTCATCCGGCTGGAACTGCACATATCCGCTCCAGGGATAGAAGGTCAGTTCTCCGAAATACACCTTCCCGTTTACGCTGTAGAGATCTACGCGCACAAAGGGAAAGTCCTCCGAGAGAACCGCAGCGGCATGAAGCATCTCCGCAAGGGTGTCCGGTCGGGGAAGCTCCCTGCTGCAGGGCGGACAATCGCTGACGATATGCAGATCATTCCACTCTGTATCATAAAAATTTCGCTTATGCCCCGTATAGCGGTCTGTATCCACAACAATAAACTGCGGCTTCCCGTCATAACAGAAAAACTTATAGTCGTGGATTCCTGCCTCAGGGTCTTCCTTGTTTTCCAGCAGTTCCTCCACAATAATGCCGGGTTCCAGGCCATAATAAGCCCACTCTCGGCCGCCGTCCCTGGGCTTGGACTTCTCGCAGCGGAGCTTTTCCTGTGCCTCGTCCAGATTCAGCGCAGCCTTATCGGGGCAGACGATCACGTTCAGCCCTCCGCCGCCATTGGTGGTTTTGATAACAAAACGCTGCGGAAGGTCGCGCCAATCCACCTGATCCACATTGTCGTACCGGGCATACAGCCTCACCAGAAGCTCGCCCAGGCCCTTGCGCTCTACATACGTGCGCACGGCGTATTTGTCCGCGCATAGATGCAAAAGCGGATTGTGGTAATAGAGCTTGTACCACTGCAACTTCTCTGTAAAACGGCGGGGCTTTTTCAATTCCAGGCTGCGACCGGTTTTGATCCGGTACTGGAGCTTCAGCATCGGCACATCCGGCACGAAACGCAGCAGGCCGAGGATTCTCTGACGCGCAGCCGGGGAGCGGATGATTTTTTTATAGTCCATGGGGCAGTTCTCCCATATATTTTTCAATCACGATCTTCCGGTCAAACTCCCGCTCCACCTTGGCCCGACCGGCAAGTCCCATCTGCCGCCGGCGTTCTGGCTCCAGAGCGAGGAATCGCTCGATCTTGGCAATCAGATCGGCGCTGTCCTTTTGCCGAACCACAAAGCCGTTGATTCCGTCCTCTACGATCTCCCGGCAGCCCGGTCGGTCTGTGGTGATGATCGGGCGGCCGCAGGCGCAGCTCTCCAGCAGGACGTTTGACATTCCCTCGGGATAATAGGTCGGATGGACCGTGCATTGGGAGATGGCATGGATCTGACGGATATTATCAACTTCGCCGTGATAGCAGATCACGCCCTTTTCCTGTAGATCCTCCAACCGATTGCGATAATCTTCCTCACAGCCGCCGCAGATATGGAATCGGGTCTGCGGATAACGGGCTCGAATTGCCTCTGCAGCCTCCAGGTACTGGTCGATTCCCTTCTCCTTCCGGATGCGGGCAATAAAGACAAAATCCACAGTCTCGCCGGCGGGAAAAGGCAAAACAGGAAAGCCCTCCAGATTCACGCCGGAACCCGGCAGCAAATCGTACTGGCCTCGAATCACATGGTGCCGCAGCATAAAATCCCGGTTCGACGTGTTCTGAAAAAAGACCTTCTGCGCCTTCCTCAGCCCAAGCCGATAGAGTGCCAGGGTAATTATCTGCATCATTCCGCCATTCTCCACCGCGGTGCCAAGTCCAGTAATATTCGCCACATAGGGGACCCCCAGCGAAGCACAGGCCATGCCGCCGTAAACATTGGGCTTGATGGTGTAAGTAAAAACGATATCGGGCTTATGCTTATGGATCAGCTTTTTGTAAAGCGCAAACAGTTTCAGCTCTGAAACAGGATTTGTCCCCCGTCGGTTAAAATCTGTCTCTACGCAGGTGCAGCCCAATTCTTCCAGCTTTCCGAGAAAACCGTCGGCATTCGGAACGCTGCAAATGACGGTATGAGATGCGCTTAGATCCCGGATCAGCTCTTTCCGGAACTGATACAGGCCACTGTCGCTGTTGGACAAAATCAAGATCCGCATATTACTTTCCTCATGCCCTTGCCAGGTCCTCTTCCTTCTGAATCACAACGCTGTCATACATCATCATCACAACGCCTTCTTCATAGTTGCCGATCTGGCATTCGTTCACCTCTCCCACAAGGTTTTTTTCGATCATCTTAATAAAATCCACGCCTGCTCCATAGGCATGGAGATAGGCTCCGCCGAAGCGTGGATTGATTTCAGAAAGATAGTACTCACCGTCCTTGTAGAAGAAATCCACATCCAACGGGCCGTTAAAATCAAAGTGCCGCAGCGCGTCTCTGGCAAAGTGAAACAGCTTCTCATCCTTAAAGGAAACCGTTTTATTCGCTCCTCCGATGGTCGTAGAGAGTTTTCTCTTGGAAAAGATCGCAACAGGCTTGTGACTTATCGTATCCACATACACATCCGCATCCAGGTCAAAGGCCCCCTCCCCAGTCATCAGCTCTTGCGCGATCAGAGTGGGATCCTGTTCAAACGCGGCTCGAAGGGATTCCAGATCATACACCTTGCGGGCCCCCACACTGCCGCTGCCGGTACGCGGCTTCACAAAAACGGGAAGACACTGCTCTCCCTTTTGAATTGCATTCGCTGTCTCCTCATAGCTCCCCCAGGTTTTGGGCGTCCGAATCCCTTTTTCCATCAAGAATCGAAACATTTCGTACTTATTGAAGCAGAGTCTCGCCGTCCACGCATACGGCGCAAGCACCTGCACGCCAAGGGCTTCAAATTTTTCCCGGTTTTCCGCCAGAATCATGATTTCCGGATCGATCAGCGTTGTCACCATCTGGATCTTTTCCTGCCGGCAGATCTCCAGCAACATGTCAATATATTCCAGCGCATCAATCCGGGGGACAAGAATCCTCTTGTCGGCAAAATACAGCGCAGGAGCATATGGGCTGTTGTCAGTAGCCACGATGCGGGAGCCCGGTTCCATTGAGGCCCGGAAATCCTTCAACAGCTCACAGCGGCGGCCCACACTGCACATCAGACAATTCATTCCACGAACTCCAATCTATAATAATCCTCGACATCCATCCTTCTGCGGATCAGCCTGGTCTGGACGCCGATTTGCACATACACAGGCGGCAGATAGCGGATAAAGGGTCCGCCAAAGGTAACGGTATAGTTTCCAACTCTTGCGTATACGATATGATCCCCTGGTGAAAGTTCCGGCTCGTCCTCCAGTATCATAAGACGATCATGGTCCATACAGGTATATCCGCAAATGACCTGTCTGGGGCAGCGCTTTCCTTCCGTCTCCAATGTGTAGAGATATCTTTTTTTGATCCAGAGCGGATCAATATGAATTCTGCTGCCGTCTGTTGTCACTATCCGGGCTCTGGCTGTATCTTTCACATCCAGCACGGTCGTATGCAATTCAAAACAGGATCCCACGGCGGCAGAGCCAGGCTCCAAAATCAGCTTTGTAATCAAGGGATCTACCACAGGCACCAACTCGCTTTTGATTGCCTCCAGGTATTCCTTCGGAGTCGCCTTTCCGGGGACACCGCCGAAAAAGCCGCCTCCTATATCCACAAAGCTTGGCGTAAGCCGATATTTTTGCACCAGCGCTGCGGCGAAGCGGGCGATGGCACGATAAACATCAACGGAACGGGTGACAGAATTCACATGCAAATGCAAGCCGAAGGACCGGGTCTGGTAAGCTTCTTCCAGCGAGTCCAGTGCACGGGCCAATTCTCCGTTCTCCTCCGAAAAGCCAAAACGGAATCCGTCCTCCTGATAGCCCACATCCTTTTCCGAGAAAAGTGCGGGATTCACATTCACCCGAATTCCAAGCACGCCTCTGCATGTTGGCTTTTCTGCGGATAGATAGAGCAGTTCCTTCTCAGAGTCAATGTTGACAATTCCTCCCTGATGCAGTGCACTTCTAATTTTTTTCAGTCCTTTAATGGGGCCGTTAAACACGAGGTGATCTTCTGTGTACCCGGAAAGCATGGCCAGATCATATTCCTCGTCAGAGACTACCTCCGCATATACCCCATGTGCATCCATCCACCGAAGAATCCAGGGGAGGGAATTTGTTTTTACGGAATACGCAAGAATCGAATTGGGCCAGATCTCTCGTAGCGCACCCTGAAATCCGGCAATATTCTGCGAGAGTAGCTCTTCCTTCAGCAAGAAATACGGTGTTTCCATCCGCTTAAACTCCGTGTTCTGCGCTGCGCTCACGATCCAGATAGGTTTCCGCCGTATCCGAATCCGGTGCAACGCCTTCCTTCTTCAACACTTGAAAAATTGTACGCAATATAATACTGGTATCTCCTATAAAGGTGATTTTATCCACATACTGTACATCCAGAGTCAGCTTTTTCTCCCACGTAACGAAGTTCCTTCCGTTCACCTGCGCCAGCCCACTTAAACCCGGACGAACATCATGGCGGTGTCTCTCCCTTTCGGTATAAAAGGGGAGGTATTGCGACAATAACGGCCGCGGCCCAACGATGGCCATGTCCCCCTTCGCGATGTTCCACAGCTCCGGAAGTTCATCCAGGCTGGTGGAACGCAGCAGGCGGCCAAAGCGGGTCAGTCGTTCATCGTCCGGGAGAAGCTCTCCGTTTTCATCTCTTGCATCCGTCATGGAGCGGAACTTATACAGCCGGAATATCTTCCCATTCTTCCCGGGGCGCTCCTGGTGAAACAGCACGGGACTGCCCAGCTTGGTTCGCACCAAAAGAGCCGTCACACCGAAAACCGGGCTCAAAACCGCCAGAGCGGTGCAGGCCAGGGCGCAGTCCAGCGGACGCTTGATATACTTCTCATAGGGCCCATAGGGCTTATGTTTGTTATTCTCCTCTGCCATTCTACACCCTTCAGTCAAAGCAGCGGCGGATGATCTCGATCACCGTGTCCTGCTGTTCCTTCGTCATTTTATTGTCGCTGGGAAGGCACAGGCCGCGCTGGAAGATGTCGGCGCCCATGTCCTCCCCCAGGCTCACGAAGCCGTGGCCGCGGTAGATGGGCTGCATGTGCATGGGCTTCCAGATGGGTCTGCCCTCGGCGTTGAAGGCGGCCAGCGCCTCCAGGATCTCCGTGGGGCAGCTCTTGCCCGGCTCCGTCCGGTACTCTGCACGCAGATCGCCCCGCTCCTGGAAGCACATGGCATCCTCGTCAAGGAGCAGGCAGCTGAGCCAGTAGTTGGGCTCACTGTTTTCCGCGTCATAGGGATTCATGGTGACGGGCAGGCCCCGCAGCCCCTCCCGATAGCGCTCGTAGATCGCCTTCTTCTGGGCGATATGCTCCTCCAGATGGGGGATCTGACCGCGCACGACGCCGGCAACGATGTTGCTCATCCGGTAATTATAGCCCATTTCCGTGTGCTGGTACCAGGGCGCCGGATCTCTCGACTGGGTGCTCCACTTGCGCACCCGGGCAGCCTTCTCCTCCGTATCGGTCAAGAGCATGCCGCCTGCAGAGCCGGTTATAATCTTGTTGCCGTTAAAGCTGATGACGCTCTCGGTGCCGAAGCAGCCGGTCTGAACGCCCTTGTAGGTAGCGCCCAGGGATTCCGCCGCATCCTCCACGATCATGGCGCCGTGCTTTGCGCACACAGCGCGCAGGTCGTCGATCTTGCCGGGGGTGCCGTAGAGATGCGCCATCACGACCAGCTTCACGTCCGGATACAGCTCAAAAGCCTTCTCCAACGCGCGGGGATCCATATTCCAGGTGTCCCGCTCCGTGTCGATAAAGACGGCCTCGCCGCCTTCATAGGCGACAGGGTTCACCGTAGCGTCGAAGGTCATATCCGAACAGAAGACCTTGCGTCCCTCCAGGCTGCCATGGCCCGTGGCAGGCTCCCCGTAGAGCTCGATACCGCACAGACGGGTGGCCAGATGCAGCGCCGCCGTGCCGCAGCCCAGCGCGACCGCGTAGGGGCGGCCGATTTTCTCGACAAAGGCCCGCTCTACCGCGTTGATATTGGCGCCGATGGTAGAGACCCAGTTGGTGCGGATGGCCTCATCCACATAGAATTGCTCTTCTCCGTGCATGGTCGGCGAGGAGAGCCAGGCTTTCGCAGAGAGTGCTTCGATTCCCCGGAAACGAGGGTCTTCCCTGTATTTTTCAATTCCCATATGTAATCCCTCTTTATCCATGTCTACAATAAAAGAAGTGTATCACCCGGCGGTGTATTTGTCAATATAAAGAGCCTTTTCCGGAGCATAGGCTCTATCTATGTTTTTGTGCGGAAATCATGCGTTATATGCGGCAAAATCTGTATATTTGTCGTGATAATGTTATTAATGTCAAATTATGAAGAACTGTTTTTCCAGCTCCGGATTTGGCTCTGCGATCAAGCATCAAATGATCCCCGCTGCGGATACAGGCGGCAAAAAGCGCATGAAAATGCCCCTGTTCCCATGCAGGGAGAACAGAGGCATTGGCTTTCAAAATGACACTTCTCGTCAGCGGGCGGGAACCGGCTCCCTTGCCCGATCCGCACGAACGGGGGCAGGCTCCACCGGGTGCTGCTCCCCTGCCGGATGGTAGGTGGAGACCATGTCCGCTACCAGAGCGCGAATATCCTCCCGGTTGGCATAGGCCGCCTCCATCAGCGGGTCCATCTGCTGCAGGAAGGTGTCGGCGTCAAAGGGGATGGGGCTGCCGATGTGGATCAGGTCGTTGGGGGTTTTCCTCAAGCCCTCCTCCGCCATCAGCTTTTCCTCATAGAGCTTCTCACCCGGACGCAAACCGGTGTACTCGATCTTGATGTCCTGGTCGGGCACGAAGCCGGAGAGGCGGATCAGATTGCGGGCCAGGGTGTCGATCTTCACCGGACTACCCATGTCCAGCACAAAGATTTCGCCGCCCTTGGCATAGGTGCCGGCCAGCAGCACCAGGCTCACCGCCTCGCGCACGGTCATGAAATAGCGGATAATATCCGGATGCGTCACCGTTACAGGGCCGCCCTTGGCAATCTGCCGCTTGAAGACCGGCACCACCGAGCCGTTGCTGCCCAGGACGTTGCCGAAGCGCACGGCTACAAACTCCGTGTGAATGTCCTCCGCAGGCAGATGTCTGCGCCCCTCGGTATCCGTCTCCTTCCCGCCATGGGTGAAGAGTACCGGCACATCATAGGGTCTGCCCTCCTGCACCTTGCGGTCCAGAGTCTGGATCACCATCTCACACAGGCGCTTGGAGGCGCCCATGATGTTCGTGGGATTCACGGCCTTGTCGGTGCTGATGAGCACAAAGCGCCTGCAGCCGTGAACCATGGCGGCATAGGCGGTCTTGTATGTACCGATGACGTTGTTCTTGATGGCCTCGCAGGGGCTGTCCTCCATCAGAGGCACATGCTTGTGGGCTGCGGCGTGATAGACCACGTCCGGATGATACTGGGAGAAGACCTGCTCCAGACGGCGGCTGTCCCGCACGGAGCCGATCAGCGTCACCAGATTCAGTTCAGGATACTTGTCCCGCAGCTCCAGCTGGATCTCGTAGGCGTTGTTCTCATAGATGTCAAAGATGATCAGCTGTCTGGGATTGTGGGAAGCGATCTGCCGGCAGAGCTCGCTGCCGATGGAGCCGCCGCCGCCGGTGACCAGAATGGTCTTTCCCGCCAGGAAGTTGAACACATCCGTCATATCTGCCTGGATGGGTTCCCGCCCCAGCAGATCCTCAATGGCCACGTCCTTCATAGCGCCGACGGTAACGCTGCCCTCTACCAGTTGGAAGATGCCGGGAAGCGTTTTCAGCTCGCAGCCGGTCTCCTTGCAGACGTCCAGAATATCCCGCTTATCCACGGCGGAGGCGGAGGGGATGGCAAAGTAGATCCGCTCGATCTTGTACTTTTCGCAGGCCAGCAGAATGTCTTCCCGGCCGCCCACCACGGGAACCCCCTCCACATAGCGGTTCCACTTGTTGGGATTGTCGTCGATGATGCAGCAGACCTTGTCCCGGCTCTCGTTGGACTTCATCAGATCCCGCAGGATCAGCTGTCCGGCGGAACCGGCCCCGATCAGCATCACCCGATGAAGGGCGCTGCCCTGCTTGCCTCGGGAGCTGCGCAGCAGCAGCACGAAGCGATAGGCGAAGCGAATGGCGGTCACCAGAACCGTCTGCAGCACAATGCCCACAGCGTAATAGGAGATGGGCATACGCTGGAAAATCAGCGAGATACCGAGGATGTGCGCCGCGCCCGTGATCGCATTCACGACCAGACTGCGCTCCAGTTCATGGAAGCTGGCGAAACGCCAGATGCTCTGATACAGCTTGCCCAGCCAGAACACCAGCAGGCAGAAGGCGGTATAAAACAGCGTGAAATGCATCCATGCACCCAAATACACCTGGGGGATCAGCGAAAACTGGCAGTCAAAGCGGAGCCAGAGCGCCGCAAGAAAGGATACATTCACGGCTGCTGCGTCAAAGATCAGCAGCAGGAAAGAAATCACCTTCCAATGGGGAAGGCGGGTTTTTCGCATAAACTTGTCCGGGGCTTTCTTTTCCATGGGGACAACTCCCTGTCCGTTTCTTTTGTTTTCGCCGCTATCATAGCACAAGCAGGGGTGAATTTCAACCGATTCCGAGAACAGGCGCATGGTTTTTGTAACCAAAAATACGACAAAATGTTTTTATTTCTGGGGCGACCTGTCAAAAACCGACGCGCTTATTGCATCAGACTTCCCCTTCGTCAGCGGAAGTTGAACTCGTAGATATGCTCGGCCAGGGGCGCGGAGGCGAAGTCTACCACGATCCAGCCGGAGAGTTCTTCCCGCTCCATCAGCTTCCCGTTGAGCGCGCGGGCATAGCGGTAGGGGTGGCCAAAGGTGGCCGTACCCTTGGTGCTGAGGAAGTGGATGGCCACATTGCCGTCCCCGGTCTCGGCCGTCTCCAGTCCCGCGCAGAAGGCCGCCCACTTGTCCTCGGAGCCGTACTCATAGCGATCCTGCACCCAGAGGGTGTAGCTGCCGTTGTCCTCCCGGACGGTGTTGAGACTCACATCCTCGTGGCCGCTCTGGTTTTCCCACAGCAGGGGGATGCCGGCGTCGCTGCCAAGGCCCGCCTCATCCTCATAGCGGCGCAGCAGGACGATCTTGCCCCTGGCCTCTCCCACGGTGGGGATCGAATCCGTCAGCAGCCAGAATTCCGGCTCCTTCTGCACATAGGTATTGAGGATCTGCTGAAAATCCGCCACGCTCTCGTCCCCGTGCTCCTGCTTGACGGCGAAAATCACGGTCTCGGTGGGGTGCTCGGCCAGGAACACATAGCAGTCCTCCAGCACCTCGTCCAGGGTCAGCGTGCCGTTCCAGGGCATGGCGCCGCTGCGGCAGTTGGTGAAGCCGTGCATCAGCTTCATCCCCTCCCCGTCCACGGCAAGGCGAATGTCCAGATAGCGGTAGCCCGCCTCCAGCTGGCCGGCAATATCCTTGGCCTGGCACTTGGAGAAGAAGGCAAGCTGCACAAACTCCGTGCCGCTGTCATGGGTGCCGGGGATCACAACGGCGTCAAGCGGGGTGCTGTCATCCAGTCTCGCCATCCAGTCCGCGCTGCCCTCTACCGGGGTCTGATCCCCCGTCTCGGTCAGGGGGATAAGGAACATCACCAGCAGCACCAGCAGCAGCGCTGCCAGAATGCCGCCCAGGATCCGCAGGATCATCCGCAGCGGGCGGAGCTTTTTCTTTTCTTCGGTTTTCTTCGCGCTCATGGCGATTCCTCCCATCCATTGTTAATTGAAGTATAGCACCATCTCACGAAAAAGGAAAGCGTTGACAACATCCTTTCCCCCCGCTTTTACTGGACAAAAGGCTTTGATTGTGCCATAATGCGCTTTGTGCAAATGTAGCGCAGAAAGGAACACGGCATGAATCAAAAAGAACTGCGGGAGATCCGCCGTCGGATCCGCCCGGAACATAACAGCATCACCCATCTCTACGGCTGCTACGTGAACGGCGCCAAGGAGATCATCTCCACGTTGGAGGAGTCCTTGGGCCTGCTGACCCAGGAGGAGCAGGAAAAGTATCTGGCGCTGCTGAAGAAGACCCTCTCCGGCGCGCTGGGAAAGAACCTGCTGAACATCTCCTTCGCCACGAAGCAGGTGCTGGACAGTGAGGAGCACCGTCTGCTCTCCGCCCTGCGCAAGAGTGAGGGAAAGGACGCCGCCCTGCGGGAGCAGTTTTACCGCACGGTGATGGAGAAGCTGGATATGGACGGGGAGAACTACCTGATCCTGCTGGCTTTTGACACGTATGACGTCCCCCACTACGGCAAGGACGGCAGCATGGACGACGCGGGCGAGGTATACAAATACATGCTCTGCGCTGTCTGCCCGGTGAAGGGCGGCAAGGCGGAGCTGGGCTACGCCCCGGAGGAAAAGCGCTTCCACAGTGCCACCGCCGGCCAGGTGGTTTCCGCGCCGGAGCTGGGCTTCCTCTTCCCCGCCTTTGACGACCGGGCCGCCAATCTCTACAGCGCCCTCTTCTACACCCGGGACAGCAAGGCCGACCACGCGGACTTCATCGACGCGGTGTTCCGCACGGAGGTGCCCATGCCCGCCGGGCGCCAGCGGGAGCATTTTGAGGGACTGCTGAGCGACACGCTGGAACAGGATTGCCGCTTTGATGTGCTGCAGTCCGTCCACGAGCAGCTCTCCGAGCGGATCACCCTGCACAAGGAGAGCAAGGACCCGGAGCCGCTGACGCTCTCTCCCGAGGAGATGGGCGATATTCTGGAAAACAGCGGCGCCACGTCCCAGGAGCGGGAGCGCTTTGTCCGCCGCTGCGAGGAGACCTTCGGCGCCGAGGCCGAGCTGCTGCCCGGCAATCTCTCCAACCCCAAGCGCATGGAGATCCAGACGCCGGAGGTGAAGATCCAGGTCTCTCCGGAGCACAGCGAGCTGGTGCAGGCAAGGGTCCTGGAGGGAAGAAAGGTGATCGTCATCGACGCCTCCAACGGCGTGGAGCTCAATGGCGTGCCCGTGCACATCGCGGAGGGCGCGGCTCTCGTAACGGAATAAGAAAAAAAATTGCCGCAGACGACGTCTGCGGCGATTTTTTATTCGATTGCCTCCAGCTTGACGCGGAAGCTGATCCTGCGCGGTGTTTTCATGGAATCGAACTGGAGCACATAGGCGCCCTTGTCCGTGTCGATCTCCAGCACCGTCCCCTCCCCCAGGATCTCGTGCCGCACCCGCTGCCCCAGGTGAAAGCGGCTCTCCGCCCGCTCCGCCGGCAGCATCCGCTCGTTTGCGGCGATGTAGTCCCGAGCGTCCCGGATGAGACTCTCCTTGGGCGGCGCGGTATAGTCCAGCAGCGCGGGGTCTATGTCCAGCAGAAAGCGGGAGGGATAGCGGGGCGAACCGTCCAGGTTCCGCCCCTCCGCCTCGGAGAGGTACAGGGCCTTCTCCGCCCGCGTCACCGCCACAAAGGCCAGGCGCCGCTCCTCCTCCATGCCGGGGAGGGTGTTGGTGCGGCCGGAGGGAAAGACTCCCTCGTTCATGCCGCAGAGGAATACATAGGGAAACTCCAGACCCTTGGCGGCGTGGACGGTCATGAGCTTGACCTTGTCGTCTCCGTCCTCCGCGTCGGCGTTGGTGAAGAGCGCCACGTGGCTGAGATAGTGCTCCGCCGAAGCCTCCTCGCCGCAGCTCGTCTCGTATTCATACACCGACTGCTTCAGCTCCGCCAGGTTATCCAGCCGCTCCTGGCTGCCCTCGGTGCGCAGCATCCGCTCGTAGCCGCTCTGATCCAGCAGATCGTTCAAGAGCTCCGATACGGGGCGGGAGGCGTATTCGGCGGCAAAGCTCTCGATGAGATTCACAAAGGACGCCGCTTTGGTGCCCTTGAAGATCTCATCCTCCACGGTGAGGCGCAGGGCATCGTACAGGGAGCAGCCCTTCGCCGCCGCGACCTCCCGCAGGAAGGCGAGGCGCCGCTGCCCCAGGTTCCGCTTGGGGACGTTAGCGATGCGGGCGAAGGAGAGATCGTCCTTGTACACCACCATGCGCAGATAGCTCAGGGCGTCCTTGATCTCCCGCCGGCCGAAGAAGGGAACGCCGCTGTAGAGGGCGTAGGGGATCTTCCGCTTGCGGAAGACCTCCTCCAGCTTGTTGGTGAGATAGTGCGCCCGGTAGAGCACCGCCATCTCCCGGAAGGCCACGCCCCGGTCATGGAGCTCCGCCATCTGAAAGGCGAGCTGCTCCGCCTCCAGCTCCGCGTTGGGCGCGTGGTGGCAGAGAGGCAGCGGCCCCGCCGGCAGGGTGGGGATCAGATCCTTCTTGATCCGGGTGCGGTTCTTGTCGATGAGGGAGTTGGCCGCCGCCAGGATCTGGGGCGTAGAGCGGTAGTTTTCCATCATCATGATTGTCTTCGTGCCGGGATGCTTCCGGTCAAACTCCATCAGGAAGCGGACGTCCGCTCCCCGCCAGGTGTAGATGGTCTGATCCGGGTCGCCCACGATGAAGAGATTCTTGTGGTAGCCGCAGAGCGCCTCCATCAGCCGGTACTGGGGCGGATCGATGTCCTGAAACTCGTCGATCATGATGTACTCCAGGCGCTGCTGCCACTTGAGGCGGATCTCCTCGTTCTGCTCGAAGATGTAGAGCGTGACGAAGATCAGATCATTGTAGTCCAGGCCGAAGCATTTCTTCTCCTGGTAGAGGTAGCCGTAGAAGATGATGTCGTCCACGGCGGTGGCGTTCTCGTACTTCTCCCGCAGCTCCGCCAGGCTCATGCCGATCAGATCCAGATAATAGTCCGGGCGTTTGATCCCCTTCTGGATCTCGATCATGTCCCGCGCCTGGGCAAAGGTCTTGTCCCGCAGGCTCAAGCCCCGCTCCTCATAGATGATCTGGAGCATGGCGTCGATATCCGAATTGTCCAGCACCAGGAAGCTCCGGGGGTACTGGACAGCGTAGCTGTCCTCCTGGAGCACGGTGACGCAAAAGCCGTGGAAGGTGTTGATGTAGCCGGTGTCATTGTCCCCGGTCAGATTGTGGATGCGCTGGCGCATCTCATTGGCTGCCTTGTTGGTAAAGGTGACGCAGAGAATGTTCCCCGGCAGGATGCCCATGTCGTTCACCAGGTAGGCGAAGCGGTGGCTCAGCGCTCGGGTCTTGCCGGAGCCCGCTCCGGCGATGACGCGCACGAAGCCCTCCGTGGTCGTCACGGCCTCCCGCTGGGCGTCATTCAAGATACTCAAGTCCATACAATTATCCTCACAAGAGAATTTGTGCCTTCATACTATCACAAATGCCCCTTCTCCGCAAGAGAGAAGGGGCATCATTTTTCAACTATGTCTTAGTCCTCCGAGAAGCCGCCGGCCAGGAGCTTGGCTGCCATCTTCCGGGTGCCCAGCACCCAGACCAGGTCGTCCCGCTGGATGGCCATGTTCACATCCGGCTGCAAAATCGGCAGACGGTCTCGCTGCAGACCGAGGATCATACAGTCGTACTTCTCCCGCAGGCCGCTGGTACGGATGGTCTTGCCCTGGAGCTCGGTGGCCTTTTCCACGGGGATGACCGTGGCGTAAAGGTGTGCCGCGTCCCCCTCCTGGCTTTCCGTAAAGGCGCGCAGGGTGGGCGGATCGCTCTCCTCCGGGAGCCCCAGGCTCATGCGCAGGGCGCGCAGATCCTCGGTTCGTCCGATGATCAAGAGCTTGTCGCCCTCCTTCAGCTCCACATTGCCGGAGGGCATGTTCAGGTGCTTTTTACCCCGTACCACGCGGATCACATTCACGCTGAAGCGATGGCCCCAGTCCAGCTGCTTGAGGGTTTTCCCCGCGACGTCCCCGCCGCAGTCCAGCTCCTCCACGAAGAGCTTCTCGTCCAGCCACTCGGTGCTCTCGTCATCCCGCTGCAGGTTGCGCTCGTTGAAGTTTGCCATGAAGCGCGCCTCGGCGGAGATATAGGCCGAGGAGAGCCAGCCCGTCCGGGAGATGAGCGCCACCGCCGCCGCAATCAGCGGCAGCATCCACACGCCGCTGACCCCCAGCAGGGTCTGGAGTGGGAAGAAGGCGATCAGCACAATGCCCAGATAGCGGATCGCCGTCAGGGTGATGAGCGGCAGGCGGTAGTAGCGGTTTTTGACCCAGAGGGTGGTGTACTCGGTGGAGTGCAGATCCAGCATGGGCCGCACAAAGAGGGCGATGCCCAACGCACAGAAGGCCACACAAACCGGACGCACAAAGCTCTGATCCAGCGGGGTCTTCTCCAGCAGGGGCTGGAGCACGAACTGCCCCAGCAGTGTCACACCCATCATGAGCACGCCGTAGATCGCCGTGACCTTCACATAGCGGCGCAGGTAGCGCAGCCAGTCGCTGTCCTGATCCTTGTGGGCGCTGTCCTCCTCGGTATAGCGCTCCAGCTTTTCCGCCAGCTTCTTGGGCAGCGCTTTATGAACGAGGCGATAGATCCCGTCGGCGCTCTTGATGAAGAAGGGTGTGGTCAGCGTAGTGAGGATGGAGACCGCCACCACAATGGGGTAGACCTTCTCTTCGATCACGCCCAGGCTCATGCCCAGGGACGCGATGATAAAGGCAAATTCACCGATCTGGGCCAGAGAGCAGCCGCAGTGAATGGCCTTGGAGAGGCTCTGCCCCGAGAGCAGCACGCCCAGGGAGGAGATGAGGAGCTTGCCCACGATGGTCACCACCGTGATGATGAGGATGGGGACGATGTAGCGTACGATCATCTCCGGGTTCAGCATCATGCCCACGGAGAGGAAGAAGACCGAGCCGAAGAGATCCTTGACCCCGGCGGTCAGGTGCTCCACCCGCTCGGCATGTACCGTGCCGGCCAGCAGGGAGCCCGCCAGGAAGGCGCCCAGCGCCGAGGAGAAGCCCAGCGCCTCCGCCAGCAGCACCATGCCGAAGCAGACGCCCAGCGAGGCCAGCAGCAGGGTCTCGTCATTCATGAATTTTTCCGCCTTGCGCAGGAGGGTGGGGAGAATGTAGATGCCCAGGATCAGCCACAGCGCCAGGTACAGCACCAGCATCCCCAGCTTCAGCGCCAGGGCGCCGCCGGAGATGTTTTTGCTGACGGACACGGTGGACAGGATGATCATCATGAAGATGCCGGCGATGTCCTCGATGACCAGGGTGCCGAAGACCAGCTGGGCAAAGGGCTCCTGCCGCACCCCCAGCTCGTCAAAGGCCTTGATGATGATGGTAGTAGAGCTCATGGAGAGCATGCCGCCCAGGAAAATGCTGTCCATCATGCCCCAGCCCATGGCCTGTCCCACCAGGTAGCCCACCACCAGCATGCCGAAAACCTCGGTGAGGGCGGTAATAATGGCGGTGCCGCCCACGGACACCAGCTTGTGGAGATTGAATTCCAGCCCTAAGCCGAACATCAGCACGATGATGCCGATCTCGCTCCAGGTCTCGATGGAGCTCTGATCCGCCACGGTGAAAAACCAGGGCATAAAGGGGCCGACCAGGAAACCGGCCAGGATATAGCCCAGCACCAGCGGCAGCTTGAAGCGCTTAAACAGAATCGCAACCACGCCTGCCGTCAGCAGCATGATCGCCAGATCCGATATGATTTTCGGCATTGCGCTCTCCCCCTCGTCAGCATCTTATTTTTTTTATCATACCAGCAAATCAGTCCCTTGGAAAGTCCATCTTGCAGGATTTTTCAAAATCTTTTCATTTTTCCCCCTCGTCTCGCTCCACAGCGACGGTTTACAAAGCGGAGAAAACCGCGTATAATCAGCCGCGAAAGAAGGCGAAACTATGAAAAAGCATCTGTTTCTGACCGGCCCCGCCGGCTGCGGAAAAAGCGAGGCCATCCGCCGCGTATTGGGCAGTGCCCTCCAGGGCGCGGGCGGCATCGTCACCGAAAATGAGCGGGATGAAAAAGGCGCGCTCCTGCGCTGCTCCCTGCTCCCCGCCGCGGCAGCCGCGGGCGTCGAGGGCTTTGAGGCGCTCCCCTACCTTGATCTCTCCGGCCAGCCGCCCCGGCATGACAACGAGGTCTTCCGCACAGATGGGGTGCGTCTGCTGCAGGAGGCGGCCTGGTACCCCTTCTCGGTGCTGGATGCGCTGGGCGGCTTTGAGCTGCTGATCCCCCAGTACCGCCAAGCGCTGGCGGACTTTCTCTCCTCCGAGCAGCCCCTGGTGGGCGTGCTGCTCAACCGGAAGGAGGCGGAGGCCATGTGCCGCCGGCTGGGGCTGAGCGAGCGGGTGGAGATGAATATCGATCAGCTCTGGAAGGCGCTGAAGGCCGATCCGGACACCATCATCGCAGACTTGTCCGGCCTCACCCGACACCGGACGCTGCGCCTGCTGGAGCAGTGGGCGGAGGAATACGCCCGGTGATCTACGAAAAGGTACGGGAGGCGCGCTTTCTCCGCCGCCCCAACCGTTTCATCGCCTATGCAGAGCTGGACGGGGCGGAGACGGTCTGCCATGTAAAGAACACGGGGCGCTGCCGGGAGCTGCTGCTGCCCGGGGCGACCGTCTATCTGCAGAAAGCAAGCAATCCCGCGCGGAAAACCGCCTGGGATCTGATCGCGGTGCAAAAGGGGCGGCGGCTTATCAACATGGACGCCGCCGCGCCCAACGCCGTCTTTGCCGAATGGCTGCGCTCGGGCGGCGCGGGCTTTGTGCCGGAGCGCATACAGCCGGAGTGCGTCCACGGAGACTCCCGTTTTGACTTCTATCTGGAGCACCGGGGACGGCGGATCTTTGCCGAGGTCAAGGGCGTTACCCTGGAGGAAGAGGGCGCGGTGTGCTTTCCCGACGCGCCCACGGAGCGGGGCGTGAAGCATCTGAGAGGGCTGAGCCGCTGCATAGAAGAGGGCTTTGAGGCCTGGGCGGTGTTCGTGATCCAAATGCGCGGCGTCCGGTATTTTGAGCCCAACCGGCTCACCCATCCGGCCTTTGCGGACGCGCTGCGGGAGGCGGCGGAGGCTGGGGTGCGCCTTCTTGCGCTGGACTGCGAGGTCACGCCGGATACGATACAGATCGCGGAGGAAGTCCCGATCCGCCTCTCCTGAATCTTTCCTTCTGCAATTCCTTTTTTTCACTTTTTACTGTATCCCCCCGGGGGGCTTGCAAAGCGGGGCAAAAACGTGTATATTTTGTTGGAAAAACGGAGAAAGCGGGAATCGACATGCACGAACACGAGCACGAAGAAGAAGTTTACTATCACGATCACGGCGACGGCCATGTGCACGCCCATCCCGTGGAACACGACCACGAGCACAGCCATGCCCACGGTCACGTCCACACCCAGACCAAGGCCGTGCTGAACCGGCTCTCCCGCGCCATCGGGCACCTGGAGTCCGTCAAGCGCATGGTGGAGGACGGGCGGGACTGCACGGAGGTGCTGGTGCAGCTGGCGGCCGTGCGCTCCGCGCTGAGCAGCACCGCCAAGGTGATTTTGAAGGATCACCTGGAGCACTGCGTGTCCGACGCCCACGACGCCGATCTGCAGGCGCTGAACGAGGCCATCGACAAATTCATGTGATTCTCAAAACGCAAAAACCACCGGCAAAGCGAACGCTTTGCCGGTGGTTTGCGTCTTGTTTGTCTTTTTACTCGTCGGCCTTGTGGACGACCACCTGGGGGAAGGGGATCTCAACGCCGTTCTCGTCGAAGAGGATCTTCAGATCCCGGGCCAGCATGCGCTGTCCGGCGAAGATGTCCTCCTCCTTCACGTCGGCGGCGAATTTCAGATTGATGCCGCTGTCCGCCAACTGATCCACACCCAGGTAGCGGGGCGTGGAGAGATACAGGGTCGGGTGCTCCTGCTTCAGCTTGGGCAGATTCTCCTGCAGCATCTTCTCCAGCTTGCGCAGGTCGGTGCTGTAGGCCACGCTCACCACCACCAGGGCCACGGAGTTGTTGCGGGAGCGGTTCTGGAAGTTGCGGATGTCGGAGTTGTTGACTACCTTCAGGTTGCCGCCTGCGTCCTCAATGACGGTGGTGCGCACGCCGATGTTGCGCACGGTGCCGCGGAAGTCGTCCAGAATGATGATATCGCCCACGCTGTACTGATTCTCAAAGATGATGAAGGCGCCGGTGATGATGTCCTCGATCAGACTCTGGGCGCCGAAGCCCAGGATCAGACCCACGATGCCGACGCCCGCCAGCACGGCGGTGGCGTTCACGCCCAAGATGCTGAGTCCCCAGACCACGGCGACGATCACCGCGATGTACTTGAGCAGGCCGGAGATCAGATTGGTGACGGTCTGCGTTCTGCCGCCGCGCTTCGCCAGCGCGGCGAGGATCAGCTTCACGATCTGGTAGGCCAGCCAGACCAGCGCCATGGCCAGCACCAGGGTGATGAGCTGGGCGATGGTGGTATGGGTATCGCTTTTGAAGAAGAGATTGCTCTTCTCCAAATCGGCAACGGCGGCCTTCAGTTCCCTGGACAGAGGCAGCCACTGGGGATTGGCCAGGAACAGCGCCAGGATCGCCACAAGGACAATGCCGATGTAGGTCTTGGTGTTTTTCTTTTTCATTTCAATCCTCCTTCTTCTCAGGCGAGCATCTCAACTGATGTTGTGGTAGATAAAAACCTCCTGCTCCCAGCGGGGACCCGTGCCGTTGTAGTAGCGCAGACCGACGTCGAAAGAGTACTGGCCTGGACTGAACTCCTCCAAAGGCACCGTGAAGACCCAGCGGAGCGTGCCGTCTCCGGCTGTATAGACCCTGCTCACAGTGGGCGTGCCGATATAGCTCCATTCACGGGTCGCGCTGCCTGCGATGACTATCACGTTCTCCGGCTCCACCAGGGAGAGATCTATGACGAGCTCTGCCACCAGCTGTTTGTTCTCCGCGTCGTAGGTGATCGCCGGGCTGTTGGCGTAATGGGCAAAGCCGCCGCCGTACTGCTCGAACACGGGGCTCTCCAGGGTGCCGGTGGCCCCGTCCGGGTAGATGTAGGAGATCACGAATTTGGCCTTGTAGCGGCGGCCAACGTCGTCCACGCCCCAGAGGGCGTCCAGCTCGGGATCATAGTAGGCGAAGTTAACTATGCCGTGATCGTCTTCAACCGAGGCGTTGTATTCCAGGGTACCGAAGTCCGCAACGGTCTCCCAGCCGCCGGAACCCAGCTTCTGCATGGTGATAAAGGCCTGGCCGCCCAGCAGATCGTTCAGCTTGAGATCGCAGCTCACGCCATAGCCGGGCTCATAGGCGCCGGGCTCCACCCATTTGCCGAGATCCAGGCTCAGGGTCGGTGCGGTGTGGGCGTCAAACTGAACCAGCGAGACGCAGCTCCAGTCAATGGCCCCGCCCATGTCCTTGTAGTTGAGCTTGAGATCCAGGTCATTGTAGACCGAGGCATCCAGCGTCTCCCCGTTCAGGGTATAGCTCACGGTGACGCTGCCGTCCGCCTCCGGGCCGGTGATCTCCGCCTTGCCCAGAAGATCATAGGTCGCGCTGCCGCTCCAGAGCACCAGCTCCGTGGGCGTCACCTTGCTCAGATCCAGGATCAGGCCGGTGTCCACCTGGAATTTTGCGGTCAGCTTCCCGTCCCGCAGCTCGGCGGAAACGGGGCTCAGATAATCGCCCGCGTAGGACCAGATGCTGCCGCAGCTGGTGCTGTAGATCGTGCCCGCTGCGCCGTTTTTCATCGTGTAGTCGCAGACGACGCGCATCTCCCGCAGGACGCCCGGCTCTGTGCCCATATCCACAGAGAACATGTCATAGGCGATGGTGCCGGCCCAGTTGGGCGAGCTGCCGCTGTAGCTTCTGCTACTGCCGCTGACCTCCTGCCAGCCGCCGCCCTTCACATCCCGCAGCTGGAGTCTGGCCGTGATGGGCTTGGTCCGGTCCGCGTCGTTCAGCGCGATGGTATAAGCATAATAAAAATCGTCATAGGGACTGGGATCATCCACCACGGACATCGAATGGGACTGGCTGATGCCGGTAAAGGCCGGCGCGGTCAAAGTCGGCGGAGGCGTAGGCGTTGGGGTCGGGGTCGGGGTCGGCGTCGGTGTCGGCGTCGGCGTCGGGGTCGGGGTCGGCGTTGGCGTTGGCGTCGGCGTCGGTGTCGGCGTCGGTGTCGGCGTTGGCGTCGGCGGTGGGGTCGGTGTCGGTGCAGGCGTCGGCGTGGGCGCAGGCGTCAGCGTGGGCGCGGGCGTCGGCGTCGGGTTCACCTCGGGCGGCGGCGTCTCCGGCAGGATCGGCGGTTCCGTCGGCGCCGGGGGCGGGGTGGACGTCGGCTCCACGATCGGATCCGGGGTAGGCGGAGGCAGCTCCGGCGGCCCATCCGGCAGGGTATCCGGGATCAGCAGCAGGATCACGATCACGATCAGGGTCGCGGCGCCGGTGGTGAAGTATTTGCGCATCAGATTCAGACGCTCCGCCCGGCGGACGGCCAGAAGGGTCGCCTCGTTTCCCGTGAGTCGGGCGCCGCGCTTTGTCCGTCCCAGCGGGCAATAGGGGCGCGCGTATTCCGGGTAGCGATCGTCTATCTCGCGCATCTCCATCTGGCCCCCTTTCTGTCTTCCCGTCATACTTGTCTAAACATTTTCCCTTTATATTGTAATCGCATTCTTCGCCTATATCAACTAATATTCAACTTCACTCTTTTGTTTTCTGCTGATCCAGGCTGGCGTTCACCGCCGCGCCCAGAAAGATCATCTGGCTGCAGAGGAAAAGCCACAGCATCAGCAGAATAATGGAGGCCAGGGATCCGTAGACCAGCGGGTAGCGATAGGATACCGCGATAAATTCCGAGAAGATCCAGCTCATCAGGACGATTCCCGCCATTCCCACCAGGGCGCCGGGAGCCTTCCCTCCCCTGCGCTTCTCCTGCCCGGAGGAGACAGCGTACATGCCCCAGAGGGCCAGAAACACAAGGCCGCCCAGGACCGGGAAACGCAGCAGGTTCCAGGCGCGGCTGATGGGGATCAGCGGTACGGCCTGCTCTATAAGCTCCAGGAAGGTTTGTCCGGTGAGCATCACCAGAATACCGAAATACAGCGCGGTCAGGAAGACGAGAGAGAAAAACAGACTGCCCAGGAAGCCCCGCAGCCCCTCCCGTTTTCCCGTGTCGCCCCGAATTTCGCGCATCTCCTGGCGCATGACGCGCATGGCCGCCGAGGCCGAGGTGAAAAGCAGCGTCACTCCGGTTACAAGCATGGCAGGGTTGTGGTTGTCCGCCACATAGAGCAGGAAGTTCTTCACATAGCGGGTGGCCTCCGGGCTGAGGAACTGATCCAGCAGCTCCAGCAGCTGCAGCATCCGGCCGTAGCTGCTGCCCAGCAGGGCGTAGAGACAGATGAGCAGCGGGAAGAGCGACATGGTGAGATAATAGGACAGCGCCGCGGCCGCCCGGGGCACCTGCTTGTCCAGATAGAGACGCAGTGTTCCGCGCAGGATAGAATAAAGCTTGTTATGCATGGCACTTTCCTCTTGAGATACGAAAAAGCTCCCCAGGTGGGGAGCTTTTTCTCTTTTTCAGCTTTACTTGGTATTGAAGATTTTGAAGATGCTCTCGAAGGGATCCTCCGCAGGAGCGGCCTCGGTCTCCTCCGCTAGCGGGGGAGGAACAGCGGCGGCAGCGGCTGCCTTCTCGGCGGCGCCGGAGAAGAGGCCGGCGGGCTTGGCCGCGGGGCGCACGGGATTGATGGGCGTAACGGCGGGGGTCTTCTCCTCGGCGGGCTTGGCGCCCTCCACAGGCTTCTCCTCAAAGCCGGTGGCGATGACGGTCACGCGGATCTCGTCCTGCATGGCGGGATCGAAGGTGGCGCCGAAGATGATATTGGCGTCGGGGTGCGCGGCCTCCTGCACCAGGTTGGCGGCAGCTTCCACATCCTCCAGGCCCATATCCTCAGAGCCGGTGATGTTGATGAGCACGCCGCGGGCGCCGTTGATGGAGGTCTCCATCAGGGGGCTCGCCACGGCCATGCGGGCGGCGTCCTCTGCCTTGCCCTTGCCGGCGGCATGTCCCACGCCCATGTGGGCAAAGCCGGCGTTCTTCATGATGCAGGTGACGTCGGCAAAGTCCAGGTTAATGAAGCCGGTGTTCTTGATGAGGTCGGAGATGCTGGTGACAGCCTGCTTCAGCACGTCATCCGCGATCTCGAAGGCGTTGGCCAGGGTGACCTTCTGGTCGGTGGCGTATTTCAGGCGGTCGTTGGGGATGATCAGCAGGGAGTCGACCCGGCTGAGCAGCTCCTTGATGCCCTCGTTGGCGCGCTCCATGCGCTTTTTGCCCTCAAAGCCGAAGGGCTTGGTGACCACGCCGACGGTGAGGATGCCCGCTTCCCGGGCGATCTCCGCGACCGTGGGGGCCGCGCCCGTGCCGGTGCCGCCGCCCATACCGGCGGTGATGAAGACCATGTCGGCGTCCTCGATGGTCTTGGCGATATTGTTGCGGCTCTCCTCTGCGGAGCGCTTGCCGATCTCGGGATCGGAGCCGGCGCCCTGACCGTGGGTCATCTTCTCGCCGATCTGCAGCTTCTGGTCGGCATTGGAGACCGCGAGGGCCTGCTTATCTGTATTGATGGCGATGAACTCAACACCCTGGGTGCCGGCCTTCACCATACGGTTCACAACATTGTTGCCGGCGCCGCCGACGCCGACGACCTTCAGGGTCACAACATTTTCGGGACCTGCTTCGGCTCTGAAATCCATAATGATAGCCTCCTGTATATTCATCTCTGTATCTTGTGGTCTGATGCAATCAAGGACACAATGCTCTTGCTTATATTATACCATATTTTCTCTATGGTCAATAGATTTTTTATTTTTTTGTAAGCAATTTGTCACAGAGCCATGCCGCTTAAGGGATCGCTGTCCGCACGCCCATCTTTTTCTTCAGTTGGGGCTGAAATGCGCCGTGGTGCCGTTGGAGACGTCGATCACGCCCACGTCGCCTTCTTTCAGCATGCCCAGCACCGCAACAAACATACCGAACTTGTGCTCCACGTTCTCCCGTTTGCCAAGCACCACGGTAAAGCGGCCGCCGTAGTCAAATTCGGGGCTTTCGGGATTCGAGAAGTCGATCCGGGTGACCTGATCGGTCAGCCCGCGGGCCTCGATCTGATCCAGCACCTCCGCCAGATATTCCACCGGAGCGGGATCCCCGTCCTCGGTCTCCATGATCTCCCCGATCATCAGGGTGCCGGGGTGCATACCCACTATCGGCAGCAGGCTCTCCTCCTCACCCTCAGCGGCCTTGCCCAGCACCTTGCAGTTATGATCCAGCGTCCACTTTTCTTCACCCAGCTGGAGATAGGCCAGCGCCGTGGTCTCCTCCACGGTGATGACGACCTTGTTGGGCAGGCTCCGCTCCACCGTCACCGTCTCGATATACGGGAGCTTGGAAAAGGCCCGGCCCACGGCGGCGAAGCGGTCGAAGAAGAAGAGGTTATCCCCCTCCTCGATATCCACCGCGCGGATGATCTCCTCGGCGGTATAGTGGGAGTTGCCCACCACCTCGATCACCTCCACGCGGAAGAACACGCTCATCACAAAGATGGCGGCCACGACCACCACCACGAACATCAGCGGCCCGCTGAAGGCGCGGCGGCGGGCACGCATATAGCCGCTGCGCTCCTCCTCGGGTATTTTAGGGGACTTGAAAAGAAAGGCCATGGTTTTCTCCTTCGTGCGTCAAATAAAGCTCCGCTCCCAGGCTTCGGAGGCAGCTGTCAAAGTTTTCGTACCCGCGGGTGACGTGACCCAGATCCCGCACCAGAGTCTCCCCCTCGGCGGCAAGGCCGGCCAAGATCATGGAGGCGCCGCCCCGCAGATCCGTTGCGTCTACCGCAGCGCCGTGGAGCCGTTCCACCCCGCGCACCCGCGCCTCTCGCCCGCTGACGCAAATCGAACCGCCCAGCTTCCGCAGAGCCGGTACCTGCCGGTAGCGGCATTCGAAGATGTTCTCCGTAAACAGGCTCTCCCCCTCCGCCCGCAGCAGCGCCGCCATCAGCAGGGGCTGCGCGTCGGTGGGAAAGCCGGGATAAGGCGCGGTGATCACCGGGCCCACCGCTCGCAGCCGTCCGGCGGACGAGACCGTCACCCGGTCATTTTTTTGTATTATAGCACAGCCTGCCTGATTTAGGAAGTAGAGAACCGTAGAAAAATGCCTCGGATCGCAGCCTGTGAGACTGATTTTTCCGCCGCAGCCGGCACAGGCGCAGGCGAAAGTCGCCGCTGTGATCCGATCCGCCGGGATCACGAAGCGCGCCCTGCGCCGGGGCGTGAAGCCCAGGACGCGCACCGTGTCCGTCCCGGCGCCCCGAATCCGGGCGCCGAGGCTGCACAAAAAGTCCTGCAGCGCCGTGATCTCCGGCTCCCGGGCGGCGCCGCGGATCACCGTCTCCCCTCTCGCGGCGCAGGCGGCCAGCATGGCGTTCTCGGTGGCCCCCACGCTGGGAAAGGGCAGCAGGATCGTCCCGCCCCGGAGTGCTGCCGGGCGGCAGCGGATCTCCCCCTCAGTCTCCTCGATCTGGGCCCCCAGCGTCCGCAGCGCCATGAGATGCAGGTCGATGGGGCGCTTTCCCAGCTGGCAGCCGCCGGGGAGGCTCAGATGAGCTTCGCCGCAGCGGCTCAGCAGCGCCCCCATGAAGATCACCGAGGAGCGCATCCGCTCCATGAGGGCGTGTGGGATCTCACAGCTGCTGACACCGGAGGCGTCTATGTACACCCGGTCCCCCTCCCGCCGCACCCGGCAGCCCAGATGCTCCAGGATCTCCAGCGCCGCGTCCACATCCCGCAGCCGCGGTACCCGCCGCAGCTCCACCGTTCCCGGGCACAGCAGGCAGGCCGCCAGGATCGGGAGACTGGCGTTTTTGGAGCCCTGCACCCGGTACTCCCCCTCCAGCCGCTTTCCGCCCCGGATCCGCCAAATGTCCATAAAAATACCCCCCGTGCACAGAATCAGCCCATCCTATGCACTGGGGGAAATAAGCGTGAAAAGCAGCAGAGAGAAGCGGGCGCAGTTCACTTCCGGATCAGATTCAGCACCTTGTCAACCATCTTGTCTGTGGCGTCGGGCACGGAGAGCGCCGCCATGGCCTTTGACATGGCCGCCAGCTCCTCGGGGCTCTGCAGCAGCCGTTCAATCTCCGCAAGAAGGGAGTCCGCGTCGAACTCGCCCTCCAGAAAGACCTTTGCGCCGCCGGCTCGCTCCAGCACCCGGGCGTTCTTCTCCTGGTGATTGTCCGTCACATTGGGGGACGGGACGATCACCACCGGCTTTCCCATATAGGTCAGCTCCGCAAGGGTGGAAGCGCCGGCCCGGCAGAGGATCAGATCCGCCGCAGCCATGACCCGGGGCATGTCGAAGATGTACTCCCGCGTGTCCACGTTGCAGTCCGCGGGATCCAGCTTTTGCTGGGCAAGGGTTGCCTGAAAGTCCTTATAATCCCGGCTGCCCACGGAGTGGATCAGGCGATAGCGCCCCTGCCCCTTCATCTTGGGCAGCATCTGGGTGAGGATGCCGTTCATGTGCCCCGAGCCCAGGGAGCCCCAGACCGAGACCACCAGCGGCAAATGGGGATCCAGCCCCAGCTCCGCCTTGGCGCTGTCCTTGGTATAGCGGGCAAACTCCCCCCGCACCGGCGTTCCCGTGACGGTGACCTTCTCCGGATCGGGGTAATGCTGCCGGCTCTCCTCAAAGCCCACCAGAATGGCGTCCACCTTATCGGCCAGCATCCGGGTGGTGAGGCCGGGGAGGGCGTTGGACTCATGCACCAGCGTGGGAATGTGCAGCTTCACAGCTGCCGTCAGCACCGGATAGCACACATAGCCGCCGGTGCCGATCACAGCGTCCGGCCGAAAGTCCTTCAGGATCTTTTTGGCCGCGCGCTCCGAGGCCAGCACGTTTTTCACGGTCTCCACATTGTGCAGCATCCCGGAGAGGGAACGCTCCCGGCTGATATTGGTGATTTTGAGTCCGCGGATCTCGTAGCCCGCCCGGGGTACCAGATCCATCTCCATCTTCCCCTCCGCGCCGAGGAACAGAAACTCGCTCTCGGGCATCAGCTCCCGCAGCCGTCCGGCCACCGCCAGAGCGGGATTCACATGTCCGGCGGTACCGCCGCAGGTCAAAACAAATCGCATCTCTTTCTCCTTTGTATCATAGGACTGGTCGAAAACGAAAGTCGCAGCCATGCTTAAATGAATACCCCGGAGGGATTTTCAATCCGTTTTTGAGGCAGCTTTGCCGCCTCAAAAACACCCTGAGCCGAGCTGTGCGAGGCCTCGCGCCGTCGTCAAACGAAACTCACTACATTTCGCTTTCGCCTTTGGCTTTGATTTTGGTAAGGAAGAAGGAGGGAGCAGAGCGCAGTTTTCGTCATACCTGACGGAAACGGAGCGCCGCGAGCTTCTTCTGACGCAAGCGCGAGTTTTCAATTGCGAAACGAGTTTCGCAATTGCCTATAGGACGAGGTCTCTGCTGGCACTGAGGACGATCCCCATCTCCCCCAGCTGGATCAGCAGGGCGGTGCCGCCGTAGCTAAAAAACGGGAGGGAGATGCCGGTGCAGGGAACCAGATTGGTGACCACCGCCACATTCAGGAAGACCTGAAGGGCCAGCAGCGTGGTGACGCCGGCGCAGACCAGACTGTCAAAGCGGCGGCGGCAGTGCAGGGCGATCCAATAGCCCCGCAGGATCAGCAGTGCGAAGAGCGTCAGCACCAGGGCAGCGCCCAAAAAGCCCAGCTCCTCGCACAGGACGGAAAAAATAAAGTCGTTGTGCTCCTCCGGCAGATACAGGTACTTTTGTCTGCTGCCCCCCAGGCCCAGGCCGCTGAGGCCGCCGGAGCCGATGGAATAGAGGCTCTGGACGATCTGATAGCCCTCGTCGGTGGAGCTGGAAAAGGGATCCCGCCAAGTGACGATGCGGGAGGAGGCATAGGGGAAAAAAGTCAGCAGCACGGCAAGTCCCGCGCCGAGCCCGCCCAGCGCCGCGCCGAACCAGCCCAGCTTCACCCCGCCCAGAAACAGCATGGCGCCGCCCAGGAGCAGCAGGATGACCGAGGCGGAGAAGTGGGGCTCCAGAATCAGCAGACCCACCATCGCCCCCAGGATGCCCAGGAAGGGCAGGATGCCGTACCGGAAGGTTTTCATCTTCTCCCCGAAGCGGCAGATGAGCACCGAAAAGCACAGGATCACAGCCAGCTTTGCCAGCTCCGAGGGCTGCACCGTGAAGCTCCCCACCCCCAGCCAGCGGCGGGAGCCGTTGGCCTTCACGCCGATGAGAGGCACCAGCGCCAGCAGCGCCAGCGTCAGCCCCAGGAAGGGAAAGGCCCAGCGGCGGTAGAACTCCATGGGCAGACGGGAGGCAAGCCACATCAGCCCCAGCCCCAGCACGGCGTACACCAGCTGCCGCACGAAGTAATAGACGGCGTTGCCGCCGGTGATGTGGCCGGGGTCATAGTAGGCCCGTGGGAAGCTGGCCGAAAGCACCATCACCACCCCGACGGTCAGCAGCAGCATCACCATCAGAAAGAAGCTGCCGTCAAAGCTGCGCCGCGTTTTCACCGACGCAGGAGAAGAGCCGGCGAGGCGGGCGCTGTCATCACGCATACATCCACCTCCCCGGCTCGAAAACTCCTTACAGGGCGCGATGAAACGCCCCTATAAAGGATATGATCGCAAAGAGCAGGGATATGCCGGAAAAGAGGCAAAAAATCTCGACCTCTTTCCACTTTTTGCCCGTCCAGCCGCCCATTTCCAGATGGTGGTGGAAGGGTGCCATGCGAAAGACCCGCTTGCCGTGACTGAGCTTGAAGTAGCCCACCTGAATGATGTCGGACAGGGTCTCGATGATGTAAACGATGCCCAGCGTCACCAGGATCAAAGGCATGTCGTAGGCAAAGGCCAGCGCCGCGATGGCGCCGCCCAGGAAGAGGGAGCCGGTATCGCCCATAAAGACCTTGGCCGGGTGGAAGTTATACACCAGAAAGCCCAGCAGGCCGCCGGCCAGGGCGGAGGCGAAGAGCCCCAGCTCCAGGTACTTCTCTCCCCACACGAAGGTGATCGCGGCAAAGAAGAGGCTGACCGGCAGCGAGGTACCGGAGGCCAGCCCGTCCAGCCCGTCGGTGAGGTTCACGGCGTTCACCGTGCCCACGATGACGAAGGAAGCAAAGAGAATATACAGCCACTCCGGCACCTGGACGGTTTTATGCCAAAAAGGAATGAACAGATGGGTGGTGCTGAGGATGCTGATGTGCCGCATGAGCAGAATGAACACCAGCGCCGCTACCAGCTGCAGCAGGAACTTGCTCTTGGCACTGAGCCCCAGGTTCTGCTTTTTCTTGATTTTCTCCCAGTCGTCCAGAAAGCCGATGGCGCCGAAGACCAGGGCAAAGAGCAGCACGAAGATATGGGTAAAGTCCCCATGCAGCATACCCTCAAAGCCCAGGGTCAGGCACACGAAGGCTACCGCCAGGATGAACATGACGCCGCCCATGGTGGGCGTGCCGCTCTTGGTCATGTGCCACTTGGGTCCGATCTCCTTGATCTGCTGTCCCGCCTTCTGCTTCCGCAGCCAGGGGATATAGAACTTACCGAAGGCCGTGGCAAACAGAAAGGCCAGAACAAAGGCCGAAATCAGCTTTATCGTCATAACGGGTCTCCCCTCAAAATCTCTATTTCCGCGCAGCAAGCACTTCGGCCACGATCTCCCGCTCGTCCATGTGGTGTTTCTCTTTCCCCACCACCTGGTAGTCCTCGTGTCCCTTGCCGGCAAGCAATATTACATCACCGGACTGTGCTTTGTCAAGAACCCAGGCAATGGCCTCGGCCCGGTCGGGGATCACCTGCACGGTGGTGCGGCTTCCCTTCATGCCCTCCAGAATGTCGTCGATGATGGCCCGGGGATCCTCGGTGCGGGGGTTATCGCTGGTGACCACGCAGAGATCCGCCAGCTCCGCGGCGATGGCGCCCATGATGGGGCGCTTCAAGTGATCCCGGTCGCCGCCGCAGCCGAAGAGGACGATAAGCCGCCCCTTCGTCACCGGGCGCAGGGTCTTCAGCGCCTTCTCCAGGGCGTCCGGCTTGTGGGCATAATCGATGAGGATGGCATAGTCCCCGTCGGAGGGGACAAGCTCCATCCGCCCCTTCACGCCTTTGGCGCTGCCCATGGCGTCGGCGCAGTCAGCAAGGGGGATACCCAGAGACAGCCCCACCGCCATGACGCCCAGGGCATTGTAGACATTAAAGAGGCCGGGGATGCTCAGCCGCGTCATGGCAAGCTCCCCGCCGCTGAGAGCGGCGAAGCGCACGCCGGAGGCGCTGAGGCGAATATCCTTTGCCACCAGATCCGCGTCATTTTTCTGGGCGGAGAAGGTCCTGCAGGGGCAGGCGGCGCCCTCCAGCATAAAGGGCGTCCAGCTGTCGTCCGCGTTCAGCCAGCCCTCGCGGCACTGGCTAAAGAGCTTCCGCTTGGCCGCGGCGTAATCCTCCATGTCCTTGTGAAAATCCAGGTGATCCTGGCTCAGATTGGTGTACACGCCCACATCGAAGGTAATACCTGCCACCCGCTCCAGCGTCAGAGAGTGGGAGGAGACCTCCATCACCACATGGGTGCAGCCCGCGTCCGCCATCCGGCGGAAGAGCCGGTGCAGCTCATAGCTCTCGGGGGTGGTGTGCTCCGTGTGCAGGAACTCGTCTCCGATCCAGTTGCCGTTGGTGCCGATGAGGCCCACCTTGGCGTCCAGCTTGCTCTCCAGCAGATGCTTGAGCAGGTAAGAGGAGGTGGTCTTGCCGCTGGTGCCGGTGATGCCGATCAGCTTCATCTCCCCGGCGGGATTGCCGAAGAAGTCCCGGCTGGCCAGGGCGAGCCCCAGGCGGCAGTCGTCCGTCTGCACGAAGGGTGTTCCGTCCTCCGGCGGCGTCTCGCAGAGCACCGCCGCGGCGCCTCGCTCCATCGCCTTGGGAATGAAGCGGTGGCCGTCGGACTCAAAGCCCCGCACCGCCACGAAGAGATCCCCCGGCTGGGTCTGGCGGGAATCGTAGCTCACGCCGCCGATCTCCAGCTCCGGATCCGCCGTCATCTGCAGCACCCGAATATGAGAAAGAAGCTCCTTCAGTTTCATGTTGTATCCTCAATACTTTCCTAAAATCGAATCGTCCGCGCTGATCAGGGTCACGGTCACGATCTCCCCCTGCTGCAGCAGCGTACCGGCCGGCACGCTCTGATAGGCCACCGTTCTCCGGTCTCCCTGCCCAAGGGGGCTTCGGCTGCGCAGGAACAGCCCTCTTTCCGCAAGAACATCCCGCGCCTGCTCCAGGCTCATGCCGCTGAGATCCGGCACGGTCTGCGTCTCCCCCGAGGGTTCCGCCCCCAGGT
The DNA here is from genome assembly GCA_900319635.1 of uncultured Eubacteriales bacterium. Lineage (GTDB taxonomy): Bacteria > Bacillota > Clostridia > Oscillospirales > Oscillospiraceae > Limivicinus. The sequence goes on along the minus strand of ONPF01000003.1, from coordinate 63,550 downwards.
AGAGGATCACCTGGCTGTCCAGGGCAATGCGCCGGCCGCTGCGGGGAAGCTGGGCGCTCACCGTGTCGCCCTCCCCCACCGTGCGCATCCGGAGCCCCTCCTTCTGCAGCAGCGAGGCCGCCTCGGTCAGCTCCCGCCCGGTGAGCTCCGGCACCACCGCGGATTCCCGCTCCGTATCCTCTTCAGGCTCCACCCCCAGGTAGGGCAGGATGTCCGCCAGCATGTTGCCCACAACCGGCGCCGCCATCTGGCCGCCGCTGATGTAGATTCCGGACTTATCGGATGGGGTGTCCAGAAATACCAGCAGGGCGATCTGCGGATCGTCCGCCGGGGCAAAGCCGATGAAGGAGACGATGTATTCTTTCTGGCCGGTCTGCGCCTCCAGGCTGACCTTTTCGCTGGTGCCGGTCTTGCCGCCGATGCGGTAGCCCGCCACAGCGGCGTTGCGCCCGGTGCCCTCCTTGGGGTCGCCCACCACCTGCTCCAGGATGCCGCGCACCTGGGCGCTGGTCTCGGGGGAAATCACCTGGCGCACCAGGGTGGGCTCCCGCTCCCAGGCAACAGAGCCGTCCGGCCGGAGCATCTGCCGCACCACGTAGGGCTGCATCAGCCGCCCGCCGTTGACGCAGGCGGAGACCGCGGTGATGAGCTGCAGGGGCGTGATGGTAAAGGTCTGGCCGAAGGAGGCCGCCGCCAGCTGAGACTGGTTTCGTTCGGAGCAGAACACGTTCTCGCTCCACCAGATGCTGCCGCTCTCGCCCGAGAGGTCAATGCCGGTGACCGCTGTCAGATTCGCGTCCGGATCCCCGCTGCGCTCCAAAAAGCCAAAGGCCTCGCAGTAGTCATAGAAGCGCTCCGCGCCGACACGCAGGCCGATATTCACAAAGGCCGCGTTGCAGGAGTGCTGCACCGCCTGGGTCAGATTCTGGGAACCGTGGCCGCCGCTTTTCCAGCAGCGGATGGGGCTGGTGCGCCCCTTGACGGTTACGCTTCCCCCGCAGTAGAAGCTGCTTGCCGGCGTCACCGCGCCCTCCTCCAAAGCCATGGAGAGGGTGATGATCTTGAAGGTAGAGCCGGGCTCGTAGGTGTCGGAGAGGGCCTTGTTGCGCCATTGGCGGGCCCGGGCTTCGTCCAGCCGCCGCTGGGCCTCTTCCTCCGAATCCGCGGCGTCGATGAAAGCCTGCGCCTCGTCGCTCACGTCCAGGAAGGCGTTGAGATCGTAGCCGTCCAGGGACACCATGGCCAGGATCGCGCCGGTGTTCACGTCCATGCAGATGGCCCCCGCGCCGTTTTGAATGTCAAAATCCGCAATGGCCTGCTCCAGGTGCTTCTCGATCATGTACTGGATCGCGGCGTCCAGGGTGGTGACGATATCGTAGCCGTCCTCCCCCGGCTGGAACTGCTCATACTCCGAGAACAGCAGCTCCGTCCCGTAGGCGTTGGTGGCGCGCACGGTGCGGCCGGCGCTGCCTGTGAGGGCGCTGTCATAGCGCGCCTCGATCCCCTCCAGGCCGGTGTTGTCCATCCCCACAAAGCCGATCAGATGGCAGGCCAGGGAGGAGTTGGGGTAATAGCGCTTGGTGTCGGTCTCCAGGCGCACGCCCCGGATCCCGTACTGGTTCTTGAAGGCGCGGATCTCGTCCGCGGTCTCCCGCTCCACCTTCCGCGCCACCGTCACATACCAGGAGCCTGTCTGCCCGGTCTTGTCCAGCAGGTCCTGATAATCCAGCTCCAGGATGCGGCTCAGCTCCCGGGCGATCAGCTCCCGATCCTCGCCGTACTGCTGGATCTCCGCCGGGCTCAGGTAGACGTTGTCCACCGAGGCGCTGACGGCCAGCACCCGTCCTTTGGTGTCGTAGATAGTGCCGCGCTGGGGCGCGGTGGGCGCCTCCCGCAGCTGCTGCTCAATGGCGCGCTGCTCGTAAAAATCATGGTCGACCAGCTGCAGCTTTGTAAGCCTTGCAAGCAGCAGGGCAAACGCTGCGACGCCGCACACTGCCATCAGCAGCAGCGTGCGGCGGAGCATCTGACGGCTGGGCTCCTGTTCGGCAGGGGCGCCGGCATTGCGATTGTTCTTCATGTTGATCACCCGCATTTCATGATACAAAAGTATATTCTGCGGCTGATCCAAGGATTCCCTTCCGGAATCGGCTCTCTCTTACTCGACCGGCTCTCCCACATTTCTCATCTGCTCGGCGCAGAGGCGCTGCATCCCCAGCTCCTCCACGGCGTAGCGCTCGATCTCCTCCAGGCTCAGACTGCTCTCGCAGCGGGCCAGAAGGATGGCGTTTTCGCTTCGCAGCCGTTCCGCCTCCCGCCGATACGCGGCGGCAGCGTCATTATAGGCTGTTGTTTGGATGCCGTACAGCAGGCTCCCCACCAGAAGCAGGAGGGAAAAGCCCAGGCACACTGCCCGAAACAGGTTTTCTCCCGGTCGATTCATATCCTCACACTCTCTCCGCCACGCGCAGTTTGGCGCTGCGGGAGCGTGGATTTATCTCTATTTCCTCCGCGCTCGGCAAAATCGGTTTGCGGCTCACGCTGCGCAGGGTCTGCACGAAGCCGCAGGTGCAGATGGGCGCCTCCCGGGGGCAGGTACAGCCGTTTTCCCGGCGGGCGATTCCGCTTTTCACGATGCGATCCTCCAGGGAGTGGAAGCTGATGACGCAGAGCCTTCCGCCGGGGTTCAGCTTGTCCGGCGCGGTGTCCATCATGCGCTCCACCTCGCCCAGCTCGTCGTTCACCGCGATGCGGATGGCCTGGAAGCTCCGCTTGGCCGGGTGCTGCTTTTCCCGCAGCGCGGCGGCCGGCATGGCGCCTCGGATAAGCTCCACCAGCTCCAGGGTGCTCTCGATGGGCTTTTTCGCTCTTGCGGCCAGGATGGCGGCGGTGATGCGCCGGGCATATCGTTCCTCCCCGTAGTCCCAGAGGATGCGGTTGAGCCGATCCTCGCTCCAGCCGTTCACCACTTCATAGGCGGTGAGGGCGGCGCTGCTGTCCATGCGCATGTCCAGCGGCGCGTCCTGCATATAGGAAAAGCCCCGCTGCGCCTCATCCAGCTGCGGTGAGGACACCCCCAGGTCGAAGAGCATCCCGTCCGCGCCGGGGATCCCCAGCTCGTCCAGGATCTGCGCTGCGTCGCTGAAATTGCCGTGCACCAGGGTCACCCGGTCGGCAAAGGGCGAAAGCCGGGCTCCCGCCCGCTCGATGGCGCTGGGATCCCGGTCAATGCCGATGAGCCGCCCGGTGGTGAGCCGGGAGGCGATCTCATACGAATGGCCGCCAAGTCCCAGCGTCCCGTCCAGATAGATCCCGTCCGGGCGGATGTTCAGGTTCTCGATGCATTCCTGCAGCAGCACGGACACATGTCTCGGCTCGGCCATCAGAACTCCAGTTCCTCCATCACAGACGCGATATTCTCCGGCGTGGTCTCGGCCTCATACACCGCGTTCCAGGCCTCAGAATCCCAGAGCTCCGCGTGGTTGTTGCAGCCCACCACGGTCACATTTTTGGTAAAGCCCGCGTAGTCCCGCAGATTCTGGGGGATCAGCACGCGTCCCTGGGCGTCCAGCTCGCAGCGGGCGGCGTGGGCGAAGAGCGGGCGCATTTTCCGCTGCTTCACATAGGGCATGGCGCTGACCTTATCGGAAAAGCTCTGCCAGGCCTCGCTGCTGTAGGCGCTCAGGCAGCGATCCATCGAAAGGGTAATGAAAAAAATCTCGCCCAGCTCGTCCCGGAGCTTGGCAGGAATAAAAAGACGTCCTTTATTGTCAAGAGAGTGTTGGTATTCGCCTGTCACGCAAATCGCTCCTTTTATCTATACAGAGGGCAGTTCCCCTTTTGGGAGGGGAATCTGCACCATTTTCCACCACTTCAAACCACTTTGCACCTCCATTATAGGGGAGCGTTTTGCAAATTGCAAGAGCAAATGTTTGTTACTTTTTGTCTTTTTTCAGCCGGTGACACGGGGCGCAAAAAGCCGCCCGGGATCCTCGTCACGCATCTATGACAGGGATCCCGGGCGGTGGGTTTTCGTATTCGATTTTACAGCTCTTCCGGGTTTGCTGCGGGCATCCTGCGGGCGGGCTTGCCGCCGCGGAAGGTGCTGCGGGCGTCCCGGATGGTGCTGAGGGAGGCCGTCAGGCTCTCCTCCGTCTGGCGCATCAGATCGTCCACATAGTCCTTGGCGAGCTTGCGCAGCTCCGCGGACTTGTTCTCCGCCGCGTTGATCATCTCCGCCGAGCGGGCGCGGGCAATGCGGGTGATCTCCTGCTCGTCCACCAGCAGGCGGGCCTTCTCCTCCGCGCTCTTGCGCATGGCCTCGGCCTCCCGCTTGGCGTTGCCGATAAACTCGTCCCGCGCGGCCACCAGCCGCTTGGCCTCCGCAATGGAGGTGGGAAGGGCGGCCTTGATGTCGCTGATCACGCGCAGGGCCTTTTCCCGTTCGATGATGCACTTGTCGTTGCCCAGGGGGACGCCCCAGGCTTCACTGATCATGCCGAACAGAATGTCCAGCAGCTCCATCACGTCGTTGTTTTCCATGTTATTTCCTCCACAGCTTGGCCTTTTCCTCGATCTGGCCGATCAGCTCATGGGGCACCAGGCCCGTGAGATCCGCGCCGTAGACGGCCATCTCCCGCACCACGGAGGACGAGAGGAAGGTATACTTCTCGCTCGAGGTGAGGAACATGGTCTCCAGATCGGGGTTTATTTTCTTGTTGATGAGGTTCATCTGAAACTCGTACTCAAAATCCGAGGCCGCGCGCAGACCCTTGACGATCACGGCGCCGGGGTACTGCCGGGCATATTCCGCCAGCAGCCCGTCCCAGCTGTCCACTGTCACGTTGGGGTAGCGCTCCGTCGCCTTGCGCACCATCTCCACCTTTTCCTCCACGGTGAACATGGGGTTGGGCTTCATGGCGTTGTGCATGATGCAGACGATCACCCGATCGAAGATCCGCGAAGAACGGCGGACGATGTTCAGGTGGCCGAGGGTGATCGGGTCAAAGCTGCCCGGGCAGATGGCAATGCTCATATGCGGCTTTCCTTTGTGTAGATACAGATTTTTACCTTGCCGTAGCGGTATTCCTTCCCCTTCCGGTATGGCTCCTCCATCTCGGGAAGGCTTTCCTCGCGGCGAGCCTCACAGATAATTATACCACCATCCGACAAGTTGTCAACCAGATTGAGGCTTTTCAGCACCGGCTCGTAGAGCCCCGCATCGTAAGGCGGGTCCACGAAGATCAGGTCAAAGCGCTCCCCCCGGCGCAGATAGTCCAGGGCATTCATCTGAAAAACCGTTCCGTTCAGGCCGCAGCTCTTCAGATTCTCCTTCACGATCTTCACCGCGTCCCGGCTCTCGTCGATGAAAACGCAGCTTTTGGCGCCCCGGCTCAGCGCCTCGATGCCCAGCTGTCCCGTGCCGGCGAAGAGATCCAGCACCCGCCGTCCCTCCACATCGAACTGGATGATATTGAAGAGCGCCTCCTTCACATTGTCCGTGGTGGGGCGAATGTCATAATTTTCCGGGGTCTTGAGCTTCCGCCCCCGGGCCGTGCCAGTGATCACGCGCATAATGCACACCTTTCTTTCAAAACAATGAAGCGCGGCTTCGCCTAACGAAGGAATGAAGAGCCTTCGGCCAATGAAGAAATTGAGGTGTCCCGCTCTGCGGGACGGATTTGAATACATCGCCATAGGCGAACCCATTTTTTCTTCATTTGCGAAGCAAACTTCACTTCTTCATTTCTTCATTGTGAAAATAATCGTATACCGCCCTGGCCGTGTTCTTCGGTACCACCAGGTTGAGCTGGCTCTCCGTGGCCTCCCGAATGGCTTTTACGGTCTTGAAGGCCTTCAGCAGGTCGTTTTTCCGCCGCGGCCCCACGCCCTCGATCTTGTCCAGAGCGGAGGCGTAGCTTTCATTCCGCAGCGAACGCTGATAGCCGATGGCGGTGTTGTGGGTCTCCTCCTGGATGTTCCCCACCAGGGCAAAGACCGCCTGGTTCTGCTGGATGCCGATCTCCCGCCCCTCGGGGGTGATGAGGGCGCGGGTGCGGTGCCGATCGTCCTTCACCATGCCGAAGGTGGGCACCCGAAGCCCCAGATCCTCCTGGGCGCGGACGGCGGTGGCGGCGTGGATCTCTCCCCCGTCGATAAGCAGCAGATCGGGCAGGGGCGCGAAATGCTCGTCCCCGTCCACATAGCGCTTGAAGCGCCGGTACACCGCCTGGTACATGCTGGCGTAGTCGTCCGCTCCCTCCAGATCCTTGATACGGAACTTCCGATAGTCCCGCTTGAGAGGCTTGCCGTCCACATGGACGGTCATGGCGGCCACAATGCCCGTGTCCCCCAGGTTTGAAATGTCGAAGGCCTCGATGCGCCGGGGAAAGTCCTCCAGCTCCAGCGCCTTCTGCAGCCATTCCAGGGTCTTGGAGCGGCGCTGCGCCATGGTGGTGCGGCGCTGGATCTCCTCCCGGGCGTTGAGCGCCGCGCTCTCGATGAGACGCATCCGCTCTCCCCGCTGGGGCCGTTCGATATAGATCCGCCGTCCCGCCGTCTCGCTGAGGAGGTTTTCCAGCTCCTCCCGGTCCTCGATCTCGCAGGGCAGGAGGATGGATTTCGGCCAGCCGCCCCGGTGAGCGGTGTAGTACTCCCGCACCAGGTCAGACACGGCCTCCGCGTCCTCCTCCAGGGGCTCGTCCAGCATCTCCACATCCTTGCCCGCCAGGTCGCCGTTTACAAAGTGCAGCACGGTAAAGCAGCTCTTGGCGCCCCGGCAAAAGCCGATGGCGTCGGTATCGGCAAAGGCGGTGGCGATGACCCGCTGCTTCACGCTGACGCCCTCCACCGCGCGGATCCGATCCCGCAGCTGGGCGGCCTTTTCAAAACGCAGCTCCTCCGCCGCCTGCTCCATCTCCCGCCGCAGCTCCTCGATGAGCTCGCCGCTCTTGCCCTCCAGGATCTGCACCGCCTGGCGCATCCGCGCCCGGTAATCCTCCGGGTCGCTGTCCTTGAGGCACCAGCCGGCGCAGGCGCCCATGTGGTAGTTGAGACAGGGGCGATCCTTGCCGATGTCCCGGGGAAACTTCCGGCTGCAGTCCGGCAGCAGAAGCGCCTTGCAGATGGTGTTGATGATCTCCCGGGACTGGTAGCGCCCGCCGAAGGGGCCGTAGTACTTGGCTCCGTCCTTGGCGGCGCGGCTGGAGATGCTCATGGTCGGGTACTCCTCCCGCTGATCCACCCGCACGAAGGGATAGCCCTTGTCGTCCTTCAGGAGGATGTTGTAATGGGGCTTATGGCGCTTGATGAGGGAGTTTTCCAGCACCAGCGCCTCAAACTCGCTGCCGGCGACGATGACGTTGAAGTCCGCCACCTTCTCCACCATGGCGGCCACCTTGGGCAGATGCTCCCCGTGGAAATAGCTGCTGACCCGGTTCTTGAGCTTCTTGGCCTTGCCCACATAGATGACCTCATTGTGCTCATCCAGCATGATATAGACCCCGGGCAGCAGGGGCAGATTATTCGCTTTTTCCCGCAGGGTATCCAGCATGGCGGCCTCCCGTTTTGAAAAAATGGGGTGTGCCAAGGCACACCCCGATTTTTTGTGTATGTTGCTGTATTACTCGGAGAAATCGGAATCAATCAGCTCCGAGAGCGTTGCAATCGCCGCTTCCTCATCCGCGCCGTCAGCAATAATGGTGATGGCGGTGCCCTTTACGATGCCCAGAGACAGAACGCCCAGAAGGCTCTTGGCGTTGACACGCCGCTCTTCCTTCTCGACCCAGATGCTGCTCTTGAACTCATTGGCTTTCTGAATGAAGAACGTCGCGGGTCTGGCGTGAAGGCCCACCTGATTGTTGATAACTACTTCCTTGGAAATCATGCCCGCATCTCCCTTAATCTTTATGAGAATCCCCATTGGATTCTGTATCATTCTATCAAAAAAACGACAGAACGTCAACTGCTTTCCGCTCTTTCGTGATTTTGCCTATTTCCGAAAGAGGCTTCGGCGCGATTTTATTTCAGTTCGACCACGGTGACCCCGGCTTCGCCCTCGCCATAGCGCCCCAGGCGGAAGGATTTGACGCTCTTGTTATGCCGCAGCATGTTCTGCACGGCGGTACGCAGGGCGCCGGTGCCCTTGCCGTGGATAATGGTGACGGTCTTGAGCTTGGCCATCACCGCGCCGTCCAGGTACTGCTCGGCAGTCAGCAGGGCGTCGATGACCTCCATGCCCCTGAGATCCACCTCCGCCGGGAAGGCGGCGGCGCGGAGGGTGGCCGGGCCGGTGCCGCCCACGGCTTTGGGCTTCTGGCTCACGCCCTCCAGCAGCAGCACCTCGTCCTCCCTGGCGGTCACGTTCATGATGCCCGCACGCAGGGTCAGCACCCGCTCGGGGGAGACGGAGATGACCTCCGCCTTCATGCCCATGGACTTGATCTGCACGGTGTCCCCGGGGCGCACGGGGCGGGCGGATTTCTGCTCCTCCGCCGGGGGCGCGTCCTGGCTGCGCAGCGCCTCCTCGGACTGGTTCAGCTTCCGTCTGAGCTCGCTTCTGGCCTCGTTGATGCGCTGGACGTTGTCCTCCTCGTTGATCTTCTCCCGCATCTCGTCCAGCTCCCGGAAGGTGGCCTCGGCGGTGTCCCGGGCCTCGCGGATGATGCGCTCCGCGTCCCGCTTAGCCTTCTGGTCGGCCTTCTCCAGCCGCACCTCCAGCTCCGCCCGCAGGAAGGAGGCCTTCTTGGCCTGCTCCTCTGCCTGCCGGAGCTTTTTGGACGCCTCTTCCCGATCCTTCTCCAGCAGAAGCCGGGTCTGCTCCAGCTTCTCGATGGTGGCCTCGAAGCTGGCGCTGTCGGTGTTGACGCGCTTTTTGGCGTCCTCGATGATGTCCTCTCCCAGCCCCAGACGCTTGGAAATGGCAAAGGCGTTGGACTTGCCGGGGATGCCCACCAGCAGATGGTAGGTGGGGCGCAGGGTCTCCACATCAAACTCGCAGGAGGCGTTCTGCACCCCCGGCTCGTTGGTGGCGTAGACCTTCAGCTCCGCGTAGTGGGTGGTGGCGGCGATCATGGCGCCCTTCTGCCGGGCGTATTCGATGATGGAGATGGCCAGCGCCGCCCCCTCGGTGGGGTCGGTGCCCGCGCCCAGCTCATCAAAGAGCAGCAGGGATTTCTCGTCGCACTCGGCCAGAATGCTCACAATGTTGGTCATGTGGGCTGAGAAGGTGGAAAGGCTCTGCTCGATGCTCTGCTCGTCGCCGATGTCCGCCAGGATGTGGCGGAAGACGGGCAGATTGCTGCCGTCGGCGGCGGGGATGTGCAGGCCGCACTGGTTCATGGCGGCGAGCAGGCCGATGGTCTTCAGCGACACGGTCTTGCCGCCGGTATTGGGGCCGGTGATGACCAGGGTATCAAAGGCGTCCCCCAGCTCCACGTTGATGGGCACGGCCTTGGCGGGGTCCAGCAGCGGGTGCCGCGCCTTGCGCAGGACGATGCCCTCCCCTTCCAGACTGGCCTCCTGGCAGTCCAGCTTGTAGCTGAGCTTGGCCTTGGCGAAGATCAGATCCAGCCGCACCAGCAGGTCAAAGTCCGAGTCGATATCCGTGCGGTGCTCAGCGCAGTCGGCGGAGAGCTCGGCCAGGATCCGCTCGATCTCCAGTTTCTCCTTGGCGGCCAGCTCCCGCAGCTCATTGTTGGCCTTCACCGCCGCCATGGGCTCCACAAAGAGCGTCTGTCCGGTAGCGGAAATATCATGCACCAGCCCTGGCACCGCGCCCTTGTGGTCTGCCTTCACCGGCACCACATAGCGGTCGGAGCGCATGGTGATGATGGGCTCCTGCAGGGCCTTGGCATAGGAGGGCGAGGAGAGAATCTTCTGCAGCGCCTCCCGGGCGCGGGCGGCGGCGGCGCGCATCTTGCGGCGGATGTCCGCCAGCTCGTTGGAGGCGCCGTCTGCGATCTCGTCCTCCCCAACAATAGAGGTGGTGATCTTTTCCTCCAGGAACTTGTTGGCCCGCAGGGCGTGGAAGAGCGAGTCGATGCAGGTCTGCCCCAGCTTGTCATCCGCGATATAGCCTCGCACCAGCCTTGCGCACTGCAGCACTCTCGCAATGTCCAGCAGCTCCCGGGTGTTCAGAGCGCCGCCCAGATCGGCTCTCGCCAGGGAGGCGCGTACGTCCTTGACGCCGGAAAAGGAGGGACTGCCCCGCACCACCATCATGGTTTTGGCGGCGCTGGTCTCTTCCAAACGGTGCTTGACCTCAAAGGGATCCGAGGCGGGGGTGAGCAGCAGCGCCCGCTCCTTGGCCACGTCGCCCACGGCCTGCTGCGCCAGCATGTTCAGCACGGCAGGCAGCTCCAGTGTATTCAGGGATTTTTCAAAAAAACTCATGTTAAATCTCCGTTATCTCTTGTAGGGGCGGGGCTCCGCATTTTTCTGTAGGGGCCGTTCACGAACGGCCCGCTATCGGACACAGTTCCTGTTCTGCGGGCGATTCATGAATCGCCTCTACGTGTGGTTCTATCGAAATTGTTTATAATATTCCAGTGTGGAAAAGTGCCGCTCGGCGTGGGCCTGCGGGAGAGGTTTTGCAGCGCCTTCCCCTCCAGGCGGAAGGAAAAGAGCTTTTTCGCCGGAGCCGCCACAATGTAGCGCATGGCGGCCAGCGCATCCTCCTCCAGCAGCACGCCGTCCCAGGCAGCTCTGCTGCAGCTCCGGCAGCAGAGCACCCCGTCCCCCAGGCTCAGCACCGGGTCCTCCGGCTCTGTCTTGCCGCAGACGGCGCAGCCCTGGACGTTGGGCTGAAAGCCCGCGAGACACATCAGCCGCAGCTCGAAGGCGGCCTTGATTTTCTCCGGCTCCCCCAGATTCTCACTGAGGGCGTAGAGGGAATTGAGCCCCAGCTGCAGAAGCCGGGGATCCGGCTGCTCCTCCACGGCGAAGGCCTCCAGGCACTCGGCAAAATAGCTGCCCAGGGCCAGAAGCTGAATGTCCTGCCGCAGACCGGCAAAGCCCTCGATCACGCTGCCCTCGTTCACCGTCCACTTGCCCCGGTTGCCGAAGAGAGTCAGCTCCGACCAGGTGAGCTGCTGGGTGGCCGCCGCCGTGCGGCTGGACTTGCGCAGGGCGCCCCGCGCCTTGGCGGTGATTTTGCCGTCCGTCTCCGTCAGGATCGTCAGGATCCGGTCGGCCTCCTTGTAGCGGGTCTCCCGCAGGACGAGACCCTTGGTGGTGTTAAACACGTTATGTAAACCTCAGTCCGAGGCGCGGGGCTTTTCATCCGTCCCCGCGTCGTTTTTCTGCTCCGGCTTCGCGTTCTTCGCGGCCTTGTAAAGCATGTAGCAGACGGGGTCGCCGGTCTCGGCGAAGGTCTGCCAGATCGCGTCGAGTTCCATGTTGACCACCTCTGCCCTTAGTGTGCGCAGAGCAGGGCGGAACATCAGCGCCAGTTTTTGTTATACAAACAGGCTGAAGATCAGTCTTCCGTAAAGCCGAAGTTGCGCAGCTGCGCCAGGGAGTCCCGCCAGTTCTCCTTCACCTTCACCCAGGTCTGCAGGAAAACCTTCGTGCCCATGAAGTCCTCGATGTCCTGCCGGGCCAGCTCCCCGATTTTTTTCAGCATCGCGCCTTTTTTGCCGATGATAATGCCCTTGTGGCTGTCCTTTTCGCAGTAAATGGTCACTTCCAGGTCGATGATGCCGTTGTCCCGCTCGCTAAAGCGGGTGACCTCCACCGCCGTGCCGTGGGGGATCTCCTTGTCCAGGCACTGCAGCAGCTTCTCCCGCACCAGCTCCGCGCAGATCTGCCGCTCCGGCTGATCGGTGATCATGTCCTCGGGGAAAAAGTGGGGCCCCTCGGCGGCGTACTTCTCCAGCTCCGCCATCAGCTCCTCCAGTCCGTCCCCGGTCTTGGCGGAAATGGGCAGAATGGCGTCAAAGTCATAGGCCTGGGAATAGAGGGCCATGACCTCCAGCAGCCGGGCCTTGTCCACGGTGTCGATCTTGTTGATGACCAGGATCGCCGGGGCGCCGGACTGCTTCAAGCGCTCGATCAGCGCCTCCTCCTGGGGGCCGACGGCGGCCACGGGCTCCACCAGCAGCAGGACGCAGTCCACGTCCGCCACGCTCTCCTTCACCACGTTCACCATGTAGTCGCCCAAGCGGGTCCGGGGTTTGTGGAAGCCCGGGGTGTCCATCAGCACGAACTGGGTGTCCCCCCGGTTCACGATGGCGGTGATGCGGTTGCGGGTGGTCTGGGGCTTATTGGATACGATGGCCACCTTCTCGCCCACCAGGGCGTTTGTCAGCGTGGACTTGCCCACATTGGGCCGCCCGCACAGGGTAATCATTGCCGATTTTGTCATTACAATATCTCCCGTAATTCTTTATTGGCCCCCTTGCCTAAAGAGGGCTGTCATCCGAGCAAAGCGAGGGTGACTGGGGGATTCTTTCGGACCATTGAGCGCTCATGGCGAGGTGATGACCACGAGAACTATCCCCCCGCCCCAGTTTGCGAACTGGGGCACCCCCCTTTAGGCAAGGGGGGCTTATTCGTCCCCCATAATGGCCTTCTCCCGGGCCCGCATCTGGGCTTTCATGGGGCCCTCGTCCACATGGTCGTAGCCCAGCAGATGGAGCACCGAATGCACCGTCAGATACTGGATCTCCCGGTCAAAGCCGTGGCCGAACTCCGCGCCCTGCTCCTCGCAGCGAGGCAGGGAGATCATCATGTCCCCCAGCAGCACCGCGCCGGTGTCCAGATCTCTTTCACAGCAGGCCGGGTCAAATTCTCCCGGCGTGAGCTCGTTCAGCGGGAAGGACAGCACGTCCGTTTCCCGGTCGATGTCCCGAAACTCCCGGTTCACCTGGCGGATACCCTCGTCGTCGGTTAACATAACTGAAATAACACAATTTACGTCAACCTTTTCCGCGTCCAGGGCGCGGATGGCCGCGGCCTTGATGAGCCGCGCGGCGTTGTTATGGCCGAGGTTTTTGACTTCCCGGCTCACATAGATCTCATGGTTCATGGTTTTTCCTTCTTTCTTATGTTGAGAAAAACGGATTGCCACGGCCAGTGTACGCACTGGCCTCGCAATGACATCATAAGAGCGCCCTGTGGTTCCCCGTGGATCTGGCGCGGGTCGACGGGCGACCGCAGGTCGCCCCTACGCTTTCATAATTTCCGGTATCTCCCCCGGGGGGCGTTGGGCTGGGGCTTCTTCGCCGTCTCGGGCGGGTTTTTCTTGTCATAGACCTCATAGGCCTCGATGATCTTCTGCACCAGGCGGTGGCGCACCACGTCCGCGCCGGTGAGAGTGCAGATGTCAATGTCCTCAATGCCGTCCAGCACCTTCATGGCCACCTTCAGGCCGCTGACCTTGTCCTCCGGCAGGTCGATCTGGGTGATGTCGCCGGTGATGACCACCTTGGAGCCGAAGCCGATGCGGGTCAGGAACATCTTCATCTGCTCCCGGGAGGTGTTCTGCGCCTCGTCCAGGATGATAAAGCTGTCGTCCAGGGTGCGGCCGCGCATGTAGGCCAGGGGCGCCACCTCGATATTGCCCCGCTCCAGGTACTTCTGATAGGTGTCGGGGCCCAGCATGTCGAACAGCGCGTCGTAGAGCGGGCGGAGATAGGGATCCACCTTGCTCTGCAGGTCGCCGGGCAAAAAGCCCAGCCGCTCCCCCGCCTCCACCGCGGGGCGGGTCAGGATGATGCGGTTGACCTCCTCCGCCCGGAAGGCCGCCACCGCGGCGGCCACGGCCAGATAGGTCTTGCCGGTGCCCGCCGGGCCGATGCCCAGGGTGATGGTGTTGTCCTGAATGGCCTTGCAGTAGTCCCGCTGGCCCAGGGTCTTGGGCTTGATGGGCTTGCCCTTGGCGGTGATGCAGATGACGTCGCCTGCCAGCTCCTCGATCTGCTTTTCCTTGCCCTCGGCCACCAGCTTGAGGATATAGCGCACGTTCTGCGCGTCGATATTCTCCCCCTTGGCGGCCAGGGTCAGCAGGCCGTTGATGGCCTTCTCCGCCAGCATCACGTCCTCCGCCTCGCCGCAGATATGGAGCTGATCGTCCCGATCCAGCACCTTGACGCCCAGCTCGCTCTCAATGATCCGCAGGTTCTGGTCAAAGGAGCCGAAAACCTGGATCACATCGTCCATCCGTTCCACTTCGATGGTTTTATCAATCATGTGCAGTCTTCCCTTCACGGCGGCGAAAGCTCCGCCGTCTGTGCAATATTCTCAACGCAATGGGCGCGAAGGGTCACCAGCAGCAGGCCGTCCGCCCGGCCGACGGAAAAGCTGCTCTCCAGGATCTCCCCGTCGATCTGCTCCTCCAGCCGCCGCACAAGCGCGGTCTCCATCTCCTGCTCCCGTGCCGCCTCCGTCCCTGTGGGGGACAGGCTCCGCCGCTCCTCCCGGATCAGCTTCACCGGAAGCGAGAAAAGCCCCTCAATCCCCAAGCTATATTCATGCACGATTGTATCACATTCGTCAAGGGCTTTTCCGGAAAAACCGCTGATTTTCAGCCGCTTTTTTCCGAATTGCAGGGAAAATCGGCTGGAAGAGCGCCCCGACTCCCGCTGCTGCAGCATCTCCAGGGGGCATGCCGCCGTGAGTTCATGCCAGGTGTCCGCCCGGATCTCCGCCCGGGCGCGAACGGAACGGCTCGGCGCCGTCTGGCTCTCCATGCTGCCGCTGACAAGCACTTCCCCCGCCAGCACCGCGTCCCCCGGCTGCACCAGTGCCCGGCCGTTGAGCACCGTCATCTCCCGGATCACGCCGGGGGCGGCGGCCACGATGTCCGCCGCCTGCTCCTCCCGATAGATCTCCGGCTTCTCCCGCCGCTCCTGTACCAGCACCACCGCCCGGGAGCCGGAGATGCGCAGCGTCATCCATGCAAGCTCCGGAAGCTCCGTCAGCATCCGGCTGCGCACCAGATCCACGGAGATCCCCGGCCAGAAGCAGCCCGGCTCCACCCCGCAGTCGGCCAGCGCACGGAGGATCTGCCCCTGGCTCAGAGTCTCGCAGCCCTGCACCTGGATCTCCCAGATAAAGAGAGAGGAGCTCAGCAGCAGCGCTAAAACCAGCGCCAGCGCCAACAGCAGCGCCTTCCTGGCCCGGAGCCGCGCCCGGCTTTTGCTTCCGCCCCGCAGCTCCAGCACCCGCAGCTCGCCCCGGCAGCGCTCTGTCAGCTCCCGCAGTGCAGAAAGCTCCCGCTCCGGCACCACCGCCTGGAGCGTGAGCCCATCCTTTCGCCGGATCTGCCGCAGCTCCAGTCCCGCTTTTCCACAGCGATTCAACAGCAGCTCCGGCTCCGGACAGAGGAGCTCCACCCGGGCAAGTCCCAGCAGCTTTGTGATCCGATCCATGCTTCTCCTCCTATTTATATCACACTTAGCAGATTGCGAAACGAGTTTCGCAATGGCCTAATCCCACTCCGCCAGGGCAATCCTGCCGCAGATCAGCAATTCTCTCTCGTTCATGGCCTCGATCCGCAGCTCCGAGCCTCGCAGGCTCAGGCTTCCCCGCCCGCCACGCACGGAGATCAGCTCCGGGCTGCAGAGCAGAAGTCCCTGGTGATTTTCAATCAGCGCCCGTCGAGCGCCCACAACGCTTATTTTCAGCTCGCCCAGGAGCTCTCCCGGCAGCATCAGCCGCTCCGACAGCGCACCCGCGAAGCTCGGTGCTCTCTTCATCCGCATCATCCCCTTTTCCGTATATCTCTATGCCGCCGCGCATACTTTGATAACCGGACAGGCTGCATACCACTTCCTCTGTCATTGCGAGGAGCGCAGCAACAAAGCAATCCGCTTTTCCCGTCTCCTCAAAACTCAAAACTGAAAACTCAAAACTCCAAATTCATGGAGGTTCCCATGAAACAAAAGCTCCCCATTCTGGCAGCGCTCTGCGCGCTCTTTCTCCTGATCATTGCCTCCGACACCGCCATCGAGCGGGCAGCCTACGGCCTGCGGCTCTGCTGGGAGCTGATCCTCCCCTCCCTGTTCCCCTTCTTTGTCGTCTCCTCCCTGCTGGGGCGTCTGGGCTTTCCAAGGCTGGCCGGCCAGCGGCTGGCTCCCCTGGCGCGGCGGCTGTTCCGCACCTCCGGGGCGGGGATCACGGCGCTGCTGATCGGCCTCACAGGGGGCTATCCTCTGGGCGCGGCCTATCTTGCGGAGCTGGAAGAGCGGGGCGAGATCGGCAGTGATGAGGGGTCGCGGCTGCTGGGCTTTTGCAACAACTCCGGCCCCGCCTTTCTCATCGGCGCCATCGGCACGGGGATCTTCGGCTCGTCCGGAATCGGGCTGCTGCTATACCTCTCCCACGTCCTTGCCGCCGTTTTCAGTGGGCTGCTGCTGCGAAGCCGGACGGATTTTGATGCACCGGAGACTGTCCCGCCCCTTTCCGCGTCCCCGTCCTTTGCCCGGGCGCTCTCGGAGGCCGTGCGGCAGGCGGTGCCCGCGCTGCTGAACGTCTGCGGCTTTGTGGTATTCTTCACCGTGTTCTGCGGCTTTCTGGACGCCACCGGCTTTCTGGACGCGCTGGCCGCCCGCCTCGCCCTTCTTCCGGGGCTTAGTGAGGCTCAGGCGCGCTCGCTGCTGCTGGGCTTCTGGGAGCTGGGCGGCGGCATCGGCGCTTTGCGGGGGCTCGCGCCAACGCCGGGGAATCTGGCGCTGGCCGCGGCGCTGGTAGGCTGGGGCGGCGTCTCTGTCCAGTTCCAGACACTGGCCGTTCTGGCGGACAGCAAAATGAAAACCTCCCTGCACCTGGCAGGGAGGTTCATGAGCGCCGTCTTCGGCGCGGCGCTGGCCTATGGGTTGGGTCGGATATTCCTCTAATTTCAAAAAACACGGGTCACCCAACAGGATGACCCGTGTTTTTCAATCTGTCGCGTCAGCGACACCGCAATTCTTCATTTTTCATTCTTCATTTTTCATTCAGAATGACAACACCACGCCCACCAGGGCGGAGCCCAGAATGAAGAAGATGGGGTGCAGCTTCTTCGTCTTCTTGACCCAGCGGGTCAGCACAATCAGCACCGCCGCCAGGAGAATGGCCTTCCAGTCCACCAGCTCCGCGAGCCGGCCGGTCTGGAAATAGAGATCCACGTGCAGCATGGCGACCTTCACCACCAGCAGCCCAGCCGCGGCGATCAATCCCACCGAACAGGGGCGCAGACCGTAGAAGGCGGCGTCCACCAGCTTGTTCTGCCGAAACTTCTGCAGCACCCGGGCGATGATCAGGATGATGATGACCTCCGGTGCGATCAGCCCCAAGGTGGCGATGATGGCGCCGGGGATCCCGGCCACGGTGAAGCCCACATAGGTGGCCATATTGACGCCGATGGGGCCGGGGGTAGACTCGGAGACGGCGATCATGTCCGCAAGCTGCGCGGCGGTGAACCAGCCGGTCGCTTCCGCCATGCTGTAGAGGAAGGGCAGGGTCGCCATCCCGCCGCCCACGGCGAAGAGGCCGGTCTTGAAAAACTCCCAGAAGAGGCGAAGCAGGATCATTTTCCGCGCACCCCCCATCTGGTGAAGAGGATGCCGGCGGCAGCGCAGACAAGCACATAGAACACCGGGGAGATGTCCAGGAAGATGGACAGGATGAACACCAGCAGAAAGAGCGCCAGGGCGCCCTTATCCTTCACCGCGCCCTTCCAGAGCTTGAGGACGGCGTTGAAAATGAGCACACACACGCAGACGCGGATGGCGGCAAAGGCGCTCTTCACCTGGGGAATGTCCGCAAAGTGGGTGAGCACCCCGGCGATGAGGGTGATGATGCACAGCGATGGGAACACCACGCCCAGGGTGGCGACGACGCCGCCCAGGAGGCCCGCCACCTTATAGCCGATGAAGGTGGCGGTGTTCACCGCGATGACGCCGGGGGTGCACTGCCCCACCGCATAGTAGTCCATCAGCTCCTCACTGGAGGCCCAGCCGTGCCGATCCACGATCTCCCGCTCCAGGATGGGGATCATGGCGTAGCCGCCGCCAAAGGTCATGACGCCGACCTTGGCAAAGGCCAGAAAGAGCCGCCAGAGCTTTTTCATTTGCCGATCGCCTCGGTAAACTCCTTATACTTCTCCACCTTGGCGGCGCAGTCGTCACTGTTCTTGCCGCGCACCAGCAGATAGACCTTGATCTTCGGCTCGGTGCCGGAGGGACGCACGATGAAGCTGGAGCCGTCGGCCAGCTCGAAGTACAGGACGTTGGAGCCAAAGAAGGGGGTCCGATCCACCTTGCCCAGGCCCTTGACGTCGATGCTGCCGTCCAGATAGTCCCGCAGACGGATCACAGCCTCGCCGGCGATCTCCTCGGGAGGATTGGCGCGCATATTGTCCATGATGGCCTTCATCTTGGCCATACCCTCCAGGCCCGGCATCACCAGGTTCACGGTCTTCTCCGCAAACCAGCCGTACTTCTCATACAGGGCGTTCATGGCGTCCAGCAGGGTCATGCCCTTGAGGCTGTAGTGGGCCGCCATCTCGGCCACCATCATGGAGGCGGTGACAGCGTCCTTGTCGCGGACATAGTCGCCCACCATGTAGCCGTAGCTCTCCTCGTAGGCAAAGATATACTGCCAGCTGCCGGCAGCTTCCCACTCGGCAATGCGCTCGGCCATGAACTTGAAGCCGGTGAAGGTATCCTCAAAGTGGACGCCGTTTCGTTCGCAGACCGTGCGGGCCATGCCGGTGGTGACGATGCTGGCCACGGCGCCGGCGTTGGCGGGGAGCTTGCCGGTGGCCTTGCGCGCCTGGATGATGTAGTCCAGCAGCAGCACGCCCATCTGGTTGCCGGTGATGGTCACATACTCGTCGCCCTTGCGTACCATGGTGCCGATGCGGTCAGAGTCCGGGTCGGTGCCGATGATGAGGTCGCTGCCCACCTTCTTGGCCAGATCCACCGCCAGGTAGAAGCCCTCGGGATTCTCCGGGTTGGGAGAGACCACCGTGGGGAAGTTGCCGTCGATGACCATCTGCTCGGGCACGGGGAAGAGGTGCTTGATGCCGAGACGCTTCAGCGCTTCGGGTACCAGCTTGTAGCCGCAGCCGTGGAAGGGGGTGTAGACGATCTTCAAATTGTCCGCCGCCTGCTTCACCGCCTCCGGGTCAATGGCCTGGGCCAGCACGCGCTCCAGGAAGGCCTCGTCGGTCTCTTCGCCGATGACCTCGATCAGGCCCTTCTGCACGGCCTCGTCGAAATCGCAGGTCTTGAAACCGGAGAAGATGTCAATGGCGTCCATCTGGCGGGCAATGGCCTCGGCATGGCGGGGCGGAAGCTGGGCGCCGTCAGACCAGTAGACCTTATAGCCGTTGTACTCCTTGGGGTTGTGGCTGGCGGTGACGTTGAGACCCGCGGTGCAGCCGTAGTAGCGCACGGCGAAGCTCAGCTCCGGGGTGGGGCGCAGGGCGTCGAAGATGCGGACGTGGACGCCGTTTGCAGCCATGACGCAGGCGGCCTCCCGGGCAAAGTCCTCGCCGTTGAGACGGCAGTCATGTGCGATGGCAATGCCCCGCTCCTTGGCCTCTTCGCCTTCGGCGCAGATGACGTTGGCGAAGGCCTGAGTCGCCCAGCGGATCACATGCACGTTCATGTGATGCAGGCCGACCTTCATGGTGCCGCGAAGCCCCGCGGTGCCGAACTCCAGGGGCGCAAAGAAGCGGCTCTCGATCTCTTTTTCATCCTCGCGGATGGCGTCCAGTTCCTTCCACTCCGCATCGCTGAGGGCGGGGCTGTCCAGCCAGCGCTGATACTCTTCTTTATAATTCCTCATTGTTTTCCTCCTTTGATAATGCTATAGCATCGTCATAAAGACTTTCGGGTACATAAATATCTACGCCCTGGCCGCTCATGCCCAGCACCACGCGGCCAAAGCCGCCGTCACCGGGATCGACACAGAGGCAAGGAATGCCATAGGCCTCCAGCATGTTCACCAGAAGCCGATCCGACATGTCCACACAGCTGCGGTGGCAGAGCAGGCGCGCCTTCACCGGCGCTTCGTCCTCGCCCTTTGGCCAGCGCTCCAGGAGGCCGCCAAGCTCGGCGCGTCCCCACTTGATTTTCGGTTCGCTCATTGGGATCCTCTCCTTGATTGATGATTACAGTCTTATGAAATACAATTTGTTTTGGAAGCGGCTTTGCCGCCTAAAAACACCATAAGGCGAGCAATGCGAGCCCTCGCGCCGACCAAAGCGGGCGACTGCCCGCTGCGATAAGCGCGAGCTCTCCCTTGCGAAACACGTTTCGCAAGGGATTATTTATGATAGCGTGATCCTTCTCTTATTTTATACCCCCGATAGAGCTGTTCTGCAAGCATTATTCTTGCCAAATGATGAGGAAATGTCATTTTGCTCATGCTCAAGCGCAAATCCGCCCGTTTTTTTACAGTTTCTGACAGGCCGAAGGAGCCCCCCACCACAAAACACAGTTTTGGCTTGCCGGAATTCTCTCTTCCCTCCACCAGCTCCGCCATAGCCTCGCTGGGAAGTTCTCTTCCCTCCACGCAGAGAGCCACCACATAGGCGTCGGGCGGGATGGCCTTCAGGATCTCCCCCGCCTCCTTTTCCAGGGCGGCGTCGATCTCCGCCCGGGAGGGCTTCTCCGGCAGGCGCTGCTCGGCGGGCTCCGCCAGCTCCAGACGGCAGTAGGCGCCAAGGCGCTTCTGATACTCGGCAAAGGCGTCCAGATAAAAGCGCTCCTTCATTTTGCCGACGCAGATGAATTTGACTGATAGCATAAGAGCGTTCCTTTCGTCTCCGCCACGGGGGCGGCCTTTGGCCGCCTCAGACTGTAGACAAACCTTTGCGGCAGAGCTTCGACACGCATGGGGGGATTGTGAAGGGGGAGGGGATGCCCCCCTTCACGTTCAATTTACGCAAGAATGGGAACTCTTTTCGGAAGTTCCCATTCTTGCCCTCAAGCTGTCGACACTTTGTCGACAGCTTGGGGTGGCCTTTGGCCGCCTGCGGCTTGATCCGCGGCGCTGTTGGCGGGCGATCCGTAAGGTATCGCGGAGGCATGAGCTTATGCCTCCCTGCGATTCTTTATCTTCCGCAGCCGTCGATAGTCCTGGCGCGGATGGCTTGGGTCAAGAGCTGCTGTACCAGGGCGGGATCCTCGGGATAGCTGGCCGTCAGAAGGGCCTCCCAGGCGGAGAGCCACTTGCCGTAGCTCTGCCGCTCCGCCGCGATCAGCTCCCGTGCCTCCACGTCCGCAGAGAGCCAACGGGCGTCCGTCTCTGCATTCAGGGCGGCCAGCCACAGCGTCTTCAGCTCCCGCCAGCCCTCGGCGTCCTCCGCTGCGGTGGTGAGCTGCGCGTGCTCCGGGCAGAGGCTTTCCCAGACCTCCAGGCCCACGACGAAATCATTGCTATACCGCAGGCAAGCCGCCTGCTCCGGGTCGGCGGCGTCCGC
Source organism: uncultured Eubacteriales bacterium (assembly GCA_900319635.1). Classification (GTDB taxonomy): domain Bacteria; phylum Bacillota; class Clostridia; order Oscillospirales; family Oscillospiraceae; genus Limivicinus. The sequence goes on along the minus strand of ONPF01000003.1, from coordinate 42,135 downwards.
GGCCTCTCCCCCGGCGAAGAGGGCTGCCCAGTCCTCAGTCGAGGCCTCCCGGGCAAAGCAGAGCAGAGAGACCTTGTGCATCACCAGTTCCGCGGCCTTCTCGGCGGCGATTTCCTCGCCCCCAAGCCGCATCCAGGCGGCCGCGTATGCGGCCAGCTGCTCCCGGAAGGCCGCCTGCTCCGCCTCGATCAGGGGGCGCAGACTTTCGTCCGCCTCGGCAAGCCATTCCTCATACTCGGCGTCCAGGGCCTCCGCCCACAGGGCCAGCGCCTCCTCCGGCGTTTTGCTCTCCGCTGTCCCGGCCAGAGCCGCATGCTCGCCGCAGCGCGTCAGCGTCCATTCCGCCGCCCCGTCGCCCAGGCCGGTCAAGGCGGGCTGGCAGAAGCGTCGGGGCTCCGGCACAGGAGCGGGCTCCTCCGGCGGCTCCAACAGGGGCACTACGATCTCCACCGTGACAGGATATCCAAAGTCGAACTCATTCGAACTGCTGGTTACGGCCCCTCCATAAGGAAACATGTCGTCCAGTTTACGGTCTTCCATGCTGACGATCTGATCTTCCGGCGTGTCGGGGAACACGGTTCCGCCGCCCGTCCGGTACCTGCGCATGAACCGGAGCGTCAGATTCCGCCTGACCTCTCCTGCCTCCACATCCGCCTCTGTCACATGGATGTTGAGCACCGCATTCTGAGGGTTTCCCGGCGTAAGCCAGCTCAGATCCCCCTCAAGTTCTTCCCAGGTGCCGGAATAGGGATAGCCGTCTTTATCATATCCGATGGAGTTGAACCAGAGGTATGTGAAGGTCTCGGTCCCCGTGCTGGTCGCCGTGAGGCCCACCTTCACAACCCCGTCCTCCGGAACCCGTCCCGCGGAGCAGTCCTCCGCCTCCACCACCAGGGAGGGGTCAAAGATGGGTAAGCGGTAAATCAGCGGCTCCGACTCCAGTTCCACGCCCTCCTCTGTACGGGCGTGACCGATGATCATGATCTCAAGGAAACCGTCCTTCGCGTTTTCCAGATCTTCCTCGCTGTAGATATACGGTTCGAGTCTGAACCATGCGCCCTTTCCGATTTCAGAATAGGGATGAAGATAAAAAGGCCAATCGACGAAAAACGTGTTTCCCGGATCGAAGGGGACGTAGGCTCCCTCGTTCTTGTTCCAGTGATACAGGTCACATTCCAGGTCATAGACCATGACGTCTCCGGTATTGTAAAACATCCACCAGAGCCAAATTTTGCAGCCCGGTCTATGTAGCATGGAAGTGGAAGAGTAATATAGTATAAGAGTGTGCTGCAGCTCGATCTTGGCGGTACCCTCCGGCTCCCCGCTGGCGGGGGATACGGCACCCTCAGGGATCTCCGGCTCCTCCGGCTCTTCGGGCGGCTCCCAGCCGTATTCGTCCTCTGCTTCCTCCTGGGGCAGATCCCGGAACATCAGCGCGTCGCAGCGCCGGCAGCGGAAGCGCAGCCGCTTCCCGCCGGGGTGGTGCGGGTCATCCACGATCTTCCCCTCGTCCCAATCATGTCCCAGGGCGGGGATGGTCTCTGTCTTTTTCTCTCCGCAGGAGCAGACATAGGTCACGGAGCCCTCCTGGGTGCAGGTGGGTTCTGTGCGTTTTCGTTCCTTCCACACGTGGGTATGCTCACCCTCGGCCAGGGCGAAAGCCGGCGCGAGACTCAAAACCAGTGCAAGCGTCATCAGCAGCGCCAGCAGCTTCTGTATGCGTTTCATGCCCGTTTCCTCCTTTGTCGTCTAAATCTCGTTTCTGTGTATCTGCCCAAAATAACTATAACAAAAAAGCCGCCCGGACGCAAGCAAAAACGTGGTGCTTTTGCTTGCGTCCGGACGAACTTGTTCCGCTCCCCAGAAAGGGGGAGGCCAGGACGCCGGCCCTTCGTGAACGGCCTCTTGCGGATCCTTCGATCCCCCGCAGGGGGGGTCGAGGTCTCCCCGCTGGGGACTACACAGGCAGCAAGCTGCCTGTGGTCGCTAGACGACCCTAAAGCTGCGATCTGCGAAAGCGATGGGCAGGGCTGTCGAGGACGCCAGCCCCTACAGGAGAAGGCCGGTCTGCACTTCATTCTGAATTTCCACCGTGAGGCAGCCCAGCACCGGGGCGCAGTAGAGCTCTGTATCCGTCCCCAGCAGCGCCGCGCCGGTCTCCGCCATGGCCTTGCCGGGGGTATTGTTTTCCCGGCTCAGGTGGCCGAGGATGATGCGCCTTGTGCCGCTCTCCGCCAGCTCCCGGGCAAAGGCGGCACAGGCGGCGTTAGAAAGGTGCCCCCGATCCGACAGGATCCGCTTCTTCAGATAAAAGGGGTAGGGGCCATAGCGCAGCATGTCCTCGTCGTGGTTGGACTCCAGCAGCACCGTGTCCGCCCCCAGAAGCCCCGCGCGCATCCCCTCCGTGACGCAGCCGGTATCCGTGGCGTGGGCGTAGACGCCCTCCCCCTCGATCCGGTAGCCCACGCTCTCGTCCGTATCGTGGGAGGTGTGGAAGGCGGTGACGCGGAGGCTCCCCAGCGAAAAGGGCTCCCCCACCGGGATCACCTGCAGATGCTCCTGCAGGGACGGTTTCGCGCCCAGCAGCCGCGCCGCCACCGTGTGGGGCGCGCAGACTGGGATCGTCCGTCCCTTCACCAGGCTCTCCAGCCCGGAAATATGATCGGAGTGCTCATGGGTAATGAGCACTCCGCCGATTTGTTCCATTCTGAGACCCAGGCCAGCCAGGGTCTCCATCACTCTGCGCTTGGAGATTCCGGCGTCGATCAGTATTCTTGTCTCCCGATCCTCCAGCAGCAGGCAGTTGCCGCCGGAGCCGCTGGCAAACACATGAATCCGCATCAGCCCAGGGAGATGATCTTCTCGCTCAGCTCCACGCTCTCCGGAACGTCCACAAGGCAGATGTCCGCGCCCAGGCCCTGGAGCTTGCCCACGAAGTTTTCATAGCCGCGCTCGATAAAGTGGATATCCTCCACCTCGGTGACGCCGGCGGCGCAGAGCCCCGCGATCACCATGGCGGCGCCGGCCCGCAGATCGCAGGCCAGAACCTTGGCGCCGGTGAGACGGCGGCCGCCCTCGATGATGGCGATGCGCCCGTCCACCTGGATCTCCGCGCCCATCTTGCGCAGCTCGTTGACGTATTTGAAACGATTGTCGTAAATGCCCTCGGTGATGACGGAGGTGCCGTTTGCCAGGCACAGGAGCGTGCCCATCTGGGGCTGCATATCCGTGGGGAAGCCGGGGTAAGGCATGGTCTTCACGTTCACCCGGCGCAGGTTGCTGGCACCCTTGACCAGCACGGAGTCCTCATACTCCTGTACGATGGTGCCGGTCTCGCGGAGCTTGGCGCTGATGCACTCCAGGTGCTTGGGGATCACGTTCTTCACCAGCACCTCCCCGCCGGTGGCCGCGGCGGCAACCATGTAGGTGCCCGCCTCGATCTGGTCGGGAATGATGGAATAGCTGCCGCCGTGGAGCTTATCCACGCCGTTGACCTTGATAGTGTCGGTGCCGGCGCCGCGCACGTCCGCGCCCATGGAGTTGAGGAAGTTGGCCAGATCCACGATATGAGGCTCCCGGGCGGCGTTCTCAATGATGGTGCGGCCGGAGGCCAGCACCGCGGCGATCATGATGTTCATGGTGGCGCCCACGGAGACCTTATCCAGATAGATCCGGGCCCCGTGCAGCCGTCCGCCGGCGGCGTCGGCATAGATAAAGCCGTTCTTTACGTCGATGGTCGCGCCCAGGGCGGTCATGCCCTTGATGTGCTGGTCGATGGGGCGCACGCCGAAGTTGCAGCCGCCGGGCATGGTGGTCTTGGCGCTGCCGAAGCGGCCCAGCATGGAGCCGATCAGGTAATAGGATGCGCGGATCTTGCGCATCAGTTCATAGGGGGCGTCCTGATAGCGGGCATTGCTGCAGTCGATTTCAATGGTCGTTTTATTGATATAACTGACCTTGGCTCCCAGCTCGGCCAGGATGGTCAGAAGCATGTCGGTATCGCTGATCTGGGGGATATTCTCAATGCGGCACACGCCCTCCACCAGCAGGGCTGCGGGAATGATGGCCACGGCGGCGTTCTTGGCGCCGCTGATTTCCACTTCACCGCGGAGGGATCTTCCGCCGTTGATACGGTATTTTTCCAAAGTAAGCACCTTCCAAACTTGTCGGCGCCTCTCCAGCTTGAGAAGCACCGATCATAGATTCTACCAGATCTTGTGGCTGTTGGCAACTGTTTTTCTCGTTTTGCCGAAATAAATCGTAAAAAGTCAGCGACTTTGCAGATATTTGTCCGCTTTCAGCACCGCGGCGATGGTCTTTCCGTCGTCGATTTCATTGCGCATGACCATCTCCACCAGGGTCTTGAGCGGGATCTTCTCCTGGTTGAGGAACTCTCCCTCGTCGGGATGAGTCTCGCCCCCATGGAGTCCCAGTGCCAGATAGATGTGCAGCACCTCGGTGGAAAAACCGGGAGAGGTGCACATGGCGCCCAGATCCACGAGCTCGTCCGCGGTGTAGCCCGTCTCCTCCGAGAGCTCCCGCACCGCGCAGTCCAGGGGATCCTCCCCGTACTCCAGCTTGCCCGCTGGCGCCTCCAGCATCATGCGGCAGAAGGGATAGCGGAACTGGCGCACCATGGTGCAGCAGCCGTTCTCGTCCACCGGCAGGATGCAGACGCCGCCGGGGTGCTCCACCACCTCGCGCCGGGTGAGCTTCCCGTCGCAGAGCTCCACCCGATCCAGGCGCACCCGGATAATGACGCCCTTGTATTTCTCCTCTCCGTCGATGCGCTTCTCGGTGAAGTCCATGGCAGACCGCCTCCGTTTTCTCTCTGCATAATGAAAATGATTTACATAATTTCGGTGTAGTCTGAGTATAGCATAGCTTTTCCGGAATTACCATATTTTTTTCGCAGAAAAGGGACAAAAAAGTTGTAAAATGTATGTTAAATCTAACTTTTTGCTTCATTTTTGTTTCTTCTCGGTAAATAGCAGAAACAATTTGGTTGCAGATTGTCAGTCGCTTGTCTATCCCGGCATTTGACGTGTCCGCCCTTTTCCGGGGTCGTAAAATGAGGACGGCTTCTCTGCCTCCCTGGCACAAAAAGAGGCCGGAGAGCGTCGCTCTCCAGCCTCTTTTTTGTATGCAATTCAAGATCTATAAATCTTATGCGGCGTCGCTCCAATCCGCAGCGGGTTCCAATTTACAGAGTAATTCCTGCAGCTCCGTCTCCTCCGTGCTGCGGAAGGTGAGGGTCATGCTCTCGCAGTCCTCATTCTCGCCGTGGATATGCCAGGCCGTATCCCGGCCGGTTGCTTCCATGCCCCACTGGAAGTTGTTGTAGCAGTTCTTGCACATGCCGGTTCTGGCTATGCTGTTCTTATTGGCGCTGTCCGTAAAGGTTCTGCCGCAGCTCTTGCAGACCCTGCTGTCGCTTCCGCCGCCGCCGCTGCTGGTTCCGGAGAAGTCGATCTGCCCAAGCAAAAAGATCGCCACTGCAGCAGCCACAAGCCAGGCAAGCGTTTTTCCCTTCACGATCCCCTTCTTGACTCCGGAGAATTCCATAACGGGAAGCAGCGAATAGCCCACCGCGATCAGGCAGTTCGTAAGGATCATCTGCCCGTTCAGCTTCGAGGCTGCATAAAAGGCGATGCCAAAAAACAAGGTCGGCACAGCGCCGATCCATTCCAGCGCAAGATCCAGTCCCTTCGGGCATTTCTCCCCCAGGGCAATGCGCAGACCGGCGCCAAGCAGGCAAAGGGAGGGCGTGTAGCGGGGCAAGTTTTCCGAGATACCGAGTATCCCGCCGGTGAAGACTCGCGCAGCATTCATTACAAAGGTAAAAAGCCATATCCCGCCTGCGCCGACCAGAAGCCAGCCGATGATCTCCTTCATATTCTTCTGATCCTGCAGGAAAACCAGAACCGGGACAGCCAGCAGAATAAGACTCTGAAGGGTGCCGATACCAAAATGCATGCCATTCTTAAATGTGTCCAGAGTGTTCATGAGGGTCAGCACCATGGCGACCAGAATCAAAAGATGCGCAAGCGTGAATTCGGATAATCTTTTCTTTACTTTTTCCATGCCATTCACTCTTTCCTTTCCTGTTGCTGCGCTTATTCACCGCGCAGAAGTGATAACCAGGGTACATTATACGACCGTCGTGCAACAGCGTCAAGCGCGAAATAGCCGCAAGGGAAAGACCTCCGGCCCTGCGGAGGTCTAAACTGTATCTATCAGTCCCCTGTTTCAAAAAAGGCGCCGTCCCGATAGCGGAGGATCCGACAGCCGAGACGCCGCGCCTCCTCTTCGCTGTGGGTCGCCATCAGCAGCGAAACGCCGGCAAGCTGCTCCCCCACCATGCAGAGCATCCGTTGACACAGTGCATCGTCCATGGCCTTGAAGGGCTCGTCCAGCACCAGCAGCTCCGGCCGAAAAGCCAGCGCCCGGGCCAGAGACACCCGCTGCTGCATCCCGCCGGAGAGCTCTGCCGGATAGAGCCCGGCGGCCTCCTCCAGCTCCACCCGTCCGAGCCACTTTCTTGCATTCGGCAGGGTCGAGGCATTGTCGGAGAGCACCAAGTTCACATTCTCCTCCGCTGTGCGCCAGGGCAGCAGCCGGGGCTCCTGGAATACGGCGGCGGTGCGGCCGGGTCTTCCCGACACCGTGCCGGCATCGGGCTTCTGCAGTCCCAGCGCCACACGCAGGAGGGTGCTCTTGCCGCAGCCGGAGGGGCCCATCAAGGCAACGCGGCCGCCCTCGGGCAGCGTGAGATTGCAGTCTCGCAGCACCTCTTTGCCGTCGAAGGAAACGCAGATCCCTTTCAGTTCAAGCATGGCTCGCCTCCCTTCTCCGTCCGATCCGGGAGACCATCCGCAGCAGCAGCCGCTCGATCACAAGGCTCAGCAGGATTACCGTCACCGTCCAGGCAAAGAGCTCCGTGGTCTCCAGATACTGCTTGGATTCAAAGATCATCCGTCCGATGGACTTCCGCGGGACGGTCAGCACCTCGGCGGCAATGCCGGCCTTCCAGCCCAGCCCCAGGGCGGAGCTCAGCGCCGCCCGAAAGGAGGGCAGTACCGAGGGCAGCACGATACGCCGGCGCAGCCGCGCCCTCGGCAGCCCGTAGACCTGCGCCAGCTCCAGAAGCTGCGGGTCGATCCCCGCAAGCCCCTCGGTCACATTGGCCCAGACCACCGGCAGCACCATGAGCCCGGTGATGATGACCGGAACCACGTCCCGCCCCAGCCAGACCAGTGCCAGCACGATGAAGGAGGCCACAGGCGTGCTCTTCACCAGGGTCATGATAGGAGAGAGCAGCGCGCGAACCGGCTTGCTCCTGTGGCTGGCGAAGGCCAGCAGCAGCCCCAGCACCGCGGCGGAGACCAGCCCCGTCAGCACCCGGAGGATGCTGTGGGCGGTCTGGCTCCAAAAAGCCGCAGTGCCTGCGAGCTGATACAGCTTCCGCAGCACCTGCAGCGGCGAGGGCAGCAACAGCTCCTGCCCCACCAGAAGGGACAGCAACTCCCACAGCCCCAGCCAGAACAGCGCCACGGCAAGGGGAATCAGAATTTTCCGAAGCCGTGCTCGCTTCATTTCAGGATGCAGTAGAAGTCATCCCCGGGGATCTGGCCGCCGATGGAGTTGGGTGCGGTCTCGCCCATGATCTGCAGGAAGGCGGCAAGCTGCGCCTGCATCTGCTCGCCGGTGATGAAGCAGAGATTGCAGCGGGGAATGGCCTTCTCCGCCACAGCGGCCTTGGCAAAGATGCCGGCAGCTTCGATCATCTGCCCGGCTGCGGCGGGGTCCTCCTCCAGAAAGGCGACGGACGCGCCGTATTCCTCCAGGAAGCGGGCAAGCTCCGCGGGATGCTCCGCAGCAAAGTCCGTACGCACCACCACGCAGCCCTGCACCAGGCTTCCGGGCTGGGCGACCTTATCCCACTCGGCGGTGAGATCCAGCGCCACCACCAGATCCGGGTTCTGGCTCCGGGCGACCGTGAGCAACGGCTCCGGCAGCACGGCGATGGCCACCTGGCCGGAGGCGACGGCGGTGTTCAGCTCCGCGGGCTGCGCGTAGCTGTTATCCACCTCCACGTTCACGCCGTTGGCCTCGCAGAGGTAGTTAAAGATAAAGGTCGGATTCTGCGCCGGGACATAGACGGTCTGTCCCTCCAGATCCGCAAAGCTCTCCACAGTGACGCTGCCGTCGGTCACCAGGTACAGCACACCCAGGGTGTTCAGCGCCAGCACCTGCACCTTGCCACTGGTCTTGTTGTAGAGGGCGGCGGCGGCGTTGGTGGGCAGGGCGGCGATGTCGCAGTCGCCGTTCACCAGAGCGGCCATGACATTGGAGGGGTCGGTCTCCACGGAGAAGGCGTAGTTGAGGCTCGCCTCTCCGGCTTCCGCCTTCTGGATGAGCTGCGCCATGCCGAAGCCGGTAGTGCCGTTGAGGGTCATCACCCGGACGGGCAGACTCTCATCCACCGCTGCAGGCTCCTCCGCTTCTTCAACGGGCGCTTCGGGCTCCGTCTCCTGCGCGGGCTCCTGCTGCTCCTCTTCCTGGGCGGCGGGTTCCTCCTTCGCGGCCTCGCCGCAGGCGATCAGCGCCAGGCAAAGGCAGCAGGTCAAAAGCAGTGCAATCCATTTTTTTGCGGTATTCATGTTGGTTTCCTCCTGATTATTTTATTCGTTCTTCTCGCCGGGGGCGTAGACGGCCTTGGCGCTGACACCCTTGAGTCTGCCAAGCTTCCCGGTGAGGGCGTTGATGACGTTCAGCGGTGCGTCCACCGCAAGACAGATGATGTTCAGCCCCTTCTCCCGGTACGGGATCCCCATGCGGCCAAGGATGTAGGGGGCGTAGTCGTGGAGGATGGCGTTGAGCGTCTCCACCGAATCGGGCTGGTCGATGATCAGCGAGATGGCGGCAATCCTGGTTTCCATGCTTTCTCTCCTTTCCGCGTCAAAACAAAAAGCCATGCCGGAAGGCATGGCAATCTCCCCGTCTCATTCGACGGGCGGGCAGCAATGTCTTCCGCCTCAAGCGCTGTTTCGGCGTCAGTTCCTCATTCGATCCTCACCGCAAGAGCGTCTCGCGGCTCGGCGGCCTTATCATAGAGCGATTCCGCGCCTTTGTCAAGTCCTCCTTTTTCACTTGAGGCACGTATGACAGCACGAATAACGATCATATATTTATACACATTTTTCAAGTTTGTCTTGCCTAATCGTGTTTTATGGTATATGATAGTAATTGTGAATCTGTCATTTTTTTGTCAAACTAAACAACAAGAAAGGATGCGATCAATTTTGCAAAACGTAGACCTGGATTTTGTGAACTCTGTCCTGGATAAGTATGACCGTGACAGCACCAGAATCATCGCGATCATGCAGGATGTACAGGAGCACTACCGCTATCTGCCGCGTGAGGTGCTGGAGTACATCGCCAAAGAGGTTCACATGAGCGAGGCCAAGCTCTACGGCGTTGCCACCTTCTACGGCAACTTCTCTCTGGACACCAAGGGTAAATACGTGCTGAAGGTCTGCCGCGGCACCGCCTGCCACGTGCGCAAGAGCAGCAATGTGCTCGCCGCGCTCTATGAGGCCACCGGCACCAGCGTGCAGAAGCCCACTTCGGACGACGGGCTGTTCTCCATCGAAATCGTTTCCTGTCTGGGCGCCTGCGGTCTGAGCCCGGTGGTCATGGTCAACGACACCGTTCACGCGGCCATGAATCCGGACAAGGCCAGAGAGCTGATCGCCCAGCTGAGAGAGGAGGCATAAGCTATGCGCAACAAGCTGAACACCCTGGAAGAGTTCCGCGCGCTGCAGACCAAGTGCATCGCCGCCCACAAGGCGGAGACCCGCAAGGTGCTCGTCTGCTGCGGCACCGGCTGCATGGCCGGCGGCAACCTGGCGCTGTATGAGGAGCTGAAAAAGGAGATGGCCGCCCACGGTCTCCCCTATGAGCTCTCCCTCAACGACAACACCGGCAGCAGCTCCGTCGGCGTGAAGAAATCCGGCTGCCACGGCTTCTGCGAAATGGGTCCCCTGGTGCGCATCGAGCCGGAAGGCTGGCTCTACACCAAGTGCAAGGTGAGCGACGTCAAGGAGATCGTGGAAAAGACCATCATCGGGGGCGAGTTCATCGAGCGTCTGGGCTATGTCCGCGACGGGGCGCTCTACAAGCGCCAGGAGGACATTCCCTTCTATAAGAAGCAGACCCGCCGGGTGCTGGAGCACTGCGGCCACATCGACGCGGAGAGCATTGAGGAATACATCTCCATCGGCGGCTACACCGCCCTTGCCAAGTGTCTCTTCGAGCTCAGCGGCGAGCAGATCATCCAGGAAGTCTCCGACTCCGGCCTCCGCGGCCGCGGCGGCGCGGGCTTCCCCACCGGCAAGAAGTGGGCGCAGGTCGCTGCACATACCGAAGAGCCCATCAAGTACATCGTCTGCAACGGCGACGAGGGCGACCCCGGCGCCTTCATGGACCGCTCCTGCATGGAAGGCGACCCCCACAAGGTGCTGGAGGGCATGATCATCGCCGGCGTTGCCACCGGCTCCACCGAGGGCTACATCTACGTCCGCGCGGAGTATCCCCTGGCTGTCTCCCGCCTGACCATCGCCATCCAGCAGGCAGAGGAGCTGGGCATCCTGGGCGACAACATCCTGGGCAGCGGCAAGAGCTTCCACATGCACATCAACCGCGGCGCCGGCGCCTTCGTCTGCGGCGAGGGCTCCGCCATGACCGCCTCCATCGAGGGTCACCGCGGCATGCCGCGCACCAAGCCTCCCCGGAGTGTGGACAAGGGTCTGTTTGGAAAGCCCACCTGCCTGAACAACGTGGAGACCTTTGCCAACGTCCCCGACATCATCAAGAAGGGCGCTGCCTGGTTCCGCTCCCTGGGCACCGAATCCAGCCCCGGCACCAAGGCCTTCGCCCTGACCGGCAATGTCATGAACACGGGCCTCATCGAGGTTCCCATGGGCACCACCCTGCGGGAAGTCGTTTACGAGATCGGCGGCGGCATCAAGAACGGCAAAAAGTTCAAGGCCGTGCAGATCGGCGGCCCCTCCGGCGGCTGCCTCACTGAGGAGCACCTGGATCTGCCCATGGACTTCGACTCGCTGAAGAAGGTGGGCGCCATCATCGGCTCCGGCGGTCTGGTGGTCATGGACGAGGACAGCTGCATGGTCAACATGGCCCAGTTCTTCATGAACTTCATCTGCGAGGAGTCCTGCGGCAAGTGCACCCCCTGCCGCGAAGGCACCACCCGCATGAAGGAGATCCTCAACCGCATCACCGAGGGCAACGGCCGCATGAGCGACATTGAGGAGCTGAAGAGCCTGGCCAAGATGATCCAGGTCTCCTCCCTCTGCGGTCTGGGCAAGACTGCGCCGAACCCGGTGCTATCCACCCTGCTGAACTTTGAGGACGAGTATGTGGAGCACATCCGCGACAAGCGCTGCCGCTGCGGTGTCTGCAAGGGGCTGGCCAAGTACGTCATCACCGACAAGTGCATCGGCTGCACCAAGTGCGCACGCAACTGCCCGGTGAACGCCATTACCGGCTCCGTGCGCCACAAGCACGTCATCGACACCACCAGGTGCATCAAGTGCGGCACCTGCAAGGACAACTGCCCGGTCGGCGCGATCAAGGAGGGTTAAGACATGGCTGAAAAGAAAATGTTCATCGACGGCGTGGAATGCCCGTTTACCAACGAGCGCAATGTTCTGGAGGTCGCCCGCAAAAACGGCATCGACATCCCCACGCTCTGCTACTGTGAGAACCTGTCCATCTACGGCGGCTGCCGCCTGTGTCTTGTGGAGAGCGACCGTGGTGCCCTGGACGCCGCCTGCTCCATGAAGCCCCGGGACGGGATGGTGGTTTACACCCACACCAAGAAGGTGATGGAGAGCCGCCGCACTACGCTGCAGCTGCTGATGAGCAGCCACCGGGCCGACTGCATCACCTGTGAGCAGAGCGGACACTGCAAGCTGCAGGAATACGCCCACCGGTACAACGTGGAGGAGCGCCGCTTCGGGGAGAACACCTACTGCCGGGAGCGTCTGGACGTCTCCTCCCCCTGCATCACCCGCGACCCCTCCAAGTGCATCCTCTGCGGCCTGTGCGTGCGCACCTGCTCCGAGATCCAGAACGTGGGCGCCATCGACTTTAACCTGCGCGGCAAGAAGGTCTTCGTGGCACCCGGCTTCGGCAAGATGCTCAGCGAGACCGCCTGTGTCGGCTGCGGCCAGTGCGCCGCGGTGTGTCCCACCGGCGCCATCACCATCAACCGCCAGATCCCCGAGATGTGGCAGATGATCCACGACCCCAACAAGAAGGTCGTGGTGCAGTACGCGCCCAGCGTGCGCGTTGGCATGGCGGAGGAGTTTGGGATGCCAGTGGACGAGCCCGTCACCGGTAAGCTGGTCACCGCTCTGCGCCGCCTGGGCGTGGACGTGGTGTATGACACCAACATCACCGCTGACCTGACCATCATGGAGGAGAGCGCGGAGTTCCTGGAGAAGGTAAAGAGCGGCGCGAAGCTGCCCATGTTCACCTCCTGCTGCCCCGGCTGGATCCAGCATGTGGAGCACGCCCACCCGCACCTGATGCCTCAGGTCTCCACCTGCGGCAGCCCCATGGAAATGCTGGGCGCTCTGATCCGCCAGCAGTTCAAGGGCGCGGAGGTCTACTCTGTGGCTATCATGCCCTGCACCGCCAAGAAGTTCGAGGCCAAGCGCCCCGAGCTTACGAAGGACGGCGAGCGGCTGATCGACCTGGTCATCACCACCGACGAGCTGGTGCGCATGATCAAGGAGGCCGGCATCGACTTCAAGAACCTGCCCGATTCCGAGCCTGACGCGCCTCTGGGTCACTACACCGGCGCCGGCGTCATCTTCGGCGTCACCGGCGGCGTCACCGAGGCTGTCATCCGCCGCGTGCTGGACGACGCCTCTCCCGACGCGCTGAAGACCATTGCTGAGTGCGGCGTCCGCGGTCTCACCGGCATCAAGGCCTTCGAGGTTGCCGCGGGCGATCTGAAGCTGCGCATCGCCGTGGCCAACGGCCTTGCCAATGCCGACCGGCTCATTGAGAAGATCGAGAGCGGCGAGGAGACCTTTGACTTCGTGGAAGTCATGGCCTGCCCCAACGGCTGCATCGGCGGCGGCGGTCAGCTGCCCGCCTCCAACGCCCGCAAGGCGCAGCGCGCCACGGCCATCTTCAAGGCCGACACCGAATGCGATCTCAAGCTGCCCCAGCAGAACCCGGATCTGAGCTACATCTACGAGGAGTTGCTGCACGGCCGGGCCCACGAGCTGCTGCACATCCACTACCCCGCCCACGGCCAGCACTGATCTCCCGCCGCAGGGCTGAATAAAACGCAAAAATCCCGAATCCGGATCTCCCCGGATTCGGGATTATCTATTGTGTTCAAATCACTCGCTCAAAAGCTCCACAATCTTCTGATAATAGCCCTCCGCGTCCCTGCGGAAGCGCTTCTCCATGGCCTTTGCCTGCTCCTCGCCGGCGCAGAGCAGGTGCAGATGGATCATCTCGCCCTTGCCGTCCGCCACGGCCAGCTCCACCATGCAGCCGTTCTCGTCCACGCTGTGGCGGGCGGTGATCATGGCCATGCGCCGCATCCGCTCCTCCACCGGGGCAATGCGCCGGAGCGCCCGGGAGCGGACGGAATAGGGCAGGCTGCTCTCCGTCGCGTCGGCGTTGCGCTCGCCCTTCTCGGTGATCCGGAAGCCCTCCTCGCCCTCCGTCATGTGCCCGGATTGCAGCAGGTCGCTGATGCAGTCTGAATAGTCAAAGTAGCCCATGCCATCGTCCACCTGGCAGAGATCCAGCAGCGTCTGGGGATCCACAGGCGCGGGCAGACGCCGCAGCACAAAGAGGATCAGGATCTTGATATCCAGTTTATCGTGAATGAAGCCCAGCTGATCCATATCCAGCCCTCCCCCTTTTTTCTTTCATTTTATTATACTGCAATCCCGACTTTTTTCAAGGCCAAATTCACGCTGTCCGCCCCGGGTGCATAGACTGTACTGAATTCCGAAGGACAGGAGGGCTTTTTTATGGCAGATCGTGTCGTACCCGGGCCGGTGAATCAGAACGCCGTGATCCGGGAGGCCGTATCCATCAACACCCGAAAAATCTTTGACAGCTGCCGCGACAAGGACTGCATCGACGACCTGCGGGTCTATCCGACGGTATCCAGCCAGACCTACATAGAAAACGCGCTGAGCATCCGTCCCCGCAGCGCTGAGCTGCTCTACTGCGCGGTGAATGTAGAGCCCATCAGCTTCAACCGGGGCTACTACACCGTGGACTGCAGCTACTTTTACCGCATCACCGGCGAGACCTTCCCCAACGGGCAGAGCATCCAGGGTCTCGCGGTGTTTGACAAGCGCGCCATGCTCTTCGGCAGCGAGGGCAGCGTCAAGAGCTTCTCCTCGGAGGATCCCACGCCCCCGCCGGAGAGCAACGATCTCCCCATCGCCGTGGTGAACTCCGTGGATCCCATCGCACTCTACATGAAGCTGGTGGACGCGGACGGTCTCGGCTCCACCGAGCTGGAGCAGCGGGCCATTCCCGACTTCATTGCAGACGCCTTCCCGGAGCCCCTGGTGCTCACGGATACAGCGCGGCGCTGGTATGCCACCATCGGCCAGTTCAGCATCATCCGCCTGGAGCGGGACACCCAGCTGCTGATTCCGGCCTACGAGTACAGCCTGCCCGACAAGGAGTGCCCCAGCGCCGACCAGGACGATCCCTGCGAGCTCTTCAGCCGGATCCGCTTCCCGGTGGAGGAGTTCTTCCCGCCCAACTCTGTGGAAAACGCGGAAGATTACCGCAGCATGGTATGAGAAAAGCCCTCTATGGGATGCGTGCCGCATCCCATAGAGGGCAGTTTTTCGTTTGACGTTTTGAGCCGGTGTTCTCCTCAAAACTCAACTCTCAAAGCGCAAATCTTTCATCCCTGCTCGGCAAGGTACAGGCGCACCCGGCGCTGGATATTGGCGGCGCAGTCCTCGGCGCTCAGGTCCCCGGCGAAGTACCGGGCCGCTTCGGATTGTACGATCCTGTCGATCTGCCGATCCTGCCGCAGTACCGCGGTGCAGCCGTCCACCCGCTGCATGTATTCCCGCATGATCGGCTCGATGCCGGCATACTTCTCCAGCAGGTTCTCCCAGACCACGTCGTTCGGCCAATAGGGATCCTTGGTGCTGGCCCGCTTCGTCATGCAGTCATAGTTCGCGTCCATGTTCCGGGAGAGCACATTGAAGCTCTCCTCATGGCCGTCCAGCGTGCCGCCAACATAGAACTTGAGAAAGTCCCAGCACTCCCGCTTGTGCAGGGAGTAGGCGGAGATGGCCACGCTGCTGGCCGCGTCATACACGTCTCCCAGCTCCGGGTAGCCCAGGAATACATAGTCCTCCGTGCCGTAGTTCTGCCAGCAGTGCAGCGGCGGCACCCAGCAGTCCGCCGACCAGTCCTGCTGCAGCAGGGCCGAGGGCGGTTCCGGGGGCTGCTGCAGATTTGCGCCATATTGCCACCAGTCCTCGTCCTCCTCCGCGGGGAACTCCGCCGCGGCCTCCAGGAGGGAGATATAGAGGGGGCTGTCAAACGCGCAGGTGCCTGTCTCCCAATCCACCAGCCTGCTGCTGTATAGATGGGTCAGATACAGCAGCTCGAACATCTGATCATGGTTCCTTTCATTCCGAAACAGCATCTCACAGCCGTTTTCCTCCCGCAGGCGGTTCAGGGTCTCGAAGTTCCAGTTCTCCGGCCCGCCGACAAGGGATTTTTGGGCGATGCAGGTCTCCACGAAGAACCAGCCGGGCAACTCATACAGGCCGCCCCGATACTCCATAGCCCGCAGCAGGGGCTGATAAAAGGCGTCCCGCCCCATCTCCGCGTCGGCGTCCATGTAGGGGTAGAGATCCTCCAAATAGCCTTTGCGGGTGAGGAGCATGGGATCCATGTCCCGCCCCAGCAGGTAGAGATCCGGGATGTTCCCGGTGGTAATGTCCATCACCAGGGCGTCCATCCCCTTCTCATAGCCCGCCGGATCTCCCTCCACGCCGGTGGGGACATAGTAGTTCCTGATCTCCACGATGCAATCCGGGTGTGTCCGGTTCCACTCCAGCACATACTGATCCAGCGGATAGACCGAAAACTCCGCGTTCACGGCGATGGTGAGGACGCAGGAGCCGTCCTCCTCCCCCAGCTCTCCGGCGGGGCGCAGGCGGAAGAGCAGCCCCTCCTGGTCAACGCAGAGGAAACAGTCCTCCCCTGCCGGCAGCAGCACCCGCTCCGCGATGCCGGCGCGGGCAAAGGTCAGCACCTTTTCCACTCCGGAATAGTCCGGGTTCATGCGCAGAAGGCTCCCCTGATAGCTGAAATACTGGCCGCTCTCGTCTCCGCCCACATAGCGCAGCGGCAGATCCAGCGTGAGATAATCCCGCAGCGCCTTTTCTCCGGCGTCGATCTCCTGCAGGCGAAAAACGCCCTCTCCGCTCCGCCCCAGCAGCACTTTGCCGTCCGAGAGCTTCACCAGGGACGCGGAGCCGCAGGAGAGACTATAGAGCAGGGTCTCTCCCTCCAGCACGCAGAGGGAGCTTCTGCCGCCCGCGTCAGTGCCGAGAGCATAAATGCGCCCGCCGCTCACCTCCACCCGGTAGGGCAGCCAGCCCGTCGGAGCGCCTTCCGGCGAGAGGG
The DNA here is from genome assembly GCA_900319635.1 of uncultured Eubacteriales bacterium. Lineage (GTDB taxonomy): Bacteria > Bacillota > Clostridia > Oscillospirales > Oscillospiraceae > Limivicinus. The sequence continues at coordinate 25,401 of ONPF01000003.1, read as the reverse complement.
CAATGCTGCGGAGGGTCTCTCCGGCTGTACTCAGCTCCGCCAGGCAATAGCGGCTTTCGTTCTCGTCCCCCAGATCCACCAGGGCATAGAGCTTCCCCCCGTCGGCTGAGAGCTGCCAAATCTGCCTCACATTCGGCAGCAGCACCTGATAATCGCTGCCGTCGGGCGCTACCGAGCAGAGAAGGCTCTGCTCCCCCCGGGACGCGCTGAAGTACACCCGCCCCTCCAGCGGCACCAGACCGCTCACCAGGTCGATCCGCAGCCCCTCCGGCAAGCTCACCGGCTCCGCCGCATAGCGCAGGCGCTCCCGACTGTCCAGCGTGGACTTCACGGAGAGCTCTGTGGGCTCTGCCGGGGCTTTGGCGCTTCCCTCCCCCCGGCCGCAGGCCGCAAGGCTCAGGCAGAAGCCCAGCAAAAGCAGCAAAACGATGATCCTTTTCATAAAAAACACCCCTTTCAATCCAAATACGTTTGAACGGATCGAAAGGGGTCGTTTTGCGATATTTTATTTTTTCTTGATGACGATGTGTTCCCTGTCCTTGTAGATGCTGTCTGCCGGGATCACGCCGCGGACGCTGGAGGTGGGATAGATGTTCGAGCGGCGGCCCACCACGGTGCCGGGGTTCAGCACGCTGTTGCAGCCGACCTCCACATTGTCACCCAGGATGGCGCCGAACTTCTTCCGGCCGGTCTCATGGGGCGCTCCCGGCTCCTTGACCACCACCAGGGTCTTGTCGCTCTTCACGTTGGAGGTGATGGAGCCCGCGCCCATGTGGGCCTTGTAGCCCAGCACGGAGTCGCCCACATAGTTGTAATGCGGCGTCTGCACCTTGTCGAAGAGCACCACGTTCTTGAGCTCCACGGAGTTTCCCACCACGGCGCCCTTGCCCACGATGGCGCTGCCGCGGATGAAGGCGCAGTGCCGCACCTCGGCCTCATGGTCGATGATGCAGGGGGCGCCGATGTAGGCCGAGGGGAACACCTTGGCGTCCTTTGCGATCCAGACGCCCTCCTCCGGGTGATCGAACTCCTCCGGGCTCAGGGTCTCCCCCAGCTCCAGGATGAAGCTTTTGATGCCGTCCAGCACCTCCCAGGGGTAGGTTTTGCCCGCGAAAAGGGGCGCGGCGATGGTATGGCTCAGATCCAGCAGTTCTTCGATCTCGATCATGTCACTTCACCTGGATGAGCTTTCCGGCCTGGCGCATGGCCTCGATAATCTCGTCGCACTTCTCCTCGCAAAGTTCCTGGGTAGTGGCCTCCACCATCACCCGCAGCAGGGGCTCGGTGCCGCTTTTGCGGAGGACGACCCGGCCGTTCTCGCCCAGGGACGCCTCCACGGCGGCCTTGGCGGCCTTCACCTCCGGGCAGTTCAGCGTCTCGTCCTTATCGGTGACAACCACGTTCTTGAGCCGCTGGGGATAGGTCTGCATCCCCGAGGCCAGCTCGGACAGGCTCATCTTGGACTCGATCACCGCCTCCATGACCTTGAGGGCGGTAAGCAGGCCGTCGCCGGTAGTGGCATAGCGGCTGAAAATAATGTGGCCGGACTGCTCGCCGCCCAGCAGGTGACCGTTCTGGCGCATATTCTCCGCCACGTACTTGTCGCCCACGGCGGTCTTTTCATAACCGATGCCCAGCTCGTCCAGCGCCTTGTAGAGGCCCATGTTGGACATGATGGTGGTGACCACCTTGCTGTCCCCCAGCTTGCCGTGCTCCTGCATGTACTTGGCGCAGACGTACATGATCTTGTCGCCGTTGACGACCTCGCCCTTGTCGTCCACCGCCAGGCAGCGATCCGCGTCCCCGTCGAAGGCAAAGCCGATGTCCAGGTGATTCTCCTTCACCAGCTTCTGCAGGTTTTCGATATGGGTGGAGCCGCAGTCCACATTGATGTTCAGCCCGTCGGGGTGATTGGCGATCACATAGGTATCGGCGCCCAGGGCGTCGAAAACGCTCTTGGCCATCATCCAGGTGCTGCCGTTGGCGCAGTCCAGGCCGACGCGAAAACGCTTGAAAGAGCGGGTGGCCAGGGAGATCAGATAGCCGATGTAGCGGTTGCGGCCGGCAGAATAGTCCACTGTCTGCCCGATGGCGGAGCCGGTGGCCAGCGGCAGCTCCTCATCGGAGTCCAAATAGGCCTCGATCCCCTCCAGCACGGACTCCTCCATCTTCTCCCCGTTGGAGTTGATGAGCTTGATGCCGTTGTCGAAGTAGGGATTGTGGCTGGCGGAGATCATGATGCCGCAGTCGAAATCGTCCACCCTCGTGATGTAAGAGACGCTGGGGGTGCTGGTGACGTGCAGCAGGAAGGCGTCCGCCCCGGAGGCGGTGAGCCCCGCGCAGAGGGCGCTTTCAAACATGTAGCTGGAGCGGCGCGTGTCCTTGCCGATGACCACCACGGCCTTGTGCTTCTGACCGTAGTACCAGCCCAGATACCGGCCGATGCGGAAAGCGTGATCGACGGTCAGGCCCTTGTTGGCCTCTCCGCGGAAACCGTCGGTCCCGAAATATTTACCCATGCTTTTCCTCCTTATGATCATTCCGGTCTTTGCCGGATGAAGCAATTCAAATCTTTGCGGCGGCAGCCTCGTCCAGCAGCACCGTCACCTCCGGCGGGAGCTGCAGGAAGGCGGCGGGCACAAAGCTGTCGTCCCGGGCATAGAGCATCTGGAAGGCGGGCTTCGCCTTCTCCTCGCCGAAGGCCAGCACCAGGATCTGCCGGGCCTCCACCAGGGTCTTGATGCCCATGGTCCAGGCATAGGCGGGAACCCGCTCCGCCCCGCCAAACTGATCTGCCAGCTGGCGGCGGGTGCTGTCGGTGAGCTTCTGCCGGTGGGTGCGGGAATCATAGGGCGTGGCGGGCTCGTTATAGCCCACATGGGCGTTGTCCCCCAGCCCCAAGACAGCCAGATCCAAGCCGCCGACGGCCTGAATGTCGTCCTCGTAGCGCTCCGCCGTCTCAGCGGAGAGAAAATGGCAGTTTTCCGGAGCCAGATCGGTCCTGGAAAGCAGCGCCTGCTCCAGCATATGGCGGCAGCTCTGCTCCTCGGGCACGCCTTCAAACTCCGTGACGGCAAATACGCGCGCCTGCTTCATACTCAGCTCTCCCGCGTCGCACAGACGCGCAAGCTCCTCATAGAGCGGCGCCACCGTCCGCCCGGCAGCCAGCGCCAGCACGGCGTCCGGCTTCTTTTCCAGCAGCCGGCAGATCTGCTGCGCGGCCTCCCGGCAGCAGTCCTCCCGGCTGCGAATGATCGTTTTCATCTTGTATACCTCGATAATTCCCCCGAAAATCGGGCATAATAGGCTGAAAGGAGGGATCCCCTTGGCCATTGTTTTACTGCGAACGCTGATTATCTACTTTACCCTGCTGCTGATCATGCGCCTGCTGGGCAAGCGGCAGCTGGGCGAGATGGAGCTCTCGGAATTCGTGCTGGCGGCGCTGATCGCGGATCTGGCCGCCCATCCGCTGCAGGACATGGGAATCCCGCTGCTGAACGGCTTGATCCCCATTCTGGTGCTCTTCTGCTGCGAGCTGCTGATCGCCGGCTTCAGCCTGCGGAACATCCGCCTGCGCAGTCTGATCTTCGGCAAGCCCAGCCTGCTGATCGTCCGCGGTGAGATTTTGCAGCAGGAAATGCTCAAAAACCGCTTTACGCCGGACGAGCTGATGCAGGAGCTGCGCGCCCAGGGCATCACCGATCTGAGCCAGATCGAATTCGCCGTGCTGGAAACCAACGGCAGGCTCAACGCGATCCTCTTTCCGGCGGAGCGCCCCGCCACCGCGGCTCAGCTCAAGCTGGACGCCGGCGAGGGCGGCTACCCCAGCATCGTCATCAGCGACGGGCGGGTGCTGGAGGCCAATCTCAAGCACCTGGGCTTTGACCGCCGCTGGCTGGACAGGCAGCTCAAGGAAAAAGGCGCAAGCTCTCCGAAGCAGGTGTATCTGATGACCGCCACCGCCTCCGGGCAGGTCTACTACGCCGCAAAGGAGGCACAGCCATGAGGCGGGAAGCGATTGCCGCAGGGCTCCTGCTCCTGCTGATCCTTGGCACAGTGCTGCATCTGCAGTATACCGACAGCTTGATCGAAGGCGTGGAACACGGTCTCGACCAAACGGAGCAGGCCGCCCGAGCGGGCGACTATAAGGCGGCGCTCCGGGCGCTGGACAGCGCGCACAGCCTGTGGGACAAGCACCGCAGCTATGCCCAGGCTTTTTTCCGTCACCCGGATCTGGACGCCCTGCAGGACGCCTTTGCCTCTCTGGAACAGCTGCTGCGGCAGGAGGATCCGGCCTGGCCGGCCGCACTGACGCTGCTGCGCTATCACCTGGAGGCGCTGGGAGACATGGAGCACCCCAGCATCCGCACGATCTTCTGAGCGGTCTTACTGCTTTTCGGTGAGCAGCTTGGAGAGCTCCTCCATGAAGGTGTTGATGTCCTTGAAGCTGCGGTAGACGGAGGCAAAGCGCACGTAGGCCACCTCGTCCACATCCTTCAGGCGGCTCATCACCATCTCGCCAATGGCGACGGTGCTGATCTCCCGCTCCAGATTGCTCTGCAGCTCCTGCTCGATGTCGTCCGCGATCTGCTCCAGGGTCTGGAGGGAGACGGGGCGCTTTTCACAGGCGCGCACCATGCCGTTGATGAGCTTGACCTTGTCAAAGGACTGGCGGCTGCCGTCCCGCTTCACGACTACCAGCGGCAGCCGCTCGATGATCTCATAGGTGGTAAACCGCTTCTGGCAGGCCAGGCACTCCCGCCGGCGGCGGATGGTCGCCCCCTCCTCGGCGGGGCGGGAATCGATAACCTTACTCTCTGTATAGGCGCAAAACGGGCACTTCATGTCTGATCTCTCCTATCCCATTCTATCTATGCGGAAATCTGAATTATTATAACACAAGATCCGGGGTTTTTCCACGCTTTTTTATTTCTTGTAGCCTGTTGTGAAATCCACCACATTCTGCAGGGGCTCTCCGGCAAAGTAAGCACGCAGATTCTTTTCCGTGATGTTCACCACCTGCTCCAGAATGTCCGTCAGATGGAAGTTCCCCGCCACGTGGGAGGTGATCAGCAGGTTTTCCTGATCCCACAGCGGGCTCTCCGCCGGGATGGGCTCCTGCTCGGCCACGTCGATGCCGGCCGCGCGGATCTGCCCCTGCCGCAGGGCGTCCAGCAGTACCTGGGTCTCCACGGCACTTCCCCGCCCGCAGTTGACGAAAATGGCGCCGGGCTTCATTAAGGCAAAACGCTCCCGGGTGTAAAAGTGGATGGTGTCCGCCGTACCGGGCAAAACAGAGAAGATCACATCCGCCTCGGGCAGTACCCGATCCAGATCAGCCGTAAGGCAGAGCTCGTCCACACAGGCGGGGCAGTCTCCCGGGCGGCGCTTCACGCCGATCACTCGCGGCGCACCCAGGGCCTTGACCATGCGGGCATAGGACTGGCCGATGTCCCCCAGCCCGACCACCAGCACTGTAGCCTCGGTCAGAGAGGTGACGGGGCCGGCGTCCTTCCACACATGCTGCTGCTGATAGTCCCGATAGGTATGCAGCTTCTTCATCAGCGTCATGGTCATGGCAAGGCCGTGCTCGGAGACCGCTTTTCCATAGGCGCCGGTGGCGTTGGTCAGTTTGACGCCCGGAGCAAGGATACCGGGCTTCAGATAGGCGTCCGCTCCTGCGGACATGAGCTGCAGCCACTCCAGTCGGGTCGAACCGGCGATCCAGCTCGCCGGAGGAAAGCCCACGATGATCTCCGCCTGCTGTGCCAGTTCCTTGGTCAAAACGCCGTCCGGCGCATAAACAAAACGGCAATCCGGTGCAGCCGCCTCCAGTCTTCTCTTATGCCGCTCCTCCAGCGTCAGATTCACAAGAACAGTTTTCATATGAACAAGCTCCCTTCGTTATTTCTTTACTCTTCTATAGTTTTAGTATATAGCATCCCTATACGGAAATCAAGGATTCCAAAAAACAAGATCAAAAAAGCCGCCCGGAAACCGGGCGGCTCATACAAATAATTACATTCAAATTTAAGGCGCAAAAACCAGACTGCCGTGTTCCCTGACACGCTCAGGGCGTCATAATAGGCAGCTCATCTTCCTCCAACTCCATTCCCGTGTTAGGATCGATGTTGGGGACATATTCGTTCTCTTCCTTCAGCTCTTCGGCGTCAACCGAATAGCTGTCGCTCTTGTCACTTTTTTCTTCGTTCGGCCCTCCCAGCAGGGCGATCATAAGAATGATCGCCACTACTGCAATGAGAGCCAGCAGAAGCCAGCGATACTTCTTCACGCTCAGGGCATGATGGGGAGCTCGTCATCGTCTCCGCCGGGGGCATTGTCGCTGGTGACGATGATGTCGGTCTTCGCGAGAAGAGCGATCTTCAGCTCAGGGATCTCGTAAGTCTTCTTCATTTTGCGTTCCTCCACTTTCCTGCCAAATACGCTTCGCCTCACGTTCCGGAAGGGAGAGCGAAGCGAAAACTCCTAACTTTTACGGTAGACATAACGATACAAGCTATGCTACATGTTGAAATATACACCAGTTTGTTTTCCTTGTCAAGTACAAGAAGATGACATTTCTTTCATTTCTTGTATTTTTTATGTAAACTTTTTTATGACAACGAAAATTCTTTTTTTCGCAGAAAACCTCCCGGCTTTGCAGCCGGAAGGTTCCTGCTAATTTGTCTGCTGAGGGTTTGAACCGTGCCGGGTCAGGGAAGAATCGGAAGCTCATCCTCATCCCGGGAATCTTCCTCGGGATTCGTCGTTTCCGCCGGATCCTCGTTGCCGGGAACGGGCTCCTCCCCTTGGTCGCCGTTCTCGCCGGACTCTTCCTCAGAGCCCTCCTCGACCGGTGCCAGCGGAGATTCGTCCATCGGAAGCTCCGGATCCACAGGTGTGGGTTCCGGTGTAGCGGTAACGTCAACCGTTTCCGCTTCCTCTTTCGTATCCCCATCAACGGGTTTCGCGTCTTCTTTCCCGCCCAGGAGTCCCAGCAGGGCGAGCACCACGATGCCCACCACTGCCAGGGCTGCCAGCAGGATCCAAAGATTCCTGCGTTTCATGCCAGAATTCCTCTCTTACTTGGCAAAATAGATCTTCGCAGCCTGGTTGTACAGCACCATGGACTTGACCAGGTTGGCCAGGTCAGCATCGCTGCTGTTCTTCAAGGTGCTGAGAACGTAGCTGAACGCGCTGTACTCGCCGCTGTAAACCACGGCGCCGGTGCTGTCGGTGACAACAAACTTGTAGGCAACATCCAGGTTCTTGGCGGGAACGTTCTTGCTCTCGATGAAAACCATGCCGTTCTTTTCGACTGCGGTCACCTTGCTGCCGTTGATCTTGAAGGTCAGATCACTCAGCTCAACGCCCTCGCCCAGGGTGAAGTACTGCCGGATCTTCATCTCGTTCTGCAGCAGCATGGTGGAGCCAACGTACTTGATGACGGTCTCGTCAGCCGTGATGACCTTGCCGGCATAGGCGGCCAGATCCTCCTCGGTGACAGAGCTGACGTCGCCCAGGAGCTCCGCCATATTCTCGGTGTTGTACTTGTAGTACACCTGAGCGTAGTGGCCCATGTCGTTCAGCGCGATCATGGTGTTGACCAGCTTCTCGTTGGAGTTGGCAGCGATCACCTTGTCGATGTACTCCTGGCCGGTAAACACGAAGCCGTCAGGCAGGTAGTTGCCGTCCTTGTCCAGGATCACGAGCTCTTCATCCTCGCCGTTATAGAGCTTGATGACGATCTCGTCGTTGAACATCTTGGGACCGAGGTTGAAGTCGAAGCTGTAGGCATACTTGCCGCTGACCTTCAGCTTGCCGGCGTCCTTCACCAGGACCTTGGCGCCGTTGACGGTCGCGTAAGCGTCCGTGTCGGCCAGAACCTCGGGAGCCAGGAACAGGTAGCCCTTGGCGGCGAACTTCTCGCCGATGACCAGGGTGCTGCCGTAGACGTTGGCGCCGACAGGAGCGGTCTTCTCATCGGTGTAGGTCTCGCCTTCCAGCTCAACCGTGGCAGTGAAGGTGATGGTGTTGTCCTCGTTGGTCACAGAAGCGATCTCAGCCTCGACGGTGGTGGTGTGCTCCTCGTTGCGGGCGCAGACGAACTCCGCGGTCGCAGCGGTGTAGCCTTCCCAGGTCCAGGTGGGCTCGCCCCACTCGTGGCCAAGGGCCTCAATGGGAGCGGTCTTGGTATCGGTGTAGGTCTCGCCCTCGAACTCCACAGTCGCGGTGTAGACGGTCTCGCCGGCTTCCTCGCAGGTGGGCTCGGTGGTCTCGCTGGTCACAGTGGCCTCCACGACCTGCTCATCATCGCCGCGGACGCAGGCGAAGGTGGCGGTGGCGGTGAAGTCCTCGGTCCAGGTCCAGGTGGGCTTGCCATACTCGTGGCCCAGAGCCTCGATCTCCACTTCCTTGACGTCGGTGTAGGTCTCGCCGTCCACCTCAACAGTGGCGGTGTAGACGATCTTGCCGGCTTCGGTGCAGGTGGGATCGGTGGTCTCGCTGGTCACAACAGCCTCGTAGCTCTTGGAAGCGCCGTCCTGCGGGCAGGCAAACACGGCGGCAGCAGCGCTGAAGTCCTCAGCCCAGTTCCAGTGGGTCAGCTCGTAGGTATGCTCATGATCCTCGGGGATAGAGGTGGAGCCCAGGAAGACCAGCTCCTCGCGAGGCAGGTTGGCCTCCTCGACGTCGCTGTCCTTGAAGTTCTCTTCATGCGTGGTAATGGTGACGGTGCCGACGCTGTCGGTGGTGAACTTCAGGGTCAGGATGACGCCGTCGGTCTCAATGCCGTTCAGGTCAACCCAGGCCAGGACATAGCGGCCCAGATCGTCGGTGCGATCCAGAACAGCGGTGTACTGTGCAGCGGGGATGGCCTCAATCAGCTTCACGGTAGTGGGATCGAAGTTGATCTCGATCTTGCCATTGTACATGAGCTCGTCCGCGGTGATGTAGACCACGACCTCGGTCTCCACCTTCTCCTGCTCGGCGTCGCCGGGCAGCTGCACGCGGGCGAAGTCCAGACCGCCGCCCACAGGCTCCTCGCTGGGAACGGGCTCCTCAACGGGCTCTTCGTCCACAACAGGCTCCTCAACGGGCTCTTCTTCGTTGATCTCTGCATCAGGCCCAGTGCCGGGGATGCGAACCAGGAATTCCGCATTGGGATCCAGAACCGCATCGCTGTGGTCATTGGGCTCGACAGGTCCGAAGTACGGGTTCAAACCGTTCTCGAAGATGCCGCCGACAGGCCACACGCCGTCAGCAAAGCCGCCAACGGTGTAGATGCTGCCATCGGTGTACAGGTGGTCGACCATGACGATCTCGACCTTGTTGGAGGCCATGTTGAAGCGGCTCCAGAACAGGCTGTCACCGTCATAGTACAGGGACTGCCAGTAGTCCAGATCAACGCCGGCGCCGATCTGGCCGATCTTGCTGACGCCGAAGCGGGTGTAGCTGCCGCCATAGGGCAGGAAGCCGGTGCTGTAGATGTTGCCGGCCTTATCCAGCAGGAAGACCCAGTCGGTGTTGCCGTAAGAGGGATGATTGAACTGCTCCTCGTAGGCAATGCCGACCAGCGGCTGGTTGCCGGTGGAGGAGGCCAGGTTGAAGACGCCATCGTAATCGCCGGTCTCCTTGTTCACGATGACCACGTAAGGCCCGTAGACAGCCAGCATATGGTTGCTGCCAAGGCTGGGAGACTGGCACAGATCCATGTAGCCGATCGAGGAAGCGCCGATGGGCTCAACGGACCAGTCAGCCGTGTTCACGGTGTACAGCGTGGAGACCAGATCGCTGGAGTCAAGGTCAGCAGCGTACAGGACACCGTTTTCGTCATACGCCGCAGAGCTCAGCTGCAGACGCAGATTGGAGGCGTTCAGCTTGCTGTACTCGGGCAGGGAGTTCAGGTTGAAGTCAGCGAACCAGACTTCACCGTTCTCATCCCACACGATACCGCTCAGAGGCTTGTCAATGAACTTGACGGTGACCTCGCAGGTGCCGGACTTGGTGGGATCCAGCAGAGAGGTAGCGGTGATGGTGGCAGTGCCCTCGGCTACGCCGGTGACAACGCCCTTGTCATCAACCACAGCGACGGTCTCGTCGGAAGAGGTCCATTCGACCGCGTCGTCAATGCCCCAAGGCCGCACGTCGGCGGACAGGCGGATGGTGCCGGTGCCGATGATGATCGCCTCGGCGGGATCGACGGTGACGGACTCGACCTCAGCGGTCTCCAGATCGTCCACAAAGTTGACCTTGTAGGTGGAGAGGTTGGCGGCGTAGTCATACACCTGAACCAGCAGGTAGGGGTGCACTTCCTCTTCGCCGAAGATCTCCTTCAGGTCGAAGCTGTAGTACACTTCCTTGCCGCGGATGGTGTCTTCCACAGCGCCCTTGGCATCCAGCAGCTCGCCTTCGTCGGTGAAGACGGCGACAGCCGCGATGTACTGGTTATCGTGGGTGATGATCTCCAGAGTATCCGTGGCAGCCTCTTCTTCCTCAACAGGCTCTTCCGTGGGCTCGGGATCGGGATCGGTAATGATCGGAGTCTCATCGTCATTGGGCTGCGCCACAGTGCCGTTGACGGGCAGCTCAAAGTCATCCTCACCGGGCTCCTCGGTGGTGTTGCGGTACACCTTCACGATGTCGGGGGCGGTGTTATCGATCACGAAGGGGATCGACAGCTCGCTGCCCTTGCCCAGATCCTCCCAACGGACGGAACCGTCGGAATTCACATAGTACTCCAGCGCCAGCTGGAAGTGGGCGGTCAGCTCATCGCCTTCCTTCACGTTGCGGGGGATGTAATTGAAGCCGGAGGTCGTAGTGGTCTGCTGCCAGGTGCTCTGGTTCTGGTAGTAGTAGGCAGCATAGGAGGGGCCGCCCACAAGCTCCGTACCGGGCACCGTGCGATCGTACTTGTCGGTGACGAAGAAGCGGGAGGCGCCGGCGTTGCGGATCTGCGTGTAGCGGACGCCAGCCAGCACGTCGCCGGCATTCAGAGCGTTGCGCTCGGGATGGTAGCTTTCGTCGTCGATCATCGGGTTGCCGCCGAAGAAGTATGCATCGCTGTCGCCGGCATACTGCACCAGGAAGGTCTCGACGTTCAGAGCGTCCTCACCGAGACCGCCCTGAGAGGGATCGGCGTAATACATGTAAGGAGCCCACATCTCGGCGTCGCCAAACTCATACATGTACTCCAGACGGGAGCCACGGTCGAACATGGTGGCGTCGGAGAACTTGCCGTTGAAGCCGAAGACGGGGATGGAGTGGGTCACACCCAGGGCGCCGTCGTTGGTGTCGCCCTCGCGGACGAACAGGAAGCCCTCGATGTAGTTGCCGTTGAACGCATCATAGGAGCCCAGGTCGTAGCTGATGCCGGCGGTGATGAGCGCGGTCTCACCGGCAGCCAGCTCCAGGGCGGCGCCGTTCAGCGTCTCGAAAGCGATCTTGGCGTCGGCCGTATCCACATTGCCGTCGCCGTCCAGGTCGGCATACTCCAGGTTGTAGATCTCAACGGTGTCGTCAGCGCACCAATCCAGGAGGCGCTGGGCATCCAGGCCGTTGGAGACGCCGTCGCCGTTGAAGTCCAGAGCCAGATCAGCGGGCTTGTAGTCCTCGCCGTTGACCGTCCAGTTGATGTGCGCAAAGACGGGCAGGGTGTACTCGGTACGGAAGCTCTCGTCCTTGATCCACTGGGTGAAGAAGTCACCGTTCAGATACAGGGACATGTCCTCCTCGGAGAAGTTGGTCACGGTAAAGGCGGTGTACACGTAGTTGTACACTTCGCCGGCCTCGACCTTCACCTTGCCGTCGGCAATGGAGGCGTAAGCAGATTCGGGAGCGGTGGCGGGCAGGCCAACGATCTGAATCAGGGAGCGGGCAGTGATGGCCGCGTTCACGTCCACAAGGCCGGCGCCCTGCTTCATGATGGACCAGTAGTTGCCCGTAGCGGACTCACGCAGAGGCATAGCGGTGGACATCAGCAGAGACTGCGCAACCGCACGCTCGGTCAGTCCGGGGAACTTCTCCATCAGGTTGGTCTCGCGGATGTACTGCTTCAAAACGGCAGTGACGCCAGCCACCTGAGGAGAGGCCATGGAGGTACCGGACATGATCTCATAGTCCGTATGAGAAGCGGTGGGGCTGCTGGAGCCGTTATTGGCGCCCCAGACGGACCAGATGTTGCCGCCGGGCGCGGTGATCTCGGGCTTCATGGTCAGGCCGCCGTTGCCGCCCCAGGAGCTGAAGGAGCTCATGGTCTGGAACTCGCTGGTGGGCGTGCCGACGTTGGTGGCGCTGAGCTCAGCACCGATGGTGAGGGTGCCCTCGATGTAGGTGACGCCGTTGGCCTCCTTCACCTCGCCCAGATTCATCAGCAGATAGCCATCGTTCTGGGTGATGGAGACAGCCGGAGCGGTGTAGGAGTAGCCGGTCAGGTTCATGTTGATGATACCGGCCTGGTTGTTGGCCACAACTGTGGCAACCGCGCCGTTGGCAACAGCAGCGTTGGCCTTCACATAGAAGGAGGAACCGCCGCGCCACGCGACAGCGACCTTGCCCTCCAGGATCTCAGAGCCCAGAGCACCAAAGTCTTCCTCTTCGGAACCGGCGCGGGTGATCATGATGTAGGTGTACTCGCCCGCAATGTTCCGGATCGGCTCGTTGCCGTAGCCGCTGGTCTCGGAGTAGGCGATCTGGGTACCGTCGCTGGCCTCAAGCGTGTAGCCGACGGAGCCCTTGTTGTCCACGGAAGCCACGGACAGGGTGTTGTGGTAGGTAGCGGGAGAGCCGCCGGTCTGATAGTTCACGTCGTCGGCATACAGGTAGTGGTCGCCGGTGGAGAAGTGCGTCCAGCTGTAGTTGTTGCCGGCGGAGTTGGCCCAGACAAGGCCGAACTGGGTCAGCTTGTCCAGGGTCTCAAGGTAGGTGTTGTTGGTGGTGTAGCCGGCGACAGAGGAGCCCAGAGACAGGTTCACCGTGTCGCAGCCCAGGGTCATGGCGTCTTCGATGGCGGCCATGTAGTCGGAATCGTAAGCACCGCCGCCCTTGCCGAACACCTTCATGATCAGCAGCTGAGCGTCAGGAGCTTCGCCCTGGGTCTTCACGACCTCCAGCGCGGGGGCGTAGCCGTCGCCGCTGGGGACGTACTTGTTGGCAGAGGCGATGCCGGCCACGTGAGAGCCGTGCTCGCCCTGGGTGTCGTTGATGTGGGTGATATCCAGATCCTGATCAACGTAGTTGACACCGAAGGGGACCTTCGCACCACGGTACACACCGTCATAGCTGCCGATAAAGGAAGCCGCGTTCAGCTGATCCCACACGGCGGCCACATCGTCCTCGGTCATGAGGACGACCGGGGTCTCGCGGGTCTCGTTCAGCTCGTCGATGGCATACTCAAAAGCGCCCTCGTCGAAGGACTGGTGATCGATGTCCAGGCCGGTATCGACGATTGCGATTTTGCTGCCTGCGCCGGTGTAGCCCAGATTCCAGGCTTCCGTGGCGCCGGTCATCTCGGTGGCAGTGATGTTCTGAACCTCATCCTCCGTGGGGTAGTAGCGGGTCTCGATGATGACATCCTTAACGCCGATGACGTTGCGGATATCCTCGATCTGGCCGTACTCCACGTTGGCGGAAATGATGTTCGCGCCAAGCGTCAGATTCCAGACAACATCCAGATCTGCGCCGCCGAGAGCTTCGGCGGAGATCTTCTGCGCCATAGCCTGCTGGTCAGCCTTCAGGCCGGCACGGTAGGCTCCGGCATTGGCAGGCGCATAGCCTGCATCAATGGCGGATGCCCCTAACAGCACGATGGATACACGGACGTATTCATCGTCGGCGTAGACTGGCTCTTCCTCTTCCATGGGGTCATGGGCAAAGGGGAGCCGCTCGGAAATGATGTCGTTGTCGACCTTCTCAAACGAGAGCTCGACGCCGGTGCTGCCGGGCTCCTCGGTGGTCTCTTCCGCGGGGGCGGTGACTTCATTCTCATCCTCGAGAGCAAAGCCTGTGGCGCCCAGCGAAAGGATCATCGCAAAGACCAGCAGCAAGGACAGGAAGTTCTTCCAAGTCCTTCTCATACTTCTTTCCTCCTTCAATAAATTTATATAAGGTGTCTCCACTTTATATACATATTTCGCTAAAGTATTCGGGTATTCACTCCCGTTCCTGCTTAGGGAGCGGCGGCCTGGGCGGGATCTGGTTTTTTCTCTCCTGTGACGCCTGTTCCACACCCGGCATCGTCTGAATGATCTCCAGTTCGCCGCGGCGCAGCCACAGCGACAGGACCGGCGCGGTGCGCAGACGCTGCGCCACAGGCACGGGGTGCCCCAAGGCCTCCTCCGCCGCGGCAAGGAAGGTGTCCGCGTCCCATTCCGGTGCAAGCCTCACCGCAACCCGAATCCGTTCCTCTCGCATCTCGCCGTTCCTTCCGTCAATTCACGCTGGCATGTGCCGGAGTCAAGCTCTCAGGGTCAGCGGGAGTTTCCTCCTCGCACATCAGCTCCCCCTCCGAGATCATCGGCCAGTAGACCTCAGCCACCAGCTTGGAGCGGATCACCTGTTCCCATTCCATGTCCAGCGGCGCCTCAAAGTGCAGGCAGAAGGCATACTGCGCATCCTGCGCGCCGTCCTCACAGTCCTCTGCATTGACCAGGAACTGGGTATAGACCCACTCATATTCGCCGGACAGCTCATATTGCAGGAAGGCCAGCTGGCCCTCCACCGAGAAGCGATCCAGGCCATTTTCCCGGCAGAAGTGGAAGCAATTCAGCCAGCGGGTACGACTCCACTGGCACAGGCCGAAGAAGTTCCCGCTCTCGTCGATAGCCCGGGGATTCAGGCTGCTCTCCCGATCCATATTGGCCAGAATGGCCGCCACGGCGGAGTCCGGAAGCTGCATCTCCGTGCGCAGGAAATCTGTGATGATCAGCAGATTTTCTTCCCGCTGCTCGTCGCTCAGGCTCTCTCTCTCCAGCTCGGGATCCAGAAACTCCCGCAGACAGACCGCGTGGGCGCTCAGGGGCAGGGCGCAGATCAGGAGGGTGAACGCCAACAGGAAAGACGCCGCGGCGCGCAGCATTTTTCTCTTCATGGCACATCCTCCTTTCCCGATCATGAGGCTGGAATCCCCCCACAATACTGAATTATACATGAATTCAGTATACTGTTTTTCCCCTCGTTTGTCAATGTAAAAACCGAGTGGCAAAAGAATGGTTCCGGGGTGGGACACCCCGGAACTCTTTGTTAAAAATGCCGAAAATTGGATGGTTTCGGCAATTTCCATGTATTTCCTTTTGCGGATTGTTCAAAAAAAGTTTCCATCTGCCGGATCATTTTTCTCTCTTCCCCGGGGCCTGGATCAGCTCCGGCTCGGAACCCGGGATCCGGTTCAGAAATCCAGCTTCTCCAGCTCAATGAGCGCCAGAATATAGACCTTCAGCGCCTCCAGGAGCCAGGCCTTGCTGGCCGCCTCGTCCACGCCGTGGATGGGGCCGGCAAAATCGGGCGCGGGACGCTCCGGATGCTCCGGGCCGAAGGAGACGGCGTTGGGGAAATCCCGGGCGTAGGTGCCGCCGCCGATGGTATAGGGCTTGGCCTTCTCGCCGGTCACGTCGTTATAGGCATTGATGCAGACCTGCACGGCGGGATTGTCCAGGCTCATATAGAAGGGCTCGGCGTCCCGATCCACGGTGACCTCCGCCATATCCCCCGCCAGCTTCTGGATGGCGGCGGCGATCTTGGCGCCGCTGGTGTTGGTGGGATAACGGCTGTCCAGGCTCTGGACGATCTTCCCGTCCTCCAGGCCAATGACGCCGCCCACGATGGTCAGCGGCTCAAAGAGCCCGTCGTCCGCCTGGACGCCCAGGGCGCTGCCGTCCCAGGCGCTGTGCAGGCGCTGCAGCAGAGAAAGCATCCGCTTCTCATTCTCATCGCCCACGCCGTTGGCCAGCAGATAGTCCACCAGCACGCCGATGGCGTTGACGGTGCCCTCGGGCAGGGAGGCGTGGCCGCCGATGCCGGTGGTGCTTACGCGCCAGAGACCGGGCTCCAGCTCCTCTGCCGTGACCCGTTCTGCGTTCTCCAGATGCTCCGCCTTCACCGTGGCCTCCGCCTTGTCGGGGATGGCGTTGGAGACGATGCCGCCGCGGATGTCCACGATCCGGCTCAGTGGGAGCTTGAAGCGGATCTGGCCGTGGTAGATGCCCTTCTCCCCGTTGCAGAGGGGGAAGTTGGCGTCCGGGCTGAAGCAGAAGAGGGGCGCGGGGTAGTTTGCCAGATAGTACTCCACATCGCCCATACCGGTCTCTTCATTGGCGCCGAGCAGGGCGCGGACAGGAAGCTTCAGAGGGATCTCTTTTTCCTTTAAATATTTCAGCGCGTAGAGGCAGAGGACGCTGGGCCCCTTGTCGTCCATGACGCCGCGGCCGATGATCCAGCCCTCCCGCTCCCGCATGGTAAAGGGATCGTGCTCCCATCCGTCGCCGGTGGGCACCACGTCCAGGTGGGTGATGGTGGCCAGATACCGATCGTCCTCCCCCTCGCCCAGCTGGGCGTAGCCGATCTTATCCGCGCAGTTGACCGCCTTCAGGCCAAGCTCCCGGGCGATCTCCAATCCAAGCTCCAGCGCGGCCTTGGGGCCTGCGCCAAAGGGCGCGCCGGGCAGCGCCTCCCCTTCCACGCTGTTGATCGCAACCAGGCGGGCAATGTCCCGAAAGATCCCCGCTTCGTTTTCTTCCACAAATCGCTCCAGATCGCGGCGCAAGGCTTCGTTCATGAGATCGCTCCTTTTCAAAAAGAATGATGAGGTGTCATTTATTATAAGTCCGGGCGCTGCTTTTTGCAAGAGCGAAGGCCGCGTGCAGGCCGGAAGCGGCCGCGGAAGGCACTCGTAATCTTTCACACATTTTTGCCGTAAATTCTGGCAGACTTGCACAAATCAACGCGATTCTCCGGATTATAGTTGCTTGAATGTAATGTTTGTATTAAATTCATTTGATACCTTGATGGGATTCTCCGCTTTATTTTAGAGGTATCAGGAGGAAAAAGATGAGGAAAGCGGTAAAAGTGCTGAGCGTGGTTCTGATCGCGGCTTCCGTGTTCGGTCTTGTGGGCGGCGGTTTGGCCCTCAAGGACGCGCTGGGAAGCAAGGCATACTGGGAAGCCGCCTCTTCCGGAGGCGACAGCATCGGGATGCTGGAGGACGGTCTGAATCAGCTCAAGGAAAACGAACAGACTTACCTGGATGGGCGCGAAGCTCTGGAGGCGGGCAAGCTCGCCTATGAAGAAGGGCAGACCGCACTGGAGGAAGGCAAAGCTCAGCTGGAGGACGGCGCAAAGCAGCTGGAGGAAGGCAAAGCCAAGCTGGAGGACGGCGCAAAGCAGCTGGAGGAAGGCAAGGCCAAGCTGGAGGAAGCCGCCAAGCAGCTGGAGGAAGGCAAGGCCAAGCTGGCCGCCGGTCAGCGGGAGTATGACGCCGGTCAGCAGCAGCTGAACGCCGCCGCCGCGCAGCTGGCGGAGGGCAAGAAGACTCTGGATGAGAAGGAAGCCGAGTATGCCGCGGGCGTTAAAAACCTGGAGCAGGCCAAGACCTTGCTGGACGGTCTCGGTCAGCTGCAGGAGGGCTACGGCACCTGGCAGCAGGGCTACAACGGCCTGAAGAGCTTCCAGCAGGCTGCGGCAGCCCAGGGCACGACGCTGCCCGATCCCAGCGCCGCCAACGCGGAGGTCTATGACGCCGCCATCGCGCAGACAAAGGAGAAGGTGGAGACCGGTCTGGGCTACTGCGATCAGCTGGATACGCTGAAGGCGCAGAAGCAGCAGCTGGAGGACGCCATCGCTCAGATGAAGGCAGCCGGCCAGGATACCACCGAGCTGGAGGCGCAGCTTGCCCAGGTCAACGCCGGCATCGCCCAGATCGAGGCCGGTCTCGGCGGCCAGACCAGAGAATCTCTCACCCAGCAGAAGGCCATGCTGGATCAGCTCACCGGCGTGCCCCAGGCAGTCGCCCAGGGTCAGCAGCAGCTGGCCGCCGGCACCAAGACCGCTGTCACCGGTATCCTGAGCAATGAGGACATGGCACAGAAGCTGGTCGCTGCCAGCGGCATGAGCGAGGATGAGCTCAAGGCCACTATCGAGGCGCTGCCCAGCATGGACTACGCCACCTTTGACGCCACCATGACCAAGCTGATGACCTTGGCCGACAAGCTGGTCAACAGCGAGGGCGGCCTGGCCGATCAGATCGCCGCCGGTCAGCAGCAGCTGGACGAGGGCAGAAAGCAGCTGGACGAGGGCTGGGCCGCCTATAATGCAGGCATGGCCGAGTACGAGGCCGGCAAAGCCAAGCTCGCCGCCGCCAAGAAGCAGCTGGATGAGGGCAAGGCCCAGCTGGCCGAGGGTCAGAAGCAGTACGACGAGGGCGTGAAGCTCCTGGAGGAGAAGACCGCCGAGTACGAAGCCGGCGTGAAGCTCCTGGAGGAGAAGACCGCCGAGTACGAAGCCGGCGTGAAGACCTTAGAGGAAGGCGAAGAGACCTTGAAGGCCGCCGAGCAGCAGATCGCTGACGGCGAGGCCCAGCTGGCCGTCTTTGAGGATGGCCGCGATCAGGTCATCGACGGTCTGAACCAGGCCATGGCCATGGAGACCTACCCCGGCATCGACAGCATTCAGGATCGTCTGGGCGACGATTTCAGCTTTATGAAGAACGATACGGATCTGGACATCGACAAGGGTCTTGAGGTCGTCGGCGCCGCCCGCGCCTTCGCCTCCGATACCACCGACGCCGTCACCAAGGAGATCACCTCCAAGGCCGTCGGCGCCATCCTTACCCTGGTCGGCTCGGTGATCGCCGCAGTCGCCGGTGTGCTGGGCCTGGCGGGCAAGAAGACCAAGATCTCCGGCGTCATGGCGCTTGTCGGCGCCGCTGCCGCCGCCGTCGGTGTGATCCTTTCCCTGAACGCCGGTATGACCTTCTCGGAGATCGCCGGCGCAGCAGCTCCCACGCTGTTCACTGCAGCGGGGGCATCCACGGCCGTTGCCGGCGTCGCGCAGTCTGTACCCGCGATCATGGCGAAGCCCGCGGTGCCCAAGGCCTGAGCCGCACCCAACATAAAAAACTCTCTGTGACCGTTGCGGTCACAGAGAGTTTTTTATGTTGTAAAATCGTCAGCTTTTCTTTTTCCCGCCGGCGGCCTTGAAGTCCGGTTCCTTTCCGTTGAGGAGCCGCTTGATGTTGCTCCGGTGCTGGAAGATGGCCAGGCACATGGCACAGACCGCCAGAACGATCTTGGGCGTGCCCACCTGGAAGACGATCGAGAAGGCCGCGATGCCAACGGAGGCAAAGACGGAGCCCAGCGACACCTTCTTGCTCAGAAAGGCGACGATCAGGAACACTCCGATGATGCACACGAAGACCCGCCAGTCGATCATAAGTCCCAGCGCCGCGCCCACGGAGATGCCCTTGCCGCCCTTGAAGCGATGAAACACCGGGAAACAGTGCCCGATCATGCAGCAGATGCCGCCGACAGCCAGCCCCACGTCGCCCAGCAGCAGGCTGCCGATCCAGCAGGCCAGCACCGCTTTCAGCATATCACAGCCCAGGGTCAGGAAGCCTGCGCCCAGCCCGTAGACCCGCGCCATGTTGGTGGCGCCGGCGTTGCCGCTGCCCTTGCCGCGCACATCCCCGCCCCAGGCGGAGCGGGAGAGGAGAATCGACGCGCTCACCGATCCGAGAAGATAGCCGCTGATGATCACAACGGCATATTTTATGACTTCCATCATAAGCCTCGCACCTATTTCATGATTGCCGCCATTATACCCTTCCCCGCCGGGCTTTGCAAGGGTGGGGCTTGTCTATTTTCAGATTATTCAAACTTCCCGAAGTAGCTCCAGGGTTCCGTCTCGGGCGGCGGCAAGTGATAGTCCAAGGCCTCCCCCGTCTCCGGATGGCGGAAGTGAATCCGCGCCGACCACAGGGCCAGGGGCCAGGGATCCTCCCGGGTGTCGTACTTCCTCTCCCCCGCCAGCGCCCAGCCCCGGGCGGCAAACTGGCAGCGGATCTGGTGGGTGCGGCCGGTGTGCAGCCGGATCCGTACCAGGCTCATGCCCTTCCGGCATTCCAGAGTGGTGTAATCCAAAAGCGCCTCCTGCACGCCCTTGCCGGGCCTCTCGGTCACGAAGGTCATCTTCCGCGCCTTGTCCCGCCAGAGCAGATCCCGCATAGACCCCGCCTCCGGCGTCTCCCCGTGGACGACGGCCAGATACTCCTTGTGAAATTCCCCCTCCCGCATCTGGCGGGAGAGCTCGGACGCGGCCTCGGCGCTGCAGCCCAGCACCATCAGTCCGCCCACCACCCGATCCAGCCGGTGCACGGTGCGGAGCTCCGCCCCCGCGTCCCCCAGCTCCCGGCGCAGCAGCTCCGGCAGACCGCCGGGCTCGTCTGTGGACAGGACGCCCGCGGGCTTCACACAGACCAGAATCGCCTGGTCTCGATGCAGGATCTTCAAACTGTTTCCTTCCTTTCCTCTTGCTTCTATTCTCATAATAACACAGCTCTTGCCCTATGCAAAGTCCAAAAAACGTGCTATACTGAATTGAAAAATTCCAATGACTGGGAGGAAGCGTCCATGGAAAGCACCTTTACGCCCCCCTGCCCCTATTTCAAAAAGTGCGGAGGCTGCCAGCTGCAGCATCTGCCCTACGCCGAGCAGCTGCGCCGCAAAACGGGGCGCTGTATCGCCCTGCTGGGAGACTTTGGCCATGTGGAGCCCATTTGGGGCATGGACGAGCCCACGCGCTACCGCAACAAGGTGCACGCGGCCTTTGCCCTGGACAACCGGCGGAAGCTCGTCTCCGGCATTTACCAGCCCGGAAGCCACGCCATCGTCCCGGTGGACGACTGCATGATCGAGGACGCGGCGTCCGACGCCGTGATCCGGGACATCCGCGCCATGCTGCCGGAGTTCAAGATCAAGGTCTTTGACGAGCGCAGCGGAACCGGCTGGCTGCGGCATGTGCTGATCCGCCGGGGCTTCGCCACGGGGCAGATGCTGGTGGTGCTGGTGGCGGTGTCCCCCATCTTCCCGCTGCAAAAGCCCTTTGTAAAAAAGCTCACCGAGCTGCACCCGGAGATCACCGGCATCGTCCTGAATCTGAACGACCGCTTCGGCCCGGTGGTGCTGGGCACCCGGGAGAAGCTGCTCTTCGGCACGCCCTATATCGAAGACGAGCTCTGCGGGAAACGCTTTCGCATCTCCCCCCGCTCCTTTTATCAGATCAACCCCGTCCAGACCGAAAAGCTCTATCGCTGCGCGGTGGACTTCGCAGCCCTCACGGGAAAGGAGACGGTGCTGGACGCCTACTGCGGCATCGGTACCATCGGCATCACCGCGTCCGACAAGGCCAGGCAGGTCATCGGCGTGGAGCTGAACCGGGACGCGGTGCATGACGCCATCGCCAACGCCCGCCTGAACGGGCTGAAAAACTGCTGGTTCACCGCCGGGGACGCGGGCGAATACATGGAGCAGACGGCCCGCGGCGGCCTGCGGCCGGAGGTGGTCTTCCTCGACCCGCCCCGCGCCGGCTGTGACGAGCGCTTTCTCCGCTCCCTGCTCAAATGCGCGCCGGAGCGGGTGGTCTACGTCTCCTGCGATCCCAGGACCCTGGCGCGGGATCTGAAGCTGCTCACCGCCGGCGGCTACCGGGCGGAGAAGATCCAGCCGGTGGACATGTTCCCCTGGACAGAGCATGTGGAAACTGTATGCTGCTTGTACCACCAAAAGAAAGACTTCATTTCCGTACCGTATGAACCGAAAGATGCGAGCTATCTAAAACAGCGCTAAAAACAAAAGAATAGGAGAGCAGCCATGAAAAGACTAAGTATTGAAGCAGAACAAATAATGAAAGAACGTTTTGGAAAAGACAGCGTGATCGCTTTAGCAACAGAAGAAAATGGAATCCCATATGTCCGTTATGTGAATGCATATTATGAGGATGAATGCTTTTATGTTATTACCTACGCACTTTCGAACAAAATGCAGCAAATTCGCAATAACCCTGTTGTAGCAGTTACTGGAGAATGGTTTACTGCACATGGAAAAGGAATAAATCTGGGTTATTTTGAAAAACCAGAGAATAAGCATATAGCTGCAAAGCTAAGAGATGTTTTTGCGAAATGGATCGACAATGGACATAATGATTTTTCCGATGAAAACACGATCATCCTGTGTATCAGATTGACAGATGGATTATTGCTCTCGCATGGTACAAGGTACGTATTTTAGTTGCTGCCTTCGAATATGTTGACCTGTTTCTTCGGTTGTAGTCAGTTGAGACGGTGGTTCTTTTGTCACACCATAAGGAAAAATAACAATGGAAAAATACTTCGAGATCAACAAAAACAATCAGAATATCAGATGCAAGCTGTATTACGATACCCGGCATCCCATTGAAAAAGTCGTGCTGTTTGGGCACGGATTTGCTGGCCACAAGGATAACGGTGCGGCGCACAAATTCGCCGATCGCGTATTATCCAAATACAAGGGCATCGCGGTTTTGATCTTTAATCTTCCCTGCCATGGAGACGATATCAAAAAGAAAATGGTTCTCCAGGACTGCATGACCTATCTGGAAATTGTCATTGACTATATTCATTCGGAATTCCACACAAATTCCATCTATTCTTACGCGACCAGCTTCGGCGGATATCTTGTTTTGAAATACATTTCGGAGCATGAGAACCCGTTTGTCAAAATCGCCCTGCGCTGCCCGGCTGTCAATATGGCCGATGTGCTCACCGGCGCCATCATGAAAAATGATGAGCTTGAGATGATCCAGAAAGGGAAAAATGTGCAGGTCGGATTTGACCGGAAGATCGAAGTTAACCGGCAATTCCTTACAGACCTGAAAGAATCTGATATACAAAAGCTCGATTATTTGGATTATGCCGATGATATTTTGATCCTTCACGGTACAAAGGACGAGGTTGTGCCGTTTGAATCCGGCAAGACATTTGCGGAGAATAATCTGATCGAATTTATTCCGGTTGAAAATGCCGACCACAGATTTCAAAATCCGGCCTGCATGGACTTGGCGACAAAGAAGGTCCTGGAATTCTTTGGCTTTTAAAGCATGCGGGCTTTCCGTGAACAACAGGAGTTGAAGAAGATGGATAAGGTCGTCGTGGGCATGTCCGGCGGCGTAGACAGCGCGGTGGCCGCGTATTTGCTGAAGCAGGCCGGGTATGATGTGATCGGGATCACACTGCGCACCTGGCAGTCGGAGGATGGAAGCGAAAGCCGCTGCTGTGAGATCGACGACGCAAGAAGCGTTGCAAACAGGCTCGGCATCGCCTATCTCCCCGTCAACTGCACGCTGGAATTTCAAAAGAAGGTCGTCGATCCGTTTGCGGCAGAATACCTGCGCGGTCGGACGCCGAATCCCTGCGTGGAATGCAACCGCTTTGTCAAGTGGGAAAAGCTGCTCTATTACGCCAGGATCCTCGGCGCGAGCCACATTGCGACCGGGCACTATGCCTCTGTGCTCCGGCTTGACAATGGGAGATACACTGTCCAAAAAGCGCTGCACGCGGAAAAGGATCAGACCTACATGCTCTACAAACTCACACAGGAGCAGCTTGCGGCAACGCTGATGCCGCTCGGCCGGCTCACCAAGGACGAGGTTCGGCAGATCGCAAGGGATGCGGGGCTGCCCGTGGCTTCCAAGCCGGATTCCCAGGAGGTCTGCTTCGTGACAAACGGGACTTATGCAGACTTCATTGAAAAGGCAACGGACGCAGAGCTTCCGGGCGAGGGGGCTTTTGTAGATGAAGCCGGGAACATTTTAGGCAAGCACAAGGGCATCATTCGCTATACTGTCGGGCAGCGAAAAGGTCTCGGCATTGCCTTGGGTGTGCCGGTATATGTGAAAGAAATCCGTGCGGAGACAAACGAAGTGGTTTTAGGCGATGCGCAATCTCTGTTCTGCAGGGTGCTCATCTGCCGGGACGTCAGTTTTCTGAGCATTCCCGGTCTGGCGGAGGGCGAGACGCTCCCCTGCACGGTGAAGATCCGCTATCACCACAACGGACAATCCGCCTCGATTGCGATGGGGAGGGATGGCAGAGTGGCCGTATCTTTCGATAAGCCAGTCAGAGCCCCGGCGCCCGGGCAATCCGCCGTGTTTTATGATAAAGAAGAGCGTGTGATCGGCGGTGGGATCATCGACGAAGTTTCCCCCTCTGTTTGACCGCCGCCCTATTTGAACAGAATCAGGAGGATCACATTATGGCAGAAATCGAACAAAATGTCCCGCTCTCTCCGGAAGTGGAGAGCGCCTTTCGGGAGGCTTATGAGATCGGCCGGGCTGTGACCAGGACCGGCCGGGTCGCAGATTACATACCGGAGCTTGCCAAGGCCGACCGCCGCAACTTCGGCGTCGCGCTGCTGGACGGTCAGGGACACAGCCTGTCCCTTGGGGACGCGGACACCCGTTTTTCCATCCAATCTGTCTCCAAGGTCATCATCCTGGCGCTGTCCCTGAAGATCAAGGGGCATCGGGAGACCTTCTCCAACGTGATGATGGAGCCCTCCGGCGACGCCTTTGACTCCATCCTCAAGCTGGACACCCGCAGCAACCGCCCCTTCAACCCCCTCATCAACGCCGGCGCCATCCAGCTGGTGAGCACCATGGAGGAGGAGCTGGGCTTTGAGGAGATCGCAGACTTCGCCCGCGCGCTCTGCATGGACCCGGATATCTGCCTGGACGAGGCGGTCTATCGCAGCGAGTTTGAGTCCGGCAACCGCAACCGTGCCATCGCCTATCTGCTCAAGAGCAAGGGCGTGCTCCAGGGCGACCCGGAGCGCACAGCCGATCTGTACTTCAAGCTCTGCTCCCTGTCGGTGACGGCGAAATCCCTGGCCGCCCTGGGACTTGTGCTCTCCAACGGCGGGCTGAACCCCTTCACCGGGGAGCAGCTCATCGCCCGGGAGCATGTGCGCACCATCAAGAGTCTGATGTTCACCTGCGGGCTCTACGACTACTCCGGCAAGTTCGGCGTGAAGGTGGGCGTGCCCGCCAAGAGCGGCGTGGGCGGCGGCCTGGTCTGCGCGCCCCGGGGCGCCATGGGTATCGGGCTCTACGGCCCTGCGCTGGACGAATACGGCAACAGCGTGGCCGCGGTGCGCGCCATGGAGCATCTCTCCAACCGGCTCGGGCTGCACACCTTCGACATCTGAACATCGTATCCAGAGACATGAAAAGAGCACCCGGAGGTGCTCTTTCAGACTGTAGACAAAGTCGGTTTTTGTCATTGCTAACCAGTGACCGATGTCACTGGTGTGGCGATCCGTAACCTGAAAGCCTTGAAAACACGGGCTTTTTGAAGAAGAACGGATTGCCACGCCAGTGTGAGCA
>ONPF01000046.1 GCA_900319635.1 uncultured Eubacteriales bacterium | reverse complement strand
GTAGATTGAACGTGAAGGGGGGACTCCCATCCCCCCTTCACAATCCCCCCATGCGTGTCGGTACCTTGCCGCATGGGCGAAGGGTTGTCTACAGTCTGATTTTCTCTTTTCTTTCCCTGGGTTTCCCGGGACAGACTCTGCCTTCGACGCAAAAAGGCTGAGGCGGATCCGTACGCTTGTACGAATCCGCCTCTTGATTCATTTCTTCTCGCGCTTCTGTACGCTCCGCCGCTCAGAAGATCTCCATATCGCCGGTCTTCAGGTAGCGCTGCAGGCGGGTCAGATCCTTATTGTTCACCTTGCCGTCGCCGTTCACGTCCAGGTTGAACTCCACAACTTCAACCTCATCGCCCTTCAGGTACTTCTGCAGGCGAGTCGCGTCCTTGTTGTTCACCTTGCCGTCGCCATTGATGTCTCCGGGCAGACGCCAGTGGGCGTACACGGTGACGTCTTCGTCGAAGACGGTCTCTGCAGTCACCTGCGTGCCCTGCCCCGCAACAAAGGCCGATTCGGCAGGCTCCGTGAACCAGCCCAGGAACACCCAGCCGCCCTCGCGGGTGGGTACGGGCAGCTCGCCAATGGCCTCGCCGGGCGTGACTTCCAGCGTTGCGGGCTCCACAGCGCCCTCGCCCGCGTCAAAGCTCAGGGTGACGGTCTGCTCCACTTCCGCGGGCTTGAACGCTGCCGTCACGGTGACGGGCATGTCCGGCATGGTGAAACTGTTGTTCTCCACGGGGATCTCATGCCCATCCGCGTCCACCACGCTGAGCGTGTCCAGCTCATAGCCCTCCGCCGGCGTCACCGTGAGGATCACGGACTGGCTCTCATAGGCGTCCGCGGGAGCCGAGACCGTGCCGTTCTCCGCCTCCGCGACGGTGATCAGGTGGAAGTTCTTGATGGTGATCCAGGCGTCCCACACAAAGCCGGGGTCCATATAGCTTCTGTCGAGATGGATCGCCTTGATGTAGCCCTCCCGCTCGGTCTCGGTCAGAAAGACCATGGCGTGGCCCGCCTGCTCCTCCGTCACCTTGGGGCGGCTGCTGGAGCTGGAATAGGTGAGCTTCATCGTCTGGAAGCACCAGTAATACCCCAGTCTCTCCGTGGCAAGCTCCGGGGTGTAGACGGCTTTTACGTCGAGATAGTTGCCCTCTGTCAGCACCGTCTCCCGCTCCCATTCCCCGAAGGGGCTGGAGCTGGGGGAGAACTTCTCCTCCGGCACATAGTAATCGGGGACGACCCGATTGGTGTTGTCAAAGTAGAAGCCGGGGGCGAGCTTGAAGGTCGCATAGACCGTGGTGGCATAGCCCGGCATCGGGAAGGTATAGGTGCTGTCGTTGACCTTGGTGATGGACGGCGCCTCAATATACGACAGGATATAGCCCTCGTCCGGCGTTACGGTCACGGTGATGGGATCGCCCGCGTGGGCGTCCTCCGGGCTCACGCTGATGCTCCCGTGGACGGGAGAGTTGACTTTGGTAGAGACGTGGTAGGTCGGCGGATCCCCGATCCGGAAATGGCCGCCCCAGTCGCTCTGGTATTGGGGGCGGAAATAGACGGCCCTGTCCCCCGCCTGGGCGGCGTCCACCACATAGTTGTTGTTCATGCCGTCCGGATACCAGGTCACGATCGAGCCATTCTCCACCTGCACGGCCTTGAACTCGTCCCCGGCGCTGAGCGTGCACAGGAGAATGTATTCCACCCCGGTGGAGGGGTCGGAAGCGTTCCAGGTGAAGCGATACGCCTCGCTGGGCGTCCAGCCGTTCATGGAACCGACCAGGAAATAGCCGGTAAGCGAGTCGTCCTGGGTCTCATCCGGGATCGGCTGTGCCTCCGGCGCCGTCTCCCCCTCCGCCAGCGCCGCCGCAGGCAGGAGCGACAGCAGCATCAGAAAAGTCAGCAGCGAGGCCAACAGACGTTTTCCGTTCATACAATAACCTCCCTCAAATCATTCCGAAAGGGTGCGCCGCATGAAAGAAACACGGCCCTTCCCTTCGCGCGTGATTCGCTTTTCCATCTTTCCCGCACAGGAAGCGCGGGAAAACTGTTTAAAAAAATGGTACCACTTTAACATGGAAAATGCAAGGGATTTCCCTCTTTTCCGCACAGTTTTTCCCGCTTTTCCGCACAGTTTTCCGCATCAGGTGAAAACCGCCGCTCCAGCGCGTTGACTTCCCCGCTTCACGGTGTTAAAATATTGCCAATCTAACACAAAGGAAGTGATTCCCCATGGTATTAACGCCCGAGCAGCAGGCCCTGCTGGACGGCAAGGAGGGCGAGATCATGGCCAAGATCGTCAAGACCCTGGTCATGTACGGCGACGCCTTCGGGGCCCAGCGCATGGTGCCTGTCACCAGCAAGTACGGCCACACGGTGATCTCCTTCGGTCTGGAGGTCATGAAGCCGGTCTACGATCTCTATGACAAGCTGATCGCAGCCGGTCTCCCCGAGGGGCAGAAGTTCACCGCCGACCCCAAGCCCCTGGATCCCAAGATCCCCTCCTCCCTGCTGGACGACCTGGTGTTCAAGAAGATCATGTACACCCAGCAGAAGCGCTATGAGGAGCAGATGCGCAAGCTGGGCATCACCAGCGACGAGGACTACACCTGCGCCTGCTACCTGGATCAGGTGGGCAACATCCCGCAAAAGGGCGACGTGCTCTCCTGGGCGGAATCTTCCGCCGTGGTTTACGCAAACTCCGTCCTCGGCGCCCGCTGCAACCGCAACTCCGGCATGCTGGAGCTGATGGGCAGCATCGCGGGCTTCGTGCCGGAGTTCGGGCTCCTCACCGACGAGGGGCGCAAGGCCACCTGGATCATCGAGGTCAAGTGCGAGAAGAAGCCGGAGGCCCAGCTTCTCGGCTCCGCCATCGGCATGAAGGTGATGGAGGAGGTGCCCTTCGTCCGCGGTCTGGATAAGTGGCTTGGCACCGATCTCAACGACGAGGCCAAGGCCTACCTCAAGGACTTCGGCGCCGCCACCGCCTCCAACGGCGCGGTAGGGCTCTACCACATCGAGCATCTGACCCCCGAGGCGAAGGAGCAGGGCGAGAGCCTGATCGCGGAGGGCGCCCAGGTCTACGTCATCGACGACGCCGAGCTCCAGCGGGTGAAGGACGCCTATCCCGTCATCTGGAAAAAGCCCGACGCCAAGCCCGAGCTCTGCTTTGTGGGCTGCCCCCACATGTCTCTGCAGCAGCTCAAGGACTGGGCTGCCGCCGTGCGGGAGGGGCTGGAGAAGAATGGCCGCAAGAAGGTGGCCGTGCCCACGGTGTTCACTGCGCCGGTGCCCGTCATCAAGGAGTTTGAGCAGACCATGGACGCCTATTATCTCAAGCAGAGCGGCGTGGTGCTCTCCTACATCTGCCCGCTGATGTACATGAACAACCCCCTCTGCAAGAAGAAGGCGGTCATCACCTCCTCCAACAAGCTCCGCACCTACACCAGCGCCCGGTATTATACCGAAGCGGAAATTCTGAACATCATCACGGGAGGTGCCAAATGAAACAGTTTCAAGGCCGCGTCGTGGTCCCCGGCACCTGCAAGGCCGAGGCTCTGGTGAGCCACGGCGGCTTCAACACTCTGGCCAGCTACCAGATGGCCCTCATGTTCGGGGACAAGGCCGTGAAGTGCGGCGACCAGAACAACCCCGACCTCTATAAAAAGTCCATGATCGGCAAGGCCCTGTGCCTGCCCCAGACCATCGGCTCCACCACCGGCGGCATGGTGCTCTTTACCGTCTGCTCCTACAACAAGCAGCCCGCCTGCATGCTCTTCTCCAAGCCCATCGACTCTCTGGCCGCCTCCGGCGCCATTCTGGCGGACGTGTGGACGGACGCGAAGATGCCCGTGGTGGACAATCTGGGCGAGGAATTCCTGGAGGCCGTGGAGACCGGCATGACCGTCACCGTGGAGGAAAACGGCCTCGTCACCGTGGAGTAAGGCCTCTCCCCCGCCCTGTCATTGCGAGGAACCAGTCCGCAGGCTGGTGACGTGGCAATCCGTCTCCCCCGTCTCCCCTAGGCTGTCATTGCGAGGCTCCGCAAGGAGCCGTGGCAATCCGTCTCCCCCGTTCAAAGCCTTCCCAGCTTTTTTCCTTGACACCATTTCCGGCGCGTGTTAGATTAGTAGCGCACGCCGGTGTGGTGGAATGGTAGACACCAGGGACTTAAAATCCCTTGCGGGCAACCGCGTACCGGTTCGAGTCGGTTTTCGTAAGAGCCGGGAAAGCTCCACATCCACAGGCTCCTTCTTCCTTCTCCAAATCGGAAGTCTCACGGGGGACTTCCGATTTGGTTTATATACGCCGTTCGGATTTTGAATTCTCATAAAACACCAGAAAGCAGTCACCCCCCTTGTGGGTGACTGCTTTTTGGTACTGGCGATCCCAATCTCAAACCGGCCCCGGCGACGGGCGAGCCCAAGGGGCGAGTCCTAGTGCCGCTTGCGGCGTCGAGTCCGGTCACCGGCACCACGTCAGAAGAAGCCTGTTGCGTTCCGTTTCCCCGGTTTCCGTAAGCGCCGGGAAAACTGCATGTCTGCTGCAGTACGCAAAGAGGAGACCATCCGCGAAAGGGTGGTCTCCTCTTTGTGCTTTTTTGCTTACTCGCCGATGGATTTGGTGCGGACGATGAAGAGCACGCTGCCGGGCTGATCGGTCTCGCCGCCGTCGAAGGAGCGGTACTCCCCGCTCAGCTCCTGCAGGGCCTTCAGCCGCTCGATCAGATCCCGGGCGTCGCCCTCCATGAGCTGGGAGATCTTCTGCACGCCCTCCTGATCGAACTGGGCCATGCCGTCCCGGAGCTCCCGGGCGCCGCCCAGCAGCTCGGTCACGCCCTCGGCCAGAGCGCCGCCGCCGTCTTTCAGCTGCGCGGCGCCGCCCTTGAGCTGTTCCGCGCCCTCGGCCAGGGCCGAAGCCCCGTCGGAGAGGCTGCCCACGCCCGTCGCCAGCGCCTGCGCGCCGCCGTTCAGGGCATCGGCGCCGTCCGCCGCTTTCGCAGCGCCCTCGGCCAGGGCCGCCGTGCCGTCCTTCAGCTGCACGGCGCCCTCCGCCAGACGGCCTACGCCGCCGGCCAGATCCGCGGCCCCGTCCTTCAGCTGCTCGCTGGCTCCGCTGAGCTGCCGGCTGCCGGCCGCCAGCCGCCTGGCCCCGTCGGCGGCGTTCTCCGTGCCGGCGGACAGGGCCTGGGCGCCGGCGGACAGGGCGTCTACGCCGTCCACCAGCTGCTGGGAATTCTCGGCCAGGCTGCTGAAGCCCTCGATCAGCGCGCCCAGATTCTCATCACCGGCCAGCTGATCCACGCCCGCCGCCAGCCGCTCCGCCCCCTGGGAGAGGGCTTCCGCGCCCTGCTGCAGGCTCTGGGCGCCCTGGGCCAGACGGCCCGCGCCGTTCTGCAGCTCCGCAGCGCCGGCGCTGAGGGTCTGGGCCCCCTGCGCGATTTCCTTTACGGCCTCATCCGCCCGGCTCAGGTCGACGCTGGTCTCGTTCAGTCCCTGATCCACGGCGCTGATGCAGCCCAGGGCCGTCTGCAGCGCCGCGCGCTGCTCGTCCGTCAGGTTCTCGTCGTCCAGGACGCTGTTGATCTGGGCCGAGGCGGCCTGCAGGCCCTGGTCGGCCTGGCTCAGGGACGCCTGCAGGTGCTCGGGGATGGCATCGATGCCGCTCTGCAGCTGAAGCGCCGCGGCGGCCAGGGCATCCGCCCCGCTCTGCAGCTGCGCGGCGCCCTGCTCCAGGCCCCTGGCCCCCTCATAGAGGCCGGGCTGCTCGGCGCTGCCGCTGGCCAGGCCCGCGGAGAGCTGCAGGGCTCCCTGCTGCAGGGCAAGGGCTCCCTCGTACACGCTCTGGCCCTGGCTGCCCTTCAGCGCGGAGCGCAGCTGCAGCAGACCGTCATAGAGCTGCTGCGTACTGGCGGGCAGACCGGCTACCTGGCTCTGCAGCTCGGCAAGGCCGCCGCTGAGCTGTTTGGCTCCCGTATCGAGGCTGCCCATGCCCTGGGACATGGCGTCCATGTTCTCGGAAAGGCTGCCGGCTCCCTGGGCCAGGGCCTCGGCCCCCTCAGAGAGGGCCTTGGCGCCCTGGCTGGCCTGCTGCGCCCCGTCGGACAGGTCGGAGGCGCCGCTCTGCAGCTGCTCAGCGCCGGCCTGCACCGCCGCGCTGCCCTGGGAGAGGGCGTCCGCGCCGTCGGACAGGGTCTTGGCGCCGTCGGCGGCCTGTCTGGCCCCCTGGGCCAGGCTGCCGGCCCCGTCGGAAAGCTGCTCCGCGCCGCCGTTCAGCCGGTCGATGCCCGTGTTCAGCTGGCCGATGCCGTCGCTGAGCTGGCCCACGCCCTCGCAGAGGGCCTCGCTGCCGTCCACCAGCTGTGTGGAGGCGCTGCTCAGATCCTGCAGGGCCTTCTCCAGGTCCTCGGCGGACTGCACGCCGCTCAGGTCCAGATCCTGCAGGAAGCTGTTCTCCACCACGGTGACCGAGGTGAGCAGCTGAAAGTCCCGTACGTCGGCCTCAATGACCACGGTCTCCGGGATCTCGATCTGCAGGGGCTCGCCGTCCCGGACATGCATCTCGTCCAGGCCCAGGCTCTCCCGCAGGCCCGGCATGGCCATGCCCACCACCACGCTGCGGTCGCCGGTCTGGATGATCTTGCCGTTGGTGACGGTGACATTGCTGGCCCGGCTGTCGTCCAGCATCAGGCCGGACACCACCAGGAAGGGCTGATAGAGAGTCACGGTCTTGCCGTTGACCTCCCGCCGGGTCCCGGTGTGATTGGTGTAGGAGAAGGTGACGGTCAGGTGACCGCTGGCGCCCGCCAGGTCCTCGGGGCGGATCTCTTTGCCGTCCAGCTCATAGCGGATGGCGGTGCTCACCGGCAGCTCCTTGTCCGTGGTGCCCTGGTAGTGGATATCGCTGCCCATGGCCTGCCAGGTCAGGGCGCCGTCCTCCCCCGCCGTGAAGCTCTCGTCGCCCTTCACGTTGCGGATGCCCTGCAGCTGGCTGTGGTCGCTGAGGGTCTCGGCCCCCTCCGGGTTCTTCAGCCAGACGCTGACGATGGTCTCATCGGGCCGGCCGTCGGCGTCGGCGATCACATAGACGGTCTCCTCCCGGCCGGCGGTGCTGCTGTGGCCGCCCAGCAGCTGCATGGCGGCCTCGGTGACCGGGTCGGCCTCCTGGGCGATCTGAGCGGGAGCGGCCTGCTCGGCGCTCCGGCTGCCGCAGCCGCTCAGGCAGAGCATCAGCATCAGCGCGCTCAGCAGCAGCGCCACGGTTTTCTTGCTTCCCTGTTTCATTGCGATTTCCTCCTATCCAAATCAAAGACTCTGTGTTTGTTTCTTCATTCCCAGGCTGGTGCTCCGGATCACGCCGTCCAGCAGCATCAGCAGGGCGGGCAGCACCAGCAGCACCGAGCACATGCTGACGAGAGCGCCTCTGGCCAGCAGGTTGCACATGGAGCTGATCAGGTCCACGTCCGAATACAGGCCCACGCCGAAGGTGGCGGCGAAGAAGCTCAGGGCGCTGACCAGCACCGAGGGCATGGCGTAGCCCAGGGCCTGGGAGACCGCCTCCTGCTTGCCGCGGCTCAGCCGCAGCTCCTTATAGCGGGTGGCGGTCAGGATGGCGTAGTCCACCGTGGAGCCCAGCTGGATGGTGCTGATGCAGATGGGCGCGATAAAGGGCATGGTAAAGCGGGTATAATATGGGATGCCCAGATTGATGAACACCGCGAACTCGATCACCGCCACCAGCACCACCGGCAGGCTCGCCGAGCGCAGCGTCAGCAGGATGATCAGAAAGACGAAGCCGATGGACACCCAGGAGACCACGGTGAAGTCCCGGTCGGTGATCTCGATCAGGTCCTTGGTGCAGGGGGCCTCGCCGATGAGCATGCCCTTGGGGTCGTACTGCTTCAAAATGTCATGGATGGCGTCGATCTGGTCGTTCACCTCGTCGGTGGAAACGGCGTAGGAGGAGTTCACCAGGATCAGCTGCCAGCCGCCGCTCTTGAGCTTGCCGGTAAGGCTCTCCGGCAGGAAGTCCTGCGGCACGTCCGTGCCCAGGAAGCTGTCCAGGCCCAGGACGGTGGTGACGCCGTCCAGCTTCTCGATCTGCTCCATCATGGCCTTGGCGTCCTTGGCGGGGAGATCGGCGTCGCAGAGGATCATGTGGGTGGTGGCCACGCCGAAGTGCTCCTCCAGCTTGTTCTTGGCGGTGAGGAACTGGGTGTCCTCCGCATTCAGCTGCTCCACGTCGTCGCCGGAGAGGATCTTGGTGAAGTCGTAATAGACCGGCGTGTGGAAGTAGCCGATGGCGGCGGGCGCCAGGAGCAGCGCGAAGACGATGAGGAAGACGGCGTAGTGTTTGGTGATCCATTGGGAGACCCCGCTCAGGTCCGGGATCAGGGAGCGGTGCATGGCGGCGCTCAGGGGCTTATCCAGCAGCAGGATCAGGCCGGGCAGGATGGTGATGCTGCCCAGGACCCCGAAGACGCAGCCCTTGGCCATCACGACGCCGATGTCCGCGCCCATGGTGTAGCTCATGAAGCACAGGGCCAGAAAGCCCGCCACGGTGGTCAGGGCGCTGCCGGTGACGGAGAGCACCGTGTCCTGAATGGCCAGGGCCATGGCCTCCTCCTTGTCCGGCTGCTCCCGCTTCCGGGCGCAGTAGGCGTGCCAGAGGAAGATGGAATAGTCCATGGTGACGGCCAGCTGCAGCACCGCGGCCAGGGCCTTGGTGATGTAGGAGATCTCGCCCAGGAACACGTTGGTGCCCAGGTTGTAGAGGATGGACAGGCCGATGCCCGCCAGGAACACCGGCGGCACCAGCCAGGAGTCCGTCAGCAGCTCCATGGCCGCCAGGGCGCAGAGCACCGCGATGCCCACGTAAATGGGCTCCTCCCGCTCGCACAGGCTCTTCAGGTCGGCCACCAGGGCGGAGATGCCGGAGACGAAGCACTGCTTGCCGCAGAGCTGCCGGATCTGCCCGATGGCCTCGATGGTCTCGTCCGCGGAGGAGGAGGTGTCGAAGAACACGGCGATCATGGTGCTGTCTCCGTCCACGAACACGTCCCGCAGCTTCTCCGACAGCAGCTCCTTGGGGATGCTCAGATCCGCCACGCTGTCGTACCAGAGGGCGCTCTGCACGTGGGGGACCTGCTCCACCTGCTGCCGCAGGGCGGACACGTCCTTGTCCTCCATGCCCTCCACGACGATGAAGCTGAAGGCGCCCTTTCCGAATTCCTCCATCAGGATGTCCTGCCCCTGCATGGTCTCGATCTCGCCGGGCAGGTAGGTCAGCATATCGTAATTGATGCGCGTGGCCTTCATGCCCCACCAGGCGGGAAGGGCCAGGACCAGCGCCAGTATCAAAATCGGGATCCGCAGCTTGACGACCGCTTTTCCGAATTTGTACATACCAAAGCCTCCTGTTCTCAAATTGACCGTTGGTCATTTATCGTCTGCGAGTGTAGCACAATAATGACCGTTGGTCAATCCCCTGGACAAGCATTTCTGACCGTTGGTCAATTTTTCAGCGTTGTGCACAAAACGCTCCGGCTTGTCTTTGTGCACAGCGTTCATTTTTGCGCCTTGTGCACGAAAAGCCGGGCCCTTTTCCCGCCGGAAATCCTGTCGAAGAGCCGGTTTTTCAGGCTTTTTCCGCGCTTTTTGTTTGACAAGCTCCCCTCCCCGGGCTACAATAGAGCAAAGATACCGGAGGGGCGACGCAAGATGGGACGTGTGGAAGAAAACAAACAGCAGAAGCTGAACCGGCTGATGGAGACCGCTTTTCAGCTCTTCACCAGCCAGGGCCTGACCAAGACCAGCATCGCCGAGATCGCGGAGCTGGCCGGGGTGGCCAAGGGCACCTTCTATCTCTATTTCAAGGACAAATACGATCTGCACGAAAAGCTGGTGATCCGCAAGTCGGAGCAGCTCTTTCTCCACGCCCTGGAGGAGTCGGACTACCGCTCCCAGCCGGGCGCTGCGGGCAAGGTCCTGGCCCTGGTGGACGATATCCTCTTCCAGCTGCGGGACAACAAGGTGCTGCTGCAGTTCATCAACAAGAATCTCAGCTGGGGCGTGTTCCGCCGGGCCATCAACAAGTGGCAGCCGGACTATTCCGCCGTGTTTGATGAGATCCTGGGCAGCAAGCCCGGGGACGACAAGCTGCTGGAGATCGAGGTCTACACCATTCTGGAGCTGGTGGGCTCCTCCTGCTACAGCGTGATCCTGAGCGGCGACCCCGTGGGGTTGGACGAGTATCTCCCCTATCTGCACCGGAGCGTCCGTGCCATCCTGGACAGCTTCCAGGCCCTGCCTGCGGGGGACTGAGGGTCGCGAAACACTGTTTCCTTCCCGGAACCGAAAACGGTTCCGGGTTTTTTTGCATTGCTTTCCCCGGGGGGAGCCTGTATAATGGACATGGAAGAAAGAGATCAGCATGGGGATAAACATGACCGCCATGGCGATGAAGATCCTGATCGAAGAGCCGGAGTACCAGATCATGCGGGACAGAGACGCGAACACAGCTGTCTCGTCGCTTGCAATCACGCTGCCCCAGGCGAAGACCGGGGCCAGAAAAAAGGTGAAAACCGCCAGCCGTTTCAGCCGTTTCGCCGTTTTATCCATTTGCCTCGCCCCTGCCGTTCCCGGATGATCTCATCCGCTTTTCAAAGCGGAACATGCCGTCGCCGTCTTCATAGCGCTCTTCTTCACCGGTCTCCGGGTCGTGCGGATCCGGATGGTGGCTGTTGAAGAACTCCACGATGTGGAAGCCGCACTTGTTCACGTAAAAGTGGATATTCCTTGTCTCAAAATACGGGGTGCAGGTCTCCCAGACCTCTGTTTCCGGGTACAGGCGCTCGACTTCCTTCCAGGCCGCCGTGCCGACGCCCTTGCTGTGGGCCGCGGGCGTGACGAACAGGAGATCCAGATGGTTATGCTGCGTCTCTTCGTCGATATGCACGACCAGCCCGCCGACGATCCTGCCGTCCTCCCGGATGCGGTAGGCAGCACCCTTGTCGATGCAATTGGCGATGGTCCTGCGGGAGATGATCTCCTCGCCCTCTTCAAAGCGGCTGTCCCGTTCTCCGAATTCCTCCATCGCGCCGTATTGGAACGCGCGCTGGTTGTCGAGGATGAACTGCTCCCGGTCGTCTGCGGTAAGCGGGGTGAGTGCGATGTTTGCCATATTGATTTCCTCCTTCAACCAAAAAGCCCGGCAACAAAAGGCCTGATCACTCAAGCCAAATGTTCCGAGCTCACTCGACATCTTATCCGACAGGCGGCCTGCAAAGTTTTCCTGAAACTTTACGATCCCCTACGCTACGGCGTACTGTCCTCCGATGACCGGTATTCAAGATGTGTGCATTCTATCACACGCCGTTGGCAAATGGAAGTCTCTTGGGATATTTTACGGGTTGTTCACAGAAAGACTTAATATAGAGCAATCAATGATTCATATCAACGCTGATAGAAGAAAATGAATCACCGGAGCAGAAAGTGATTCATTGTATCAAAGTACTGTTCCTTTGCCACGTCAGAAGCGGTTTTCGTAAGAGCCGGGAAAGCTCCACATCCACAGGCTCCTTCTTCCTTCTCCAAATCGGAAGTCTCACGGGGGACTTCCGATTTGGTTTATATACACGGTTCGGATTATGTATTTTCTGAAACGCCAAAAAGCAGTCCCCCCCTTGTGGGTGACTGCTTTTTGGTATCTGTGATCCCAATCTCAAACCGGCCCCTACGGGCGCGCCTCTTGCCTCCCCTGAAAGGGGAGGTGTCACCGGCGCAAGCGCCGGTGACGGAGGGGTCTCCCCCCGTCCCTCGTTTCATTGCGAATCAGTCCGACAAGCGGGCTGTCGAGGGCGCCAGCCCCTACGATGCAGACGGACGTTTCCCCTCGTGTCATTGCGAGCCAGTCCGCCTTGCCTCCCCCTCCGGGGGAGGTGTCAGCGGCGTGTAACGCCCGCCGCTGACGGAAAGGGTTCGCCGTGGCAATCCGCGTCCACCATCCCCGGATCAAGGGGAACGGATCGCCACACCAGTGACGTCGGTCACTGGTTCGCGATGACAAAGCTTTGCTCTGTGCGCTCCGCGCCGTCCCCCCTTCGTCCCGTAGGGGCGGCTATCAGCCGCCCGCCGACATGCGCCCTTGTCCGACAAGCGGGCTGTCGAGGGCGCCAGCCCCTACAATGCAGCCGGATGTTTCCCCTTGTCTCATTGCCACGCCAGTTTGCGATGGCAGGCCTTCGGCCTGTGCCGCGGAGCGGCACGGATTCCAATCCGTCGCCGAAGGCGACACCTTCATTATTCATTATTCATTCTCTTCACTCTTTATTTCTCCCCCGTTCCCTCGAAACACCCTTGGCAGCAACGAAAGAAGATGCTATAATAAAAGGTAATTCGGCAAATAGCCGCGCAAAACGACAGGAAACGAGGCGCAAACCATGAAGAGAATGGCAAAAACCCTGCTGGCGCTGCTGCTTTGTATGGCGCTGCTGCTCCCGCTGCAGACCGCCGCATTGGCTGAGGCGCACGACACGGGCACGGCGCAGGAGAGCATCATCGACGAGGACGCCCTGAACCAGTGGATGGAGGAGTACATCAAGTCCCACAACCTGGGGCAGAACTTCCAGGAGTTCTCCGTGGGCTTCTGCTACACCGCCACGGGGGACTGCTGGTTCTACAACGCGGATAAGTTCATGTATTCGGCCAGCATGTACAAGGTGCCGGTTTCCATGCTGCTGGCGGAGAAGGAGGCGGCGGGAGAGCTCACGCAGGACAGCAGGCTGGAGGGTTACACCCTGCAGTATCTGGAGTCCAGCGCTCTGGTCAACTCCAACAACGACAGCGGCCACGCCATGGTGGACTACCTGGGCGGAACCTATCAGGGCAAGTGCAGCGACAAGACCATCCAGTACACCGATCTGGAGCGGGACTACTTCCCCCAGGATTTCTTTGATTACAGCTACTACAGCGCCCGCTACATGACCCAGGTGATGCGCACCCTCTGTGAGGGAGGCGAGGAGCGCTTCCCCCATGTGATCGAGTACCTGCTGACCGCGCAGCCGGACAGCTATCTGAATCTGAGTCTCGGCGGCAAGTATGATGTAGCCCAGAAGTACGGCGCCTTTACCGAGCGCAACGGCAACGACAACAACCACATCGCCGCCATCGTCTACACGCCCACCCCCATCGTGGTGGTGGTCATGACCCGCAACGTGGGCGACTACCAGGCGCGGATGGCGGAGATCGGCGCGTATCTGGCGGACTACTCCCTGGAGCTGGACGAGAAGCTTGCCGAACGGGAGCGCCAGCCGGAGCAGCAGGAGCCGCAGCCCGGCCTGATCCCCGGGCTGCCCGCGCTGCCCGGGGAAGGCGAGACACCCCAGCAGAGCGCCCCGGCCGGGCAGCTCCCCGATGGGTCTGGCGTCCAGCCCGCGGAGCAGCGTCCCCAGGCAGCCTACACCCCCTCCGCCCAGCCGGAGCCGGATCAGGCAAAGCTGATACCGGCCCTCTATATCATGATGGGCGGCCTTCTGATCTGGGCCTTCCTGGTGATCCGCCACGCCCTGCGCTACCGCAGGGCAACCGCCGCCAGCGGCCGGCACTGAAGAATCCGACAACAAAAAAACTCCGGACTTTCGTCCGGAGTTTTTTGTTGGCAGAATGGCTCAGCAGACGGGGACGACCCAGCCGAAGGGATCCTCCGCCTTGCCCCACTGGATGGCGGTGATGGTGTCGTACAGCTTCTGGGTCAGCTCGCCGATCTGGAAGCCGTCGATCACATGCACCTTGTCCTGGAAGGAGATCTCGCCGATGGGGGAGATGACGGCGGCGGTGCCGGTGCCCCAGGCTTCCTCCAGGGTGCCGTTGTCGGCCGCCTCCACCAGCTCGTCGATGGAGATGTCCCGCTCCTCCACCTCATAGCCCCAGTGGCGCAGGATGGCAATGGCGGTGCGGCGGGTGACGCCGGGCAGAACCGTGCCCTTCTCCAGAGACGGGGTGACGATCTTGCCGCCGATCTTGAACATGACGTTCATGGCGCCCACTTCTTCGATGTACTTCTGCTCCACGCCGTCCAGCCACAGCACCTGGCTGAAGCCCTTCTTGCCGGCCTCATGGCTGGCGTGCAGGGAGGCCGCGTAGTTGCCGCCGCACTTGGTAAAGCCGGTGCCGCCGCGGACAGCACGCACCTCGCGGGCTTCCACCGCGATCTTGACCGGGTTCAGCCCCTCGGGATAATAGGCGCCCACGGGGCAGGTGATGATGCAGAAGAGGTAGTTCTTGGCGACATGCACGCCCAGCTGCGCGTCCAGCGCGATGGCGAAGGGGCGAATGTACAGGCTGGTGTCGGGCTCGGAGGGGACCCAATCCTTGTCCACTTCCACCAGGGTCTTCAGCGCCTGCAGGAAGTCCTCCTCGGGGATGTGGGGGATGCAGAGCTTGACGCCGGAGTTATTGAAGCGCTCAATATTGTCCATGGGGCGGAAGAGCTGAATGTTCCCCTTCTCGGTGCGGTAGGCCTTCATGCCCTCGAAAATCTCCTGGGCATAGTGGAAGACCATGGCAGAGGGCTCCAGTTCGATGGTGCCGTAGGGAACGATGCGGGGATTGTACCAGCCCTTGCCCTCGGTGTAATTCATGAGGAACATGTGGTCGGAGAAATAGGTGCCAAAGCGAATGCCCTTCATCTCGGGCTTCTGGCGCGGGTTCGTCGTGCGGGTGATTTCGATATTCATAGAACATCAACCTCCATAGTAATTGTTGGGCCGCGATCCGCTCTGGCTGTATTATACCGTTATTCACAAAGATTTGCAAGCCCCGGCGCCTCTGTTTTGTCTCTTTTCGACAAAAATGAATTCGGAGGGCGGCAGCTTTTCCTGCTTGAGCGCATTTTTTCGATGTCCTGTTACTTTTTTCGCTTTGGATGGAATAGAAAATATGAGCCGAAGTGTAAATTTTTTTCGGCGCTGAAACCTTTTCCTCCTCCCAAACGTTATACAGACGAGTTCAAACAGACAGGAGGAGAACACGATGGCAAAAACGGACTTTACCACCATGCTCCGGGAGCAGGGGCTGGTGGACGAGCGGGGCGCCGGGGTGATCGCTCTCTGCGACGGCCCCTCCGGCTACGGCATGGGCATGGCCTGCGTCAAGGGCGGCACCCTGCGGATCTACGAGACCTGGTACCACGGCAAACCCGGCGCTCTGACGGACGAGATTCAGCTGAAGGAGATCCGGGACGTAAAGAGCAGCGCCTTTATCCTGCACAGTTATCTGAAATTCACTTATCGTGGCGAAAGCTATCTGCTGAAAAACTTCGGCGGGGCCAGGCAATTTCTGGCGGTGATCCGGGAGGAGGCCGCCCGATAAGGCGCCGCCGACAAAAAGAAATGGAGGTTTTTTGACATGAAGCAAAGTACACGTATCCTGGCTCTGCTGCTGTGCCTGTGCATGACGCTCGGTCTGCTGGCCGGCTGCGGCAAAGCCGAACCGACGCCCGAAGCCACACCCGCGCCCACGGCGGAACCCACCCTGGAGCCCACGCCGGAGCCCATCGACTACCCGGCGATCTATCGGGAGGCGGAGGAGATGCTGCGGGGGCAGGAGAACCTGCAGGTGGACGCCCGGATCACCCAGGAGCTCCTTCTGCCGAACTACAGCGCGGAGACGCCGGGCGCCCAGCTCACCGTCACGGAAAAAACCACCCGCACCGCCCGCTACCAGGGTCTGGGCGGAAACGACCTGCTGTCCACTGTGGAGGACGTGGTGGTGCTGGGAGAAAACCCGCGGATCGAGCAGAGGCTAATCTACGCGGAGGGGCTGGAATACGTGGAGCTGAACGGCTCCAAGTATTGCTCCGAGCTGGACGCGGCGGCCTTCCGGGACAGTCGGCCTCCCCTGCTGCTCCTGGATCCCGCGCTCTACGGCCAGCTCAGCGGGGAGGCGAGCGAAGCCGGCTTCTCTCTGCGCTTTGAGGAACCCAGCGGTGCAGAGACCTGGGCGCTGCCGGAGGACGCCGCGCTGCTGGAGGCGCTTGGCAGCGCCGTCGTCTCAGCGGACGGGACGCTTACCGACGTCCGCTACGAGCTCCGCTACCTCTTCGGCGGGATCACAGTTCACACCGTGTATGAGCTGCATTACAGCCCCGCTCCGGAGCTGGATCTGAGCGGCGAGATCCCCACAAGCGCCAAGGGCTGGGAAACCCTGGACGATCCCGAGGCGCCCATGGCGGTGCTGCGGGCGGGCCTGCTCCTCTCCGCCTGCAATGCCGTCACCGCAGAACTCAACTTCATCTATTCCTCCGAGGCGGCGGACATCCTCCTCTACTACACCCAGAACGAGAGCTTTCTGAATCGAGGCGGCACCTCGCTGTACAGCGGGAGCTTCGATGTTTCCGGCCTGCAGTACTCGAAGCAGTCGGCCTTCTCCTACAGCTATGAGGAGAACTTCTCCAACGGCACGCTGACCACCGCCTACTCCGACGGCAGCGAGGAGACCGAACCCATGAGCTCCCGGGAAGCGCAGGAATATTTCCTCTATACCGTGAAGCTGTACTTCCCCACCTTCGACCAGCTGAAGGACGCAGAGAGCCGGGACGTTGGCGCGTATCGGCTCATCAGCTTCTCCGGGACAGAGGAGTATGGCGAACTGGTGAAAGCGGGGGTCGAGGGGGATATTTTCCCCTCCCAGCCCACGATCCTGGACGATTACGCCAGCTCCTACCTCACCAAAAACCTGACAGGCTTTCTGGCCGTTGAAAAGGTGTCCGGCATCCCCACGGCGCTGAATCTGGACTACACCGGCATCCACACCATCGACGGGATCCCCTGCGCTCTGAGCATGAAGCTGAACATGGGCCTGAAGCTCTACACCGACGGCGCGGCCCGCGCGCTTTTGGATGAGCCCGTCGCCGAGCCGGAGCCGGAGCAGCGCCCCAGCCCCGTCTTCTACCGGGTCAGTGACAGCGAGGGGCACAGTATGTATCTGCTGGGCACCATCCATGTGGGCGACGCGCGCACCGCCTGGCTGCCCCAGGTGATCTATGACGCGCTGGACGCCTCCGACGCGCTGGCGGTGGAGTTTGACCCCCAGAGCTTCGAGGCGCAGCTGGGCGAGGATCCGGAGCTGCAGAAGACCATCCTGGAATCCTACTACTACACGGACGGCAGCAGCATTCAGAACCACCTGGATTCCGACGTCTACAAGCTGGCGCTGGATTATCTGAAGGTC
Organism: uncultured Eubacteriales bacterium; assembly: GCA_900319635.1. GTDB lineage: Bacteria > Bacillota > Clostridia > Oscillospirales > Oscillospiraceae > Limivicinus. The sequence continues at coordinate 3,869 of ONPF01000046.1, read as the reverse complement.
AGCGGCAACTACACGGAGTTGGCCGAGTCCATGAAGCCCGCCCTCTGGGAGAACGCCCTGGAGCTGTTTTATCTGTCCCAGGGGCGCAGGCTCAGCTCCGACAAAGGAGTGGACAACCGGCTGATGCGCCTGGCCAGAGAATCCGGCAAGGAGATCCTGAACGTGGAATCCGGCGAATTCCAGATCGGGATGCTCACCGGCTACTCCGATCCTGTGCAGGAGATGCTGCTGGCAGAAGTGATCAGCACCCCGCGGGGCGAGTTTCTCGACGGCACTTACGAGCTGTACGAGGCCTGGTGCGCCGGGGACGAGGCCGCGCTGATCGAACGGCTGGCTGCCATGGACGAGGAGGAGCGCGCCGAGCTGGACGAGGACGAGCTTGCCATCTATGACGAGTACCACCAGAAGATGGAGGTGGAGCGCAACGCCAATATGGTCGAGGTCGCCAAGGGCTATCTGGAGAGCGGCCAAACCGTGTTTTTCGCGGTGGGTCTGGCGCACCTGCTGGGCGAAGGCGGGCTGGTGGAGGCCCTGCGCGCCGAGGGCTACACCGTGACGCTGATCGACACGCACTGATCCCCGATAGGCTCAGCCCCTGGATTTTTCCGCCCTCCCGCTTGTATGGCGTGTCCTTCCATGGTATAATGAAAAAAACGATTCGGATGATACTAATATCTGATAGAAAGTAGACAAAGATTTGCGAGGCAGAATTGCGCCAGACAAGGCGGGCCCCGCAGAGCATAATGGAGATATATGGTCAAGGGGCCCAACGAAGTATGGCACAATTCTGACCGCAAAGATTGTCTTGTTTTTATTAGATATTAGTATGAACTGCTGCTTTTCAAAGGAGGGCATTCCATGGGCTTCTTCGATTTTCTGAAAACCCCCGATATTCACGAGGGGCTGGAGCGCTACCATACCACCCCCGGCGCCGTGCTGCTGGACGTGCGGGAGCCGGACGAGTATGCCGCCGGGCACATCCCCGGCAGCATGAATCTCCCCCTCTCCGCCATCGACACGGCGGAAATCCACCTGCGCAATCCGGAGACGCCGCTTTTTGTCTACTGCCTGGCCGGCACCCGCAGCGCCCGGGCCGTGGCGCGGCTGAAAAGCCTGGGCTACACCCGGGTGGAAAACATCGGCGGCATCCGCGGCTACCGGGGCGAAAAAGAAGAGCTGCGCTGAGCGCCGCCCCGCCGATCAAAACATAAAAGCGACAAAGGAGAACACCATGAAAAGATTTCTTTCCCTGCTTCTGCTTCTGAGCCTGGCGCTGGGGCTGCTGGCCGGCTGCGGCAAGAGCAACCAGCCCCAGGCCACCGAGACCCCCGCCACCCCGGCTCCCACGGCGGAGCCCGTCCCTACCCCGGCTCCCACGCCGGTGACGCCGGATTTTGACCCGGCCGACCTGCACCCCATGCTCTGGAAGGTCACCGATCCGGAGGGGCACACCCTCTACCTCTTCGGCACCATCCATGTGGGCGACGGGCGCAGCAGCGCCGTGCTGGAGAAGGTCGCCCCCATCCTGCTCTCCTGCGACGCTCTGGCCGTGGAGTTTGACGTGGTGGCCTACGAGTCCGATCTGAACGCCGTCATGGCCGACTACCAGCAGTTCGTGTACGTGGACGGCAGCAGCGTCCGGGAGCACATGCCCGAGGAGCTCTATGACCGCTGCGCCGCGCTGCTGAACGAGATGGGCGCCTACTCCCCCATGCTGGACTACTACAATCTGGCCATGTGGTCGCAGCTCACGGAGCAGGCCGCGCTGATGACCCGCTCCGACCTGAGCCCCGAGGCGGGCATGGACCGCTCGCTCATCTACCTGGCATACGAAAACAATCTGCCGGTGCTGGACGTGGAATCTGCCTCCTTCCAGATGAACCTGCTGAACAGCTTCTCGGACGAGCTGTATCTGCTGCTGATCGAGGCCGTATTGGACTACCTGGATGAATACGGCGAGAGTGTGGACGAGCTCTACAGCGCCTGGCTCGACGGCGACTACGACGCCATCCTGGCGCTGAACGAGAGCGAGGAGGGCGCCGAGGACTACACCGAGGAGCAGCTCGCCCTGGTGGAGGACTACAACAAAGCCCTGGTGGACGACCGCAACGTCGGCATGGCGGAGGTGGCGCTGGGCTGGCTGGCCGAGGGCAAGACCGTGTTCTTCGCCGTGGGCACCGGCCACATGGTGGGCGACACCGGCCTGGTGCAGCTGCTCACCGACGCCGGCTGCACCGTGGAACGGGTGGACTACTGAGCCGGAACCAAAAACCGCCGCATCCAAGAATGCGGCGGTCAACGTGTAGACAAACACCCAAGCATGTCATTGCGAGCCGTAGGGAGCGATCCCATGATCGCTCCGCCGTTCAAGCGCTCCGGAGGCATGTGGGCATGCCTCCCTACGGCGTGGCAATCCGTTCTTCTTCAAAAAAGCTGTTTTTTTCACTCACTACAAGTTCTTGGCGACGAAGGAGCCTTAGAACTTGTGCGTGCCTTTGGTAGGTTCGCGATGACAGAAAACCCACTTTGTCGACAGTCTGACCGCCGCATCCAAGAAGGATGCGGCGGTTTTTTCTGTGTTCAGTTGCTGGTAACCAGCATCTCCCAGGGGATGGCGTCGTTGTTGTAGTAATCCTTCAGCAGGTTGATGGGTACCAGCACGTCCAGCCACTCCACGCCGGTGACGCCCACATAGCTCAGCAGCACCGGGCCCCGCGGCGTCAGAAAGCCCTTGGGCGCCCGGGTGAGCCCGTGGTACACCTCCAGGTCAAGGTCCAGGAGATCCGGGAAGTCCGCCGCCGGAACCGACCAGGAGGCGCCATAGGGCTGGCCGAAGCCGTACACAATGTCTGAAAAGCCCTCCATATCCATGGCGAAGATGTCCCAGAGGAGGATGGGCTCCATCGTTCTGATCTCCACATTCAGAGGAATCACGTCCCGGAAGTCGTGGGCCGCGCCGGGAACATAGCCCGTGCCGCAGAAGACCATACTGACGATAGAGTCGTTGACCAGGGTCACCTCGCAGAGGTAGTCGGCCTCGTAGCTGTTGTTCACGATGCTCCCGCCGATTCCCAGGCCCAGGGCATACTCCCGAACCAGACGGTTCAGCTCCTCGCTCCCGTTGCCTGCAAAGACCGGGTATTCCAGGTGGAACTCACCGTTCTGCACGTGCTCCATGTGATCCAGGCGCAGAGCGCCGCTCGTCTCGTCCGGAGTCTCCGGCTGGGCCGGTGTGTCAGGTGCCCACGGCGTACCGGGCTGCGACGGCGTATTCGGCTGCGAAGGGGCGTCCGGCTGGGGCTGGATGAGAACCGGCTGCTGTGCGCTTCCGGGCCCCGCCGGCAGGGTGTCGTTCGCCGCGGGGTTGCCGCTATCGGTCTGCCCAACCGCGTTGGCCGCGGCGCTGCCGCTCCCCCTGCTCAGAACCTGCCCCAGGAGGATCCCGCCCAGGGCGGCAACCAGCACCGCCAGCGCGATCACCGCGGCGATCAGGATCTTCCTGCCCCGTGCTCCCCCTTTGCTTCGCCGGGGCTCCTCCGTTTGCAAAACCGCTCCGCAGTTGGTGCAGAACCGGCTGCCCTCCGGGAGCCGCTCTCCGCAATTGACGCAAAACATGGCCCGCTCCTCCTCGCGCATACTTTTTTTCTATTATAATCGCGCCGCCTGCTTTTTCCAAGTCATATTTCATATAAAAAGATCTCCGACCCTCGCGGATCGGAGATCTTTTTATGTTTGGGATCTTCTCAAAACGCAAAACTGAATTCTGAAAACTTACTTCTTGGCCAGGCCCTTCTGGCGGGCATACTCGGCAGCACCCAGGGCGCCCATCAGCTGCGGGTCGGTCTTCAGGTTGATGACCTTCAGCTTCA
>ONPF01000020.1 GCA_900319635.1 uncultured Eubacteriales bacterium | reverse complement strand
TTTTGCGTAGATTGAACGTGAAGGGGGGCATACCCTCCCCCCTTCACAATCCCCCCATGCGTGTCCAAACTATGCCGCATGGGTTTGTCTACAGTCTGAGCTTCGCTCTGCTTTCTGTAAATTCAGTCCTTCAGCAGGATCCGGGCGGCGATGTCCACCGCCTCGTCGATCAGGGCCTCGGTGTGGGTGGCCATGTAGCTGGTGCGCAGCAGGCACTCGCCCGGGGCGCAGGCGGGGGGCAGCACGGGGTTCACATAGAGTCCTGCGTCGTAGAGCTCCCGGTTCTTCTCCAGGGTGCGGCGCTGCTCATAGGTGTAGATGGGCACGATGGGCGTGTCGTCCGACTCCCGGATGGGGATGCCGGCGGCCTTCAGCTTTCCCCGGGCGTAGCGGGCCAGCTCCAGCAGACGCCGGGGCCGCTCGGGATGGGCCTTCAGGTAGCGCAGGGCCGCCAGGGCCGCCGCGCAGGCAGCGGGCGGGATGGAGGCGGAGAAGATGAAGGGGCGGGAGTTGTGGCGCACATAGTCGCAGACCTGCTCGGAGGCCGCCATGTAGCCGCCCAGGCTTGCCAGGGACTTGGAGAAGGTGCCCATGATGACGTCCACCTTGTCCTCCAGGCCGAAGTAGCTGGCGGTGCCCCGGCCGCCCTCGCCGATGACGCCCAGACCGTGGGCGTCGTCCACCATGACGCGGGCGCCGTATTTCTCCGCCAGAGCGCAGATCTCCGGCAGCTTTGCGATGTCGCCGCCCATGGAGAACACGCCGTCGGTGACGATGAGGCGGCCCGCCTCGTCGGGCACGCGGGAGAGCAGCTTTTCCAGCTCCTCCATATCGTTGTGGCGGTAGCGCAGCATCTTGCCGTAGGAGAGCTTGCAGCCGTCATAGATGCTGGCGTGGTTTTCCCGGTCGCAGATCACATAGTCGCCCCGGCCCACCAGGGCGCTGATGATGCCGAGGTTCGACTGGAAGCCGGTGGAGAAGGTGACCGCGCTCTCCATGTGCACGAAGTCCGCCAACTCCCGCTCCAGCTCCAGGTGCATCTGCAGGGTGCCGTTGAGAAAGCGGGAGCCGGAGCAGCCGCTGCCCAGCGTTTCAAAGGCGCGGATGCCGGCCTCCACCACGGAGGGCTCCGTGGTCAGCCCCAGGTAGTTGTTGGAGCCCAGCATGATGCGGCGCTTGCCCTCCATAATCACTTCCACATCCTGTCTCGATTCCAGCGCGTGGAAATAGGGGTAGATCCCCAGCTCCCGATACTCATTTGCGAGGGTGAATTTCCTGCATTTGTCAAATATATCCATATTTCCTGTGTTTCTCCCCGGCAATTCAAAAAATCAGTCAAAAAACTGAAAGCAATTTTACAGCAAAGCGACGTTTTTGTCAATAAAAAGACGAAGTGTGTGTGCAAATGGACAAAGCGGCCCGCCCGGATGGATTATCCGGAAGGGCCGCTTTGCGGATCTGTTTATGCGCTTGTCCCGCCCTCGGCGCGGACGGCGGATTTCCGCCGCCGCAGCTTTTTCCAGGGGACGTAGGCTGCGAGATAGGAGACCAGAACCACGGGCAGGGCGCCGACCACGTCCAGGAAGGAATGCTGCTTGGTGAAGCACACGGAGGCGCAGATCACCAGCTGCAGCAGGATGAAGGGCACGGCGAAGAGCGGGCGGCTGCGGAGCTTTTTGCAGTGCAGCACCGCGGCAACCATGCCCAGCGCCACCGCCACATGCTCCGAGGGGAAGGCGTTGCGGGGCGGATCGGTGAAGTAGATGAAGCTCAGCATCCAGGTGAAGATGTTTTTCCGGGGCATCTCCGCATAGTTGGTGGCGATGGAGGCGGGCCAGGGGGTCTGTACCGGCCGGCCGTCAAAGTAGTTGGGGTAGATCAGGAAGACGGCGCCGGCGATCAGGATATTCACGATCAGAAACCACATGAACTTGCGGAAGGAGGGGACGTCATAGAACAGCGTGAAGAACACGATGAAGACGCCGCACAAAAACCACAGCTCATAGGGGATCACAAAGCCCTCCAAAAAGGGAATCTGATCGTCCAGCGCGCAGTGGATGGGGTGGTATTCCCAGGAGATGCGGCCGGAGATGGTGAAAAAGGCCAGCTCCAGCGGCCAGTACAGCAGCAGGAGCAGGTGCCGGTATTCCGGCCTCATGATGTCGCGGGGGTGATGCAGCAGATCCCAATATTCCCGCCAGGAGATTTCTTCTTTCATATACAATAATCCTTCCTAATAGGCTCCCCCTCCGGGGGAGCTGGCGCGAAGCGCCTGAGGGGTTTCCTTCCTTATAGGCTCCCCTGAAAGGGAATTGCGGGCTCGCGCCGCCGGTGGCGGAAGAAGCGAGCCCGGAATTTCCGCAGCGGTCGAAAAAATGGAGCAAAGCGAAGCGCGAACATTTTTTCGGGCACCGCAAGGCGGGCAAGGCTGGCATCCGCCGTCTCACGGAAGGCGGATGACTGAGGGGGTATCCTTCCTTATAGGCTCTCCTGCCTGCGAAGCGCGGGGAAAACAGGCGCAAAATACCGAAAAAGCCCGTCGTGCAGACGACAGGCTTGTTTCGGGTAATTGGATAATTACACAGCGCGGGTGACCTTACCGCTGCGCAGGCAGCGCGTGCAGACGTAAACATGCTTGGGAGAACCGTCCACGATGGCCTTGACGCGCTTCACGTTCGGCTTCCAAGTACGGTTGGAGCGTCTGTGAGAATGGCTGACCTTGATTCCGAAGGCCACGTCCTTGTCGCAGAACTGGCACTTTGCCATAAGTTGAAGCACCTCCTTGCTTGTGTTTGGCTGCTCTCCGCAGAAAGACAGCTCATATATAATAGCAGACCGATGACCTAAATGCAAGAAAAATTTTTGCCTTTTTTGCATTTTGTTCCCTCCTCACCGCGGGGGAGTTCAGGGGGGCTCCTCATGCCGCAAAGGGGCAACCTGTCATTGCGAACCAGTGCGCACACTGGTGTGGCAATCCGTTTCCCCTTTGCGGCAATTCACCTTCTGCGCCTCGGAAAAACATCGCGCGCAGCAGGGTGCAAACTTATTGCTTTCAAAGGCCTATGCCTTTGAAAGCAGATTAAACGCCCGGGTGCGTGGAAAAGGCTTGCCAAACGGGGCAAAAATGAGTACAATAAACCATATATTACATTGGAGGTCTGCGCCCATGAGAAGCAAATATTCCGTCAAGCTCAAGACCATTGTGGCTGACCATAACCTGCGCCCCATCCATCTCTCCAAGGACTACGAGCAGGCGGTGCTGACCACGGCGGACGTGAACCGCCCCGCCATGCAGCTCACCGGCTTTTATAACTACTTCGACCCCCGCAGGCTGCAGATCATCGGCCGGGTGGAGTCCACCTACCTGAACAGCCTCAGCCGGGAGGAGCGGCGCCGGGCCTACGAGCGCTTCATGGGCTACGACATCGCCGCCCTGGTGGTCTGCCACGGGGTCACCCCCTCGCCGGAGTGCGTGGAGATGGCGGAGCGTTTTGACCGGAACCTCTTCGTCACCGACGAGGATACCTCCGACTTCCAGGCCAACGTCATCGCGGCGCTGCACAACTATCTGGCGCCGCGGCTCACCACCCACGGGGTGCTGGTGGAGATCTACGGCGAGGGCGTGCTGCTCATGGGCGAGAGCGGCATCGGCAAGAGCGAGACGGCCCTGGAGCTCATCAAGCGCGGCCACCGCCTGGTGGCGGATGACGCGGTGGAGATCAAGAAGATCAATCGTGACCACCTGGTGGGCACCGCCCCGGAGATCATCCGTTACTACATGGAGCTTCGGGGCATCGGCGTCATCAACGTCCGGCACATCTACGGCGTGGGCGCCGTGAAGCCCAGCACCGGCATCGACCTGGTGGTGAAGATGGAAAACTGGGTGCCCGGCAAAGCCTATGACCGGCTGGGCCTTTCCAACGAGACGGAGACCGTTCTGGGCGTGGAGCTGCCCTGCGTGACCATTCCGGTGACGCCCGGGCGCAACCTTGCCGTGATCCTGGAGCTGGCGGCCATGAACAACCGCCAGAAGAAGATGGGCTTCAACGCAGCGGAGACCCTGGCCGCCGAGCACGATATGGCCATCGACAAAGGGAATATTTAAGGAGAACAGCTATGGAAAATCTGGAAAAAGCCATTGCGAAAATCAAAGAGGCCCTGCCGGGCATGACCCTGCTGGAGAACGAGCCCATGGCGGAGCACTGCTCTTTCCGCATCGGCGGACCGGTGCGGGCGCTGGCTGTGCCGGAGGGGGTGAGCTCCCTGGCCAAGGTCTCCAGCATCCTGAAGGATCACGAGCTCGCGCCCTTCATCCTGGGCAACGGCACCAACCTGCTCCCTCCCGACGAGGGCTTGAGCGAGCTCTTCATGATCAGCACCGAGAAGCTGCAGAAGCTCTTTCTGCTGCCGGACGGCGCCATCTACGCCGAGGCGGGAGTGTCCCTGTCGAAGCTGGCCTCCTTTGCCCAGCAGAACGGCCTGCAGGGGCTGGAGTTTGCCTCCGGCATCCCGGGCAGCGTGGGCGGCGGCTGCTTCATCAACGCCGGCGCCTACGGCGGGGAGATGAAGGACGCGGTGGAGAGCGTGGTCTGCCTCTATACGCCGGATCAGGGGCTCTATGAGCTCTCGGCGGAGCAATGCGCCTTTGCCTATCGCAAGAGCTATTTCAGCACCCATCCCGGCTGCGTGATCCTCTCGGCGGTGTTCCGCCTGCAGCCCGGCGACAAGGACGAGATCGCCGCCAAAATGCGGGAGATGAACGAAAAGCGCAGAGCCAAGCAGCCCCTGGAGCTGCCCTCCGCCGGCAGCGCCTTCAAGCGCCCGGAGGGGCACTACGCCGGGGCGCTCATCGAGCAGGCGGGGCTGAAGGGCTATACCGTGGGCGGCGCCCAGGTGAGCCCGAAGCACGCGGGCTTTGTGGTGAACAGGGGCGGCGCCACCTCCCACGATGTGTACGATCTCATGATGCACGTGCACAACACCGTGTATCGGGAGAGCGGCGTGCAGCTGGAGCCGGAGATCATCATCCTCCCGCCGGACTACAAGCTGGAGGATCACAGCCCCAAGGCGCTGAGGAATCAGATCACGATCAACGCGCCGGCGGAGGAGTGAGAGGACATTGCCCTTCCCCCAGCGGGGACTTTTGCCGTCCGCAAAAGCTGCCGGGGGCAGGTTTTGCAGGCAAAAGAGGCGCGAAGCGACCAGTGCCCCAGTGCGCACACTGGGGCGGATGAGGGAGAGCATTCCCGGCAGCTATGATCTTCGGCCGCAACCGAAACAGCAAGATTCTCCCTCATCAGTCACGATGCTTGCGGGAGACGCATCGCGACAGCTTCCCCCGCTGGGGGAAGCACAAGACGCGAGCTTCATTTCTACAAGAGAGGTGCTTGTATGGAATTTCTCATCATCACCGGGCTATCCGGCGCGGGGAAGAGCCGCGCGGCGGATGTGCTGGAGGATCTGGAATACTACTGTGTGGACAACATGCCCGTGGCGCTGATGCCCCGCTTTGCCGAGCTCTGCCTGGACGCCCACGGCCGCTATGACAAGGTGGCCCTGGTCACCGATGTGCGGGAGCGGGACGGCTTCGGGGAGCTGCTGGGCACCCTGGAGGAGCTGAAGGCCATGGACTGCACCGTGCGCATCCTCTACATGGACGCGGATCTGCGCACCCTGGTGCGGCGCTACAAGGAATCCCGCCGCCCCCACCCCCTGGCGGGGCCGGGCATCACCCTGGAGCAGGCGGTGGCAAGGGAGGAGGAGCTGCTGGCTCCCATCAAGGAGAAGGCGGACTATATCATCAACAGCTCCCAGCTCACCCTGGGGCAGCTGCAGAACCGGATGTTCAGCATCTTCGCCGGCACCCAGAAGAAGCGGGAGCTGCAGGTCACGGTCATGTCCTTCGGCTACAAGCACGGCATCCCCCTGGATGCGGATCTGGTCTTTGACGTGCGCTTTCTGCCGAACCCCTTCTATGTGGAGGAGCTGCGCCCCCTCTCGGGGCTGGACCGGCCGGTGGCGGAATTTGTGTTCGGCTACCCCCAGACCCGGAAGTTCATGGAGATGATCGCCGAGATGCTGGACTTCCTCATGCCCCATTATGTGGAGGAGGGCAAGGTCAACCTGACCATCGCCATCGGCTGCACCGGCGGGCGCCACCGGAGCGTGGCCATCGCCGCCGCCATCCACGAGCATCTGACCGCCAAGGGCATGAGCAGCATCAACGTCAACCGGGACATTGAAAAGTGAAAAATGAAAAGTGAAAAATTATGGTGTCCCCTTCGGGGACGGATTGTATTCATCACGCCGAAGGCGTGATACCGCAATTATTCACTATTCACTATTCACTTTTCACTTGCGACCGAAGGAAAACCCCTCCGCCCCAGTGTGCCGCCGAGCAATGCTCGGCGCTGCGGGGGCACCTCCCCTCAGGCAGGGGAGGCTGCAAGGAACTCCCTCAGTCACGGCGCTTGCGTGAGACGCGCCGTGCCAGCTCCCTCAGAGAGGGAGCCAATAAGGTAGGTTGATCGGAAATGTCATTTTCCTCCGATGTGAAGGCGGAGCTGTGTCGGCTGCCGCTGGACAAAAAGAATATCGCCCTGGCCGAGTGCTACGGGGTGCTGCTCTACTGCAACAGCTTTTCCCCCCGGGAACTGCGCATCATCACCGCAAGCCCCGCCTTTGCCGAGCGGCTGCAGCGCCTCTGGAAGCGAGCCTTTGGCCTGGGCTTTGACCGGGTCTCCCCCGAAAAGGAGGGGGGCAAGCGGAGCTTTGCCGTCACCGAGCGGGAGAAGCTCATAAAAATCTTCGAGGCCTTCGGCGGGGAGATCGACTCTGCCGTGAGCCAGCACATCAACTTCGGTGCCCTGGAGGAGCCGGGGAGCATGGAGGCCTTCGTCCGCGGCGCCTTTCTGGCCGGGGGCAGCGTCACCGACCCGGACAAGCGCAGCCACCTGGAACTGGCCACGCCCCACCGGAACGTGAGCCGGGAGATGACCTCCATCCTGCTGGATCTGGGCTTTGAGCCCAAGGAGACCCAGCGCCGGGGCAACAGCCTGCTCTATTTCAAAAAGGCGGACGCCATTGCGGACTTTCTCACCCAGATCGGCGCGCCGGTCTCCGCCATGAACGTGATGACCGCCAAGGTGGACAAGGAGATGCGAAACTTAGTCACCCGGCGCATCAACTGTGACACCGCCAACGCCGACAAGACCGTCCTGGCCGCCCAGGAGCAGATCGACGCCATCCACGCCGTGGCCCGGGCATACGGCGGGATCTACGAGCTGCCGGAGCCGCTGCAGCAGGCGGCCATGCTCCGCATCGCCAATCCCGAGGCGAGCCTGGCGGATCTGGCCCGGCTCTCCGACCCGCCGGTGACCAAGAGCTGCCTGAACCACCGGCTGCGCAAGCTTTTTCAGCTTGCAGAGCAAGCGGAAAAAAGTGAAGAGTGAAAAATGAAAAATGAAAAATTGAGGTGTCCGCTGCGCGGACGAATTGAAATCATCACGCCGCAGGCGTGATACCATAACTTTTCACTTTTCACTTTTCGCTTTTCACTCTTCCGACCAAAGGGAGGAATTGAAATGTCCTTTGTCCACCTCCATGTGCATACCGAATACTCCCTGCTGGACGGGGCCTGCCGGATCGACAAGATCGCCAAAAAGGCCAAGGCCCTGGGGCAGACCGCCCTCGCCGTCACCGACCACGGGGTCATGTACGGCGCGGTGGCCTTTTACAAGGCCTGTCTCGCCGAGGGCATCCGGCCCATCATCGGCTGCGAAGTCTATGTGGCGCCTCGCAGCCGTTTCCAGAAGGAGCACGGCACCGACAACAGCTATTCCCACCTGATCCTGCTGTGCCGGAACGAGCAGGGCTACCGGAACCTGTGCTACCTGGTGTCCTGCGGCTTCACCGAGGGCTTTTACATCAAGCCCCGCATCGACTGGGAGCTGCTCCATGCGCACGCCGAGGGGCTCATCTGCCTCTCCGGCTGTCTCGCCGGGGAGATCCCTCAGGCGCTGGTGCACGGGGACTATGAGCGGGCAAAGAAAAAAGCCCTGGAGCTGCGGGAGCTCTTCGGGGCGGAGAATTTCTATCTGGAGATCCAGGATCACGGCATCCCGGAGGAAAAGCAGGCCGCCCGGGAGCTGATCCGCCTCTCGGAGGAGACCAGAATCCCCCTGGCGCTCACCAACGACGCCCACTATATCGAGAAGGACGACGCCTATTACCAGGACGTGCTCATGTGCATCCAGACGGGCAAGACCGTGGACGAGAAAAACCGGATGCGCTTTGAGAGCCAGGAGCTCTACCTGAAGAGCGAGGAGGAGATGCGCGCCCTCTTCCCGGAGCATCCGGAGGCGGCGGACAACACCGCCAAGATCGCCGCGCGCTGCCGCTATGACTTCGAGTTCGGCCACTACCACCTGCCCCGCTTCCGGCTCCCGGAGGGGGAGACGGACAGCGCGGCCTACCTGCGCAAGCTCTGCGAGGAGGGCTTTGCCGAGCGCTATGCCGGCCGCCCGGAGGTGCACAAACAGCTGGACTACGAGCTCAGCATGATCGAGAAGATGGGCTTTGTGGACTACTTTCTCATCGTCTCGGACTTCATCGGCTACGCCAAGCGCAACGGCATTCCCGTGGGCCCCGGCCGCGGCAGCGCGGCGGGGAGCGTGGTGAGCTACTGCCTGCACATCACCGACGTGGACCCCATCAAATATTCCCTGTTCTTCGAGCGCTTTTTGAACCCGGAGCGGGTGAGCATGCCGGATATCGACGTGGACTTCTGCGTGAACCGCCGGGGCGAGGTCATCGACTATGTGAATCGGCTCTACGGCCACGACCATGTGGCCCAGATCGTCACCTTCGGCACCATGGCCGCCCGGGCCGCCGTCCGGGACGTGGGCCGCGCCCTGGGCGTGAGCTACGGGGAGGCGGACGCGGTGGCCAAGCAGGTGCCCAACGGCCCCGGCGCGCTGAACATCACCCTGGACGAGGCGCTGAAGCTCTCCAAGCCCCTGAAGGAGATGTACGAGAGCGACGAGACCTTAAAGCGCCTCATCGACGTGGCCCGGGCGGTGGAGGGCATGCCCCGCCACGCCTCCACCCACGCCGCCGGTGTGGTCATCACCGAAAACCCGGTGTACACCTACGTCCCCCTGGCGAAAAACGATGAATCCGTGGTCTGCCAGTACCCCATGACCACCCTGGAGGAGCTGGGGCTTCTCAAGATGGACTTCCTGGGCCTTCGGAACCTGACGGTGCTGGAGGACGCGGCGCGGATGGTGCGCCGCCGGGTGCCGGATTTCCAGGTGAACCGGATCCCCGAGGACGACGCGGAGACCTTCCGCATGCTCGCCGAGGGGCACACCATGGGCGTCTTTCAGCTGGAGAGCACCGGCATGACCGGCGTCTGCACCCAGCTGCGCCCCAAGAGCATTGAAGACATCACCGCCGTCATCGCCCTCTACCGCCCCGGCCCCATGGACTCCATCCCCCGCTTTATCGAGTGGTCCCAGCACCCGGAGAAGGTGCGCTACAAGCACGAGCTGCTGCGCCCCATCCTGGAGGTCACCTACGGCTGCATCGTCTATCAGGAGCAGGTGATCCAGATCTTCCAGCGCCTGGCGGGCTTCTCCCTGGGGCAGGCGGACATGATCCGCCGGGCCATGTCCAAGAAAAAGCACGCCGTCATCGACGCCGAGCGCAAGGCCTTCGTCCACGGTGATCCCGAGCGGCACATCGACGGCGCCGTGGCCCGGGGCTTGCCGGAGGACGTGGCCAACAGCATCTATGACGAGATCCTGGACTTTGCCAGCTACGCCTTCAACAAGGCCCACGCCGTCTGCTACGCCTTTGTGGCCAACTGGACGGCCTATATGAAGCGCCACTACCCCCGGGAGTACATGGCGGCGCTGCTGACCTCGGTGCTGGACAGCAGCACCAAGGTGGCGGCCTATATCGCCGAGTGCAAGGAGCTGGGGCTTTCCATCCTGCCGCCGGACGTGAACGAGTCCGACGCAAACTTCACCGTGGCGGGGGAGAACATCCGCTTCGGCCTGGTGGCCATCAAGGGCATCGGCTGGGGCGCCATCCAGGGTCTGGTGGCCGAGCGGGAGAAGAACGGCCCCTTCCAGGACTTTGAGGACTTCTGCCGCCGCATGGCGGGGGGCGAGCTCAACAAGCGGGCGGTGGAAAATCTCATCCGCGCCGGCGCCTTTGACAGCATGGGCTACACCCGCCGGGCGCTGCTGCAGGTCTACGAGGCGGTGCTGGACGGCATCGCCAGAGCCCAGCGGGACAACATCTCCGGCCAGATGGATCTCTTCGGTCTGGACGGGGAGAGCGAAGCCGTGCCCAGCAGCATCAAGCTCCCGGAGCTGCCGGAGTTTCCCAAGCGGGAGCTCATGGCCATGGAGAAGGAGGTCACCGGCCTCTATCTCAGCGGCCACCCCATGGACGAGTATCGGGAGAAGCTGCGGCGGCTGGGCGTGGCCGCCATCGGCGCCATCCTCAGCGATTTCGAGGCCGAGGACGGCCCAAGGCGCTTTGCCGACGGGCAGATCGTCACCGTGGCGGGGGTGGTGGAGTCCATCCGCACCCGGCCCACCAAAAACGGCGCTCTGATGAGCTATGTCCAGTTGGAGGACGACTCCGGCAGCATGGAGCTCATCGCCTTCCAGCGGGCGCTGGACACCGGCGGCGTCTTTCTGAAGGAAAACGCCGGGCTGCTGATCCGGGGCCGCATCTCCGTGCGGGACGAGAAGGAGCCCCAGCTCATGGTGGACAGCATTCGCCCCCTGTCCGAGGCGGAGACGGCCGCCCCTGCGGCCGAGCCGCGGCAGGCTCCCGCGCCGAGACCGGCAACCGCGCCCCAGGCGAGCCCCGCCCGGGAGCAAAAGCTCTGGGTGAAGCTGCCCAGCCGCTTTGACCCGGCGCTGAAGCGCATCGAGCTCATTTTGACCATGTTCCCCGGCAATCAGCAGATGGTCATCTGGTGCGAGCGGGAGCAGAAGCGCATCGGCGCACGGTGCCTCCTCCACGAGGGACTGATCCTGGAGCTGAAGGAAATGCTGGGCGAGGAAAACGTGGTGCTGCGATAAAAGGGAAGAGAGGGAAACAGGATGTGGATTTGCCCCAATTGCGGAACGGAAAACCAGGACGATTATCTCTTTTGTGTGAACTGCGGGGGCTCTGCCGATCCGGAGCTGACGGAGGGAGAGGCCGGCTTTGCCCGGCCTGCCGGGGCGACGAAGCGCCCCATCTGGCCCTGGCTCCTTTTGAGCGGCGTGCTGCTGCTTGTGGTGGCGGAGCTGCTCTATCTCGTGCTGAGCGGTTCCGGGAAAAAGCCCGACCCGACGCCGCCGCCGACCCAGCCGGTCATCGTTGTGACACCCAGCCCCGAGCCCACGCCGGGGCCGGTCATCATCACGACGCCCACGCCCAGCCCCGAACCCACGCCGGTGGAGACGGGTCTTCTGACCGACATTTCCCAGCTGGACAGCCGGGATGAGCAGCAGCTGCGCAGCGCCATGGACGCTGTCATCGCGGACAATGTGCGCAGCAGCTGGAACGACGTGGAGCATCTGACCGGCTCGGACTATGTGGGCTGCTACCTGCTCACGGCGAAGGATCCCAATGCCAAGACCCAGAACATGCTGGTCGTGGTCTACCACAATTCGGTGTCCATCGTGATCCCGCAGGAAAATATCAGCAAGGATCTGGATTATTATTACTCGCTGCGGTACCAGAACGTCACCCGCAGGGTGGACGGCACGCTGGAGCTGGGCGCGTATGAGAAGCCCGCGGAGCGGGTGAACGCGGACATCTATCGCCATAACTATTACTACAACGGCCACAAGACCACGGACGGGGTCTATAAGGCCTGGGTCAAGCCCTATGAGGGCGCCTACGAGGTGACCAGGCTGGGCGAGCTGCCATGATGCGCTGTTGTAGGGGACGGCGCCCTCGACGTCCCGGCAAAGAAACACAGGAAAGAGAATAATCTCCGGCGAATTCAGGGGTTCTTCCCGTGATCGCCGGAGATTATTATTTTCTTTGGAGCAGGAGAGATTGGCCTGGGCCATGTCAGCTCCATTCTGTCAGCCGGTGGCCTCCTCGGGCTCCACCACATCCGGACCGTCAAGGCTCGCCAGCACGCCCAGCTGGATGGTGCCGAGCAGCTGCTCCAGCTCCGCCCGGTGGGCCTCATACAGGGCGTAGGGGCCGGTAAACTGGACGGTGAAGGAGTCGGGGCTCTCCGGCAGGATCAGAATCCAGGTGAAGTCTTCCCCGGTCCGCTCATAGGCCAGGGTGGCCTTTTGCCCGTCAGGCAGCGTGTATTCCTGGAAGGTGACGTCGGTGCCGCACATGCCAAAGCCGTCCGGCCACCGGCGCAGCTCCACCTTGAAGCCCGGGTCGTCCTCGGGATAAAGGGCGTAGACAGTGCCGTCCACCGTCCCGCCGGCCTGCTCCCAGGTCCAGCTCTCGGGCAGGGTCACGCGCAGGTAGCTGCTGATGCCGTCCAGGGTGACGGTGACAGCGGGGGACGGGAGCGCGGGAGCGGGGCTTTCGCCCTCGTCCTCCGCAGGGGCGGCGCTCTCCTCGCCAGTCAGAATGGGCAGCTCATCCTCGTCCGGCCCCTCGTGGGGGGTGGGGGAGGGAGCGTCGGGGACGCCGGGCTCGCTCTCCGGCGGGAGCGCCTGCTCCGCCTCGGGAGCGGCGCCGCAGGCCGCCAGCAGCAAAAGCGCCAGCAGCAGGGGAAGCACGCGTTTCATTTCCGTTCCTCCTCCTTCGTCTCTTCCGGCTTTTCCTCCGGCGGCTGGGGCGCCGCCTTGCGCTTTTTCCACTTCTTCCGCAGCAGCAGGAAGGGGATCAGCGCCAGCACCAGGATCAGCAGCAGGGCGGGCAGCGCCTCGGTGAGACCGAAGAGCAGCTCTGAGAAGAAGCTGCCAAGGCCGTGCAGCCCGTCCTTCAGGGCGCCCAGCAGCTTCTCACCGAAGCTGGGCTGCACCTGGGGCTCGGGCGTGTACTCCTGCACCTCGGAGAGATCCAGGTACACCGTGCTGTAGCTCACCTGCCGATCCCAGTTGTTCAGGCTGGTCTGCAGGCGCTCGATCTGATAGCGCACCTCGGTGAGCCGATCCTCCAGGATGATGATGTCCTCCACGGTCTCGGCCAGCTCCATCATCTCCAGCAGCCGCTGCTCCTGGGCCTCGTAGGCGGTGAGCCGGGCCTGCACGTCGTAGTACTGGGCGGTGACGTTTTCGGTGTAGACATGGGTGTAGGGGACGTTGCCAAGCGTGGAGAGGGAGCCCATCAGCTCGTTGAAGCGGTCGCTGGGGAAGCGCAGGACGTAGCTTGCGCTGCGGCGGCTCACGTTTCCGCGGCTGCGGTCGGCGTAGTTGCTGCCGTTGACGCTGCTGGACTCCACCCAGCCGCCGTACTGGGCGATCAGCTCGTCCAGCTTCGCCATGCTGCCGTCAAAGTCGGTGGTCTCCACCTGCACGTTTGCCGAGTAGATGATCTTGTCCGGCCGCTCGGTGGGAGTGCTCTCCTCGCCCTTGGCGGACTGAGGCGCGGGGACGGGCGCCAGCCCGTAGTCGCTGTCGTAGGCAAACTCCATTTCCGGCTCTTCGGCGGCCCAGGCCTCTTCGGTGGCGATGTAGGAACCGTTGGCGCTGTAGTAGGCTTCGTCCGCGCTTTTGGCTTCGGAGGCCGCGCGGCTTCCGCTGTCGCCGCAGGCGCAGAGGGACAGGCACAGCGCTGCGAGAAGCAGCAGAGAAATCGTCTTTTTCATGGGAGAAACCTCCTGTTTTCCACCGCATAGGGTAGTTTATAGTCCTTGTGACGCAGAGGAGAGGAAAAAGTTCCCCAAATTCAGAATCTTTTTTGAGAATGCCCGGAGAACGCCATTTTCACCCCCGCGCCGGCCCCTTTTCCGGGGAAACAGCAGAAAAAAGACGGCTTTCCGAAAAAGCCGTCTCAGTCATTTTCCTTCCGCCAGGGCCAGCACCACATGCTGGCACAGCAGCAGTCCCGCCGTGGCCGGCACCCAGACCAGCGATCCCGGCACGCTGCGGCGTCCGGGATCCGGCGCCTCCAGCGGCTCCGGCGTCATGGGCTCCTCGGGGCTGAAGACCACCGGGTGGTGCTCCACCCCCCGGGCGCGCAGCTCCTTGCGCATGACCCGGGCCAGGGCGCAGCCGTAGGTTTTGGAGATGTCGTCTACGCGCAGGAGGCTTGCGTCCTTCTTGTTGCCGGTGCCCAGCGCCGAGATGATGGGGATGCCCCGTTCCCTGCAGCTCAGGATCAGATCCAGCTTGCAGCTCACCAGGTCGATGCAGTCCACCACATAGTCGTAGTGGGCCAGAAAACGCTCCCGCTCCGCGGCCTCATAGTGCCCCAGGATGGGGTGTACCCGGCAGGCGGGATTGATGTCCAGCAGCCGAGCCGCCATCACCTCTGCCTTGGGCTGACCCACGGTGGAGCCCAGGGCGCAGAGCTGGCGGTTGCGGTTGGACTGGCTGACCTTGTCCCGATCCACCAGGGTCAGCTCCCCTACGCCGGAGCGGCACAGCGCCTCGGCGCACCAGGAGCCTACGCCCCCGATGCCGAAGACGGCCACGTGGCTGCGCCGCAGCCTTTCCAGTGCCTCCTCGCCCAGCAGCATCCGGGCGCGGAGCGTGATTTCATCCATGCGGAACCTCCTGTTTGAAAAAGCTCCGGGGCGAATGCCCCGGAGCAATTCGGTTTTTTTACTTCTTCACGAAGCGGTATGCCCAGTGATACGCGGGGGTAAGATCCTGGGCGAGCTCGGTGGACCAGGCAGTCATGTCGGCGGTGCGCAGAGCGTCGCGGGCGGCGGCCTGACGGCCGGGCAGCTTCTCCACAAAGAACATGATGTGGTAGCCGGCGTAAGCGTCGCTCTCGCCGTAGACGATGGCGGTGTCGCCGTACTGACGTCCCTCGGCAAAGCAGAAGGCGTCAAACTCCTCCACCATCTGGCCGGGGGTCACGGTGGGATAGAGCCCGCCGTTGCTGCTGGAGCCGCTGTCGTCGGAGAGAAGGTAGGCCATGGTGGCAAAGTCCGCCTCGGACTTGTCGCCTGCCTCCCAGGCGGCCAGGAGCTCCTCGGCTCTGGCCCTGGCGGCCTCCTTGGCCTCGTCGGTGTAGGCGCCGTTCTCGTCGGCCTCGGCCATGATCAGAATGTGGCGCACGGCCACAACGGGTTCGCTGTTGTCGCTGCGGCCCAGGAACAGCAGCAGATACACGCCGCTGCCGTCGGCCTGCTCGACGACGCCCAGCTCACCCTCGCTGCGCTCCGGCGCGGTGACCCATTCCTGATAGGCAGCGTCCACGGCGCTGGGGGCGCGGTTGGTGAAGGACTGGGCGGCGGAGCCGGGGATCTCCTCGGCCAGCGCGTCATTGAGCACCGCAAGGGGCTCGCCGTCGTCTTTGCCGTACTGATAGCTCTCGAACACGGCCTGGGCGGCGGCGCGCGCCTCCAGAGCGGTGCGATCCTCATTGGCGGCCACGAAGAAGACCGCGTAGCTGAGGCGATCCCCATCCTCCGGGTTCTCGTAGTAGCCGTCCAGCTCCTCCTCACTGTACTGGAGGGAGCAGAACTTGTGGAAGTAAGCCTTCTGCGCCAGGGCGCCGTCCTCAAAGATGCTGCGGATCAGCCGCTCGTTGACGCCGGAGCCGAACACCGCGCTCATGTAGGTAGAGGTGCTGACGCCGTTCTGCTGGGCATAGTCGGCAAACACGTCCATCTGCGCGCTGGCGTTCTCGGCCAGAGCGTCCTTTTCCACAGAGCTGAGGCTGAGTCCCTGCTCCTCGGCGTAGCCCAGCTGAGCGGTAAGCTCCGTCAGGCTCCGATCCAGGGAGGCGCGGGCGGTCTCTTCGCCGAAATACTGCACATAGCTGCTGTAGCCCATGCTGGCCTTGTAATAATTGATCTCCGCGGGGGAGAAGGACTTCCCGCCGATGGTCTCGGCGGTGGAGATGCGGTAGAACAGCGAGGAGCTGAAAAACAGCACCAGCGCGATGCAAAGCAGGACGGCGACGGTGCCGATGATCCATTTCCGCTTGCTCTTGCGAGCCTTTTCGGCAGCCTCCTGGGCGGCCTGAACCTTCTTGTCCGTACCGGCTGCGCGGGCGGCCTGACGGTTCTTTCTCTCGGTAGAAGCACTCATGGTTGATCTCTTCCTTTACGATTAAAATGAAATCAAAAAATGAAATCTTATACAGTATAACGCAATCCTTCCCCGGTTTCAAGCCCTATCTTGCCAAAGGAAGGCATCAAAGGGGCGCGCCGGGCATAGAATAAAGAGTTCGATCTGAAAACAGAGGAGGGATTTCGATGGAAACCGACATTGACGATCTGATCTTCGGCAGCGAAGACCCCGGTCCCAGCGCGCGGTAGTGTTCAGATTACAGTTTTCAGTTTTCAGAGGACGAGGGAAACGCTTTTCTGAACACGGAATACTGAACACTGAAAACTCAACCTGCGGCGCGCATGGAGAGGAAGGCGTTGATAAAGCCGTCCAGGTCGCCGTCCATCACGTTCTGGATGTTGCCGGTCTCGTACTCGGTGCGCAGATCCTTCACCAGCTGGTAGGGCATAAAGACGTAGGAGCGGATCTGGCTGCCCCACTCGATCTTCATCTGCACGCCCTTGATGTCGCTGATCTTCTCCAGGTGCTCCCGCTCCTTGATCTCGGCCAGGCGGGCGCGGAGCATGTTCTTGCAGTTCTCCAGATTCTGGAAATGACTGCGCTCCACCTGGGAGGACACCACGATGCCCGTGGGCTTGTGGATGAGACGCACGGCGGAGGAGGTCTTGTTGACCTTCTGGCCGCCGGCGCCGGAGGAGCGGTAGACCTGCATTTCGATATCCTCGTCCCTGAGCTCGATCTCGTTGTCGTCGGCTGCGATCTCGGGCATGACCTCCACCGCTGCGAAGGAGGTGTGGCGCCGCCCGGCTGCGTCAAAGGGGCTCACGCGCACCAGGCGGTGCACGCCGTGCTCGCTCTTGAGAAAGCCGTAGGCGTTTTCGCCCTCGATCATGATGGTGGCGCTCTTGAGGCCCGCCTCGTCCCCGTCCAGATAGTCCATGACCTTGACCTTGTAGCCGTGGCGCTCCGCCCACATGTTATACATGCGGTAGAGCATGGAGGCCCAGTCCTGGGCTTCCGTGCCGCCGGCGCCGGCGTGGAAGGTGAGAATGGCGTTGTTGCCGTCATACTCGCCGGTGAGCAGGGTGGAGAGCCGGGTGGATTCCACCTGCTCGGCAAAGCGCTCGTACTCCGTTTTCAGCTCCTCCAGCATGGAGTCGTCGTTCTCCTCGATGGCCATCTCGCACATGGTCATCATGTCGTCCCAGGCGGAGCAGAGCTTCTCGTAGTTTTCGCACTTGCTCTTCAGGGTCTTCAGGCGCTTGTGCACCTGCTGGGACTTCTGCACGTCGTTCCAGAAGCCCTCCCGCTCGCTGGCGGCCTCCAGCTCCTCGATCTCCTTGTGGGCGGCATCCAGCTTCAGCGCGCCCTGCAGCAGCTCCAGCGAGGGCTTGATGGCGTTGAGCTTGGCTTTGTATTCTTCAAATTCCAGCATATTCCAATCTCCTTTCATCTTTGGCTCCCCCTCCGGGGGAGCTGTCTGTCGCCGTCTCACGCAAGGCGGCAGACTGAGGGGGTTTCCTTTCCTTGTAGGCTCCCCTGAAAGGGGAGCTGGCGCGTTAGCGCCTGAGGGGTCTCCTTTCCTTGTAGGCTCCCCCTCCGGGGGAGCTGTCGCGCAAGCGACTGAGGGGTTCGTCCGACCATAGATCTGTTCCGGCGGGGCGATGTTCGAAAACACGTATCCCCCCGGCCTCGCTCCGCTCGGCCACCCCCCTTTAGGCAAGGGGGGCTTTTGGCTCCCCCGCGCACGGGGCGTCTGTCCGCGCAGCCGACGGAAGGGGCCCCGTCTCTCAAAAACAGTGTAGGATATTATATACAAAAAATCGCCGCTTGTAAATCGAATTTTTCTTTGCTTTTTGTCGGGCGGAAAACCGGCGTCCCTCTTCCCATTTTCGGCACGTTGTGATACAATGATAATCCCATAATAGGGATATTATGAGGATGGAAATGAATAATTGACGGAGGACTTATTAGAATGATTGCACACGGCAAAGAGATCAAAGTCTTTACCGGCAACTCCAATCCCGAGCTTGCCAAAGCCATCTGCTCCGAGCTCTTTATGGGGCTGGGCAATTCTGCGGTTAGCCAGTTTGCCGACGGCGAATGCTCCATTTCCGTTTACGAGCCGGTTCGCGGCAAGGACGTGTTTATCGTCCAGTCCACCTGCAAGCCTGTGAACGACAGTCTGATGGAACTGCTGATCATGATCGACGCCATGCGCCGTGCTTCCGCCGGCCGCATCACCGCTGTGATCCCCTATTTCGGCTATGCCCGGCAGGATCGCAAGGCCAAGAGCCGGGACCCCATCTCCGCAAAGCTGGTGGCAAACCTGATCACCGCCGCCGGCGCCGACCGGGTGCTGACCATGGATCTGCACGCGGCGCAGATTCAGGGCTTCTTTGACATCCCGGTGGATAACCTGATGGGCGCAAACCTCTTCGTCAAGCACTTTATCCATATGTTCGGCAAAAACAACGAGGACATTATGGTGGTATCCCCGGATGTGGGCAGCACCGCCCGCGCCCGCAATTTCTCCATGAAGCTGGGCTGCAACATGGCCATCGTGGACAAGCGCCGGGAGAAGGCCAACCAGTCCGAGGTCATGAACATCATCGGCAACGTGGAGGGCAAGACCTGCATCCTGCTGGACGATATCGTGGACACCGCCGGCTCTCTCTGCGGCGCGGCCAAGGCCATCAAGGAGATCGGCGGCGCCAAGGAGGTCTACGCCTGCGCCACCCACGGCGTGCTCTCCGGCCCCGCGCTGGAGCGGATCGAGCAGAGCTGCATCAAGGAGCTGCTGTTCCTGGATACCATTCCCTATCCCGCGGACAAGCCAAAGCTCGACAAGATCCAGTACCTGTCCACCGCCTCCGTTTTCGCCGAGGCCATCCGCCGCATCTACGAGGAGGTCTCCATCTCCAGCATCTTCGACAACGTCAGCTACAACTGAGAAAAGAAAAGAGGAGAGCGGAAAGAGCGCCTTTCCGCTTCCCTTCCGAAGGATCTGCCATGCTGTTTTCATCCAAGGGCGGGCCAAGCTGGATCGTGGCCTTTCTGGGCAATCCCGGGCTCAAATATGAGGGCACCCGCCACAACGCCGGCTTCATGACCGCCGACGCGCTTTGCAAAAAGAAGAATATCGCCATCAACAAGTCCCGCTTCCAGGCCCTGATCGCCCAGACCGAGCTGGGCGGGGAAAAGGTGCTGCTGATGAAGCCCCAGACCTACATGAACCTGTCCGGTCAGGCGATCAGCCAGGCGGCGCGCTTCTACAAGATCCCGCCGGAGCATGTGCTGGTGGTGTCGGACGAGGTGAGCCTGCCCATCGGGAAGCTCCGCATCCGCACCAAGGGCTCCGCCGGCGGGCACAACGGGCTCAAGAACATCATCGCCCTGCTGGGGACGGAGAATTTCCCCCGCATCCGCCTGGGCGTGGGCGCCCCGCCCCACCCGGAGTATGAGATGATCGATTGGGTGCTCTCCACCTTCCAGAACCAGGACGCGGAGGACATGCAGAAGGCCGCCCGGCGCGCCGCCGACGCGGTGGAGTGCTATATCGAAAAGGGCCCCGACCGGGCGATGAACCTGTACAACACAAAGTGAATAATGAATAATGAATAATGAATAATTATGGTATCACGCCTTCGGCGTGATAAATTGAAATCGTCGCGAAGCGACACCTCAATTTTTCATTTTTCATTCTTCATTCTTCATTCTTCATTCCCCACCCTGTACTTTCTTTCCCCGAAAATCTACATAAAGGAGGCTGCTTATGAAGAAAAGCTGTATTGCCATGCTTCTGGCAGGCGGCCAGGGCTCCCGCCTGTATGCTCTGACCCAGAACGTGGCCAAGCCCAGCGTCCCCTTCGGCGGCAAATACCGTATCATCGACTTCCCCCTGTCCAACTGCGCAAACTCCGGCATCGACACCGTGGGCGTGCTGACCCAGTACAAGCCCCTGCAGCTCAACTCCTACATCGGCACCGGCCAGCCCTGGGATCTGGACGTGTCCGACGGCGGCGTGTACATCCTGCCGCCCTACCTGGGCGCCCATGAGCAGGGCTCCTGGTTCACCGGCACCGCCAACGCCATCTACCAGAACCTGGCCTTCATCGAGAACTACGATCCCGAGAACGTGCTGATCCTCTCCGGCGACCACATCTATAAGATGGACTACGCCAAGATGCTCAAGGAGCACCTGGAAAAGGACGCCGCCTGCACCATCGCCGTGCTGCAGGTCTCCCTGGAGGAGGCCACCCGCTTCGGCATCATGAACGTGGGCGAGGACGGCTATGTCTCGGAATTTGAGGAAAAGCCCAAGCATCCCAAGAGCGACCTGGCCTCCATGGGCATCTACATCTTCAACTGGCAGAAGCTGCGCAAGTACCTCATCGAGGACGAGGCCGACCCCAATTCCAGCAAGGACTTCGGCAAGAACATCATCCCCAACATGCTGAAGAACGGGGAGAAGCTCTGGCCCTACCGCTTCGACGGTTACTGGCGGGACGTGGGCACCATCACCAGCCTCTGGGACGCCAATATGGACATGCTCTCCACCACGCTTATTAATCTCTACGATCCGGATTGGCCCATCTCCTCCCGCAGCCCCGTCTGCCCGCCCCACTACACCGGCAAGAAGGCCGAGATCGTCCACTCCATCGTCACCGAGGGCTGCGAGATCGAAGGCCATGTGGAAAACTCCGTGCTCTCTCCCTCCGTCCGCGTGGGCGAGGGAGCCAAGGTGCTCTACAGCGTGCTGATGCCCGGCGCGGTGGTGGAGCCCGGCGCCACGGTGGAATACGCCATCGTGGGCGAGAACACCGTCATCAAGGCCGGCGCCCATGTGGGCGCGGAGCCCGACGGGACGGACGCCTGGGGCGTGGCCACCTGCGGGCCTGACATCACCATCCGCGAGGGGGCGGTGATCCCCGCCGCGGCCATGATCTACACCGGGGAGGAGGTCTGAACCATGAGAGATTATCACGGCATTATCTTCGCCTATCATGACGAGCCCGCCCTGCGGGATCTGACCGCCAACCGCACAGCGGCGTCCCTGCCCTTCTGCAGCCGCTACCGTCTCATCGACTTTGCCCTGTCCTCTCTCCGCAACGCCGGCATCCTGGACGTGGGCGTCATCATGCAGCGGGACTATCAGTCGCTGCTGGACCACATCGGCAGCAGCAAGGCCTGGGATATGAGCCGCAAGAGCGGCGGCCTTCGGATGCTGCCCCCCTTCGGCCTGCCCCAGTACCACACCGGCAACTATAACGGCACCATCGAGGCCCTGAACGCGGTGGCCACCTATATCCGCCGCATCCCCCAGAAGCATGTGGTGCTGCTGCTGGGCAACATGGCCGCCAACATCGACCTGGACGCGGTGATCCGCCAGCACGAGAAGGCCGGCACCGACGCCACCGCCATCTGCGCGGGCCAGGGGCTGGAGAGCCTGCACAGCAATTACATCCTGGGCGAGGACGGTCTGGTGCAGTACATCGACCTCTTCCGCACGGGCGAGGCCAAGGGCATCCCCTCTCTGGAGGGCTACATTTTCAAGAAGGACAAGCTCCTGGAGCTGATGGACGTGTGCCAGACCCGCAATCTCTTCCGCTTCCACCAGGACGCCATCACCTACTTCCTCAACGAGGCCGGCGGCAAGATGGACGTGTATGTCCACCCCGGCTACGCCAAGATCATCCGCAGCGTGGACGAGTATTACGAGGCCAGCCGGGACGTGCTGACCCCCGCCGTGCGGCATGAGCTCTTCCCGGCGGATCGCCCGGTGCGCACCAAGATCCACGAGGACGTGAGCACCTATTACGGCGAGCAGGCCGTCTCCCGCAACAGTCTGGTGGGCGACAACTGCATCATCGAGGGCGAGATCGAGGACTGCATCGTCTTCTCCGGCTGCCACATCGGAGTCGGCGCCAAGCTCAAGGGCTGCATCCTCATGCGCCACTGCGTGGTGGAGCCCGGCGCCCGGCTGGAGTATGTGATCGCCGACAAGGCCGCTCGCTTCTCCGAGAACAGCGTGCTCATCGGCAGCCCCAAGCTCCCCACCGTCGTCCCCAAGGACGAACATATTTAAGAATGAAGAAATGAAGAAATGAAGTCCGCTTCGCGGGTGAAGAAATTGCGGTGTGCCGCTTTGCGGCACGAATCTGATTTTTCGCCGGAGGCGACACATCAATTTCTTCATTCCTTCGTTCCTTCATTTCATCATTTATCCCTTTGGAGGTACATTCCCCTATGATCGGACAAATTTCCCGCGATGAAGTGCGCAGCGCCATCGAGGACAAGCTCTGCGCCTATTTTGCCACCACTTCCGCCGCCGCCACCGACGAGCAGGTGTTCCGCGCCACCGCCATGGTCATCCGTGAGATCATGAGCCGCTTTTTGGCCGCGGAGGATCCCCGTCACGCCGAAAAGGAAGTCCACTATATGTCCATGGAGTTCCTGATGGGCCGCAGCCTCATGAAGAATGCCTTCAACCTGGGCATTTCCGAGCAGGTCATCGGCGCGCTGGAGGATCTGGGGCGCAACGCCACCGACATTTTCGAGGAGGAGCCGGACGCGGGTCTGGGCAACGGCGGTCTGGGCCGTCTCGCCGCCTGCTACATGGACTCCATGGCCACTCTGGGCCTGGAGGCCACGGGCTACTCCATCTGCTATGAGCTGGGCATCTTCCGCCAGCGCTTCCAGGACGGCAAGCAGACCGAGGTGGCCGACAACTGGAGGATCGCTGCCGAGAGCTGGCTGATCCCCCGCTACGAGGACGCGGTGGAGGTGCGCTTTGGCGGCCAGATCTCCCCCCACTGGGACAGCTTCGGCCGTTACCACGCCGAGCATACCGGCTATGACGCCGTCATCGCCATCCCCCGGGATATGCTCATCGCCGGCTACGGCGGCAAGGAGATCAACACCCTCCGCCTCTGGGACGCCAAGAGCACCAACTCTCTGGACATGTACCTCTTCTCCGAGGGCGACTATGTGAAGAGCATGGAGCAGCGCACCATGGCCGAGGTCATCACCAAGGTGCTCTATCCCGCGGACGACCACATCGAGGGCAAGACCCTGCGCCTCAAGCAGCAGTACTTCTTCGTCTCCGCCACCGCCCAGGACGTGGTGCGCAAGCACATCAAGAAGTGGGGCGACATCCGCTCCTTCCACAAGCACCACACCATCCAGATCAACGACACCCATCCCACCCTCATCATCCCCGAGCTCATGCGCCTCTTTATGGATGAGCACGGCCTGGGCTGGGACGAGGCCTGGGACATCGTGCGCCAGAGCGTGGCCTACACCAACCACACCGTCATGAGCGAGGCCCTGGAGAAGTGGCCCCAGGATCTGGTGCAGAAGCTGCTGCCCCGCCTGTGGGAGATCATGTGTGAGATCAACCGCCGCTGGTGCGATTACCTGGTCTATAACTTCAACTGGGACGAGCGGGTGGGCCGCAACCTCATTATCCGGGACGGGCAGGTGCACATGGCCAACATGTGCCTGGCCGCCTGCTACAAGGTCAACGGCGTCTCCCGGCTCCACGGCCAGATCCTGAAGGACGACCTGTTCCACGACATCTACACCCTGCGCCCCGAGCGCTTTACCCACGTCACCAACGGCATCGACCACCGCCGCTGGCTGGCGCAGATTAACCCCGGCCTCCAAGGGCTCATCACCGAGCTTATCGGCGAGGGCTACATGACCCACCCCGAGGAGCTCGAAAAGCTCGCCGCCTTCGCCTCCGACAGCGAGGTGCGCGCCCGGTATAACGCCATCAAGCACCGCAACAAGGAGCGTTTCGCCGCTTTCCTGCAGCGCAACCAGAACGCCGCCTTCAACACCGAGGCCATCATGGACGTGCAGGTCAAGCGCCTGCATGAGTATAAGCGGCAGCTTCTCTGCGCCATGAGCATCGCGAGCCTGCAGCTCCAGCTCCATGACAACCCCAACATGGACTTTGTGCCCCGCACCTTCGTCTTCGGCGCCAAGGCCGCCGCGGGCTACAAGACCGCCAAGCGCATCATCGAGCTGCTGCTGAGTATGGCGGACGATCTGAACAACGATCCCGTCTGCAAGGGCAAGCTCCAGGTGGTGTTTGTGGAGAACTACCGGGTCTCCGCGGCGGAGGCCATCGTGCCCGCCGCCAACATCTCCGAGCAGATCTCCACCGCCGGCAAGGAGGCCTCCGGCACCGGCTGCATGAAGCTCATGATGAACGGCGCCGTGACCATCGGCACCCTGGACGGCGCCAATGTGGAGATGTACGAGCGGCTGGGAGACGAGAACATGTTCCTCTTCGGCCTGCATACCGAGGACATCGCCCGCGTCCGGCGGGAGGGCTACGACCCCAACGCCGCGGCCAATGCCGACTGGGAGATCATGCGGGTGCTCAATCGCTTCCGGGAGGGCTTCCGGGACGGCAAGAGCTACTCCGACCTGGTGTCCGGCCTGCTCTACGGCGGCGACCCCTACATGCTCATTGCCGACTACCGCCCCTATGTGGACTGCCAGCGCCGGCTCTACGAGCGCATCCAGAACAAGGACGAGATGGCGCGCATTGGCATCATGAACACCGCCCAGAGCGGCTTCTTCGCCGCCGACCGGGCCATCGAGGAGTACGCCAAAGACATCTGGCACCTCAAGTAGGGAGCGATCCCCAGATCGCTCCGTGCCACAGCGTAGGGAGCGATCCCCAGATCGCTCCGTGCTACAGCATAGGGAGCGATCCCCAGATCGCTCCGTGCCACAGCGTAGGGAGCGATCCCCAGATCGCTCCGATGACCGACGAGCAGAAGCGTGAACCGCGGAGCCATGAGGGCATGGCTCCCTACGGCACAAGTTTTCAGAGAGGGGCGGCTTGCGGGCCGCCCCTTGCCTCCCCCTTAGGGGGAGGCGGTCGAGCCGCTTGCGGCGAAACCGGAAGGGGATCGATCCGTTATGACCTCCGGAGGGAACATATGAACGAACAAAAACCCAAAACGGTCGCCGTCATCGGCGGCATGAATATGGACATCGGCGGCAGCGCCGTGGGGACGCTCCGGCTGCGGGATTCCAATCCCGGACGCGTCACCCTGCGGCCCGGCGGCGTGGGGCGCAACATCGCCCACGATCTGCGCCTGCTGGGGGCGGAGGTGAGCCTGGTCTCCGCCGTGGGGGACGACGCCTTCGGCCGCGCCCTGCTGGAGAGCTGCGAGGCGCTGGGGATGGACGTCTCCATGACCCTCCGGCGCCCGCGGGAGCGCAGCTCTACCTATTTATATGTAAACGACGATGGCGGGGACATGCTCCTGGCGGTCTCGGATATGGACATTGTGGATCGAATCAGCCCCGCCGCGCTGGAGCCCTTGCTTCCGCGGCTGAACGGCTTTGACGCCCTGGTGCTGGACGCGAATCTCAGCGAGGCCTCCCTGCGCTTTCTGGCGGAAAGGCTCAGCGTACCCCTCTATGCCGACCCGGTGTCCGCGGCCAAGGCCGCAAAGCTCCTGCCCATTCTGCCCCGGCTCGCGGCGCTCAAGCCCAACCGGCTGGAGGCGGAGACCCTTACCGGGGAGAAGGACATGGAGCGGGCTGCCCGCGCCCTGCTGGAGCGGGGGGTGAAGCGGGTGCTGATCAGCCTGGGGGAGGAGGGCATGCTGGCCGCCGAGGGCGATACCCGCCTGTGCCTGCCCCGGAGAGAGGTGACCGTGGTCAGCACCACCGGCGCCGGGGACGCGGCCACCGCCGCCATGGTCTGGGCCGGGGTGCATGGCCTCGATTTGGAGCGCAGCGCCCGCCTTGCCCAGCTTGCCGGCGCCCTCACCTGCGAGTGCCTGGAGGCGAATAACCCGAAATTGGGGGAGATCTCGGATCTGTTCTTCCCCCAGCGGGGGAAGATGTCGCGAAGCGACAGATGAGGGAGAATATGAGCACAGAAAAGACCGATACGATCATTCTCCATCACGCGCGGGAAATGCGCCACGCGATGACCAGGCAGGAGAGACATTTGTGGTTTGATTTCCTGCAATCGCTTCCGCAGACGGTAAGGCGACAAAAGGTGTTTGGCTCTTATATCGCGGACTTCTACATTGCTTCCCATAAGCTGGTGATCGAGCTGGACGGCTCCCAGCATTTTGAGGACGCGGGAAAAGACTATGATGAGCGCAGAGATGCCTATCTGAAAAGTCTGGGGCTCACGGTACTTCGTTACGCGAATTCAGATGTTGACAGAAATTTTCGAGGCGTCTGCGAAGACATTTTGCAGCATCTAAAATAGAGCGTGTCCTTCCCCCAGCGGGGGAAGGTGGCAGACGCCGATCTCACGCGAGGCGACTGACGGATGAGGGAGAAGGCAAGACAAGCTACGACGCAGGATAGGACGCTCTCCCTCATTACCCCCAGTGTGCGCACTGGGGGAGCTTCCCCCGCTGGGGGAAGCACAAACGCTGGGGGAAGCACAGAATAAGCCCGGCAAATTGCAAGAAAATCTTGCATTTTGCCGGGTTTGGTGTTATGATTCCGGTTTGTGTGAAAATCAATCGGCAATCGGAATTGGGAGCTTGAGAATTATGGATAAACTGAGAAATATCGCCATCATCGCCCACGTTGACCACGGCAAGACCACCCTGGTGGACGAGATGCTGAAGCAGTCCGGCGTCTACCGGGAGAACCAAGAGGTCGTGGACCGGGTCATGGACTCCAACGACCTGGAGCGGGAGCGCGGCATCACCATCATGGCCAAAAACACCGCCGTCTGGTACGGGGACACCAAGATCAACATCGTGGACACCCCGGGTCACGCCGACTTCGGCGGCGAGGTGGAGCGCATTTTGAAGATGGTCAACGGCGTCATTTTGCTGGTGGATGCGGCGGAGGGCCCCATGCCCCAGACCCGCTTTGTGCTTAGCCGCGCCCTGGAGCTGGGCCACCGGGTCATCGTGGTGGTCAACAAGATCGACCGCCCTGACCAGCGCATCCACGAGGTGGTGGACGAGGTGCTGGAGCTGCTGATGGATCTGGACGCCACCGACGAGCAGCTGGATTCCCCCATGCTCTTCTGCTCCGGCCGCAACGGCACCGCCAGCTATTCCCCCGACGTGGTGGGCACCGATCTCAAGCCCCTGTTTGAGACCATTCTGGAGTATATCCCCGCCCCGGAGATGGACGAGGAGGCGCCCTTCCAGATGCTGGTCAGCAGCCTGGATTATAATGAATACGTGGGCCGCATCGCCATCGGCCGCATCGAGCGGGGCGTGGTGAAGCAGAACCAGGAGATCGAGGTCTGCAACTACCACAATCCCGACGCCCCCACCCTCAAGGCCAAGGCCGTGAGCCTCTATCAGTTTGACGGGCTCAACCGTGTGCCCGTCACCGAGGCCGGCGCCGGAAACATCATCGCCATGAGCGGCATCGGCGACATCACCATCGGCGACACCGTCTGCGCCCGGGGCTTTGCGGAGCCTCTGCCCTTTGTGAAGATCTCCGCCCCCACCATGGAGATGACCTTCTCCGTCAACGACAGCCCCTTTGCCGGGCGCGAAGGCAAGTTCGTCACCTCCCGCCAGATCCGGGAGCGGCTCATGCGGGAGACCTTGAAGGACGTGTCCCTGCGGGTCACCGACGTGGAGAACAGCACCGACAGCTTCAACGTGGCAGGCCGCGGCGAAATGAGCCTCTCCATCCTCATCGAGACCATGCGCCGGGAGGGCTATGAGTTCCAGGTTTCGCCTCCCCGCGTGCTGTATCAGGAGATCGACGGCAAGAAGTGCGAGCCGGTGGAGCGGGTGGTCGTGGACGTGCCCCAGGATTCCATGGGCTCCGTCATGGAGAAGCTGGGCGCCCGCAAGGGCGAATTTCTGGAGATGACCCCGGTGGGCAGCCGCATGAAGCTGGAGTTTCTGGTGCCCTCCCGCGGCCTCTTCGGCTACCGCAACGAGTTTTTGACCGACACCAAGGGCGAGGGCATCCTGGCCAGCGTCTTCGAGCGCTACGAGCCCTACAAGGGCGAGATCGCCCGCCGGAACACCGGCTCCCTCATCGCTTTCGAGACCGGCGAGGCCGTGGCCTACGGCATCTGGAACGCCCAGGAGCGGGGCGCCATGTTCATCACCCCCGGCACCAAGGTCTACGGCGGCATGGTGGTGGGCGTCTGCCCCAAGCAGGAGGACGTGCCCGTGAACGTCTGCCGCACCAAGCATCTGACCAACACCCGGGCCTCCGGCTCGGACGAGGCCCTGCGCCTGGTGCCCGCCAAGCAGATGAGCCTGGAGCAGTGCCTGGAATTCCTGGCGGACGACGAGCTGCTGGAGGTCACCCCCAAGAGCCTGCGCCTGCGCAAGAGCATCCTGGATCACTCCCTGCGCATGAAGGCCCTCATGCGGGGCAGATCTTAACCGAATACCGTAGGGGAGGGGCTTGCCCCTCCCGTCAGACTGTAGACAAACCCATGCGGCATAGTTTGGACACGCATGGGGGGATTGTGAAGGGGGGAGGGTATGCCCCCCTTCACGTTCAATCTACGCAAAA
>ONPF01000027.1 GCA_900319635.1 uncultured Eubacteriales bacterium | reverse complement strand
ACGAATAATTGAATCTCTTTTCAACATTTGGCGCTGGTCTGAGGCTCAGGGCTGGCTTTGCCATGCAAAAACCGGGAGATTTGTGGATGCTTTTCCACACCCTCACGGTTTCTTTAGCCTTTTTGCGCAAAAATTGGGGCCGTTGCAAAATCTTCATTTTGCAACGGCCCCAGAAAAAAGCGCCTCGAAGGAGACACTTCGGAGGCACTTTTTGTCATTCCTCGGTTTCGGCGGGGCTTTCCTCGCCGTCCTTTTTCTTGCGGAAGATCAGGAACTTGGAGATGACGTAATTGCCGACGATCACCACCACGGCCACCAGGACCGTAGCGATATGGTATTCCACGTTCAGCACATTGGTCAGCAGCAGGTTCAGCACCAAGCTCAGCCCCCAGGTGCCCAGACGGGAGACGAAAAAGCCTCCGAACTCCGCCAGGATCCTGGGGTTTTTGCTCTGAAAGACCCAGCGGCGGTTGGGGTAGTAGGCGAAGAGGATGCCGGACAGGTTCTCCACCACGTTCAGCACCGTGGTCTGGCTCACCGTGGGGTGGGTGACGCCGTGATAGACGGTGGCGCCCCAGAGGAACTTGCAGCCCCAGGACACCAGGGTGGTCAGGCCGCCCACGATGAGGTACACCAGGATCTCCCGGTGCTTGACGCAAAGCGCCTTGATTTTCTCGATCATGCCTTGTCCTCCCTGCCGCAGGTGCGGGAGATGATGTAGCGCGGACGCCCCTTCAGCTCCTCATAGATCCGGGCGATGTAATAGCCGATGATGCCCAGGGAGATCATGATGAGGCTCCCCGTGAAGAGCAGCAGCAAAATCACCGTGGTGAAGCCGCCGATGGCGGTGCCGGCAAACTTCTGCACCAGCGCCACCACGCCGAAGACCAGGGAGGTGACCAGCATCAGCACGCCCAGGACGGTGATGATGTGCAGCGGGGCGGAGGAGAAGGAGCCGATGTTGTTGATGGCGTACTTGATGAGGGAGCGGGTGGACCACTTGCTCTCCCCGGCGGTGCGCTGGCGCACTCGATAGCGCACGGTGGTGCGCTTGAAGCCCACCCAGAAGCTCAGCGCCCGGAAGAAGACGTTGCGCTCCGGCATCTGGTTCAGGGCGTCCACCACCTTGCGGTCCAGGAGCTTGAAGTCCGAGGAGTCGGCCATGTTGAGGCCGGTGGCCTTGCTGATGATGCCGTAGAAGCTCTTGGCGGCGAAGCGGTGCATGCCGGTCTCGCTGCCCCGATCCACCTTGATGCCTTCCACGACCTCGTAGCCCTCTTCCCAGAGCCGGTACATCTCCACGATCTTCTCCGGCGGGTGCTGTAGGTCACAGTCGATGACCACGCAGCAGTCCCCCCGCGCCTGCTCCAGCCCCGCGAACATGGCGGCCTCCTTGCCGAAATTCCGGCTGAAGTGCAGACCCACCACGTGGGGATTGGTTTCGGAAGCCTTCTCGATCTCCTCCCAGGTCTTGTCCCGGGAGCCGTCGTCCACAAACAGCAGCTCATGGTCGATCCCCGCTTCGTCCAGAATGCCGGTGACAGTCTCGGCGGCGATGGGGATCATTTTTTCCTCGTTATACGAGGGCAAAATCACAGAGAGCATGGAAAAACACTCACTTTCTCAAGAGATAGGCGACGGAGAGCCCGTTTTCGTACAGCAGCTCCCAGTCGGAATAATCGGTGGAGGCGATCAGCGCGGGCAGCATCTCCTCCGGCTCAAAGCCGCTGGACCAATAGGCGCTCACGTCGATATAAACCACACACTCGTCCCCGGGGCGCTCCGCCAGATAGGCGTCCAGCGCGGGAGAGTCGGGGTTTTCGGTGACAAAGACGTCCTCAAAGTACAAAAGCTCCCCCAGATCCTGGGTCAGCGGAGCGAAGTAGCCCGTCATGTACAGGCAGGGATCCTTGCTGTGCGCCTCCGCCAGCGCGTCATATTCCGCATAGCTGTCCACATAGCAGGGCTCAACCGGGTAGAGGTAGCGGGGCGGCTCGCTCCGGTCGATCCACAGCGAGAGCGCCAGCGCTGCCAGCAGCACCCCGCCCTTTATGAGCCGAGCCCGGGGGATGCCGCCCAGACTCCGCTCCAGCAGGGCCAGCAGAAAACCGACGAAGGCGGCAAAGAGCGGCGCCAGGTTGTAAATATAGCGCTGCTCCGTCACCGGGGAGATGAGCGCCACCACCACAAAGGCCACAAAGGCGGGCAGCAGGATCACCAGCGCGCTCCAGGGCAGCCCCTTTTCCTTCGAGGCGGCGCGCAGCTTTTTGCAGAAGACCAGCAGCAGCGCCAGCGCCGCCAGGGCGAGGAGCACCGCGGCCTTCATGCCGTGGGTGACCTCGTGGAGGAAGAGCAGGAGCCGCGTCTTGTACTGAGAGAGGACGGAGAGCTGCTCCAGGGCGTTGCCGCCGGAGACCAGCTTGTCCGCCGTGAGGTGCCGGATGCAGGCCGGGAAGACCAGCAGCAGCAGGCCCACCCCCGCGAAGGCGCTGAGGGCGAAGAGGCCGAGGGATTTCCAGCGCCGCTTCGCCGCCGCCCAAAACACAAAGGCCGCGCAGACGAAGAAGGCGTAGAACACGAAGTAATACTGGGTCAGCAGCCCCAGAAACACCGTGAGGCCGACGAGCACATAATACTGCCACCGCTCCCGCTGCATGAGCCTTGTGATCCACAGCGCCAGCAGCACGGTGAAGAGGGACATGAGCATGTACATGCGGATGAGCAGCATGGCCGAGAGCCCCAGGCTGCTGAGCCCGTAGAGGAGCACCGCCGCCAGTGCGGCAAAGGGGCTGTCAAAGAGCGCCAGACACAGCCTGTAGAGTGCCAGCAGCGTCAGCACGAAGAGCGTCAGATCAAGCGCCAGCCCCGTCCACTTGCTGAACACATCGGGCGTCAGGGAGGCCACGGTGTGGAAGAGGAAATAGTAGAGAGGCGGGTGTACGTCGTGCACCTGGTTGTCATAGACCGAGGCGAAATCCAGCGTCTCCCCGTCGTTTACCACCACATAGTCCCAGAGCTGCTGCCGGGTGAGCACCGCGTCCTCCAGGCTGCCGCCGGCCACGTCCTCCAGATAGGCGGCGTAGTGGCTGTTGGAGAGGCCATAGGTGTAGATCTCGTCGATGAACATGCCGTTTTTGCGCTGGGCAAAGAGCAGCGACACCGAGAGAATGACCAGCAGCACCGCCAGCAGCGCGCCGTGCTTTTTCGCAGCCTCTTTCATGGAAGCCTCCTGCGGGTAAGAATTCAAGTATTTATTATAAGCCAATAAACGCAATTGCGCAAGGTTTCTCCGGAAGAAGGCGGGAAAAATCTCCGGAAGAAGGCGGGAAAAATCCCTGCTTTTTTGAAAAAGCAAGGATTTTACCCCAAACACGATGCAGCCAGATAATTGTTTTGCACCTTTCGTTTTGCTAAGATAGAAGCAGGAAGGGGAATCTTCTACGGCTCGCGCATGGCCTTGAGCACGCCCTCTGCCACCTTGGTGAGAAAGGAAAGCTCTTCGGCGGAGCAGCTCTCCAGAAGCAGAGTGAGCCTGCGGGAGGGCTGGGCATCCTGCAGAGCAGAACGGTCGAACAGCAGCTCGTCCACGCTGACGTGAAGGCTTCCGGCGAGGAAAACCAGAACAGGCAGGCTCAGCTTGGTGCTCCCGGTTTCAATATGGCTCATGTGCGTGATGGAGATGTCAGCATACTCCGCAAGCTGCTCTTGGGACAGTCCCAGCGCCCTTCTTCTCGCCCGGATCCGCTGACCGATTTCATAGTAATTCAGCATAAAATCACCCATACAATTCAAATTCTTCTTGAATTATATGGGCAAAACTGCTATGTTATAATAAACTGTATAAGCAAATCTTGCCTATAAAGTTTAAGAATGAAAGGAAGGAATCAAAATGGAAGGTTTGTTGGTGCTGGGGATTCTTGTTGTGGCAGGCCTGTTGGTCTGGCTGCAGATCTGCGTTGCCAAGGAGTTTCAGCGGATCGCCGCGATGAAAGGGCATACGGAAAAGTGCTACTTCTGGTGGACGCTGTTTCTCGGCATGGTGGGCATGATGATGGTCGTGGCTCTGCCAAGCAACAGGATCGAGGCGCAGCAGGAAAACGCCGCCGATGAAGAACTGCCGGAAATCTGAGGTGTCTGTATGAGCGAACGATTTGAAAAACTGTTCTCCCTGCCTAAAAATCTGTACGCAGAAGGATCCCCGGTTCTGATTTCCGCTGGCAACCTGCTGAAAGATACGCAGACAGGGAAGGTACTGGCGCAGCTCAAGCTGAAAAACCTTTCTGCCAAGACGGTCAAGGCGGCCAGACTCATTCTCTCTGCGCTGGACACGATGGGACAGCCGCTTGACAGCGAGACGGAGAAGGAATATCTTGATCTGTCCGTCAAGCAAGGGGAAGAGTTCGGCCAGAAGACGGCGATCCCGCTCCCTGACCTCTCCACCCGCGGGTATACCGTGCAGGTTACACGGGTCATCTTTGCGGATAACAGCACCTGGGACGGGACTTCCGAAGCCTGGGAGCCGCTTCCAGTTGCGGAAAACCTTAGCCTGAAGTTGGGCGACGCAGAACTGGCCAAGCAATACAGGCTGAAATACGGCGGAAAGTGCGACGTCTCACCGCAAGAGCACAAGGATCTGTGGCGCTGCGCCTGCGGAACCTGGAACAGCGGGGCAAAGTGCTATTGCTGCGGGAACGAAAAAAACGCCCTGCTGAACCTGGATCTGGCTGCCCTGATCGCTGAGAAGGACGCAAGACTGACAAGGGAAAAGGCGGAGCGGGAAGCCAAAGAGGCCGAGGACAAGGCTGCACGGGAGGCCAAAGAGGCCGAGGCGGCTGTTCGCGCAAAAAAGGCCAAAAAGCTCCTTGCAATCGTCCTTCCTGTTGCGGTCGTTCTTGTTGTGGCGCTCTTGATCTTCACCAAGGTACTGGTTCCCAACGACAAAACGGACATGGCCGAGCCAAACAGCAACCAAGATATGACCGAGCAGTATGAGATCATCAATGCCTACAGAAAAGGACTGCCTCACCCGGACGATTTTACCCTTACCTCTGCGCAGATCTTTGATGGAAAGCTGTCCGAGGGCACAGCGGACGAGACGGATGCACATCTCATGCTTTTCCGCTACACCGAGGGTGGCAATCCTCCCTATATCGCTGTTATTTATGACTTTGATTCGCAGGTTTATTGTTCTGGGCTGTCAAGAGGCTCACATGTCGGCATTATCGACGTATACTACTCTGTGTGGGAAGACCATCTCTATTATTTAGGGCGTTTCAATTCGCTCGAAAAGGATGGCATTGATAGAGAAACCTTTCCTGAGCTTTATGCGGATATAGAGCAGGAGGAGGGTTATGAAAACTATGAATTGTTTGAAGAATGGCTTGAAACGGGTACCTGTACAAAGTGGGACGACACGACGATAGCCGAGGCAAACGCTTATTTCAGGGAGCAATAGCCGTCTGCGCCGTAGGGGCCGACGCCCTCGGCGGCCCGTGCCCCCGTCTCTCGACCCCTTCCGTCACGGCGCTTGCGGGGGACGCGCCGTGACACCGTTCCACCTTGCGGTGCCCGGAAAACGCTGCGGGCTTGCGCTGATCCCTGCGTTTTCCGTCCTCCCCCCCCTTTTGTCCGCTTCACGGACATTTCCCCCGCCGGGGGAATCTTCCGCTGCGGAAATTCCGGCTTCGCTTCAGAACGCCTTGCCGCATTTGCCGTTCCCGGGCCTGCTTCGCTGCGGCCCGCCAACGGCGCGGCTGCGGAGATTTCGGTCGCGCTTCCTCTGCCACCGGCAGCGCGTGACCGGAATCCCGCCACCGGCAGCGCGAAGCCGCAATTCCCCCTAAGGGGGAGGCAAGAGCACGCGGGAGAGGCAAGGGCGGCGGCGCAAAGCCCCCCTCGCCTAGAGGGGGGTGGCCGAGCGAAGCGAGGTCGGGGGGATCCGGGCGCGAACGAAGAAAACGTATCCCCCAGTCACCCTCGCTCCGCTCGGGCGACAGCCCCCTTTAGGCAAGGGGGCCACAAGCGGGCGGCCAAAGGCCGCCCCTACGGCGCAGCAAAAAAGGAAGGATCGTTTCGACCCTTCCTTTTTTGCTGCGTGCGGCGCTTTGCTCCCTGCCGGCCTCGCCCGCATTTTGCGACAGGCTCATTCCCCGTCGCCCTTGCCCGCGGCCTCGGTGGCGTCCACGACGGCGGCGAAGTCCTCGGTCTCCTCGGTGATCTCCACCTCGATGTCCTTCTCTGCGCCGGCCTCCTTCAGCGCCTCCTTGAGGGCGGAAAGCTCCGTCTCCTTGGCCTGCATGTCGGCCATGAGGCTGCCCGCCTGGGCGAAGAGGGGGGCGAAGAAGCCCTCGGGCTTGTCCTTGGCCTGCTCGAAATAGAGCTTGCCGATCTCGGTATAGACCTTGCGCAGCTCCTCCGCCTGGCTGTTCAGATCCAGGGTGAGCCGGGCGATGCGGGCATAGGACTTGGCGCGGCCGGCGCCCTTCTGATACACGTCCGCAATACCGCTGCTCTCCACAGCGCCCCGGGCCTTGTTGACCAGCGAGCCGAGAATTTCTTTATAGTCTGCCATTACGCTTCCTCCTTTTTTGTATCTTCAGCAGTTTTTTCTTCTTTTTCAGCGTCTTTGACGCGATTCACATACAGCTTTTCCGCCGGGTGCTCCCGCCGCCGCTCCAGCAGCAGCACGATAAGCGAGAAGAGCACCAGCACCAGGCTCAGCGCCTGGGACACCCGGATCCCCGTGTGTCCGATGTACAGGCTGTCCGTGCGCAGCCCCTCGATCCAGGCGCGGCCAAGGCCGTACCAGAAGAGGTAGAGCAGGGCCTGCTGCCCGTCGTATTTCCGCTTGCCCTTCTTCTGCCAGATCACCAGACCGATGAGCAGCACCAGGTTCCACAGGCTCTCGTACAGGAAGGTGGGGTGTACCTCGATGAAGCGGCCGGAGGGATCGGTGAGACGCATGCGGCAGAAGATGTCCGTAGCGCCGCCGAAGGCCTCCCGGTTCATGAAGTTGCCCCAGCGGCCGATGATCTGGCCGATGAGCACGCCGTAGACCGCCAGATCCAGAAAGGCGAGGAAGGGGATCTTCCGCCAGCGGCAGGTCAGCAGGATGGCCAGCACACCCCCGATGATGCCGCCGTAGATGGCGATGCCGCCTTCCCACACGGCCAGGTAAGACAGGAAGGGCTTACCCGCAAACTCGTCCAGCCGGAAGAGCACGTAATAGCTCCGGGCGCAGAGGATGGACAGGGGGATCAGCAGCAGCACCAGGTCATACACATTGTCGGACTTGATGCCGAAGTCCTTGCTGCGGCGGGCGCAGTACAGGATGCCAAACAGAAAGCCCAGGGCGATCAGCACGCCGTAGAAATAGATCGTCCGGCCGAAGATCGTGAAGGACGCGGGGGGATTCAGACCGAAGATCCCCAGGCCGGGAAAGCTGATCTCCGCGTCCCGCTGCATGGTCTCGAGGATTTCCTCCTCCACAAGCGGATCCAGTAAAAGTTGAAGCAGCATATCAGGTTCTCCTTGGTTCAATGATAGAAATGGCCAGGCGCTCGGGAGAGAGCTGGCGGAGAAATGCCTCGCATTCCTCGCAGCTCACGCTCTGCAGCAGCTCCGTGGCGTCCAGGGCGCAGAAGCCCTGGAAGATCCCCTCCGCCAGGGAGAGGCACACGCTTTCAAAATCCTCCAGCCCCCGGAGCCGGGCGCCGAAGGAGGCCCGCTTGGCCCGCTCGAAGCGCGCCTTGTCCAGCCCCTCCCGGTTCACCCGGGCAAGCTCCTCCTCCAGGGCACGGAGCACCGCCAGGGGATCCTCGCTCTCCCCGCCGATGAGCAGGGTGGCGACGCCGGCGCCGAATTCGATCTCGGCGTCAAAGTCCCGGTTCAGAAGCCCCTGGGCGTAGAGCCGGTTGTAGAAGTCCGAGGAGGCGCCCAGCAGCAGCCGCAGCGAGAGCGCCGACACCAGCCGCTGCCGGAGAGCGTCCTCCCCCGCCGGGGCGGGCGCGAGCTTGGCGCCGATGAGAAACTGGGGCGCGGACACGTCCATCTGCTCCCGGTGCAGCCGCTCCAGCGGGAGGGGGGACTCCGCCTCCCCGAAGTCCGCGGTGGGAACGCTGCCCTGCTCTTGGGGCAGCTCCTCCCGGGCGATGTGGGCAATCTCCTCCGGATCCACGTCCCCCTCCACGCAGAGGCACATGTTGCAGGGGGCGTAAAAGACCCGGTGGCAGTCATAGAGGGTCTCGGCGGTGATCCGGGCGATGCTCTCCACCGTGCCCAGCACCCGATCCCGGATGGGATGGGCGGCGTAGAGCTGCCGCAGCAGATTCTCGTACACCGCGCTGTAGGGGCTGTCCTCGCTCCCCTGGATCTCCTGGCTGATGATGCCCCGCTCCTTCTGCACGGTCTCCTCCGTGAAATAGGGGGTGGAGACGAAGTGCAGCAGCAGGCGGAGGTTTTCCTCAAAGTGCTCGGTGCACTCGAAGTAGTAGCAGGTGATGCTGTCGGAGGTGAAGGCGTTGGGATCGGCGCCGTTTGCGGTGAGCAGATCCACGGCATTGTCCCCCTCGGGCAGATCGAACATCTTGTGCTCCAGATAGTGGGCCACGCCGGCGGGGGTCTCCGCCCTCCGCCCGTCCACGGTGAAGCGCCGGTGGCAGCCGCCGTAGTTTGTGGCAAAGGCGGCATAGGCGCTGCGGAAGCCCCTCTTGGGGATCACCCGCAGCCGCAGGCCGTTGGGCAGGGTCTCGCTGTATAAGGTCTCCCCGATGTGGGGATAGGCTTTACTCTCCATCTTCTTCCTCCTGCTTGCCGCCCTTCAGAAAATAGATCAGGTCGCAGTCCACGCTTTGGGCGATGCGTACCACGTCCTCCTTCGTCACATCCTCGGCCAGCGCGGCCAGCTCCAGGGGGCCGTAGTCCAGCCCGTCCAGGGTCTGGGCGAGATAGAAGCCCTCCAGCTCGCCCTGGCTGTCGCTCATGGCGCGCAGATCGGAGGCGACCCCGGCCTTGGCGGCGGAGAGCTCCTCCTCGCTCACCTCGCCCCGGGCCATGGCGGCCAGCTGCGCCAGGATCTCGTCCCGGGCGGGCTCCATTTTGTCAAAATCAACACCGGAGGCGGCCAGCAGCAGACCCTTGTGGACGTCCACCAGAGAGCCCGCGTGGTAGCAGAGCTGCAGCCGCTCCCGCACGTTGGTGAAGAGCTTGGACTTGGTGCCGCCGCCGAAGACGGCGTTGAAGACCAGAAGGGCAGCCTGATCCGGCTCCTCCATGCAGTCCCCCAGGCGCCAGCCGATCACCAGGTTCCCCTGGCTCACGTCCAGCTCCTCCTCCACAAAGCGGGGAGCCTCCTCCAGGGCGTTCATGCGCAGATCGGTGCCGATCTCGTAGTCGATCTCGCCCCGGGGCAGGGTGACCAGCGAGTCCCGCAGGGCGGCGGCCAGCTCCCGCTCATCGGCGCGGCCGCAGTAGAAGATCTCCACCGGACTTGTCTGCAGCAGGGTATGGTACTGCTTGGTGAGCTTCTTGTAGTTGATATTCTCGCACTCGCTCTCGCTGCCCAGGCGGCTCACGGCAAAATCCTCGCAGCAGCACATCTCCTCCACGCAGCGGCTCAGCGCGTAGGAGGACTTGTGGTTGATGCGGCCGCGGATCCGATCCAGCAGCTTTTCCTTCTCACTGTCCACATACTGGGGCAGCAGGAGGCCGCCGCGGGTGGCGGGGGAGAGCAGCAGCTGCCCCAGCA
This sequence comes from uncultured Eubacteriales bacterium, assembly GCA_900319635.1. Classification (GTDB taxonomy): domain Bacteria; phylum Bacillota; class Clostridia; order Oscillospirales; family Oscillospiraceae; genus Limivicinus. The sequence goes on along the minus strand of ONPF01000027.1, from coordinate 13,608 downwards.
GCTCGCAGCTTTCCCGCAGGACGCTCTGCCCGCCGGGGAGAAAGGCGCTCTCCGGGATGCTGGCGTAAAAGCCCAGGCACTGGATCTCCCCGATCCGGCGCACCACCGGCTCCGCCGCCGTGCCGTAAAGCTCCTCCATCCGCCGGGCCAGCGCCTCCATATCCGGGTAACGGGTGGTGCCCCGGCGCAGGACGTAGGGGATCAGCGCGTTCATGGACGCAGTTTCCCGCTTAAGCTGGGTCAGCAGGTTCAGGCTCAGGCAGGCGGTCTTGAATTTCTCCGAGCGCAGGTGGTTCAGCCATACGTCGGGCAGGATCTCCGTCCTTGTCAGCTCCATGGGGCACCTCCAGATCAGACTTTTTCATAGCATTATATCATAAGAAGCGTGAAAAGTGAAGAGTGAAAAGAGAAGAAAGGAAGGACCTGTTCCTCCCCCGGCGGGGGAGGATCCCGACGCGCGGGCAGCGTGCGACGTTCCCAGCTCTGCTGTCAGCGAAGCTGACAGGCGAGGGAGAGAGAACGATACGCAGCAATGCTGCAGCGAAGAAGAAAGACGTAGGCTCTCCCGCATCACCCGCTTCGCGGGACTGTTCGCTTCGCTCCTCTTTTGCCTGCAAAACCTGCCACCGGCAGCTTTTGCTTTGGCAAAAGTCCCCGCTGGGGGAAGCACAGAAAACGCGCGGCGTCTTCATTCCTTCATTGGGCGCAGCCCACTTCATTCCTCCACGACGGTTCCGTTTTTCACCACGATCTCGCGTCCCTGGATGTGGGCCTCCCAGTCTGGCAGCAGAGGGCGGATCTCCAGCTTCCCGTCCCGCAGCCGCAGCCCCAGCAGATCCTCCGCGGCAATGCGGAAGAACCAGCCGGCGGAGCCGGTGTACCAGCTCCAGCCCGCCTCCCCCTCATGCCCCGGGGCGGAGGAGACGTCCGCCGCCAGCACGAAGGGCTCCGCGCCCCAGCGGCGCAGCTCGTGGGTCTCGGGCAGCAGCAGCTTGAGCAGCTCCAGCCCCTCCTGCAGCCGCCCCCGGCGGAGGCAGGCCCGGGCCAGCCACAGCGCCCCGTGGGTGTATTGCCCGCCGTTTTCCCGCCAGCCCCGGCCATAGCCCACGATGCTGCCGGGGCTGCGCTCGTCCTCCCCGAAGGGAGGATCGAAGAGCTTCACCAGGCCGTGCTTTTCGTCCAGCAGGCGGGAAAGCGCCGCGTCCAGGGCGGCCTCCGCCCGCCGGGGGTCGGCGTAGGGACTCAAGGCGGCGAAGGCCTGGGGCAGCAGGTCGATGCGCCCGTCGCCCCCCAGGGGCTCTCCGTCCGCCCAGTAGCCCCGGCGGTACCAGCTCCCGTTCCAGGCGGCGTCGGCGGCCCGGCCCAGCGCTTCGGCGGCGCGGTGATACTCCTCCGCCCCGGGCTGCTCCAGACGCTTAAGCAGCGCGGCGAAGCGGTCGGCGCAGAGGGAGGCAAACCAGCCCAGCCAGACACTCTCTCCGTCTACGGCATCCATGGCGTCGTTCCAGTCCCCGCTGCCGAAGAAGGGCAGACCGTGCGCGCCCACTCCCCGGCTTTGGAAGCGCTCCAGCGCCGCGCGGGCATGGGCCAGCACTGTGGCCGCGCCTACTGTCTCCGGTGCCTCATAGCGATCCCGCTCTCCCGGCGCAAGCTCCGGCGAGCGGCGCCAGGGCTCCTCCCGGGTGCAGATCCCCAGATCTCCTGTGGCCTCCACGTATGCGCAGAGCGCCCAGGGCAGCCACAGCAGATCGTCCGAGCAGCGGGTGCGCACCCCCTTGTCGCCACCCGGCAGGGGGTGCCACCAGTGCATCACATCCCCCTCCTGGTACTGGTGGCGGCAGGCGTCCAGGATCCGTGCCCTCGCGTAGCCCGGCTCCAGCAGCAGGAGATTCACCGCGTCCTGCAGCTGATCCCGGAAGCCGAAGGCGCCGCCGCTCTGGTAGAGGCTGGCGCGGCCCATGAGCCGGCAGGCCAGAGTCTGGTAGAGCGCCCAGGGGCAGAGATAGCGATCCAGCGCCGGAATGCCGGTTTTAAGACGCAGATCTCCCAGCAGCCGCTGCCACTGGGCTCTGGCGTCCGCCCCGGCGGAGAGCGCCGCCCCGGGGCGCAGCAGCTGCCGCAGCTCCGCCTCGGTGCAGCAGCCGCAGCAGAGCACCGTCAGCGCCTCGCCCTCCAGACTCAGCTGCAGGGCGGGCGGGGTGAAATCTGTGCGGGCTCTGGCATCACAGCTGCATCCGGCCAGGAAGCAAAGCCCCTCCCGGCCGCTCTCCGGGTTCTCCGCCCGGAAGAGCCCGCCCTCCCAGCGACAGCGCAGGGAGGCGGCGTCCCCCGGCCCAAGCGTAGGCTGCAGCAGCCATTGGAGCTGCAGCCCCTCCGCCCCGCGGATCAGCAGCACCCGGGCGTTCAGCCAGGGCGGGAAGAAGAGCTCCGTGCTGACAGCGTGCCCCCCGATCTCCTTCTCCCAGCGGGCAAGGCCCGGGGAGAAGCGCACCCGGCAGGGGATGCCGTCGTTCGCGGCGAAGAGGCTCACGGGGCCCGCCTCCGTCTCCGCCCAGAGAAGCTCCGCCCCCGCCGTGCCCCGGGGGTCGGTCATAGGCGGGATCAGGCGAAGCTCCCGGGCGTTATCCAGCCAGAGGGCAGCCGGCCCGCAGTCCGCGGCGATGGCGCCCATGCGCCCGTTGGAGAGGACATGCTGCCAGACCCGGCCGGGGAGCGGGGGCGAGACGAAGGCGAAGCTCTCCCCCTCCCAGGCGAAGGCGGGCAGGGCGCCCTCCTCCCGCGGCTCCCCCAGCCGGGGCGCCGCGGCGGCGGGAAAGCGCCAGCGTGGCTCGCCCACGCTGACGGCAGCGCGGCTGCGCAGGGTCTCCTCCGCCTCCCGTGGGGCGAAATGGACGCCGCCCCGGGCGCCCAGCAGGGGGCTCAGCCCCCAGGCATCCAGCAGACGGCAGATCTCCCGCCGCAGGGGCTGGCGGTACTCTCCCTCCTCGTCGGTGAGATAGCAGAGCTCCGCCTCCTCCCCGCAGCTGCGCAGCAGCAGGAAGCGGCGCAGCAGGGGCAGCGCCTCCGCCGCCTGCCCGTCGCAAACCAGCAGGGGGTAGTCCCCGGAGACCCCGTAGGGCCAGAGAGCAGCTTTCGGCGCCGCGGACAGCAGCGGCCGGTGCAGCTGGGACAGCAGCCCCATGGCCGCGCCCAGCTCCTGCCCGGTCATGCCGAGACGCTGCGCCAGGGCGCCCACCAGATCCGCCCGATCCTGCCCCCGCAGGATCTCTCCCGCGCCCCGGAGGGCGTCCTCCCGGCGCTCCGCGGCACAGACGGCCAGGAGCAGATCGACGGTCTCCCCCGCGCGGAGGGTGAAGGCGACGCCCAGGGAGCAGCGCCGCCCCGCCGACCCCCGGGCGGGGACATTGCTCCGCAGACAGAGCCAGAGCCCCGGCGCGCCGGGGCGGGGCAGGCGGTGCAGCAGCAGGCCGTCCTCCAGCGCCTCCGCCTCCATGCCCAGGCTCCAATAGGCAGAGTGGGCGCTGTAATCCGTCCAGGCGGCCAGCACCGGGCGCAGGGAAAAGCGCAGGCTGCCTTCTCCATCCCGCGTGACCCGGAGGCTCAGGCTGCGCCGCTCGCCGGGCTCGGAGGCGGAGAGACAGACCTCCCCCCGGCAGAGGAGCCCGTCCTTCTCCCAGACCCAGAGCCCCCGGCTCTCCGAGAGCTCCCAGCGATCCGCTCGGGCGGGCTCGGGCTGCTTCACGCCGTTCCACTCCAGCTCCCACAGGGGCTCCGCGTCCTCCAGGCTGGGGCTGCCGTAGAGGCAGCGTCCCCGGAGGGCGGCAGAGGCGGCGCCGGCGCTGGAAAGCAGCAGCTCGTAGCTGCCGTTGGTGAGCCGGCAGCGCTTTTCCTCCCAGTCGTCCCGGCTGCCCTGCACCGACCACCAGCGCCCCGGGTCCCGGGGCGGCCGCTCCGGCGCCCTCGTCAGCTCCCGGCGCAGCAGGGGCGCGTGCTCCGGCAGGCGCTCCTGCAGCAGGGGCTGAAAGGCCGCCATGGCCGGATCCGCCAGAAACCAGCGGCGGATCAGCCCCTCGTCCAGGGCGTTTGCGGCGGCCAGCACGCTCATGCCCACATGGTGGGCCATGGTGCAGCGCACCACCGCCCCCTCATTCTCCCGGCAGCGGGAGGGGGTAAAGTCCAGCGCCTCAAAAAAGCCCCGGCTGCCCCGGGCACCGCAGCGCTCGAAAAGGCGCAGATCCTGCACGGCGGCCCGGGGGTCGATGGCCAGCGCCAGGAAGGCCGCGTAAGGCGCGGTGACCAGATCCTCGTCCTGCCCCCGCTTCAGCGCCAGATCCCCGCAGCCGCTGGCCTTGTAGCGGTAGCTGAGAGAGGCATCCAGGGCGTAGCAGGCGCTCTCGGAGATGCCCCAGGGCTTGCCCGCAAAGCGGCGGTGCTTCTGGACATAGACGCAGAAGCGGCCGCTCTCGTGCAGGAGACTGCCCGGGGTGTAGGGCAGAAACAGCGCCGGCATCAGATACTCGAACATGGTGCCCGTCCAACTGGCCAGACCCCGGTAGCCGTCCTTCTGCAGCAGCGCCCGGCTGAGCCGCCGCCAGTGCTTCAGCGGCGCCTGCCCCCGGGCCACGGCCAGGTAGCTTGTGAGCATGGCCTCGCTTGCCATCAGGTCGTACCAGCCGCCGGCGCCCCGCTCCTTTTCCGCGTCATAGGAGATATAGAAGAGTCCCCGGCTGCGATCGTAGAGCGGGGAGAAGTCCATCTCGTCAATGAGCTTGTCCAGCCGTCCGGCAAGCTCCTCCGCACCCCAGCCCCGCAGCGCCTGGCGCAGCGCCATGAGGGCGGCGCAGAGGTTGCCGCTGTCCACGGTGGAGATAAAGGCGGGCAGCAGCGGCGAGAGGCTCCGGGTGTCGTACCAGTTGTAGAAGTGCCCCTTGCAGCGGGGCAGGCGCTCCAGACTGTCGGTCATGCGCTCCAGCAGACCCAGCGCCGTCCCCCTTGGGAAAAAGCCCAGCTCCACCGCCGCGGCGGCGGACAGCATGGCAAGGCCGATGTTGGTGGGGGAGCTGCGGTGGGCAAGGCCGAGGGGCGGCTGCTCCTGGAAGTTGTCCGGGGGCAGATAGCCGTCCTCCCGGCTGCAGAAGTCCCGGTAGTAGCGAAAGCTCTCCTCCGCGGCGGAGAGCAGATAGTCCCGCTCCGGCTGGGAGAGGGGGCGCTCCCGCCTGGCCGGCAGCGCCAGGGCGAAGGCCGCGCAGGGGGAGAGCAGCCACAAAAGCCCCACCGAGCGCCCCAGGATCGAGGGGGAGAGCAGCAGGCAGCCAAGCCCCAGCAGGATCGCCGGCCAGAAGGCCAGCAGGTGGGCGCCGAGACCGCCCTTCCCCTGCTCGGCCTGGGCGGCGGTCTGCCACTGGAGCAGATTTTTGTGGCTGACCGCCATGCGCCAGAGCGCCGTGCCTGCCGCCGAGAGGCAGATCCAGGCCTCATAGGGCAGCAGCCAGAGCCGCAGGAAGGTCTGCACGATGGCGCCGCCCACCCCGGTGAGCAGGCGGGAGAAGCGCCGCGCCTGCCTCGCCTCCCGGCGCAGACTCTCCTCCACCATGGCAAGCAGCAGCCGATCCAGCAGCGCCAGCGTCGCCGCCCAGGCGGGCAGCGCTGCGGCGCTCCCCGGCAGGAAAAAGCCCGCCAGGATGGCCAAGAGCGTCATGGGCGGCAGCAGCGAGCGGCGCAGACTGTCAAAGAGCCGCCAGCGCTCGATCCCCGGCAGATCCCGGCAGAAGGCGAAGGGAAGATTCTGCCAGTCCCCCCGCACCCAGCGGTGCAGGCGCTTATAAAAGCTGAGAGGCTTGGCGGGAAAGGCGTCCAGGAACTCCGCGTCCCCCAGAAAGCCGCCCCGCAGCAGGGCGCCCTCCACCGCATCGTGGCTCAAAACCCGTCCGGGCTTGATGCGGGAGGCGGTGCAGCGCAGCAGGGCGCGGGCGTCCAGAATGCCCTTGCCCGCAAAGCCCCCGCTGCCGAAGGCGTCCATATAGAGCTCGCCGCAGAGACCGCCGTAGGGGTCGCTGCCCCCGGCGCCGGCGAAGATCAGGGCAAAGTCCGTGGCGGTGGCGGAGGCAAGCTCGGTGCTCATCCGGGGCTGCAGCACGGCGTGACCGGAAGTGACCACGCCGCTGGCCTCGTCGATGTGGGGCCGGTTCAGGGGATGGAGCATGGCGCCGATCAGCTCCCCCGCGGCGCCGGGGTAGATGCGGGTGTCGGCGTCCAGGGTCAGCAGGTAGCGCACGCCATCCAGCGCCGCCCGGTCGCCGGTGACGGAGAGGGCGTTTTCCTCCCCGCAGCAGAGCCTGGCCAGCTCCAGCAGGGCGCCCCGCTTGCGCTCGCAGCCCGTCCAGCGGCGCCCGTCAAAGCACCGGGGGCGGGTAAAGAGATAGAAGCCGCCGCCATAGCGCGCATTCAGCGCCTCGATGCCCTGCCGGGCACTCTCCAGCACGGCCTCGTCGGTGGGAGTCGTCTCCGTTTTCGCCTCCGGCAGATCCGCCAGCAGCCCGAAGAGCAGGTTCTTCCCCTCCCGGCGGCAGGCCATGCGCTGCTCCTCCAGGCGCCGGCACTGGGCGCGGGCGGCGGCGGGATCGGGCAGCAGCACCGAGATGACGCAGAGGGTCTTGCCCTCGGGCGGGACGCCCTTTTCCATGTCCATCCGGGGCAGGCGCCGGGGCGGCGCCAGGCGCGCCAAAAGCAGATCCAGGGCGCTCTTCACCAGCTGGGACACGGGGATCAGCAGCAAAAGCGCCGCCAGCCCCCCGCCCCGGGAGAAGCCGATCAGCAGGGAGAGCAGCAGCGTCAGCAGCAGATTTGCCCCGATGTATAGCCTGGCCCGGACGGGACTGGGCTGGCGGAACAGCAGCCGCCCCACATGGATCGCCTCGCTCTTCGCCTGGCGGATCAGCTGCCGCGCGCAGCTCTGCTCCTCCAGCCCGGCGCGGCGCGCAAGCTGTTCCACCCGGCGCAGATAGTCCTGCCGGGTGGCGCTGTCCATATCGGGATAGTCCCCGGTGGGGTCGGCGCAGAGGATGGCGTCGGTGAGATCCGCGCCCCGGAGAAGCGCTTCCGTATCCAGCACGGAGAAGAGCCGCAGGGTGGTGAAGAGCGCCTCCAGCAGGGCGGGAAAGCGCTCCGGCTCGGCGCTGTGCCTGAGCTCCCGGCTGAGGGCGGCTAACTCCTCCAGGGCGGCGCAGCGCAGGGCGGCGGGGAAGAGCTGCAGCTCCGCCCGGCGCAGGGGCGTCACGGTCTGAAAGCCCTCCAGGAAGAGCCGCGCCCGCGTCTCGTCCACCTGCCCCCGACCCGCCAGCAGCAGCGCGCGGGCCAGGGCCACGATGAGGATCCCCTCCCCGCAGCGGCGCAGCTTTCCTGCCCGGGCGAAGTCCCCGGCGGCGCTGCGCTGCTCCCGGCGGGCAAGATATTCGTTGTCCAGCAGCCATTCCCAGGCGGGAGGCAGCTGTGCCCCGGCCTGGCTGCGCCGCCGCAGCAGGGCGGTGCAGCGGCGGATCTCCTCGACGCTTCGATAGAGGGCGGGCAGGGCGCGCCGGCCCCGGCTCTGACCCCGGGGCGGCAGCAGCCTTGCGGAGGCTGCGGCGCAGGCGGCGAGCTTTTCGGTTTCCACAAAGGGGGCGTTCCAAATGCTTTCCATACGAAAATGCTCCTTCTTCTTTGGCATATCGGGAAAAGTTTTCCCAGCCCTGGCAATTCTATACAAAAAGCCTAGTGTCAAGAAAAAGTGCTTGACATTCCCGGGGAAGGGGTGTATAGTCTGTAAAGCTGTGAAACTTGACAGGAGGGAACGCCGTGGAAGAAGGCCGACTGATGCAGTCCATGCTGCTGGATTTCTACGGGGAGCTCCTGACGGAAAAGCAGCGGGAGTGCTGCGATCTTCACTATAACGAGGATCTCTCCCTCTCCGAGATCGCCGAGCAGGCCGGGGTCTCCCGGCAGGGCGTGTGGGACAATATCCGCCGCGCCGAGGCGGCGATGCAGGAGATGGAGGAAAAGACCGGCCTGCTCCGCCGCTTCAACCAGACCCAAAAAGGGCTGGAGGCGGTGCGGGAGCTGCTGGGAAAACTGTGCACCCTCACCCAGGGGCAGACGAAGGAACTGGCCGAGCAAGCCGCCGATGCGGTGGATGCGCTGCTGAGAGGATAGAACATGGCATTTGAGAGCTTATCCGATAAACTGACCGCCGCGTTCAAACGCCTGCGCGGCAAGGGACGGCTGTCCTCCGGCGACGTGAAGGAGGCCATGCGCGAGGTGCGTATGGCGCTGCTGGAAGCCGACGTCAGCTATAAGGTGGTCAAGGACTTCACCAAGAAGGTCACCGACCGGGCTGTGGGCACCGACGTGCTGGAGGCCCTGAACCCCGCGCAGATGGTCATCAAGATCGTCAACGAGGAGCTCTGCGCCCTCATGGGCGGGCAGAACCAGAAGCTGAACATCTCCTCCAAGAGCCCCAGCGTGGTGATGCTGGTGGGTCTGCAGGGCGCGGGCAAGACCACCAACGGCGCAAAGCTGGCCGGCTACATGCGCAAGCAGGGCAAGCGCCCCTTGCTGGTGGCCTGCGACGTGTACCGCCCCGCCGCCATCAAGCAGCTGGAGACCGTGGGCGCTCAGCTCAACATCCCCGTGTTCCAGATGGGGCAGATTAATCCCGTGGACATTGCCAAGGCGGGCATCGAGCACGCCAAAAAGCACGGCAACGACCTGGTGTTCCTGGACACCGCCGGCCGCCTCCATATCGACGAGGCGCTGATGGACGAGCTGAAGAACATCAAGGCCGCCGTGGAGCCGGCGGAGATCCTGCTGGTGGTGGACGCCATGACCGGTCAGGACGCGGTAAACGCGGCCTCCGCCTTTGACGAGGCGCTGGACATCACCGGCGTCATGCTCTCCAAGCTGGACGGCGACGCCAGAGGCGGCGCGGCGCTCTCCATCCGCGCGGCCACCGGCAAGCCCATCAAGTTCATGGGCGTGGGCGAGAAGCTGGACGCCATCGAGCCCTTCCACCCCGACCGCATGGCCTCCCGCATCCTGGGCATGGGCGACGTGCTCACCCTCATCGAGAAGGCCGAGCAGAGCTTTGACGAGAAGAAGGCCCTGGAGGCGGCGGAAAAGCTGCGGGCCAACCGCTTCTCTCTCAGCGACTATCTGGATCAGATGAAGCAGCTGCGCGGCATGGGCGACCTGGAGAGCCTGGCCGGCATGATCCCCGGGGTGGACGCCAAGGCGCTCAAGGGCGCCAAGATGGACGAGAAGGCCCTGTCCCGACAGGAGGCCATCATCCTCTCCATGACCCAGGCGGAGCGGGACAATCCCGCCATGCTCAACTCCAGCCGCAAAAAGCGCATCGCCTCTGGCTCCGGCACCAGCGTGGTGGACGTGAACCGCCTGCTCAAGCAGTTTGAGGCCATGCAGCAGATGATGAAGCAGTTCTCCGGCAAGAACATGAAGAAGCTGCAGAAGAAAATGGGCAGAATGGGCGGCGGAGGCGGCGGCTTCCCCGGCCTGGGCGGCCTGTTTTGATGTCCTCCCCTGAAAGGGGAGGTGGCGCGGCGTCAGCCGTGCCGGAGGGGTTGGAACCCCTCAGTCACCGCCGTAAACGGCGGCGACAGCTCCCCTTGCAGGGGAGCCAAGAATGGACACCACGCGCTCGAGGGCGCTTGGCATAGATCAGATTATTTTTGGAGGTGAATCATACAATGGTCAAAATCCGTCTTCGCAGAATGGGCGCCAAGAAGGCTCCTTACTACCGTATCGTCGTGGCTGATTCCCGCAGCCCCCGTGACGGCCGTTTCATCGAAGAGCTCGGCACCTACGATCCCATGGCTGACGGCGAGAAGCTGACGGTCAACCAGGAGCGCGTGCAGTACTGGATCGCCAACGGCGCCCAGCCCACCGACACCGTCCGCGGCCTGCTCAAGAAGGTCGAAGCGTAAAAAAGGAGTTTCTACCGGCATGAAAGAACTTTTGACCTACATCGTACAGAGCCTGGTCGATCATCCCGACGAGGTCTCTGTGACCGAGCGCAAGGCCGACGGTGAGACGATTTTGGAAGTCCGCGTCGCCGACGGCGATATGGGCAAGGTCATTGGCCGGCAGGGCAGGATCGTGAAGCAGATCCGCGTTCTCATGCGGGCCGTCGCCCAGAAGAAGGGCAAGAAGGTCTCCGTGGAGATCCTCGATTGAACCGAAGACCCGAGAAAAGCAGAGGCTTGGAACCTCCCGAACGGGAGGCGTCCAAGCCTCTGCTTTTTTGCATATGCAGGGTAGGAAAGTGTTCCTCCCCCAGCGGGGGAGGATCAGAGGCATAGTTTGGACACGCATGGGGGGATTGTGAAGGGGGGAGGGCGAAGGGATGCCCCCCTTCACGTTCAATCTACGCAAAACTGGGAACTTTTTTCGGAAGTTCCCAGTTTTGCTCTCAAGCTGTCGACACTTTGTCGACAGCTCGTTCCTCCCCCAGCGGGGGAGGATGTCAGCAAAGCTGACAGGTGAGGGAGAAGGCAGCAAAAGCGGCAATGTCGGAAGAAACGGTGCGTGGCAAACGTTCTCCCTCATCACCCTCCAGTGTACGCACTGGAGGGAGCTTCCCCCGCTGGGGGAAGCACAATGTGTAGACAAACCCCAAAGCATGTCATTGCGAGCCGTAGGGAGCGATCCCTTGATCGCTCCGCCGTTCAAGCGCCCCGGAGGCATGTGGGCATGCCTCCCTACGGCGTGGCAATCCGTTCTTCTTCAAAAAAGCTGGATTTTCAAGGCTTTTAGAATGCGGATCGCCACACCGCTTTTTGCTTTCGGCAAAAATGCAGACATCGGTCACTCACTACAAGTTCTTGGCGACGAAGGAGCCTTAGAACTTGTGTGTGCCTTTGGTAGGTTCGCGATGACAGAATACCTACTTTGTCTACAGTCTGAGCTTCCCCCGCTGGGGGAAGCACAAACCTCCCGGAGCGCGCAACGCGCTGCCTCAGCCCACGCCCACGCCGAGATAGGAGTAGTCGCCGCCGGAGGGCTCCGCCAGCTCGTCCAGGGTGATAAACTCCATCTCCCGGGCGATGTGCTCCAGGGTCTCGAAGTCCGCCGTGCCGGCGATGGAGACGAACCAGCCCGCGTTCGGATCGAAGACCAGGACGTAACGGTAGACGGTCTGGCTGCCGTCCGCCGCAATGTGGCGGCTTACCTGCTCGATCTCGGTGATGTGCAGCGTGTCCCAGTCCTCCTCCTTCACCACCTCGGCGGATTCACCGTCCATATAAACGATGGTGCCGGGGCGGGCGTAGTGGCACTCGATCTGATACAGCACGCCGCGGCCGCCTTGACTGCGGTCAAAGAAGCAGGTGTAGTAGTAGAACTGATCCTCCGCCTCCTCGTCGCAGTAGCGCTCGAGGGTGTAGCCCTCCTGCTCCTCCGGCAGCCAGCCGGGGCGGAAGCGCACCTTGTGGTTCTCCCCTGCGCCGTCGAGCTGCAGCACGAGGGTCGCGTTGGATAGATCAGCCTCTTCGGTTACATCCTTCTGCTGTGCCGGGTCGTAATAGGTGTAATGGCCCACCAGCTCCTCTCCCTCCTCGGGGGTACGGACCTCCATGGTGAATAGCCCCATGGCGTAGGCCGCGCCGATGCTCAGCGTGGCCAGGATCGCGGCGATCAGCACCGCGCGGATGATGATTTTGACAGGTTTTCTTGTTCTCATGCGCTCCTCCTCAAAGCCGAGGAGAGCCCCGGCCGAGCGGACGGCGCCTTCCTCCAGCTCCGAAAAGGCGTCCAGCAGCTTGTCGGCGTTCATAGATAGCCCTCCTCCTGTAAGAATTTCTTCAGCTTCTTTCGGGTGCGAAACAGCATGGATTTCAGCTTGCTCTCGCTCCAGCCGGTTCTCCGGCTCAGCTCCTCCAGCCCGGTGAGATAGTAGTAGCGGCAGACGAACACGTCCCGCTCCCGCTTCTCCAGGCCGGAGACGAAGCGGTTCAGCGCCCGACCCAGCTCCCGGGCCTCCAGCGCCTGCTCCGCGTCTCCGGGGGCGGGGACGCATTCCGCCAGCTCCTCCAGCGCCAGGGGCAGCTCGCCGCCGCCCCGCTTCCGGGCGCTGCGCTCCCGCAGGCGGGAGAGGCAGAGATTCCGCGTCAGCTTCCCCAGATAGGCGGAGAGCTTTTCCGGCCGCTTGGGCGGGATGGACTCCCAGGCGCGGAGCCACGCGTCACTGACGCTCTCCTCCGCGTCCTCCGGGTCGGAGAGGATGCCCCGGGCAATGCTGCGGCAATAGGCGCCGTATTTCGTCTCCGTCTCCCGGATGGCCTGCTCGTCCCGCTGCCAGTAGAGACGCAGGATCGCGCTGTCGTCCATGTGCTTCACCTCGAATCATCTTCTTTGAAAGCGCTCTCACCCCTATACACGCAAAAAGCGCGGCGCGGTTGCGCGCGGGGGGAACAATTTTTCCTTTTTTCCGTCAAAGTATCGCAGATCAAAAGACCCTTGTAAAGAGGGAGAAGGAAGCGTATAATGCAAAGTAGTTTCTGGAAAGGAGAAATGAAATGAAAAAGATGAGCAAGATCCTCGCCCTGACCCTGGCGCTGGCAATGCTGCTGTGCCTCTGCGCCTGCGGCGGAAGCGGTACCAGAAGCGCGAGCAGCGCCGATTTTGAAACCAGACTGCGCGAGGCGCAGGAGAAGATGGCCGGCCTGGAAAGCATGCACATGGATATGAACATGGACGTGACCATGGAGCTGAGCATCATGGGGCAGAGCCAGAGCATGGACATGCGCGCGTACTACGTCATGGACGTGCAGACCAATCCCAACCGCAGCAAGCTGGTCATGACCTCCAGCTCCATGGGACAGACCCAGGAGATGACCATGTATACCGACGAGAACAACATGGTCTATGTCAGCAACGACGGCCGCAACTGGCAGCGGCAGTCCTCCCAGAGCGTCGACACCTCGACGATGGATCCCGACACGATGCTGCAGCTCATGCTCAAGAACACCAGCGGCTTCCGCGAGACCGGCAAGGAGACCATCAACGGCTCCCAGGCCACGGTCTACAGCGGCGAGCTGAGCGGGGACTATGTGAAGGAAGCCTTCGACATGACCGGTCTGAGCGACTCCCTGGGCAGCACCCTGGGCATGGGCGATGCGAGCGGCCTCTTCGATAACCTTGGCACCATTCCCATGACCGTCGCCATCGACGATGAGAGCGGCCTGGTGGTGCGCTACACCATGGACATGGCTAACGTGATGGAGAATCTGATGAAGAATCTCTTCGACTCCCTGCTGGAGTCCCAGGGCATGAGCGGCGTCAAGATCGAGATCAAGATCGGCAACTGCATGGCCACGGCCACCCTGTCCCAGTTCAACAGCGTGCCGGAGATCGTGATCCCGGCGGAGGCCAAGGGCTGAGCGAGTTTTGAGGCAGGAGCTATGAAATGGAAAATGGCCCGGCGCTTTTGCGCCGGGCCACAGACTGTAGACAAAGTAGGTATTCTGTCATTCCGAACCTGCCAAAGGCACGCACAAGTTCTAAGGCTCCTTCGTCGCCAAGAACTTGTAGTGAGTGACCGACGTCACTGGTGTGGGAATC
>ONPF01000009.1 GCA_900319635.1 uncultured Eubacteriales bacterium | reverse complement strand
GGCATAGTTTGGACACGCATGGGGGGATTGTGAAGGGGGGAGGGCGAAGGGATGCCCCCCTTCACGTTCAATCTACGCAAAACTGGGAACTTTTTTCGGTAGTTCCCAGTTTTGCTCTCAAGCTGTCGACACTTTGTCGACAGCTTGAGCCGCTCAAATGAGCGGCTCTGATTTTTTATGCACTTTGATCCGGCAGCGGTTGACTTGAAACCGCCTTTTGGGGTATAGTATATTTGTAAAAATTTTTTGATTTGGAGGATCCTGTTATGGCGAACAAATATGCCGGCACCAAAACCGAGAAGAATCTGTGGGAGGCCTTTGCGGGCGAGAGCCAGGCGCGGAACAAGTACACCTATTTTGCTTCCGTGGCCAAGAAGGCCGGTTACGAGCAGATCGCGGAGATCTTTCTGAAGACCGCCGATAACGAGAAGGAGCACGCCAAGCTCTGGTTCAAGGAGCTGGGCGAGCTGGGCACCGTGGAGGAAAACCTGCTCCACGCCGCCGAGGGCGAGAACTTCGAGTGGACGGACATGTATGAGCGCATGGCCAAGGAGGCCGAGGAGGAGGGCTTCCCGGAGCTGGCCGCCAAGTTCCGCGGCGTGGGCGCCATCGAGAAGCACCACGAGGAGCGCTATCGGAAGCTCCTGGAGAACGTGCAGACCAAGACCCAGTTCGAGAAGAGCGGCGTTGTGGTCTGGGAGTGCCGCAACTGCGGCCACCTGGTGGTGGGCACCACGCCTCCCGAGACCTGCCCGGTGTGCAACCATCCCCAGGCCTACTTTGAGGTGCGGAAAGAAAACTATTAAGCCCCTGTGATCGGCGCGGAGGATGGCGCTGCTTCTCCACGTGCCTGTGTTCCGATGCAAAGAGATCAATCGGAGAGGAGAACGAGACAGATGAAAAGAAAACTCCTTGCTCTGCTGATGATCCTGATCCTGCTGCTCGCTCTGCTGCCCGCCGCGGCCTTCGCCGAGGAACCGGAAGCGGAAGAGGAGGCGGAGGAGAAGAGCAACAGCTGGGGCCTCCGGGAAGACGACGTCATCTGGTATGGCGTGTACAAGGATAATCCTGTGCCCTGGCTGGTGCTGGACCCTGGCCAGACCAATATGGGGACAGAGGGTGTGTTCCTGCTCTCACGGGATCTGATCGACAAAAACCAGGTCGCCTTTGACGAAAAATCCACCCTCTGGGAGGGGAGCCTGGGCCAGGAATGGTGCACGAACTTCGCAGAAACCGCCTTCACCGAAGCGGAGAGCGAGCTGATTCCCGCCACGGACAAGTACGAGCCCGCCACCTTCCCCAACAAGCTCTACGGCCTGACCTGGCGCGAGGTGGAGCTGAAGGGGGAGAAGGTCTTCTTCCTCTCGGTCATCGAGCTGGATCAGTATTTCGGCAGCTACAGCCAGACGAACAAGCGCACCGTCAAGGTCTGCAGCCTGGAGAGCTACTATTGGCTGCGCTCGCCCCACTATTACCACGATGACTACCACGGCATCGTGCTGCAGGATCGCACCATCCACGACTATCTACCCGACGCCAAGTGGTCTGCGCGGCCCTGCATCAATCTGAACGTGCAGGACGCGATCTTCCTCCTGCCTGCGGAGGATGGGGGCGCCCCTGGCGCGGTGACGCTGCCCACGGATGAAGCGAAGCACGAATATAAGCTGCTGGTGGAGCTTTCGGAGCACGCCTTTGAGGCGGAGACCGCCGCGCTCGGCGGAAACGAGCTCACCGTGCGCTACAGCGGCGCGGATGTGGGCGAAAACGCCATGCTCTCCCTGCTGGTGCGGGACGCGGAGGGCCAGCCCCTCAAGCTCCTGCGCCTGGAGCAGCCTGCCGCCGCCGAGGGCACCCTGCAGCTGAAGCTGGACGAGTTGGAGCTGCCGGAGGGCGCCGCGCTGTACCTCTTCTGCGAGCAGCTGGGAGAAGAGCACCAGACCAACTACGCAAGCCCTTTGCAGGAGCTGCGCCTGGAGCAGCCGGAAACGCCGGCGGAGCCGGAGACGGACGAGACGCCGGAAGAGCCGGAGTCCACGGGAAGCATCTCTCTGGTGCAGGACGATCCCCGGGCCGAGCCGACTGAACCCGCCGCCGAGGAGCCGGAGACGCCGGGAATCCCGACGGAGCCCCAAAAGACGGCTGACGAGCAGCGGGAGAGCAGGCTCTTCACGCTGATCGTGCTGGGGGCGGCGGCTCTGCTCACGATCGTGCTGATCATCGCTGCGATCTATCGGCGCTCGATCCTGCCGGTGGTCCTGCTGATCCTAGTGCTGCTGCTGGCGGTGCTGGTATACATGCGCATGTTCCACCGGCTCCCCGCGCTGGAGCTGGGGGAGCTGAAAAAACTGTTTTAATCTATCCTGCAGGGCCGGGAAAAATTTTTCCGGCCCTGCACCCATAACTGCGGGCCGGAGAGACAGATTTCTCTTGCCGCGGACAGAGATAGCCCGTATAATGGAAACACCGGAAACGAAACTTGAATAAGGAGGGAGAAAACATGAAAAAGTTGATTGCGGAATTTATCGGAACCTGCACCCTGGTGCTGCTGGGCTGCGGCACGGCGATGCTGGTGGGCTGCGACGCGGCAGCGGGCGGCGGCTATATCCTGACGGCGCTGGCCTTCGGCCTGGTGATCGTGGGCATGGCCTACTGCGTGGGCAACATCTCCGGCTGCCACATCAACCCCGCGGTGTCTCTCGGTGTGCTGATGACCGGCGGCATGAAGGTCAAGGACTTTGTGGGCTATGTGATCGCCCAGTGCCTGGGCGCGCTGGCCGGCGCCGGTCTGCTGGCGCTGATTTTCAAGCTGGGCGGCGTGGCGGACAAGACCGGCGGTCTCGGTACCAATGGGCTGGCAGGCGTGAACGGCAGCGTCCCCGCCGGGCTGATCGTGGAGATCCTGCTGACCTTTATCTTCGTGCTGACCATCCTGGGCGTGACCTCCAAGAATGCCGGCCACGGCTCCTTCGGCGGTCTGATCATCGGCCTGACCCTGACCCTGGTGCACATCTTCGGCATCGGCCTCACGGGCACCTCCGTGAACCCGGCCCGTTCCTTCGGCCCCGCCGTGGTAGCGGCCATCGCGGGCAATACCGCGCCCCTTGCCGTCCTCTGGGTCTTCATCGTGGCGCCCTTCATCGGCGCGGCCCTGGCAGCCTGTACCTACAAGTTCCTGGAGAAGAAGTAAGAGAAGCAATACATATAAGAGAAGCAATCCATATAAAACCGCCTGCGGAGTTTTCCCCGCAGGCGGTTTCAGACTGTAGACAACCCTTCGCCCATGCGGCAAGGTACCGACACGCATGGGGGGATTGTGAAGGGGGGATGGGAGTCCCCCTTTCACGTTCAATCTATGCAAGAATGGGAACTTTTTTCGGAAGTTCCCATTCTTGCTTTCAAGCTGTCGACACTTTGTCGACAGCTTGAAACCGCCTGCGGAGTTTTCCCCGCAGGCGGTTTTTGCGTTGCTCGCTTATTTCTTCTTCGCGTAGCGGAACATCCAGATGACGATGGCCACCAGGGCGAGGATCACCACCACGCCCAGAATGGTGTTCAGCAGCCCGTGCACCAGCGCCAGGGCGCCGGAGATGAGCTTGACGGCCAGGATGACGCCGCCGATGATCAACAGCGCGGCCAGCACCAGGCCGCCGATTTTTTTGAGATCCATATGCATTCTCCTTTATCCGATTTGTGGTCCGAGTTTTGAGAGGACGTCCAAAAAATAGTCCGGCAGCGGGGTCTCCAGCCTTACCGGCTCGCCGCTGCGGGGGTGGATGAACTGCAGGGCGCGGGCATGGAGACACTGTCCCTCCAGCCCCTTCTCCGGCGAGGGGGCGCCGTAGGTGAAGTCCCCCAGCAGGGGGTGCCCCAGGCTCGCCATATGCACCCGGATCTGGTGGGTGCGGCCGGTCTCCAGCTTGCAGCGCACATGGGTATAGCCCTTGTAGCGGGCCAGCACCTGCCAATGGGTCACCGCCGGGCGGCCCCCCGGCACGATGGCCATGCGCTTGCGATCCGTGGGGTGGCGGCCGATGGGCCGATCCACCGTGCCCGCGTCCTCCCGCAGATTTCCGCGCACCACGGCCTCGTAAGTGCGGGAGAGGCTCCGATCCTTGAGCTGCTCTGAGAGCGCCCGGTGGGCAAAGTCGTTCTTTGCCGCGATCAGCAGGCCCGAGGTGTCCTTGTCGATGCGGTGGACGATGCCGGGGCGCTTTTCCCCGCCGATGCCGGAGAGACTGTCCCCGCAATGGAAGACGAGGGCGTTCACCAGGGTGCCGTCCGGATGCCCAGGCGCGGGGTGCACCACCAGCCCCCGGGGCTTGTTGACCACGATCACGTCCGAGTCCTCAAATACCACGTCCAGGGGGATGTCCTGGGGCACCAGGGGCAGCTCCTCCGGCTCCAGCAGGACGAGCTCGAAGCAGTCTCCGGCGGCGCAGCGGTAGTTTTTCCTCACGGGCTTCCCCAGAAGGGTCACCAGCCCCTCCTCCAGCAGGCGCTGGGCGGCGCTGCGGCTCAGTTCGGGCACCATACGCGCAAGGAGAGCGTCGATTCGCTCGCCGCTCTCCTCTGCTGTGATTTGAAGAAGATCTTCTTCCATTCTTTACTTGAATTCCGCCAGAATATCGTCCAGGGAGAAGGATTCGGGCTCCTCCACCGGGGCGGGGGCGGGCTTGCGGGCCGGTCTCGGCGCGGGCGCGGGCGCAGGGGCGGGCTGCTCCTGCTTGGGCTGCGCGGCGGGACGGCTGGCGTACTGCGGGTCGGCGGCCAGCTCGCTGCGGACGGCAGCGGGGCGCTGCTGACGCGGCGCGGTAAAGGCGGCCTGCGTGGGCTCCTCCACCGGGGCGGGCGCGGGACGCTGGGCGGGCTGGGCGTTGTTGGCGCGCTCCCACTCGGCGAAGGGATCCGCGGGATCGTAGGCAGGATTCTCCACCACGGCGGCGGGCTGAGGCTGCTGGGCGGGCTGAGGCTGCTGGGCTTCCTGGGCGCGCTGGGCGGCCTTGTACTGCTCGTACTCCTCGTCATACTTGGACTGGCGGGCCTTGCGGCTCTTGCGCTCGACCTTGGCGGCGGGACGGCGGACTTCTTCTTCCTCGTCCTCTTCCTCCTCGTACTCGTCCTTGCGGCTCTTGCGGCTGCGGCGGCTGGGACGGACCTTCTCTTCCTCCTCAACCAGATCCTCTTCTTCTTCGTCCTCGTCGAACTCATCCTCGTCCGCGCTGCTCTTGGGGCTGCGGCCGAAGAGAATGGCAAGAATAAAGAGAATGCAGAAGACGGTGATGAACACATCCGCCAGGTTGAACACCGGGAACCAGTAGGTTCCGTCAGCTTTCTGGGTGAAGGGGAACAGGAACATATCCACCACATGACCGTCGGGCTTGACGTTGATGACCCGGTCGATGCAGTTGGAGATGCCGCCGGCGGTGACCAGCACGATGCTCCAGCGAGCCAGGAAGCCGCGGATGAACTTGGTGGAAAGGGCCAGGATCACCAGCACGGTGAAGACACCGGCGATGACGATGAACCAGAAGGTGGGAATCTGGCCGCCGAGGAGGCCGAAGGCGCCGCCGTTATTCTGAACATAGTGCAGGGCGTTGGGATCGCCCCCGTTGATGCCCAGATCCAGAACGCCGGGGATCAGCTGGATCGGCTGGAAGCCGTCTGTTGTGACGTAGATCTTGATCAGCTGGTCAGCCAGAATGACCAGCACGGCAATGATCGCATACAGCATATCTTTCTCCTATCTGCCGCGGGAGACCCGCAGCGCGCTGTTTTTGCGCGGATTCGGGGATTCTGATCTATTGTACCCCATTTTTCCGAGTTTTGCAACTACCGCTTGTGGCTTTTTTGAGAATTAGCCCAGTTTTGCCACAACTTCCGCGCAGCGGGGGCAGAGTCCGGTCTCCGGATCGGCCTGCAGGGAGTGCTTCCAGCAGCGGGGGCACTTGGTTCCGGGGGCTTCCGCCACGGAAATGCGCAGCCCGGGGTTGCGGACGCCCTTGCCGGTGACGGCGTCGGGCGCTTCCTCGCCCTCCAGCAGGCACTGGGAGACGATCAGCAGATCGTCCAGATCCATGTCGGACACGGTGTCCAGCAGCTCCCGGCTCTCGGGATCCTCGGCGCGGAGGGTCACGGCGGCCTCCAGAGGCTTGCCGATGCGCTTTTCGTTGCGGGCGCTCTCCAGCACGCCGTTCACATCGCTGCGCAGGGAAATGAGCTTGTCCCACTTGGCCAGCTCTTCCTCCGTGAGGGCATAGGCGGAGAAGGGCTTGTTCATGGTGTTCAGCACCACGTTGCGCTCATCGTCCCCTGCCTTGTGGGGCATGGCCTGCCAGATCTCGTCGCAGGTGAAGGCCAGAATGGGGGCGAACATCTTGGTCATGCTGTCCAGGATCAGGTACAGGGCGGTCTGGGCGCTGCGGCGCTTCAGGCCGTTGCGCTCCTCGCAGTAGAGCCGATCCTTGATGATGTCCAGATAGAAGCTGGAGAGCTCTACCACGCAGAAGTCGTTGATCTCGTGGGAGACCACGTGGAACTCATAGTCTTCGTAGGCCTTGGCCACCCGCTCGATGAGCTGGTTGAGCTTGCTGACCGCCCAGCGGTCCAGCTCCAGCATCTCCTCGGGGGGCACCAGATCATTTGCATCAAAACCGTCCAGATTGCCCAGGCAGTAGCGGGCGGTGTTGCGGAACTTCAGATAGCTCTGGCTGAGCTGCTTGAAGATCTCCTTGGAGCAGCGCACGTCCACATGGTAGTCGGCGGAGCCGGCCCAGAGGCGGATCATATCCGCGCCGAATTCCTTGATGAGGTCGGCGGGATCCACGCCGTTGCCAAGGGACTTGTGCATGGCCTTGCCCTCGCCGTCCACGGTCCAGCCGTGGGTCAGGCATTCCCGATAGGGCGCGCCCTTGCCCAGGGCGCCGACAGCCACCAGCAGAGAGGACTGGAACCAGCCGCGATACTGGTCGCCGCCCTCCATGTACATGTCGCAGGGCCAGAAGCCCTGATCCCGCTGCATGGCGGCGTAGTGGGTGGAGCCGGAGTCAAACCAGCCGTCCAGGGTGTCGGTCTCCTTGGTGAAGTGCTTGCCGCCGCAGTGGGGGCACACAAAGCCCGCAGGCAGCAGCTCTTCCGCTTCCTTGCTGAACCAGGCATTGCTGCCTTCCTTCTCGAAGGTGGAGGCAACGGCCTCGATGCTCTCCTCGGTGCAGACGGGCTTGCCGCACTCGTCGCAATAGAACACGGGGATGGGCAGACCCCAACGGCGCTGGCGGGAAATGCACCAGTCGCTGCGCTCACGGATCATGGCGGCCAGGCGATCCTTGCCCCAGGCGGGGAGCCACTTCACGTCCTCGCAGGCCTGGATGGCGGCCTCCTTGAAGGAGTCCACGGAGCAGAACCACTGGGGCGTGGCGCGGAAGATGATGGGGTGCTTGCAGCGCCAGCAGTGGGGATAGCTGTGCACGATCTCCTCGGAGGCGAAGAGCATGCCGCTCTCCTTCATGTCCGCGAAGATGACGGGGTTGGATTCCTCGGTGCGCAGCCCCGCGTACTTGCCGGCGTAATCGGTATGGCGGCCCTGATCGTCCACGGGCACCACCATCTCCGTGCCGTAGCGCATGCAGGTCTGGTAGTCGTCGGCGCCGAAGCCGGGGGCGGTGTGGACGCAGCCGGTACCGGAGTCCATGGTGACGTAGTCGGCGTTCATGACCAGGCTGGTCTTCTCCAGGAAGGGGTGCTGGGCCAGCATGTACTCGAAGAAGCGGCCGGGATGGGTCTCGACGATCTCAAAGCTCTCAAAGCCGCCGGCCTTCATGACCTTTTCGGCCAGAGGCTCGGCCAGGATATAGCTCTCGCCGTTGGGCGCCTTGACGATGGCATAGCTCTCGTCCGGGTGGAGGGAGATGCCGATGTTGCCGGGCAGGGTCCAAATGGTGGTGGTCCAGATCAGGAAGAAGAGCTTCGTGTGATCCAGGTGAGAGAGCTTGCCCTTGTCGTCGGCCATGGGGAACTTGACGTAGACGGTGGTGCAGGGGTCGTCCTGATACTCGATCTCCGCCTCGGCCAGGGCGGTCTCGTCCTTGGGGCACCAGTAGACCGGCTTGAGGCCCTTGTAGATGTGCCCGTTGCGGTACATCTTGCCGAAGATGCGCACCTCGTCGGCCTCGAAGCCCTTTGACATGGTGCGGTAGATGTGATCCCAGTCACCCAGCACGCCCAGACGCTGGAAGCCTTCCTTCTGCTTCTGGATGTACTTCTCGGCATAGGCCTCGCAGGCGGAGCGGAAGTCCGCCACGCTCATGGCCTTGTGGTTCAGCTTCTGCTCCTTGATGATGGCGCTCTCAATGGGCATGCCGTGGTTGTCCCAGCCGGGGATGTAGGGGGTGTAGTAGCCCCGCATGGCGTAGGAGCGGACAATGAAGTCCTTGATGGTCTTGTTCAGGGCATGGCCCATGTGGATGTTGCCGTTGGAGAAGGGAGGGCCGTCGTGGAGGGAGAAGCGGGGATGGCCTTCGTTCTTCTTCAGCAGCTCGTTATAAAGATCCAATTCCTGCCACTTTTTCAGCATGTCCGGCTCCCGCTTGGGCAGGCCGGCACGCATGGGGAAATCGGTTTTCGGCAAATTCAGCGTAGCATTAAAGTCCTGTGACATAGAACGTGTTCTCCTGTGTTTGAGTAAATAAACGGAACTAAGGGGCGCGCGCAGCAGCGCCCGCCCCTTGCTGTTCCCTGCGGAAACCGGAATCCTGTCAGCAAAGCGAGGGGATCGACCCCGCAGCGATCTGCTTACAGGTTAAAGGTCTGGGTGTTGTCCAGGCCCAGGTGAGCTGCGACGTTCTCCACACCGCCCAGGTCAAAATCGAAAGCGGGCTCGGCCTTGGGGGCCTCTTCCACGATCTCGGCTTCCTCCTCAACGGGGGCTTCCTCGGCGGGGACATAGTCGCCGCTGATCTCGTCCAGCTTCTTGGTCTGCTCGGCGCAGAGGGCGCGCACCGCGTCAAAATACTTGGCAGTGGCAGCCTTGGCGTCCGCCAGGCGCTTGTTCTGGATCTCGACCTCGTCCTCGATGGCGCCGACGCGGGCCTTGACCTGACGGTCGGCGTCCGCCAGCATGGCGGCGGCGCGATCCTTGGCTTCCTTCTCGATCTGAACGGCCAGCTTCTGCGCAGACAGCAGAGCCAGATTCAGCGCTTCCTCATTGCCGCGGTACTCCTCGATCTTGTCGACCAGAACCTTCATCTTCTGTTTGAGGACGGCGTTCTCCTTCTGGGAAGCGGCGACCTCATCAGCCAGCTGATCCAGAAAATCGTCCACAGAAGCGGGGTCGTAGCCGTTGATGCGGGCACGCTCAAAGGTTCTCTCGCGAATGTCTTGCGCAGTAATCATATCAATATCCACCTTTCCAATGAATAAATCTTTTTCTGTTTATAAATATTGACCGTCGGTCTCCGCCCCGTCGGGCTGGGCGCCAAGCAAATCAACATTTTCCGGAGAAATGAAGTAGGTTTTCGCCGAGATGGGGGTGATTTTCCCCTGCAGGGCGAAGGTGATGCCGGACATGAAGTCCAGCAGGCGGCGGGCGCTTTCCGTGGGGATGCCGTTGAGCGTCATCACCAGGGAGTGGTAGGCCATCAGGTGGTTGACAAGCTCGCCGGCCTCCTCAAAGGTCTTGGGATTGAAGAGGATGACCTTGGTCTCGTTTCCGCCAACGTCCACCACGCGCTCCCGCTGGGGCTTTTTCTGCTTGCGGGTCAGGCCGCCGAAAAGGCCGCCCTCCGACCCCTCCCGCGGGGCGGGCTGGCGCTCCTCCGGCTCGGGCTTGCCGGCGGGCTCGTTGCCGAACACGTTTTCAAATTCCCGCTGGGCGGCGCTGGGAGGGGGAGCCTCCCGCAGACTGCTGTCCGCGCCTTCGTAAAAATCGTTGTCGTCGTCGTAGGGCTGGGTGAGTTTGCGCAGTTCGTCCATGAAACCCATGGTATTGCCTCCAGTGTGCTATGCTCAAGGGGAGGGGTAATGCCGGGGGCCGAAGATCCCGCTGCCCACCCGAATCAGGTTGGCGCCGCAGGCGATGGCCTCGGTATAATCGCCGCTCATCCCCATAGACAGAAAATCCATAGATACATTATCGTATTTTTTTTCTCCATTGTCAATAAAAAGCTGCTTCATTCGGAGAAAAAAAGGTCGATTTTCTTCGGGCGCGGCGCAAATGGGAGGAATTGCCATCAGTCCGCGCACCCGAAGGTTGGGCAGACGAGAGGCCGCTTCCAGCGCGGCGGGGAGCTCCTCCGGCGCAAAACCGGACTTGGACTCCTCCGCGCCGATGTTCACCTCCAGCAGAACGTCCTGGACGAGCCCGCGGCTCTCGGCCACGCGGGAGATGGCCTCCAGCAGCGCCGGGCTGTCCACCCCGTGGATCAGCTCTGCCAGCCCCACCACCTGCTTGACCTTGTTCTTCTGCAGGTGGCCGATGAAGTGCAGCGGCGCGCCCTCGTAGGCGCCCTGGGCCTGCTTTTCCAGCATCTCCTGCACCCGGTTCTCTCCGCAGAGATCCACCCCGGCGCGGATCGCCTCCCGTACCCGGTCGGCGTCGTTCATCTTGGTTGCGGCCAGCAGCAGGATCTCTTTGGGGTCTCTGCCCGCTTTTTGGGCGGCCTCGTCCATATTCCGGCGCACCAGCGCCACATTTTCGGCAATGGTCATGGGTAAACCTTCTTTCTGTAAAATGAAGGAATGAAGAAATGAAGTTTGCTACGCAAATGAAGAAACTGAGGTGGCGCGCTCCGCGCGAAGAATTTGAAACTGTGCCGCAGAGCGGCACGCCGTTTTTAGCCCGAAGGGCTTCTTCATTCCTTCATTTCTTCATCAGCGCAGCGTCTTCATTCCTCCAGATTGATCGGTCTCGGCGGCACGATGGTGGAAATGGCGTGCTTGTAAATAAGCTGCTGCTTGCCCTCGGAGTCCAGCACCACGGTGAAGCCGTCAAAGCCCTTGACCACCCCGTGGAGCTGAAAGCCGTTCATGAGAAACATGGTGACGGTCATGCGCTCCTTCCGCGCCTGGTTGAGAAATGCGTCCTGAAGAGTTTGTGTCTTTTGCATGTTTTTTCGCTCCTTTTTATGTAGTTGCCGCAAACTGCGGACAACTTATCATAAACCGAAGCAGGGGTCGGTTTTTGTCGAAGTGAAGCGTGAAAAGTGAAGAGTGAAGAGATATGGTGTGCCGCGAAGCGGCATGATTTCAAATCCGTCGGCGCAGCCGACACCACCATTTCTTCATTAGGCGTCAGCCGTCTTCATTCCTTCATTTCTTCATTTCTGTCAGCGATTCCAGCGCCTGCGCCAGATCCGGCTCCTTCTCCCAGCGGATCCAGCGGGCATTGGGATTCCGGCCGAACCAGGTGAGCTGGCGCTTGGCGTAGCGGCGGCTGTTCATCTGGATCAGCGCGACGGCCTCCTCCCGGGTCATCTCGCCCCGCAGCGCCTGGGCGGCCTCCTTGTAGCCGATGGCCTGCATGGCGGTGCAGGCGGGGGAGAGCCCCTCCGCCAGCAGCCCCTCCACCTCCTCGAAGAGGCCGTTTCGCACCATCTGCTCCACCCGCCGGTCGATGCGGGCATAGAGATCGGCCCGGTCGGCAAAGCTGAGAGCCAGGGTCAGGGCCTCATAGCGGGGCGGCAGGGCGCGGGTCTCGGCGTCGTGCCGGGTGATGGTCTTGCCGGTGAGCCGGTAGATCTCGATGGCGCGGACGATGCGGCGCTTGTCCCCGGGGTGGAGCCTGGCCGCCCGCTCCGGATCGAAGGCGCGCAGCGTCTCCAGCATGGCCTCCCCGCCCAGGCGGTCATAGTCCGCCGAGAGCGCGGCGCGCAGCCCCTCGTCCCCCGCGTCCCGGGCGGCAAAGTCCCGTCCGGAGAGGAGCGAGTCGATATAGAGCCCGGTGCCGCCCACGATCACGGGCAGCTTTCCCTCCGCCAGCAGCCGGTCGCAGACTGCGGCGGCCTCCTGCACATAGCGGGAGACGGAATAGTCCTCCCAGGGCTCGCAGACGTCAAGCATGTGGTGGGGCACCCGGGCGCGCTCTTCGGCGGTGGCTTTCGCGGTGCCGATGTCCATGCGGCGGTAGACCTGCATGGAGTCGGCGGAGACGATCTCGCCCCCGTAGCGCAGGGCAAGCTCGATGCCCAGGGCGGTCTTCCCCGTGGCGGTTGGGCCGCAGACGGCGATCACTTGCTTTTTCATACGATCCGTTTGAACATTTTTTCCAGATCCTTCTTGGAGAGCACCGCCGACACCGGCCGCCCGTGGGGGCAGTATTTCACCCGGCCGGACAGCACCTCCTGCACGATCCGCTCCAGCTCCGCCCGGCTGGTGTCCCAGCCGGCCTTGATGGCGGCCTTGCAGGCCACGGTGTGCAGCAGCTCGTCCTTCACGCTCTGCACGTCCGGCGCCTTGCCCCGCCGAAGCTTCTCCAGCATCTCCTCGATGGCGGGCACGGCGTCCCCCGGCAGGATGTCCGCCGGCACGGCGCGGAGGATGTAGGCGCCGCGGCCGAAGGGCTCGATCTCGAAGCCCAGCTCATTCAGAAGCTCCCCGTTCTGCTCCAGCAGCTCGCAGTCTCCCGCGTCCGGGCGCAGCGTCACCGGCGCCAGCAGGGTCTGGGAGAGGATCTCACGGTCCATGGCCTTCAGCCGGTCAAAGTTCATGCGCTCGTGGGCGGCGTGCTTGTCGATGAGGAGCAGCTGCTCCCCCACCTCCACCAGGATATAGGTCTTCAGGGCCTCCCCCAGTATCTTGTGGTCGGGGACAGGGGACTTCTCCACATTTTGAACAGAGTTTTCCACAATTTGGGGCCCAGGAGCGGGCGCAAAGCCGGTCGCCGCCTGGTTTTTTTCGTCGAAACGGGTCGAAATCGGGGCAGGCGACAGATCCAGCCGGGTCTGCTCCGGCATTTCCGGCGCCCGGAGGCTCAGATTGCCGGAGAAAAAGCTCTCCGCCGGGGGGCTCTCCGCGGGCTGGGCGGCGCGATACTGGGCGGCGCTCATGCTGCGGAAGAAATCCGGCTTGGCCGGCGCGGGCCTCTGCGGCGCGGGTGCGGGCGCGGAGGCGGCGGGCTGCTCGGCGAGCCGATCCTCCCCCTGCAGGGCGGAGAGCGCCGCGTGGTACACCAGGTCGAAGACCTTTCGCTCCTGGGAAAACTTCACTTCCGTCTTGGCCGGGTGGACGTTCACGTCCACACTGCCAAAGCTCAGCTCCAGATACAGCGCGCAGGCGGGGTAGCGCCCGGTGAGCAGGCTGTTCTTATAGGCCTGCTCCAGAGCGGCCTGCAGCAGCTGGGACTTGATGAAACGACCGTTGCAGAAGAAATACTGGGCGCCCCGGTTGCCCCGCCCCGCGGAGGGGCTGGACACGAAGCCCGAGACCCGCAGTCCCTCGTCCTCTCCCCGGCAGGGGAGCAGGGAGCTTGCCAGATCCCGCCCCAGCAGGGCATAGACGCAGGAGTCCTGCCGCCCGTCCCCGGGAGAGAAGAACTCCTCGCTGCCGTCCCGGATCAGGCGCACGGAGACCTCCGGCCGCCCCAGGGCGCAGCGCAGCGCGGTCTGGACGCAGGCGGACGCCTCGCTCCGGTCGGATTTCAGGAATTTCAGGCGGGCGGGGGTGTTGTAGAACAGATCCCGCACGATCATGGTGGTGCCCTCCGGGCAGCCCACGGCGCCCATCTCGTCGATCTCCCCGGCGGTGAGGGTCACCCGGGTGCCCTCGGTATCTCCCCGGCGGCGGGTGCGCAGCTCGATGTGGCTTACGGCGGAGATAGCGGCCAGCGCCTCACCCCGAAAGCCCATGGTGCCGATGGCTTCCAGCCCCCGCTCATCATGGAGCTTGGAGGTGGCGTGGCGCAGGAAGGCCACGCCCGCGTCCTCCGGCGCCATGCCGCAGCCGTCGTCGGTGACGCGGATATAGGTCGCCCCGCCGCCGCGCAGCTCCACGGTGACGTTCTGCGCCCCGGCGTCAAAGGCGTTTTCCAGCAGCTCCTTGATCACCGAGGCGGGGCGTTCCACCACCTCGCCCGCGGCGATCAGATCCGCCACATGGGGATCGAGAATATTGATCACAGACATAGAAACCTCACAAGGAAGACATTGTTCGTTTTTGCGAACTTGATTATACCTGATTTTTGTTGAAAGTTCCATACCCTTTATGCTAAAATACTATGAATATCTGTGTGCAAAGGAATTGACGATATGAGCTATACGAGAAAAGAAATCGCCCCCGAGGAGATCGCCCGGCAGGAGGAGATCTGCCGCCGGATTTTTGACCGGGTCACTGCCGACGGGCAGCGGCCCCTGGCCATGGTGGACACCTACGGCTGCCAGCAGAACGAGGCCGACAGCGAAAAGCTGAGAGGGTATCTGGCCGAAATGGGCTACGGCTTTACCAAGGACGAGTTTCAGGCGGACGTGATCGTGGTGAACACCTGCGCCGTGCGGGAGCACGCGGAAATGCGGGTCTTCGGCAACGTGGGCGCCCTGAACCACACGAAAAAGGCCCGTCCCAGCCAGATCATCGCCGTCTGCGGCTGCATGGTGCAGCAGCCCCACATCGCTGAGAAGATCAAGAAGTCCTATCCCATCGTGGATCTGGTCTTCGGCCCCCACGAGCTCTGGCGCTTCCCGGAGCTGCTGGAAAAGGCCATGACGGGCAAAAAGCGCATCTTCGCCACCGAGAAGAGCGACGGCACCGTGGCCGAGGGCATCCCCCAGCGGCGGGACGGCAGCGTGAAAGCCTGGCTCTCCATCATGTACGGCTGCAACAACTTCTGCACCTACTGCATCGTGCCCTACGTCCGGGGCCGGGAGCGCTCCCGAAAGCCCGAGGACGTGGTGGCGGAGGCCCGGGAGCTCATCGCCGCCGGCTATAAGGACATCACCCTCCTGGGCCAGAACGTGAACTCTTACGGCAGGGATCTGGACTGCGGCGTGGATTTTGCCGATCTCATCCGCATGGTGGACGAGATCGAGGGGGACTATGTGCTGCGCTTCATGACCAGCCACCCCAAGGACGCCACGGAAAAGCTCTTCCGCACCATGGCTTCGTCAAGGCACTGCGCCCACCAGCTGCATCTGCCCGTCCAGTCCGGCAACGACCGGGTGCTGAAGGCCATGAACCGCAGCTACAACCGGCAGAAATATCTGGATCAGGTGGCCCTGGCCCGGCAGTATATGCCGGATCTGGTGCTGACCACGGACATCATCGTGGGCTTCCCCGGGGAGACGGAGGAGGAGTTTCAGGACACCCTCTCCCTCTGCGAGGAAGTGCGCTACGACGCCATGTTCACCTTCATCTACTCCAAACGGGTGGGCACCCCGGCGGCCTCCATGCCCGACCCCTACACCCGCGCCGACAAGCAGCGGCACTTCGACGCCCTGGTGGAGCTGTCGAACCGCATCTCCGCCGAGAAGCATAAGGAATACGAGGGCAAGACCCTCCGCGTCCTGGTGGACGGGGAGACCGGCCGGGACGAGTATAATCTCTCCAGCCGCACCGACGGCGGCAGGCTGGTGCACCTCAAGGGCGACCCCGCCCTGGTGGGGCAGTTCGTAAATGTGACCATCACCGCCTCCAACACCTGGGCGCTGTACGGCCGGATAGAGTTTTGAGATTTGAGTTTTGAGTTTTGAGAGAGAACCGGAGCCTTGCTTCCCCCTTAGGGGGAAGTGGCCGAAGGCCGATAGGGGGAAAGAACGTGCCATGACACAGGTTGAAAAGCTGGTGGAACAATTCCGAGAAAAAATTGAAGGAAAAATGGTGTTGGAACTTGCCTGTGGAACGGCGGTATTTTCTCTGTCTGCGGCAAAATATGCCAAAAGCGTTGTTTGCCTTGATTTGGACAGCAGCCGGTTAGACAAGCGCGTATCGGAAAGGGACAATATTGTTTTTGTTACAGCCGACGCGGCGCACACAGGCCTTGAATCGGCAAGCTTTGACTGGATCGTACTCTATAACGCGCTTTATCACATAAAGGATCAATGGCCGGAAATTCTGGCGGAAGGGAAAAGACTGCTCAAGCCGGCCGGGTCATTCTTTTTGATTTCCTCGTGGAAGCTGGACAAGGCGCTGATGGCGGAGATGTTTTCTGGAGTCGAGCAGAGGGACGGATATTCCATCTGCAGCGTGTGACCCCAAGGCCTTCCCCGCGCACGGGGAAGGTGCCCCAGTGCGCACACTGGGGCGGATGAGGTTCTTTTTGCCCGAAGTTACGGAGGAGTCCTCGCTTCGCTCGGGGACCTCATCAGTCAGCTGCGCTGACAGCTTCCCCGTGCGCGGGGAAGCCGGAGCTTCGCTCGGGGACCTCATCCACCGCATACCCGCAGGGCACGCAGAGCGGTCTCCCTTCCCCCTGCGGGGGGAAGGCAAAGCGAGAGAGGAGAAAAGCATGAGCTTTGATTACGGAGAATATCTTTTTCAAAACTTCTGGCTTCCCATCAGCGTGCTGTCCTTTTTCTTCCTTGGAGGCTGCTTCGCCCTCCTGTTTATGAAGCCTGTCAAAACCGCGTATGAAAAAGAGAATGAGCCGGAAAAGACGCTGTCGCAAAAGCTCCTCGGCGGACTGCTTGCTGTAATAACCATTGGCTTTTTGCTCTACATCAATCTTCGGACACTGTTCGGACTGGGCGTCGATCTATACCGGGATCGAAATGAGCAGGCCATCGAGCATCGCGGCGTGATTGAAGAAATCGATCCGAGCAAGGAACCGGATCTGCATAAGTACCATACCGCGGAAGGCACGAGCTTTGGCGTGATGATGACGGTCGGAGGGGAACGCTTTCACGCCATGTCGGCTGCTGGCTTTGAAGTGGGGCAGACGGTTCAGATCCTGTATCTCCCAAACAGCCATTGTGTTTTGGAGATTCATGGAATAGACTGACCGAGTGAAAAGCCTTTCTTGCGCGCCATAAGGCGTACGTAGAGATGATTTGAGCTGTGAGAGAAACGACAAAAAGCCTTCCCCACGCATGGGGAAGGTGCCCCAGTGCGCACACTGGGGCGGATGAGGTCCTTTTTGCCCGAAGGTATGAAGAAGGCCTCGCTGCGCTCGGAGACCTCATCCACCGCAAGCGGTCCCCCTTCCCCCTGCGGGGGGAAGGCAAAGGCGACCTCATCAATCAGCTGCGCTGACAGCTTCCCCGTGCGCGGGGAAGCCGGAGAAGCCGAAAGCCGGAGGAGAACATGGAATACCATCCGCCGCATTTACGAGAAAATGCCAGAACCCTGCGGAAGAATATGACAAAGCAGGAGCGAAAGCTCTGGTATGAGTTTCTCAAAACGCTGCCGGTCACGGTGAAGCGTCAGGAGCTGATCGGGAGATACATAGCGGACTTCTATATTCCCTCGGCGAAGATCGCCGTTGAGCTGGACGGATCTCAGCATTTTGAGGACAAGGGGCTGGCCTACGACAGGGAAAGGGATCGCTTCTTTGCAGAGCGCGGTATACGAGTACTCCGATACCCCAACAACGCCGTGACCCAGAATTTTGCGGGAGTCTGCGAGAGCATCCTCCTGCATTTGGAACAAAGCACAACAGAAACAACAGAAACGGAGAATGATCATGGCTGAGCTGACGCCCATGAAAAAGCAGTATAACGAGATCAAGCAGCAGCACCCGGACTGCCTGCTGTTCTTCCGCCTGGGCGACTTTTACGAGATGTTCGACGACGACGCGAAGCTGGCCTCCCGGGAGCTGGATCTGGCGCTGACCACCCGGGACCGGAACGTGGAGGATCCGGAGCAGCGCACCCCCATGTGCGGCGTGCCCTACCACAGCGCGGAGACCTACATCGCCCGGCTCATCGCCAAGGGCTACAAGGTGGCCATCTGCGAGCAGATGGAGGATCCGGCGCTGGCCAAGGGGCTGGTGCAGCGGGACGTGATCCGCATCATCACCCCCGGCACCGTCACCGAGAGCTCCATGCTGGAGGAGCGGCGCAGCAACTACATCTGCGCCGTGGAGGTAAGCGGCGACAGGGGCGGCGCTGCCTTCTGCGACGTGTCCACCGGAGAATTTTGCTGCGCGGCCTTCGAGAAGGACGCGGTGAACCACATCCTCAACGAGCTGGGGCGCTTCGCCCCCCGGGAGGCGCTGCTGAGCCGCGGCGCCCTGGAGGAGCGGGCCATCGGCAGCTTCCTGCGGCAGAAGCTGAACGCCATGCTGGAGCCGCCACGGGATTATTTCGAGTACATGCCCGCCGCCGCGGCCCTCTGCGAGCGCTTCGGCTATCGCAGCGTGGACGAGGCCGGCCTGGACGGCCAGCCAGAGGCGATCGCCGCCGTGGGTGCCCTGCTGCGCTACATCCGGGAGACCCAGAAGTTCGATCTCAGCCACATCAGCCGCCTGGACGTGTTCCGCGGCGGCCGCTACATGGAGCTGGACTGGGTCACCCGCCGGAGCCTTGAGCTCACCGAGAGCCTGCGCAGCGGGGAGAAGCGGGGCAGCCTTCTCTGGGTGCTGGACAAGACCAGGACGCCCATGGGCGCCCGGCTCCTGCGGGCCTGGGTGGAGCGGCCGCTCCTCTCGGTGCTGGCCATCAAGCGGCGCCACGCCGCCGTGGGCGAGCTGGTGAAGGAGACCGTGCGGCGCAGCGAGCTGATGCTGACCCTGCGGGAGATCCACGACGTCCAGCGCCTGGTGGGGCGCTGCGTCTACGGTACCGCCGGCGGGCGGGACCTGCGGGAGCTCTGCAACTGCATGGCCACCCTGCCCCGCCTCAAGGCGCTGCTGGAGGGCTTTCAGTGCCGGGAGCTGCGCCAGATCGCAGAAATGGACGCCCTGGAGGATCTGCACTACCTGATCGACCGGGCCGTCTGCGACGATCCCCCCTTCTCCGTGCGGGAGGGCGGCATCCTGCGGGAGGGCTTCTCCGAGGAGCTGGATCGCCTGCGGCAGCTGCGGGATCACGGGGCCGACGCCATCGCCGCCCTGGAGACCCGGGAGAGGGAGCGCACCGGCGTCAAGAAGCTGAAGGTGGGCTACAACCGGGTCTTCGGCTATTACATCGACATTCCCAAGTCCGCCGGGGACGTGGCCGTGCCCGAGGACTATATCCGCAAGCAGACCCTGGTCTCCAATGAGCGCTATTTCACCCCGGAGCTGAAGGAGCTGGAAAACGCCCTAGTCTCCGCCCGGGAGCGCATCAACGAGCTGGAGTACGAGTATTTCACCGAGCTGCGCCAGCAGGTGGCCTCTCAGGTGAACCGCATCCAGGCCACCGCCGACGCGGTGGCGACCCTGGACGTGTACTGCTCCCTGGCCGAGACCGCGGCCCGCAACAACTACGTCTGCCCGGAGATGGAGGCCAGCCGGGAGCTGCGGATCGTGCAGGGGCGGCACCCGGTGGTGGAGCAGACCCTGAAGGACGTGCTCTTCGTCCCAAACGATACCTACTTAAACGACGGCGACGACCGGGTGGCCATTGTCACCGGCCCCAACATGGCCGGCAAGTCCACCTACATGCGCCAGACGGCGCTCATCGTCCTCATGGCCCAGATGGGCTCCTTCGTGCCCGCCCAGAGCGCGGTGCTGGGGGTGGTGGATCGGGTCTTCACCCGTATCGGCGCCTCTGACGACCTGGCCTCCGGCCAGTCCACCTTCATGGTGGAGATGAACGAGATGGCCAACATCCTGCGCCACGCCACGGCGGACTCCCTGCTGATCCTGGACGAGATCGGCCGGGGCACCTCCACCTTTGACGGGATGGCCATCGCCCGGGCGGTGCTGGAATACTGCGCCGACAAGCGGAGGCTGGGCGCCAAGACCATGTTTGCCACCCACTACCACGAGCTCTCCGCCCTGGAGGGGGAGGTCAGCGGCGTGCGCAACTACAACATCACTGCCAAGAAGCAGAAGGGCGAGCTGGTCTTCCTGCGCAAGATCGTCCCCGGCGCAGCCGACGACAGCTACGGCATCGAGGTGGCAAAGCTGGCGGGCCTGCCGGAGGCGGTGATCTCCAAGGCCAAGGGCTACCTGAAGGAGCTGGAGGCGGACGGGGTGCCCCGGCCTGCCCTGAACTTCGAGGAGGACGACCAGATCAGCCTGGGAGACCTGGCCGCGGACGAGCTGCGCCAGACTCTGAAAAACCTGGATCTGAACACCCTGACGCCCATCGAGGCCATGAACCTGCTCTATGAGCTGCAGCGAAAGGCGCGGGCATGAGAGAGGAAAGTCCTGTTTTTTCCAGCCGCATGAGCCGCTTCGAGGCGGCTCTGGCGCTGGGCTGGCTGCCGTTGCATGTTTTTCTGCTGCCCCTGCTGCTGGTGCGTCTGTTCCCGCAGATGGACGGGGTGGATCTGAACTTCTGGATCTACGCCGCCGGCGCGCTGGTGCTGGGGCTTTGCTGCCTGCCCTTTCTCCGCCGGGACTTTGACCGGCTCTGGGAGCGGCCCCTGCTGGTTCTGGCGCAGATTGCGATCGGCTATGTGCTGATGCTGCTGGGCAGCGACCTGGTGGCGCTGCTGATGCGGCAGCTGAGCGGGCTGCTCAAGCCGGAGGAGAACCCCAACAACGCGGCCCTGGAGGCCCTGGCCAACCGGGATCTGGGGAAAATGCAGGCGGTGGCGATCTTCCTGTCCCCGCTGGTGGAGGAGCTGATGTTCCGCGGCGGCATCTACGGGCTGCTGCGCCGCCGGAGCCGCATCGCGGCGACTCTGGTCTGCATCCTGCTCTTCTCGGTCTACCACACCTGGCAGTATGCCCTGCTGGATCCCGTGAAGTGGCTCTATCTGCTGCAGTATCTGCCGGCCTCCTGGGTGCTCTGCCGGGTCTATGAGAAGACGGAGACCATCTGGACGCCGCTGCTGTTTCATATGCTCAATAACGCCGTGTCCCTCTGGGCCATGAATCTGTAGGGAGGTTGAGGAATGGAGAGTACCGAGATCCGCCCCATCGCCCGCTTTTCCTGCGATCTGAAGGAAAAATTCGGCGCGCCCCGCCAGGCGGGGATCGTCCCGGAGCTGGAAGGGCGCGTGATTTTTGAGCCGGAATACCGGGATCCCGAGGCCCTGCGGGGCATCGAGGGCTTCAGCCACCTGTGGCTGATCTGGCAGTTTTCGGAGAATCTGCGGCAGGACTGGTCGCCCACCGTGCGCCCGCCGAGACTTGGCGGGAACAGGCGCCTGGGGGTCTTCGCCACCCGCTCGCCCTTCCGCCCCAACGCCCTGGGGCTGAGCTGCGTGCGCCTGCTGGGGATCGAGCAGGATGGGGAGCTGGGCGCGGTGCTGCGCATCGGCGGCGCGGATCTGATGGACGGCACGCCCATCTTCGACGTGAAGCCCTATGTGCCCTATGCCGACGCCCACCCGGAGGCGCTCTCCGGCTTTGCGCCGGATCCCGGGGCCACGCTGGACCTGGACTTCCCGCCCGAGCTGGAGGCGCGGGTGCCGGAAGAGAAGCGGGCGGCCCTGCGGGGCGTGCTGGCAAACGACCCCCGCCCCCGCTATCACAGCGACCCGGAGCGCATCTACGGCCTGCGCTTTGGCGAGCAAAACGTGAAATTCACCGTGGCCGGCCAGCGTCTCACGGTCGTAGCCGTGGAACCGTAACTCTGCAGGAGAAATCTGTCAACTTGTCATTGCCTTGCGCGCTCAAGAGCCAGGAAAACCGAAAAAAGGACGAAAAACACCCGGGATTTACCCGGGTGTTTTTACGCCGTATAATACCGATCCTCCGCCCATTTGGCGGGGTTCGTGTCGATATATTCCCAGATCTCCCGATAGTCCGCCTCGCCCCGGATCACGTGCTCGTGATAAGAACGCTGGAAAACGGTCTGCCCCGCCTCCCGGTGCACAAGGCGTTTCAATGCGCCGATCGCGCTGGGGATCGTCGCATATGTAGGGGCCGACGCCCTCGGCGGCCCGCCGTCCGCCCCGGCAAACATTCCGTCGATCCGGAGAAGCAGATGAATGTGGTTTGGCATGATAACGTATTTTTCAACGCGCAGCCCGTCGATGCGATCCGATGATAAGATATATTTCTCCACGATTTTTCCCGTTTCCGAAAGGGTCAGGAGCGGGCCGCCGAGGGCGTCGGCCCCTACAGTGATATGGGACAGGATGCAGCGCCTGTCCTGGGTGCAGATCGTGACGAAATAGGCGCCGGGGGAACTGTAATCGTATTCTGTCAGGCGGAGTTGCTTTCGTTTCGGGAAATCCATGGCAGAGACCTCCGATCGGAAAAAACGATGAGCGCGAGGAGGGAATCAGCGGGCGATTCCTGAATCGCCCCTACGGCAGAAAACCCCTTCTTTCGTAGGGGCCGTTCACGAACGGCCCGTGTTTCCCGCCGCACGCTGCGAGCGCGATCCTCACCCCAGGCGGCGGAGGGTCTCCAGCAGCAGCGCCCAGACCCGCTGGGTGGAGGCGATGCGCAGCCGCTCGCAGGGGGTGTGGATGTTGAGGAGATCCGGGGCGAAGGAGATGCAGTCCAGCCAGGGCATCTTGCCGGTGAGGACGCCGCATTCCAGCCCCGCGTGGAGCCCTGTGACCCGGGGCTCTTTTCCGTACAGCTCCCGGAAGACCTGAACCATCGTCTCCCGCAGGGGGGAATCCGGCCGGTACTCCCAGGCGGAGTAGGCGGTGGAGATCTCCGCCCGGCCACCCAGGGTCTCGGCCAGCAGGGCTACCCGCCGGGCGGTCTCGTCCCGCAGGGAGTTGACCCCGGAGCGAACCATGATCCGCGCCCGGAGGCAGTCCGCCTCGGTGCGCAGCTGCCCCAGATTCAGAGAGCTCTGCACCAGACCGGGCACCGAAGGGCTCATGCTCTGTACCCCGTTGGGCACGCAGAACAGGAAGCAGAGGCTCCGCCGGCTGCTCTCCTCCGTCATGGGAAGCTCCCCGCTCTCCGCGGGGGACAGGGAAAGGGAGACCCCCGGATCCGTGAGCTGCAGTTCCCGGCGCAGCGCCGCGTCCAGCGCGGAAACGGCGGACTGGGCGGCCTCCGGATCCTTTACGCGCAGCAGCGCCTCCGCCTCCCGGGGGATGGCGTTATCCTTGCTGCCGCCCTCCGCCCGGATGAGCCGCAGCTCCGTCCTGTCGGCCACGGCCTGCAGCGCCCGCCCCAGCAGGAGGTTGGCGTTGCCGCGGCCCCGGTGGATCTCCTCCCCGGAGTGGCCGCCGAAGAGGCCGCGCACGGCCAGGCGCAGGGTCGTGCCCGCATAGGGGGCGCGGGTGACGGGCAGGGTGCAGAGCATCCGGGCGGAGCCGGCGCAGCTCACGGTCAGCACGCCCTCTTCCGCCGAGTCGATGTTCAGCAGGTACCGGGCCTTCAGGTCCCCGCAGTCCAGGGCCTGGGCGCCCAGCATGCCCACCTCCTCGTCGGCGGTGAAGAGACACTCCAGGGGCCCGTGGGCGATGGCGTCATCGTCCAGCACCGCCAGGGCCATGGCTACAGCGATGCCGTCGTCCGCGCCCAGGGTGGTGCCCCGGGCGCCGATCTCGTCCCCCTCCACAAAGAGCTCCAGCCCCTCCCGGGCCATGTCCTTTTCGCAGCCCGGGGCCTTCTCGCAGACCATGTCCATATGCCCCTGGAGCATCACCGCGGGCGCGTCCTCGTAGCCGGGGGAGGCGTCCTTCCAGATGATCACGTTGTCCGCCGCGTCCTGCCGAAAGCGGAGCCCCCGCGCCCGGGCGAAGTCTGCCAGATAGTCGCTGATGGCCCGGGTGTTGTGGGAGCCGTGGGGGATGGCGGCGATTTCCTCAAAAAAGCGCAGGACGCCCTTGGGCTCCAGTCCGGATAATACACGCATGTCCCTTCTCCTTTACAGCAGCGCGATCAGCGCGTCCACGTCCTCTTCCCGGGTGGCCCAGCTGGTGACGAAGCGCACGGCGGTGCGCCCGTCGGAAAGGGGCGCCCAGGTCTCAAAGGCGGCGTGCTGCCGCAGGCGGGTGAGCTGCTCGGCCGTCAGAATGGGGAACTGCTGGTTGGTGGGGGAGTCGGCAAAGAGGGGATAGCCCTTCTCCCGGAAGGCCGCCTTCAGCTTCATGGCGAGGCTTATGGTGTGGCGGCCGATCTCGAAGTACAGCCCGTCGGTGAAGAGCGCGTCAAACTGCACGCCCAGCAGCCGCCCCTTGGCCAGCATGGCGCCCTGCTGCTTGACCATGGTGGCAAAGTGCGCCGGCATGTCCCCCTTGGGAAAGACCAGCGCCTCGCCGCAGAGGGCGCCCACCTTGGTGCCGCCGATGTAGAACACGTCGCAGCGCTCCGCAAGCTCCGGCAGCGTCATGTCGCAGTCCGGGCTCATGAGGCCGTAGCCCAGCCGAGCCCCGTCCACAAAGAGCCGCATCCCGAACTCTCCGCAGACCGCGTGCAGCGCATCCAGCTCCGCCTTGCTGTACAAGGTGCCCAATTCCGTGGGCTGGGAAATGTACACCATGCCGGGGAAGGGCATGTGGTCGTGGGTCTCGTCGGCGTAGAAAGCGCGGCAATAGTCCCGCACCGTCTCGGCGGAGAGCTTGCCGTTTTCCCCCGACAGGGCCAGCACCTTGTGGCCGGTGAACTCGATGGCGCCGGCCTCGTGGACGCCGATGTGCCCGGTCTGGGCGGCGATCACGCCCTCCCAGCGGTTCAGGAGCGAGGCGATGGTGACGGCGTTTGCCTGG
Organism: uncultured Eubacteriales bacterium; assembly: GCA_900319635.1. Classification (GTDB taxonomy): domain Bacteria; phylum Bacillota; class Clostridia; order Oscillospirales; family Oscillospiraceae; genus Limivicinus. Next base: position 11,994 of record ONPF01000009.1, on the reverse strand, counting down.
GTGCCCCCCACCAGGAAATACACGTCTGCCTCAGGCTTTTCGCAGGCGGTGCGGATCTTCTCCCGGGCGGCGGCGCAGAAGCAGTCCTCCCCATAGCCGGGCTGGGAGATGAGGTTGGTCTCGGCAAGACGCTCCAGGATCTTCGGGTGCGCCCCCTCGGTGTAGTCGCTCAGAAAATACAGCATTTTTATTCCTCCGTTCTCCGCTGGGCTCTCCGCCTGCGGTTGAGATAGCGCTCCATGTGCCCGGCGTTGATGAACTCCGCCAGCACCAGCTGGTCGAAAACCGGTACGGTGCAGGAGTAGAAGTCCAGCTTCGCCCGGTAGGCCTCCAGCAGCCCCTCCGGCAGTACCAGAAAGCCGGTGCGCACCGAGGGCGCCAGGAGCTTGGAGAAGGTGTTCAGATAGATGACCCGGTCGGGATCCAGGGAAAAGACGGTCTGGATCTGCCGGGTGGGGGAGGCAAACTCCGCGTCGTAGTCGTCCTCCACGATGACGCTGCCGTGGGCGCGGGCCCAGGCCAGGTACTCGTGGCGCTTTCTGGCGGAGGCGGTGACGCCGCTGGGATAGCTGTGGTAGGGCGTCACGTGCAGGAGCCCGGCGTCGCACCCGGCCAGCGCCCCGCTCTCAATGCCGTCCTCCCCCATGGGCAGCGCCAGGCACCTCGCGCCGTTGGCCTCATAGACCCGGCGGATCTGCTCATAGCAGGGATCCTCCAGGGCGAAGGGGCGCGCCCGGCCGATGAGCTGCACGATGAGGCTGTAGAGATACTCCGCCCCGGCGCCGATGACGATCTGCTCCGGCATGACCGAGAGACCCCGGCTGCGCCCCAGATAGGCGCTCAGCGCCTGCCGCAGCTCCAGACAGCCCCCGCTGGGGCAGCGGTTCAGGATGCGCCGGTCATAGTCCGAGAGGACCGCGCGCATGGTTCTCGCCCAGAGGGAGAAGGGAAAGTCCTCCGGCGCCCCCTCCTGCACGCTCATCTCCTCCAGGCGCGCCCGGGGGAGGGAGGCGGCGCCCCGGGCCCCGCCGAAGCAGACGAAAAAGCCGCTGCGGGGGCGCGCTTCCACATAGCCCTCGTCGCAGAGGAGCTCCAGCGCGTGCTCCACGGTGATCACGCTGACGCCCAGCCCCTCGGCAAAGCTGCGTTTGGAGGGGAGCTTGGCCCCCAGGGGCAGAAGCCCGGAGACGATGTCCTCCCGGAGCTGCCGGTAGAGCTGGAGATAGGCGCTGAGACCGCTGTGTTTTTGAATCTGATATTTCATGATCTGGTATTATAAAAAAAGCACGATCTGGCAATACAAATATGGTCAGATTCGATTATAATAGCCTTACAGAAAAAGTCAAGGAGGCGTTTTTGATGTCTTATCATAAAATTCTCACGATTCAGGACATTTCCTGTGTCGGCCAGTGCTCGCTGACGGTGGCGCTGCCCATCCTCTCCGCCGCCGGGCAGGAGACCTGCATCCTCCCCTCGGCTGTGCTCTCCACCCACACCGCGGGCTTCACCGGCTACACCGTCCGGGATCTGACGGAGGACATCCCCGCCATCACGGATCACTGGGAGAAGGAGCGGATCAAGTTCGACGCCATCTACACCGGATACCTGGGCAGCACCCAGCAGATCACCTATGTGCGGGACATCATCCGCCGCCTCTCCGCCCCCGGCTCCCTTGCCATCGTGGACCCGGCCATGGCGGATAACGGCAGGCTCTACCCGGCTTTCGATATGGCCTATGTGGCGGCTATGAAGACCCTGGCCTTCTCGGCGGACATTATCCTGCCCAACATCACCGAGGCCTGCTTTCTCACCGGCATGGAGTATCGGGAGCAGTACGACGAGGCCTATATCGTGGAGCTGCTGGATCGGCTCAGCGCCGCGGGCGCCAGGACCGTCGTGCTCACCGGCGTGGGCTTCCGGGAGGGCTGCACCGGCGTGATGGTGCAGGAAAACGGCCGTCGCCGCTACTACGAGCACCGGAAGATCGCCAAGGGCAGCCACGGCACCGGCGACGTGTACGCCGCCGCCTTCGTGGGGGCGCTGCTCAATGAGCGGGACGCCTATGAGGCCGCCGTTATCGCCGCGGACTACACGGTGAAGTGCATCGAGGCCACCCAGGGCGATCCCGACCACTGGTACGGCGTGAAGTTCGAGGCGGAGCTCCCCGCCTATCTGAAGCTGCTGGGAAAGTGAGTCCCGGCACAAAGAAAGCAGCCCCGAAGGGCTGCTTTTTTGCGTCTCTATTCTTCTTCCAGGGAGAAGACCTGGTCGGCGATGGCGCCCACCTTCTCCTCCAGCTCCGCCTGGAGCGCCTCCTCCGGGTCAGGCTCAGTCCAGGCCGCCGCCGTCGCCTCCGGCTCCTGCGCCTGGGGGGCCGGCTCTTCCGCCTCCGGGTCCAGACCGCAGAGAAAGTCCTGCCACTGGGCGTTCAGGGCGTCGATGCTGGCCATGTGCAGCTCCTTCATCCGGTTGAAGGCGGTCTCCACCCGGCGCACCGCTCCGTCCTCCCGGCGGCGGCTCTCGGCGAGCATGGCCTCGCTTTTCCGCTGGGCGTCCTCCAGGGTGGCGGCGGCCTGCCGCTGGGCGGCGTCGGTGATCTCGGCGGCTCTGGCCTTGGCGCGCTCCACCACGTCCTGGTACACAGCCTGGGCGGAGAGCAGGGCGTCCCCCAGCTCCACCCGGCGGTCGTTCACGGAAGCGAGCTGCCGGCGCAGGCTCTCGTTCTCCGCGTTCAGCGCCTCGGCCTGCCGGCGGATATCCTCAAACACCGCCTGCACCTTGCCCGCGTTATAGTATTTTTTCTTCACCACGTCGATATAGATCGAATCAAAGTACTCCGCATCCAGGGCCATGGCTCTGCTCCTCCCCAATGTTTTCATGCCATTATACCAGAGTTCCCCGGCTGAATCAATCGCCCGGCGGAACTTTTTCCCTTGCGAAACCGGCGGTCCTGTGGTAGTTTATACAGGAAAAACGGCGAAAGGACGCGCGCCATGACCAAGCGGCTCTCTGACAACCGAATCTTCGCCTGGTCGCTGCTGCCCACGGTGCTGGCGCTGGCCTGGCCCACCATGCTGGAGCAGCTGCTGCAGACGGCGGTGCAGTATATCGACACGGCCATGGTGGGCTCTCTGGGCACTCAGGCTACCGCCGCCGTGGGCTCCACCACCACCGTGGGATGGCTGGTGGGCAGCAGCGTCTCCGCCTTCGGCGTGGGCTTTCTGGCCTACATCTCCCAGGCGCTGGGCGCCGGGGAGGGGGAGCGCGCCCGGAAGGCCGCCGCCCAGTCCGTGCTGGCGGTTTTGGTGACGGGGCTCTTCTTCACCGCCCTGACCCTGTCGCTCAGCCGACAGGTGCCGGTCTGGATGCAGGTGGACGAAGGCCTGCAGGCCCTGGCTTCCCGCTATTTCTTCATCCTCTACCTGCCCATGCTGCCGCGGACGGCCTCGGTGATCTTCGGCACCGTCCTCCGCGCCGCGGGGGACAGCCGCACCCCCATGCGGGTGGGGCTGGCGGTGAATCTCATCAACGTGGTGCTGAATTTCCTGCTGATCTATCCCAGCCGGGAGCTGAGCGTGCTGGGCCTGCGCTTTCCCATGTGGGGCGCGGGCTGGGGCGTGGTGGGCGCCGCCGCGGCCAGCGCCGTGGCCTTTGCCATCGGCGGCATCGCCATCACCGTTGCCCTCTACCGGCACCCGCTCATCTCTCCCCGGGGACAGTCCCTCCGGCCGGACGGGGCGGTGCTGCGCCCCTGCCTGCGGGTAGCCTTCCCCAACATGCTGCAGCGCTTCGGAACCAGCCTGGGCTATGTGGCCTTCGCCGCCATGATCAACGCCCTGGGGGAGATCTCCACCGCCGCCCACACCGTGGCCAACACCGTGGAGTCCGCCTTCTATATCCCCGGCTACGGCATGCAGGCGGCCGCCGCCACCCTCACCGGCAACAGTCTGGGCGCGGGGGACGAGAAGCGCCGCCGGGATCTGGCGCGGCTGATCGTGCTGCTCGAGGTGGGGCTGATGCTCCTCTCCGGCGCCCTGCTCTTCGCCTTTGCCCCGGCCATGGCGGGGATCTTCTCCAAGGATCCGGAGGTCATCGCCCTGGGCAGCACGGTGCTGCGGATGGTGGCCTGCTCGGAGCCCTTCTACGGCGTGTCCATCGCGGTGGAGGGGATGCTGCAGGGCGCGGGCAAGACCCGGGTGCCCTTTGTCATCAACATCGCCGGCATGTGGGGCGTGCGCATTCTCGGCACCTGGATCTGCACCACGCAGCTGGGGATGGGGCTGGTCTCCGCCTGGGCCTGCATGATCGGCCACAACCTGCTGCTCTTCGCCCTGTTTCTGGTCTACTACCTGCGGGGGAGCTGGAACCCGCTGAAATCAACATGAATATACCCGGAGGGAAGCGCTTCGCACGGAAAGCCGCCTTCCCTCCGCGTTTGTTTGATTCGTTCCATTGCGAAAACCCTGCCGGTACGATATAATAAATTACAACTCACGGTTTCAAGGATGGTGCTATGATGAATAACACGCAGCAGCGATCCGCGGCCAAGGCTTTTGCGGAATTCTGGGCCGGAAAAGGGTATGAAAAGGGACAAAGCCAGTCGTTCTGGCTTAGTCTGCTACGCGATGTTTTCGGTGTTGCCGAGCCGGAGAAGTTCATTACGTTTGAAGATCAGGTGAAGCTGGACAGTTCTACCGGTTTTATCGACGGCTACATTGCCGAGACAAAGGTTATGATCGAGCAGAAAGGCGCCGGGAAGGATCTGAACAAGCCAATCCGGCAGTCGGACGGCTCCATGCTCAACCCCTTCCAGCAGGCCAAGAAGTACATTACGGAGCTTCCGCTCTCCCAGCATCCGCGCTGGGTCGTCACCTGTAATTTCCAGGAGTTCTATGTCTATGACATGGAGAAGCCCCACGGCGATCCCGAAAAGATCAAGCTGGTCGACCTGGAGAAGGAATACTACCGCCTGTCCTTCCTCGTGGAGAAGGGCAATGTGCATCTGCAGCGGGAGATGGAAATCTCCATCAAAGCCGGAGAGGTCGTCGGTCTGCTGTACGACGGGCTGCTGAAGCAGTACAAGAACCCGGAAGACCCGGAAACGCTCAAGCACCTGAACAAGCTCTGTGTGCGCCTGGTGTTCTGCCTGTATGGGGAGGATGCGGGCATCTTTGGCAAAAACTTGATGTTCCATGACTATATGGCGCAGTTTGCCGTGAAGGATATGCGCAATGGACTGAGGCATCTCTTCCGCGTGCTCAACCAAAAGGCCGAAGAGCGCGACGCCTATCTGGCCAACGATGATCCCCTGTTAGCGGCTTTCCCCTATGTTAACGGCGGCCTGTTTGCCGACGAGACGGTCATCGTCCCGCCTTTTACGGACGAACTGCGCGACCTGCTGCTCCGCCGCGCCTCGGCGGACTTTGACTGGTCGGAGATCAGCCCGACGATCTTCGGCGCCGTGTTTGAATCCACCCTGAACCCTGAGACGCGCCGCAGCGGCGGCATGCACTACACCAGCATTGAGAATATCCATAAGGTCATCGACCCGCTGTTTCTGAACGATCTGAAAGCGGAGCTGGAAGCGATCAAGGCGGTTCCCGTCTGGAAGACCAAGGAGAAGAGCCTTCTGGCCTTCCAGAAGAAGCTCGGCTCCCTGGAGTTCCTCGATCCCGCGGCGGGCAGCGGCAACTTCCTGACCGAAAGCTATCTGAGCCTGCGTCGTTTGGAGAATGAGGTGATCGACGAGCTGTATCATGGCCAGATCATGCTGGGCGCAGTTAAGCCGGAGGATTTGATCAAGGTTACGATTGCACAGTTTCACGGCATTGAGATCAACGACTTTGCCGTGACCGTCGCCAAGACGGCCCTCTGGATCGCAGAGAGTCAAATGCTGCGGGAAACGGAAAAAATAGTGCACCAGGATTTGGATTTCCTGCCGCTGAAAACCAACGCCAACATCGTCGAGGGCAACGCCCTGCGCCTCGATTGGGAGAGCGTGGTGGATAAGACCAGGCTGAATTATATCATGGGGAATCCCCCGTTTATTGGGGCGCGCCTTATGAGCCCGGAGCAAAAGGAAGATCTGAAAACTGTCTTCTCCGGCTCGAAAAGTTACGGAAATCTTGATTATGTTTCAGGCTGGTATGTAAAAGCGGCAGAATATATGAGAGGAACATATATTCGCACAGCACTTGTTTCGACTAATTCGATCACTCAAGGCGAACAGGTTCCGTTGCTATGGAAAAGCCTGTATGAGAATGGAATTACTATTAACTTCGCCTATCGGACATTCCGGTGGGATAGTGAAGCTAAGATTAAAGCCCATGTCCATTGTGTGATTATTGGGTTTTCTTATCAGAAGGCACCGGAAGCCAGACTCTATATCGCTGAAAACTATCAATTGGTTTCCAACATTAATGCTTATCTGGTTAGTGGCCCAAACATTTTGATAGACAGCAGGAAAAGGCCCCTATGCAATGTTTCAAATGTTGTGTTTGGCAGCATGCCAAATGACGGCGGTTATCTTTCTGATTATTCCGAAGAGAAAAAGCAAGAAATAGTTAAAGAATATCCGGTTACAGCAAATATGTTCCGTCCTTTTTTGGGCGCAACTGAATTTTTGCATGGTAAAAGCCGCTGGTGTCTGTGGCTAAAAGGAATTGCCCCAGAAGAAATAAAAAAAGCAAAACCAGTCATGGATGCAATTGTTGCAGTCAAAGCAATTCGTGAAAGCAGCAATCGCGAGGGTACAAGAAAACTGGCAGAAACACCAATGCTGTTTGGTGAAATTAGGCAACCGGAGATGGACTATATTATTATTCCTCGCCACTCATCAGAAAACAGAAAATATATACCAATGGGCTTTGTTTCTCCTGAGATAATTTGTGGCGACTCGAATCTAGTGTTGCCAAATGCCAACTTGTATCAGTTCGGGGTATTAATGTCAAACATTCACAATGCGTGGATGAGGACTGTGTGTGGGCGGATAAAGAGTGACTACCGTTATTCGGTTAATGTTGTCTACAACAACTTTCCATGGCCGAAACCTACTGACGCACAAAAAGCAAGAATTGAACAAACCGCACAAGCCATCCTTGATGCCCGCACGCTTTATCCCAATGCAAGTCTGTCCGATCTCTACGATGAACTGACCATGCCGCCGGAGCTGCGCAAGGCTCACCAGGCAAACGACCGCGCCGTCATGGCCGCCTACGGCTTCCCTGTCAAGGGCTTCACCGAATCGGACTGTGTGGCGGCGCTTATGAAGATGTACCAGGATCTGACGGCTGGAGAGCACAAGTAAGTGGAAAACGCCCCCGCCCTCGTAGGGGCGACCCTTGCGGTCGCCCGCCGACCCGGATGCGGGACGAACAACCGGGCGGGGACAAGCCCCGCCCCTACGGCGAAGATGGACGTTTCCCCGTAGGGGCGACTTCCGGTCACCCGACGAAACGCGCCCCCCTGTCATCCTGAGCGAAGCGCAGCGGAGTCGAAGGATCTCACCCCCAGCGCAAGGTCGGATCCGGCGAGATTCTTCGTCGCTGCGCTCCTGAAGAAAGGAAGAGCGGCTGCGCCGCATGAAGAAATTGAGAGGCTCGCCTTCGGCGACGGATCGTGCTTCCCCCGGCGGGGGAAGCTCCCCCAGTGCGCTCACTGGGGGTGATGAGGGAGAAAAACCGTTCTCCCTCACCTGTCAGCTGCGCTGACATCCTCTCCCGCTGGGAGAGGAACAGCTGAGCTTCGCGCGACACCGCAATTGGCCGAAGGCCCTTCGTTTCTTCGTTTCTTCATTCCCCAACAAAAAAATCGCCCTCCCGAGACGGGAGAGCGATTTTTTTGTGCACTTGAAGCTCGATTACTTGAGCTCGACGGTGGCGCCGACGGCCTCCAGCTTGGCCTTGAGCTCCTCGGCCTCTTCCTTGGAAGCGCCTTCCTTGATCTTGGCAGGGACTTCCTCAACCAGCTTCTTGGCCTCAGCCAGGCCCAGACCGGTGATGCCGCGGACTTCCTTGATGACCTTGATCTTCTCAGCGCCGAAGCTGGTCATGACAACGTCAAACTCAGTCTTCTCTTCGACGACGGGGCCGGCAGCGACAGCGGGGCCAGCGGCGACGGCGGCGGCGGAGACACCAAAGGTATCCTCCAGGGCGTGAACGAGCTCGGACAGCTCCAGAACGCTGAGGTTCTTGATCTCTTCGATCATGGCAGTGATTTTCTCAGACATTTTAATTATCCTCCAGTTAAGATTTTTGTGTGTGCCGACTTACTCGGCGGCTTCGGCGGTCTCCAGAGAGCCGCCCTTCTGCTCCAGGATCTGGCCGAGGCAAACGGCGAGACCGGTGATCGGAGCGATCATGGTTCCCAGAACCTTGGAATACAGAGCGCTCTTGCTGGGCAGCTCTGCCATCTCGGCGATTTCAGCCTCGTTCAGGATCTTGCCCTCCATGAAGGCAGCCTTGATGTTGAAGCGATCGCCCAGCTTCTTGCTGTAATCAGCCAGAATGCGGAAAGGAGCGATGGGATCCTTCTCGGCGGTGGCCAGAGAGGTGGTGCCGTTGAGAACGTGGTCAAGCTCGTTCATCCCCAGCTTATCCAGAGCCTTTCTGGTCAGGGTGTTCTTGACGACCGTGTAGTTCACTTCGTCCTTGCGCAGCTCGGTACGCAGGGCGGTATCCTCGGCGACGGTGATTCCCTTATAGTCGACCAGGACGCCGGCCTCGGCGTTCTTGATACGCTCGGCCAGAGCTTCCACGATTGCCTGCTTTTCGCTCAGAACTTTTGCGTTGGGCATGTGTGTTTTCACCTCCGGTTGCGAATGATCACGCTCATAAAGAAATCCCCTGCATCAAAAGACGCAGAGGCACAAAAACAATCAAATCTTGTTGATGTCCTCGGCAGGATTTACGGGCGAACCCACCTGCTGTCTTCGGAGCGCCCCAATAATATACGCGATTTCAAGGCGCCTGTCAAGCCTTTTTTTCATGTTTTTGCAGGAATTTTGCAGGAAATAAGGCAGATATTAGTATGAGAGCTCGCCGCAAGGAAAAACGCCGCAGACCGTACTGGCCTGCGGCGTTTTCCTGTCCTGCGGGATCAGAAGCGGATGATCAGCTTCTGGCCGGCGCGGATGGTCTGCGTATTGCGGATGTTGTTCCAGCGGCAGATCTGCTCTACCGTGCAGTGGAATTTCCTGGCGATCTCCTCAAGGGTGTCGCCGGGGGCGACGATGTAGGGGATCTGGGTGCCGCCGCTCACGTCCTGCAGCACTTCATCATTCAGCGGGGAAGCGTTCATTTCTTTACCTCCTGATTATTTCTTCTCGAACACGAGATCCTTGGCAACGTTCTCTTTCTCGTCCTTCCAGGTCAGTCGCTTGGTTTCCTTGTCGAAGAGCAGGGTGCCGCGGCCGTCTTTGTACACGGCCTCGCCCTCGGTCTCGCTGGTCTTTTCGCACTTGGTGTAGCTGAGCTTGCCTTCTCCGTCAAAGCTGCCGTAGAAGACCCACTTGGTCTTCTCGCCGGCGGCGTTTTTCCGGGTGACGGTCACCTTGTACTCGCCCTTGGCGGCGTCGTCAGACTTCTCGATCTTGATCTCAAAGTCCTTGTTGTTCTTCTCCTGGTAGGTTCCGACCACATCCGGGGTCTCCGGCTCGGGAGCGGGCTCCGGGTCAGGCTCCGGTTCCGGTTCCGGCTCGGGAGCGGGCTCGGGATCCACGGTCTCACCGTAGATGTCTACCAGATAGATGCTCTCCGTGCTGGGCTCGTTGGCATAATACACGGTGCAGCTGCAGCCCTCGGCCAGAGTGCCGTAGGCCAGCCGGCAGATGGAGGGATCCACCGCCACGGTGAGTCCGTTGGCCAGCTCGATCTGATACTGGGCCCCGTCGATGGCGCGGACGATGCCGGCCATGGAGGCGTAGACCGGTTCGGGCTCCGGCTCGGGCTGAGGCGCGGGCTCGTTGACGAGGCTGATGGTTCCGCCGCAGGAGATCTCCGGCAGGGACTGGCCGCCGTAGCTGCCCTTAAAGTACCACACCACCGTGAGGGGCAGCTCGTTGGTGCCCTCTTTCAGCTCGACGGTGAAGCTCTTGCCGCCCAGGAAGGTCGTGGTCTTGCCGCCCTTGTAGTCCAGCGCGGGCTGGGGCAGCTCCACGATCTCCTTGCCCAGCTCGATGTGGAGGCCCTTGGCAAGGGGGTTGAGCTTGATGGTGGCGGAGCGGATGCTGATGTTCAGGGTGATCACAGCCTGATTGTCTCCGGTGCGGGTGGCGACCCAGTCACAGCACAGATCCAGACCGGTACCGGTCTCGGAGCTGAAGCCGCCCTTGCCCAGCGTGTCGCCCTCAGGCGGGACGGGCGCGGGCTCCGCGGTAGGCGCGGGCTCCTCGGTGGGCGCGGGTTCCTCGGTAGGCGCAGGCGTCGCGGTAGGCGCCGGGGTCGCAGTGGGCGCAGGCGTCGCGGTGGGCGCAGGCGTCGCGGTGGGCGCGGGCGTCGCGGTGGGCGCGGGCGTCGCGGTAGGCGCGGGGGAAGGAGAGGGAGTCGGCTTCTCGGTCACGCTGAAGTAGGCGGTGTTGGTGCGGGCGGTCTGGCCCTCGTAGTTGAAGGTGCAGTAGACGCCCCAGCGATCCGCCTGCTTCGCCAGCTTGGAGACGCTCAGCGTGGTGCTGTAAATGCCGTTCAGCTCCACGCCGGGGAACTTGTTGGCAAAGCTCTGGGGGCTGTATTCCCCGCCCTCCGGGGAGACAAAGGTCCAGCTCAGAGAGGTGTAGACATTGGCGTAGGCCACGAAGTAGGCCGTCTCACCCTCCTGGTGCTTCTCGTTGGTGGGGTTCTTGGTGATGTACAGGAACAGCGGCGCTGCGCCGGGCACGGGGGCGGGGTTGGGGTCAACCTCGTCAAGAGGCCGGGGCTGGGGCAGGGGATTGGTCTTGTCGGGGGCCGCTTCCCCGGTGAAGACCGCGTAGCTGTGCTGCAGCACGGTGGGATCCTTGGCCTCCTCCATGCTGAACCAGCCGAAGTTGCTGCTGCTCATCTCCGCGCCGGCAAAGGCGGTCTGACCGGCGGCGTTGAAGTCCTCGGGAGAGATCTGCGCGCCGTTGAGATCCATGTATTCCACGACGCGGCCGCCGTTCTGGACAGTGATGTGCTGGAAGGCAAAGGCCTCGTAGCGCACGGTGCGATCCTTCAGCGTGACGGCGCACTTGGCGGTGTAGCCCTCGGTCTCGCTGAGCAGGATGTCGTCATAGAACAGGTAAGACCAGGTGTCGCTGGCCGTGTTGTGATAGGTGTCGGCGTTATCAGACAGGATGTCGGGGAAGGACTCGCCCTCCTCCAGGGCGATGGCGCACTCATACAGCGCCTCCTGGTTCTCGCCCAGCTCCCAGACCTTCAGAGTGGTGGAGCGGTCGGCCTGATGCTGGGAGGCTGCCACCAGCTCCAGCATGCCGTTGTGATCCAGGTCGGTCACGGCGTAGCGCCATTCCCGGGAGCTGTCCTGCTGCAGGGTGGACAGGGAGTTGTACAGCGCCTGGATCCTGGGGTCGGTCGCCTCCTCCACGGGCTGCTCGGTGGGGAGAGGATCGGGGTTCGGCGTCTCGGACGCAATGGTTTCGGTTTCGGGATCCGCGGGGGCGGGCTCCCCCTCTTCTGCAGCCTTGGGAGCAACCTCGCCGCAGGCGGCAAGGGAGAAGATCATCGCAAGAACCAGCAGAAGGCAAAGAATAGAGCTTCTTTTCATCTGTTTCCTCCGGCGTCACAGGCTCTGCCCGCGCTTGCGGGCGCCTGTGCGCAATTTGTTTTCATGGAACAGCCCGGGAAGAGGGCATAATACTAATACCTGATAGAAAGCTTTAGAAGGATTTCCGAGGCAGAATTGTGCCAGACGAGGCGGCTTCCGCAGAGCATAATGTCGTCCTCGCAAGCTCCGATTCATTCGCTTCCGTCAAGGGTGCCGAAAGCTCATTCACTCCGCTGCTCGTCCTCTCAAATTCAA
>ONPF01000012.1 GCA_900319635.1 uncultured Eubacteriales bacterium | reverse complement strand
TTATCTTCCCTCCCGGCGCAGCAGGTATTCCTCCAGGGTCAGGCCCATCCGGTGGATCTCCCCGGCGTATTCCCGGCCCACATAGCGGTAGTGCCAGGGCTCGTAGAGGATGCCGGTCTGCTCCGTGGTGCCGTTGGGATAGCGGAGGATGAAGCCGTAGCGCCAGCTGTTTTCCATGAGCCAGATCTGGGTGGCGGTCTCCTCCTGTCCCTCGTCCAGGAAGGGATATTCCTCGTCGATGATGTCCACAGCCAGGCCCAGCTGATGCTCGCTGGTGCCGGGCAGGGCCACGGACTCCGCCGCCAGCTCCGGCGCCTCCTCCCGGGAGACGCCGTCCTTTTCCAGGCGCCTGACCTTGTCCTGATACAGCTTCTGCTGATCCTCCGCGCTGCGGTAGGCCGAGCAGATGTAAGGGCGCCCGCCCGCGGCGGCGCAGTCGGCCAGCATATCCCAGAGCGCTTCGGAGCAGCACCGATCCAGCTCATAGCGGCGCCCGTCCAGCTCCGCCACCAGCTCCAGCTCCGGCGCGTAATCCTCCGGCAGCTCGTTCCACCGGTTCACCAGGATCAGCAGCGTGGGATCCCCGCTCTCGGATGCGGCGCGGCGCTCGGCGGGAAATTCCGCCGCCCGGCCTTCTCCCGCCGCCCGCTGGAGCCGCCGGGTCAGCAGCTCTTCTCCCGCCGCGCTCTCCGCCCGGTCTCCCAGCTCCGCAAGGATCCGCTCCGCCTCCGCCGTCTCCCGGCGATAATCCGTGCGGCCCATGGCAAGCTGAATGCCCAGCCCCAGCAGCAGCGCCAGCAGCGCCAGCAGCCCATAGGGGCTTTTCTCTTTCTGTCTCTTCATAGGCTCAAAATGTCAGGATCCCCAGATGCTCCAGCAGGATCTTCAGTCCGATCAGGATCAGGATGCAGCCGCCCACCCGCTCGGCTCCCGCCTTGTATTTTGCCCCGAAGGCCCGGCCGATATAGATGCCGGCCACGGAGAGCAGGAAGGTGGTGACGCCAATGGTGCCCGCCGCCGGCAGGATATTCACCGCGAGGAAGGCGAAGGTGATGCCCACGGCCAGGGCGTCGATGCTGGTGGCGATCGCCAGCAGCAGCATGGTCTTCACGCCGAAATCATCGTTCAGCTCCTCATCCTCAGAGAAGGATTCCCGGATCATGTTGCCGCCGATGAGGCTCAGCAGCACAAAGGCGATCCAGTGATCCACGCTGGTGATCAGCTCTTCAAAACGGTAGCCCAGCAGCCAGCCCAGCAGGGGCATGAGAAACTGAAAGCCGCCGAAATACAGCCCCGCCAGCAGGGCGTGCCGGGGGCGCAGCCGCTTCACGCTCAGTCCCTTGCACACGGACACCGCAAAGGCGTCCATGCTCAGACCCACGGCGATCAGCAGCAATTCCGCAAAGTGCATGGTGTTTTCACCTCAAGAGAGTACTGTACAGGAGGCGGGCAAAAAAGTCAAGGAAAAGCGAATCACGGATAAACTGTCCGATTTATCCGTGATTCACATGGTTTAGAATTTTTCGTCGAATTTATAGCTGAGATCCTCCGTCCGGCTCAGCTTCTCCTCCTGGTGGAGGAAGAAGCGGCGCAGGCCCGGGATGTGGTGAACCAAAACCAGCAGGCAGACCAGCACCGTGAGGATCAGGATCAGCTTCGGCTCCACCACCATCACCGCCACGGCGGCCATGGCCACCGCGCCGGCCACCGCGCCCACGGTGAGGCTCTTCGTCACCCAGATGCCGACAACGATGCCCACCGCCGCGGTGACGCCCAGGGTGGGATCCACAAAGAGGCCGATCAGGATCAGCGCGATGCAGCCGTGGCTGCCCCGGAAGCGGTTGAACACCGGCCAGAGCCGCCCCAGCATCAGACAGTAGCCCGCGAAGAGCCGCCCGATGTCCGCCCGTCCCCGGAAGGAGATCAGCAGCGCGCCGAAGAGGATGGGCAGCAGATCCTTCACGATCTCCACCAGTGCCAGCTTCACAAAGCCCAGAGGCCCGAAGAGCCGCCGGAAGTTGGAGAGCCATACATTGCCCTTCCCCAGCTTTTCCAGGTTCCGGTGGAACACATAGCGGGAGGCCACCCGCAGGGTGCTGATGCTGCCCAGGGTATAGGCGAAAAAGGCTGTCAGCAGCAGCAAAAACCAGTTGAGGATCATTCCTTGTCTCCCTTCTGCCGGATCACGATGCGCACCGGCGTACCCTCCAGGCCGAAGACGGAGCGGATCTGGTTTTCCAGATAGCGCTGATAGGAGAAGTGGAAGAGCTCCCGACTGTTGCAGAAAATCACGAAGTTGGGGGGCTTGATGCCCGTCTGGGTCATGTAGTAGATCTTCAGGCGGCGGCCCTTGTCCGTGGGAGGCTGCACCCGCGCCTGAGCGTCGGCCAGGACGTTATTGAGCATGCCGGTGGAGATGCGCATATTGCTCTGGTCGTTGACGAAGTTGATGAGCTCGAAGATGCGGTTGGTGCGCTGACCGGTGAGGGCGGAGATGAAGAGGATGGGGGCGTAGCTCATGAAGCTCAGATCCCGCATGATGTCCTTGCGCATCTTCTCCATGGTGCCGGTCTCTTTCTCCACCAGATCCCACTTGTTCACCACGATGATGCTGGCCTTGCCCGCCTCGTGGGCAAGCCCGGCGATCTTGGTGTCCTGATCGGTGACGCCGTCCCGGGCGTCGATCATGATGAGGCACACGTCCGCCCGCTCGATGGCCATCTGCGCCCGCATGACGGAGAACTTCTCCACCCGCTCGTCCACCTTGGACTTGCGGCGGATGCCGGCGGTGTCGATGAACATATAGCGGCCCAGCTCGTTTTCATACACGGTGTCCACCGCGTCCCGGGTGGTGCCGGCCATGTCGCTGACGATGACCCGCTTCTCCCCCAGGATGTGGTTCACCAGGGAGCTCTTGCCCACGTTGGGCTTGCCGATAATGGCCACCTTGATGAGATCCTCATCCTCCCCGTCCTCTTCCACGGGCGGGAAATACTTCAGGCACTCATCCAGCAGGTCGCCGGTGCCGTGGCCGTGGACGGCGGAGGTGGGGATGGGGTCGCCCAGCCCCAGGGAGTAGAACTCGTACACGCCCAGGTCGGTAGCGCCGGTGGAGTCGGCCTTGTTCACCGCCAGCACCACGGGCTTCTTGGAGCGCAGCAGCATGTTGGCCACGTCCTGATCCGCCGCGGTGACGCCGGTGCGCAGGTCGGTCACAAAGATGATGACCGTGGCCTGGTCGATGGCGATCTGCGCCTGCTCCCGCATGAAGAGCAGGATCTCGCTGTCGGTGGTGGGCTCAATGCCGCCGGTGTCCACCATATCGAATTTGCGCCCGCACCACTCGCACTCGGCATAGAGCCGGTCCCGGGTGACGCCGGGGGTGTCCTCCACAATGGAGAGGCGCTGCCCCACCAGGCGGTTAAAGAGCATGGATTTGCCCACGTTGGGTCGTCCAACGATGGCTACCAAAGGTTTTGACATACAATCACCTTCCTTATAGCTTCCCCCCTCGGGACTATTGCCGCCCGCAAAAGCTGCCAGTGGCAGGTTTTGCAGGCAAAAGAGGAGCGAAGCAAACTGTGGCGCGAAGCGCCGATAGGGGTTACGTTTGCGCTTACTCCCGTTCGTCCTTCAGCACATGCCGGACGTAAGGGACCCGGTCCTGCAGCGCGGTGTGGAAAAAGTCCGGGTACAGGACCGTATCCTCCGCCGGGTCTACCCACTCCAGCCGCTCCTCCGTGCCGTCCTCCGTCAGGCTTTCACAGCGGGGCTCAAAGTCCGCCGGCGTTTTCATATAATAGTAAAAGCCGATCTCATAGATGAGCTTCCCCTGCTTGGAGGGAGAGTCGCTCCAGAAGAAGTCCTCGTGGACAAAGCCCAGCTGCTCGACCTCCAGATCCCAGCCGGTCTCCTCCAGGACTTCTCTCCGGATGGCCTCCTCCGCGCTCTCGCCGAACTGGATCCTGCCGCCGACGGAGTAATAGTAGCTGAGGTCCGCGTTTCGCACCATGAGGAGCTTTCCGTTTTTCTCAAGGATCGCGCCCACCCGGACGTTCACATAGCCGTCCTCAATGGGCAGTGTAATATCTTTTCCCATTTCAGTTCTGATTATAGAGATAGTATTCCGTCTGCTCCAGACCCTCCCGCCGGGGGATGCGCACCTGGGGCAGCGTGTCGCCGGAGATGGCGTCCCAGAGGGCGAAGCCGTCCGCCTCCGTGGGATAGATGGGAAGCCCCAGGGCGGCTGCCGCCTCCTCCAGCTTCACATCGTCCAGGAAATCCAGCTCCTCCCGCCGGAGCATGTTCTGGGAGACGAAAAGCCGCTCCCCCAGCTCCCTGCCCTTGAGCTGTGCGATGAGGTCCTGTCCCGTCACCAGCCCCGCCACGGTGATGCTGTGGCCGAAAAAGTCGTTCTCGATGGCGTAGACCCGGCCGTTCAGCTGGGGCCATTTTTCCTTTGCCATAGCCAGCAGCCCCTCGAAGAAGGGGGCGGCCGCCGTGCCGGTGGCGATGGAGAAGGGCACGCCGTCCGGCGCGTCCGAGAGCCGGAGGGCGGAGCGAAACTCCGTCTCCATGAGGCGCAGCATCCCCACGCCGTTTTCCAGTTGGGTGTGCTCCTCGTAAAACTCATCCGGGGGCAGCTCCCGCCCGGCCTCCAGGTACAGCTCGTCCCCGCACCAGAAGATCCGGGTGCCGTACTTTTCGAGGCACTTGTCGCCGAAGGCGGTGATCTGGTCGATGGTCTCCCCGGCGTGCTCGGGGGTGAAGGGCGTGAGTTTCTCCAGCCCCTCCCGGTACTTGGTGAGCCCCACCGGGACGACGGAGACGCTGTGGACGCCCGGGTACATCCCCGCCAGATCCTCCATGGTGCGCTGCAGCGCCGCCCCGTCGTTCCAGCCGGGGCAGCAGACGATCTGGCAGTTCATGGTGATGCCGTTCTCTGCAAAGCGGCGCATGACCTCAATGATCTCCCCCGCCCGCTTGTTTTTCAGCATCCGGCAGCGCAAGTCCGGGTCGGTGGTGTGCACCGAGATGTTCACCGGGCTTACATGCAGGTCGATGATCCGCTGGATCTCCCGCTGGGAGAGGTTCGTGAGGGTGATGTAATTGCCCAGCAGAAAGCTCAGGCGGGCGTCGTCGTCCTTAAAATACATGGTTTTCCGCATCCCCGGGGGCAGCTGGTCGATGAAGCAGAAGACGCAGTTATTGGCGCAGGAGCGGGGCTTGTCCATGAGATAGCTCTCAAAGTCCAGCCCCAGGTCGCCGCCCTCCCGCTTGTGCACCGGGACGTGGTATTCCGTCCCGTCCGGGCGGCGCAGCAGCACGTCCAGCCGGGTATCGTAGGCGTAAAACTTATAGTCCAGCACGTCCAGCACCCGCTTGCCGTTGATGGAGATCAGATTGTCCCCCACCTTCGCATGGTGCCGCAGGGGGCTGGTGGGGTCGATGGATTTGATGATATGATCCATATCTTTTTCCTCTTTGGCCCCCTTGCCTAAAGGGGGCTGTCAGCCGCCGTCTCACGCAAGGCGGATGACTGGGGGATTGTTTGTGAGAGAATTGTGAAGAGTGCGGGCTTGCCTCATTGGCGGGCGACCGCAAGGGTCGCCCCTACGAATCCGAATCGCAGGTTTGCGATCGAAAATAGCAAAAGGAGGAGCGGACTATCCCTCTCCTCCTCAAGCTTTTTCACTTATCCTCTTCAACGTTCAAGACCACGCGGCCCTTGTACTGTCCGCAGTGGCGGCAAGCATGATGGGGCAAGCAGAACTCGCCGCAGTTGGGGCACTTGACGATGCTGGGGGCGGTGAGCTTCCAGTGGGAAGAGCGCCGCTTATCACGCCGCTGTCTGGAGACTTTTCCTTTCGGGACTGCCATGTTGACACCTCCTGATATCTAGCTGTTCTGAGCAGCTGAGTTATTCTTTATCCAAAAGCTGCTCAAGCACAGCAAATCTTGGATCAATTTGTTTCCTGCATCCGCAGGGGCCCAGGTTGAGATTCTTGCCGCAGCCGGGGCAGAGACCCTTGCAGTCCTCTCTGCAGAGGAACTTGGTCTCCATATCCAGAATGAAGCTGGTGGAGAGAACCTCGTCCAGATCCAGGTCGTTCCCGTCCAGGGCGAAATACTCGGGATACTCCTCGTTTTCCTCTTCCACGATCACGGCGGAAAGCGCCGTCTCCTTCACGCTGTCAAAAGCATCGCCGCAACGGTCACAGACACAGGTCATCTCCGCTCGCAGCGTGCCCTCCAGATGCAGCACGCCGGCCTCGTTATACACGCGGCCTTCTGCATGAGGCTTGCCCCGATATGCCAGCACCGAAGGGAAATCCAGACCTTCCGTGTCCAGCTCGCATTCGAAGGGAACGGAGCCGCCGGGAACCTCTATGATCTCTCGCAAATTCAGTCGCATAACAGGCACCTCGCTACAGTCGCCTAAGTATTATAGTTGAAGCGTTCCCACTTGTCAACACCTATTTTGCGTAGTATAATACAAAAAAATCCAGTTTTGCGAGGCTCTTTTGTATGAAAGAACTGACCGTAAAGCCCAACGACGCCGGCCAGCGGCTGGATCGCTTTGTGGGAAAGGCGGTGCCCCTGCTGCCGGAAAGCCTGCTGCAGAAGTACATCCGCCTCAAGCGCATCAAGCTCAACGGCAAGGGCGCCAAGCGGGACGCCCGTCTCAGCGTGGGGGACACTTTACAATTCTATATCAACGACGAGTTCTTTGAAAAGCCCCGGGAGGAAAATTCCTACCTGAAGGTGGGCACGCCCCGGCTCACCGTCGTCTACGAGGACGAGAACATCCTCCTGGCGGACAAAAAGCCCGGCGTCCTCTGCCACAGCGCCGGGGTCTGGGACTACAACACCCTCATCGCCAACATCCAAGCCTACCTGGCCCAGAAGGGGGAGTGGAAGCCCCGGGAGGAAAATTCCTTCGCCCCCGCCCTCTGCAACCGGATCGACCGGAACACCGGCGGCATCGTCATCGCCGCGAAGAACGCCGAGGCGCTGCGGATTTTGAACGACAAGATCCGGGATCGGGAGATTGAGAAGTACTACCTCTGCGCCGTCCAGGGGCGGCCGAAGCCCCCGGAGGGGCGGCTGGAGAACTGGCTCTTCAAGGACGCGGCCAAGAACCAGGTCTTTGTGAAGCAAAAGCCGGAGCCCGGCGCCAAGACCGCCGTGACGGAGTATAAGCTCCTGCGCTCCAAGGGGGCGCTGAGCCTGGTGGAGTGCCGGCTTCTCACCGGGCGCACCCACCAGATCCGGGTCCAGATGGCCCACGCGGGCTGGCCCCTGCTGGGGGACGGCAAGTACGGCCGGGAGCGCTTCAACAGGGATTTTGACGAGAAGGGCCAGGCGCTCTATTCCTACAAACTGCGCTTCGACTTCCCCACCGACGCCGGGATCCTCAATTACCTCCGGGGCCGGGAGTTCACGGTGGAGAAGGTCGATTTTGTGGAGAAATATTTTGCGTAACGGAACAGCGCATGCCTCCCCTCGAGGAAGGTACTCCGTAGCGCCGAGCAGTGCTCGGCGTCCCTTGCTGCATCGTGTTTTGATATTTGGGAGCACATCATGAACCACCCACACCAGATTGGGAAGCGTCTGCGTCTTCCGCATTATGACTACAGCCAGGCTGGCGCGTATTTTGTGACATTTTGTACGAAAGAGCGCCTTCCCATTCTCTCCCGCATTCAACCCGGGGACTGCTTGAATGCGCCTACGGTTCAATTGTCGACCTTTGGGTCCCTCGCGGAGACGGGGATCCGGCAAATATCCATACGTTATCCGGGCGTACAGGTCGACGCTTTTGCCATCATGCCAAACCACGTTCATCTGCTCCTCCAACTACCTTCGGAGGATGGACCCGCCTTAGGAAGAATTATCCAGCACTTGAAAGGCTTTGTCACAAAGCAGTGTGGTCAATCTATTTGGCAGGACAAGTATCATGACCACGTGATCCGAAATGATGCAGACTATATCATAAGGTATCAGTATATTATGAACAACCCATCCAAATGGGCCGAGGACGAATACTATTCTCCGACTTTTTAGGTTGCAAGCTCCCTTAAGCCGATTCGCCGAGCACTGCTCGGCGCTACGGGAGAGAAGCGAAAACATACACGAAAGGAGCACGCCATGCTGCTGAACGAACAGGAAACACGCGCGCTGGAGGACCGGGTGAGCCTGGAGCTGCGCTTTCGCCCCAGCGCCCAAGGCCGGAGCCACTCTCTCCTCTGGTGGAAGCGGCCCTTCCGGCTGCCCAAGCCCTGGGCGGTCTACGCCCTGGACGGGGTGAGCCAGGAGCAAATTGAAAAGACGCCGGAGGCCGTGAAGGCCTGTCTGCTCTCCGCGACGGAGCCGGGCAGGCGGCTTTACGCCATGGACTGGTACCACTGCGCCTTCCTCTACGACCCACGGAAGGAAGAGGAGCAGAAACGGGTCAAGCTGGAGGACGGGGACGGAAAATACCGGGCTCCCTTCCCCTTCTACTACCCCGACGGGGACTACTATTTCTTCCTGGACGAGGACTTCTGCTTCGGCTATCTGGGTCACCCCTGGCGGAAGGAGATCTGGGTCTTCGGAGAGGCGCTGCTGCCGGAGATCGCCCGCGTCGCCCCCGGCTTAGGCTGGAAAAAGCTGCGGTAAGGGCGGACGAGAGACAGGAGAGAAAAACATGACCTATCCCATCAGGCCCATGGAAACGGAAGCGGAAATCCGGGGCAATGCCTATGTCCACTGGAAAAGCTGGCAGGAGAGCTATGCCGGGATCGTGGATCCGGGCTATCTCGCCCGCCTGACGCTGGAAAAATGCGAGGACATGGCCTTCCGCTACCCGGAGAACACCTGGGTCGCCATGGACGGCGAGTGTGTCGTCGGCTTCACCGCCGCCGGGAAATATCGCGGCGAAGATGGCAGTGAAAGCGACGTCGGCGAGGTCTACGCGCTCTACGTCCTACAGGAATACCAAAAGCAGAAAATCGGCTATGCGCTGATGCGGCACAGCCTTGACCGCCTGGCGGATTGCCGTGAAATCTATGTCTGGGTGCTGCGGGAGAACCAAAAGGCCATTTCCTTTTACGAAAGAGTCGGCTTTCGGGCTGACGGCGCCGAAAAGGAGCCGGTTCTGGGCAGCCCGGTCAAGGTCATTCGGATGACCTATTCAACCAAAATAACTTGAGGGAGGATCCAATCTATGCTGACCGTCAACGACCTTTCCATGCAGTTCGGCCCGTCCGTGCTGTTTTCCAAGGTGGACCTGCAATTTGTGGCCGGGAACTGCTACGGCATCATCGGCGCAAACGGCGCGGGCAAGTCCACCTTCATCAAGATCCTCTCCGGGGAGCTGGAGCCCACCTCCGGCTCCGTGGTGCTGGAGCCCAAGCGGCGCATGTCCGTCTTAAAGCAGAACCAGAGCCTCTACGACGACTGCCGGGTGCTGGACACCGTGATCATGGGGCACCAGCGGCTCTTTGACTGCGGCCGGGAGAAGGACGCCATCTACGAGAAGGAGGATTTCTCCGACGAGGACGGCATCCGCGCCGCGGAGCTGGAGGAGGAGTTTGCGGAGCTGGGCGGCTACGAGGCCGAGTCGGACGCCGGGCGCATCCTCCAGGGTCTGGGCGTCCCTGTGGAGCTGCACGAGAGCCTGATGGGGGACATCGACCCCCGGCTCAAGGTGAAGGTGCTGCTGGCCCAGGCCCTCTTCGGCAAGCCCGACGTGCTGCTGCTGGACGAGCCCACCAACAACCTGGATCTGGCCAGCGTCGTCTGGCTGGAGGACTTCCTCATGGACTACGAGGGCACGGTGCTGGTGGTGAGCCATGACCGCTACTTCCTCAACAACGTCTGCACCCACATCGTGGACATCGACTACGGCAAGATCAAGATGTACGTGGGCAACTACGACTTCTGGTACGAGTCCAGCCAGCTCATCCAGAAGCTGATCCGGGACCAGAACAAGAAGGCCGAGCAGAAGATCGCGGAGCTGCAGACCTTCATCGCCCGCTTCTCCGCCAACAAGTCCAAGTCCCGGCAGGCCACCTCCCGCCGGAAGCTGCTGGACAAGATCACCGTGGAGGAGCTGCCCGCCTCCGGCCGGCGCTACCCCTGGGTGGGCTTCAAGGCCGAGCGGGAGCCGGGCAAGGATCGCCTCTTCGTCACCCAGGTCTCCAAGACCGTGGACGGGGTGAAGCTCCTCAACAAGGTCAGCTTCATCGTGGGCAAGGAGGACAAGATCGCCATCGTGGGCAAGAACGAGCTGGCCGTGACCATGCTCTTCAAGATCCTCATGGGCGAGGAGGAGCCGGACGAGGGCACCGTCAAGTGGGGCGCCTCCATCCAGCCCAGCTACTTCCCCAAGGATCACAACAGCTACTTTGACGGCTTCGACGCGGATCTCATCGAGTGGATGCGGCAGTTTTCCGCCGACAAGCGGGAGAGCTACCTGCGCACCTTCCTGGGACGGATGCTTTTCTCCGGCGACGATGTGTACAAGCCCGCAAAGGTCCTCTCCGGCGGGGAGAAGGTGCGCTGCATGCTCTCGCGGATGATGCTCTCCGGCGCAAACTTCCTGGTGCTGGATCAGCCCACCAACCACCTGGATCTGGAGTCCATCGCGGCGCTGAATAACGGCCTGGAGGCTTTCAAGTATAACGTGATCTTCTCCTGCCACGACCACCAGCTGACCCAGACCGTGGCCAACCGCATCATCGAGATCACCGAGGACGGCATCATCGACCGCATCGGCAGCTACGACGAGTACATGCACATCGCCGATCTGGAGCAGGCGCGGTAAGGTGCTGCTCCGCTGCTGACCTTCTGTGGAGCGGAGCGACGAAGGCTCTTTTCGCTGCGGCTCCATCAATCTATTCAAAAAATTGAACTTTTTCTTGCCTCCCGGTTCTGCTGGGGGTATAATAGGAGCCGACGGGAGGCGGATACATGGAAAACAGCAAGAAAAAAGAGGCCCTGCGGGCCGTAAAATTCACGCTCTTCTCCGCCAGCGCGGGAATTATCCAGATGGGCAGCTTCGCCCTTTTGAACGAGCTGCTGCACCTGCCCTACTGGCTGAGTTACCTGATCGCGCTGGTGCTTTCGGTGCTGTGGAACTTCACGCTGAACCGAAAGTTCACCTTCAAGTCCGCCACGAATATCCCCATCGCCATGCTGAAGGTGGCCTGCTACTACGCGGTGTTCACGCCGCTGAGCACCCTGCTGGAGCATTACCTGACGACCACGCTGGGCTGGAACGAGTATCTGGTCACCGCCATCAACATGATCCTGAATTTCGTCACGGAATTTCTCTACCAGCGCTTTTTCGTCTTCGGCAAGAGCATTGACACCGCGGAGAAATAGGTTTCAGTTTTCAGTTTTCAGTTTTGAGAGGACGAGGGGGACGGATTGCCACACCGTAGGGAGGCATGCCCACATGCCTCCGGAGCGCTTGAACAGCGGAGCGATCAGGGGATCGCTCCCTACGGCTCGCAATGACAGAAAACCAACGCATCCAAAAACTGATCGGGGGAACAGCTTTGACTGTTCCCCCGATGCTTTTTTGCTTCGTCATCCCTGGTAGATCCGCATGATCGCGCCCTCGTTCCAAAGCTTTTCCATGATCTCGGTGATCTCCCGGTACATGGGCCAGCTCCCAAAGAACGCAAACATCTCCCGCGCCTGCCGATCCAGCTCCGCCTTCCCCTGCCCGTCGGCCTCCTCCCGCCGCAGCCAGAGCATGCAGAACAGCTTGTCGATGCACAGATCCTCCGCCTTCCCGGCCTCCTCCAGCCTCGCCTTGCCCTTTTTAATGGCCGCCGCGATCTCGTAATACTGAAAATGCAGGGCCGGGATCTTGCCGAGGTAGTATTCGGCCATAGCCTGCTCGCCCAGGCCGTGGTAGGTCTCCGCCATGATGCGCAGCACGTCGATCTTCAGCTCGTCGTCCCTGGTGCAGGCCAGGATCCGCTCTCCGAACTCCAGGATCTCCCCGCTGCGGCTCTTGTCGGCGTTCTGCTCCTGCATATCCTCCAGGATGCAGGTCAGCAGCAGGTCGTTGTTGGGGTACTTTTCCAGCGCCTTGCGCAGAAAAGCCTCGGACTTCGCGGGATCCTTGCCGCCCCGGCCGCTCTCGCGCACCAGCGCCTCCACCGCCGCGTCCACCTGGCTCTGGTCAAAGTCCAGCAGCATATCCAGGGAGGTGCCGAAGAAGATCGCGAGCTTCGGCAGCAGGTCGATGTCCGGGCAGGACGCCCCTGTCTCCCACTTGCTCACCGCCTGGGAAGAGATGTGCAGATACTCCGCCAGCTCCTCCTGGGTCACTTTTTTCTCTTTTCGCAGAAATTTGATTTTTGCTCCGATATTCATGATGCTTCTCCTTGTTTGTGTTCTTGGAACCGGCTCGCCTACAGGATAAACGATGGCGGCGCCAAAATCCAGATGCAATCATTCGGAGGAAAATCAACCGTTGGTTGTACGCTCAAGCTCTGCGCGCACAAAGGTCAGAAAGCCCCTGGCCGCCGGGGAGCTGTGGCGCAGGGAGGGCACGGCGAAGCCGATCTCCACCTGCTGGGGCGGCGACAGGGGCACGCCCTTGACCCGCCCCTGCCAGTCCTGCAGCAGCAGGCGGTTCACCAGCGTCACCCCCAGCCCCGCCTCCACCAGGCTCATGGCGGTGCGGTCGTCGGCGCTGCTGTAGCGCACGTTCGGCCGGATGCCCAGGCGGGCGAAGAGCCGGGAATTGTCCGTCTCCGCGCCGGGCAGGATCTCGATGAAGGAATCCTCCCGGAAGCGCTCGGTTGGGTAGCCCGCCGCCTCCGCCAGAGGGTGATCCTCCGGCAGCACCGCCAGCAGCGGGTCGGTCTGCAGGGGCAGCCAGTCAAAGTCCCCCTCCCGGCGGCTGATGAGGCAGAGATCCAGCTGCCCCTCCGTCATGGCTTGGCAGAGGGCGCTGCTGCTGCCCTCCCGGGTCTCCACCCGGATGCCGGGGTGCTCCCTGCAATAGGCCGTGAGCAGGGCGGCCAGCGCCCGGGAATAGCTGCCGTAGGAGCTGCCGATGCGAAGCCGGCCGGTCTCCAGCCCCTTCAGGGCCCGCGCCTCCTGCTCCAGGCCCTCCGCCGCGTTCACAAGCTCCCGCAGCCGAGGCAGGAGCTGGGCGCAGCTCTCCGTAGCCTCCACGCCCCAGCGGGTGCGGCGCAGCAGCTCAAGCCCCAGCTCCTCCTCCAGCGCCTGCACCGCCCGGCTCACCCCGGAGGGGGTATAGTCCAGCTTCTCCGCCGCGGCGGACAGGGAGCCGCAGTCCAGCGCCGTCAGCAAAACACGCAGCTTTTCCGTCTCCATTGCGCTCCTCCTTTGCGTATTTCTCAAATCATCCTTGCTTATCTCTCGCTTTACGCAAGGATAGAACAGATTTATACTCTTGTCAAGAAGAAACGGGAGGGATCGTTATGAAACAGAGAAACGCGGAGCTGCTGCTGGCGGGGGTCATTGTGGCAAGGGCCACCTCGCTGCTGTTCTCGAAGCTGAGTATGCGTGCGCTGGATCCGTTCAACCTTTTGGGGCTGCGCTTCACCATCGCCTTCGGGCTGTTGATGCTGCTCTTCGGCAGGCGTTTTCGGGGCGTCAAGCTGCGGACGGTGTTCCACGGCTTCCTCCTTGGCGCCAGCTTTTTCGCAGTGATGACGGCGGAGCTCTTCGGCCTGCGCGCCACCGACTCCTCCACCACCTCCTTTTTGGAGAACACCGCCATCGTCTGGGTGCCGCTGCTGGCGGCGCTGCTGCGCCGCAGGGCGCCGGGGCGGAGGGATCTCGGCTGCGCGGGGCTGACCCTTCTGGGCGTGGGCTTTCTCACGCTGAAGGGCGGCGTCCCCTCCTTCGGGCAGGGCGAGCTGCTGTGCCTGGCCGCCTCGCTGCTCTACGCCGGCGCCATCCTGCTCACCGCCCGCCTCTCCCGGGAGGATGATCCCCTGCTGCTTGGCATTTTGCAGCTGGGCTTTCTGGGGCTGCTGGGCTTTGGGGCGTCCTTCCTGTTTGAGCAGCCCCGGCTCCCCGCCGCCCCCGCCGAGTGGGGCATGGTGCTGATGCTGGCGCTGGTGTGCAGCGGCTTCGGCTTCACCCTGCAGCCGGTGGCCCAGCGCTATGTCTCCGCCGAGAAGGCCGGGCTCTTCTGCGCTCTCAATCCCCTGACGGCGGCGACCCTGGGTGTGCTGTTCCTGGGCGAGCCGCTGACCCCCACGGGGCTCATCGGCGCCGGGCTCATCGCCTGCGGCTTTGTGCTCCGCTCCCTGCCCCCGCGCCAGGGTAAGCCGGCGCTGGGAAAACGAATTGCACAGAAACCGACAGCGGGCGCCTGAGGGCGTCCGTTTTGCTTTACAAGGGGCACGTCCCTCTGCTATACTGTTTTTTGAAAAAAGCATTCCTTCATTTCTTCATTCCTTCATTCCGCTAAACGAAAGGAAGTCTCGCCATGCTGACAAACTTTGATCCCCTTGCCCAGCGCTATGCTTCCCAGCGCTTCCCGCTCTACGCCCGGGGCGGGATGGTGAACTGCTCCAGTCCCCAGGCGGCGGCCGCAGGGCTGGAGGCCCTGCGCCGGGGCGGCAACGCCATGGACGCCGCCGTGGCCGCCGCGGCCGCCCTCACCGTCACCGAGCCCACGGCCAACGGCCTGGGTTCCGACGCCTTTGCCCTGGTGTGGAGCGAAAAGGAGGGGCGGCTCTTCGGTCTGAACGCCAGCGGCCCCGCACCGATGCTGGCCGACGCGGAGAAGGTGCTGGCCGAGGGGCGGGACGAAAAGGGCAGCATGCCCCGGCACGGCTGGATCCCCGTCACCGTCCCCGGGGCCGTGGGCGCCTGGGCGGCGCTGACGGAGCGCTTCGGCCGCCGCAGCCTGGCCGAGAATCTGGCCGAAGCCCTGCGCTACGCCCGGGAGGGCTATCCCTGCGCCCCGAACCTGGCCTCCGCCTGGCAGAGCGCCTTCTCGGTCTATCAAAAGGCGCTGACCGCCCCCTGCTTTGACGCCTGGTTCCGCACCTTCGCGCAAGAGGGCCGGGCGCCGGAGGCGGGCGAGCTGATCCGCCTCCTCGACCACGCCGACACCCTGGAGGAAATCGGCCGCACCGGCGGCGAGAGCTTCTACCGGGGGGAGCTGGCGAAGAAGATCGACGCCGAGAGCCGCAAATTCGGCGGCTACCTGCGCGATGAGGACTTGGCGGCCTACCGGCCCCAGTGGGTGGAGCCCATCCGGGTGAACTACCGGGGCTGGGAGGTCTGCGAGATCCCGCCCAACGGCCAGGGGATCGTGGCGCTGATGGCGCTGAATATCCTCAAGGAGTTCGACTTCCCCGAGAGAGATTGCGCCTTGACCGCCCACCGGCAGATCGAGGCGCTGAAGATGGCCTTTGCCGACGCCTTCCGCTACGTCACCGACCCGAAGAACATGGAGCTGGATTACCGCCGGCTCCTGCTGCCGGAGTACGGCGCCCTGAGGGCCCGGGAGATGACCGAGCGCGCCCAGGTCTACGGCGCGGCCATGCCGCCCAGGAGCGGCACGGTGTACCTCTGCTGCGCCGACGGGGAGGGCAACATGGTGTCCTTCATCCAGTCCAACTACATGGGCTTCGGCTCCGGCATCGTGGTACCCGGCACCGGCATCGCCCTGCAGAACCGGGGTGCGGACTTCTCCCTGGATCCCGGCGCCGCCAACGTCCTCCGCCCCGGCAAGCGCAGCTACCACACCATCATCCCCGGCTTTCTTATGAAGGACGGCCTCCCGGTGGGCCCCTTCGGGGTCATGGGCGGCTACATGCAGCCCCAGGGGCATGTGCAGGTGGTGATGAACACCGTGGATTTCCGCCTGGATCCCCAGCAGGCGCTGGACGCGCCCCGCTTCCAGTGGCTGCGGGACGGCAGCGTCACCGTGGAGAGCCGCTTCGATCCGGAGCTGGCCCGGGCGCTGCGCCGCATGGGGCACGAGGTGCGGGTGGATCTGAACACCGCGAGCTTCGGCCGGGGGCAGATGATCCGGCGGCTCGAAAACGGCGTGCTGGTGGGCGGCACCGAGTCCCGCACCGACAGCAACATCGCCCTGCTGTAAAGCAAGCCATCCGCCCCACGCCTGCCCGCGCCGCTCCCCCTTCTCCGGGAGGGGCAAGCCCCTCCCCTACGGATCCCAGCAGAAAACCCAGGCTCCCCCGCCGGTCGGCGAGGGAGCCTGGGTTTTGTATGAAATCAAACTCTATGTTCAGATCTGGTACTGCAGGACGCTTTCGGGCAGGGTGGCGGGGTCAATGGACAGGCTGATCACGAAGCTGATCTTCTCCTCCCGGGAGAATTTGTCCAGCCAACCCAGGAAGTCCACCAGCGCCTCCGTCGACTTGTCGTTCACGAGCTTATAGAAATTGTCGATAAAGAAATGGGTAATGTCATAGTTGCCGGCGTGGACGCCGCAGATGAGGCCGCGCAGAAATTCATAGCTGCCGATGTCATAGACCCCCGCGTCGATCAGGCGGGCCTGATAGGGGATGTCGAAGGTCAGCTTGCGCTCCTTCTCGATGCAGACCACATCGCCGGTCTCCTCGTTGACGGCGGCGCGCACCATATCCACCAGCTTCTTCGTCTTGCCGGAGCCCTTGAGCCCCGTGATGAGCTGAACCATAAGGGATCACTCTCCTTCAAAGTATTTCGTTTGTTGCCCATAGCTTATCATGAATCCCGGCCGGACGCAAGGGAAAAGAAGTAAACCTTCGGTAAATTTTCGCTCTGCAGTCCGGTCCGGCGGACAGTCGGGAGCGGGCCGTTATACACTGCTTTGTCAGATGTCCAGACGTGGAAAAAACCTGCTTCGGCGTTCTGTACAAATGGGAAGCGGACATTTATACACTTATTAAAAAAATAGAGGGTGCAACTTGAAATTTCGCCCTCAAGTTGATAGAATTATAAAGCAATCTTACGCCCAAAAGACCGAACACAAGTGAAAAGAGGGATTTGATGAGAGACTTAAAGCATCTGCTCTATTTCGAGAACCTGCTGCAGGAGGCGAACAACGAACTGATCGCCCAGGCCAAGGCCGAGGGGAAGGTCTGCGTCGCCTACACCTGCGAGAACGTACCCGAACCCCTGCTGAATCTGCCGGGCTGCTTTTCCATCCGCCTCCATGCGCCCCACACCGGCTCCATGGACATCGCCACCTATTACATGACCAACCTCCTCTGCGAGCCCAGCCGGGCGCTGCTGGAGCGCGCCATTGAGGGCGGCTTCAACTTCTCCGACTGCGTCATCACCCCCGACGGCTGCACCATGATGAACCGCTGCGTGGAGAACATGGAGCTGCTGCACACCATGGGCGAGGGTAACCCCAAGTTCTTCCATGAGTATATGGAGATCGCCTTCAAGAACAGCGAGACCGACGTGAAGCTGGCCGTTCTCCAGTGCACCAACCACGTGCTCAAGCCCCTGCAGGAGAAATACGGCATCGACGTGTCCGACGCCGCCATCCGCCAGGCTGTTGCGGAGCACAACAAGCTCTGCCGCCTGATCCGCGCCATCGGCGAATTCCGCAAGGGAGACAAGCCCCGCATCACCGGCTATGAGTTCCATGTGCTGTGCCTGGCCACCTATGTATGTCCCAGCTATCTGGTGCTGGAAAAGCTGGAGGAGACGCTGGAGGAGCTCAAGACCCGCGAGCCCGACGACAAGCCCTGGCGCGCCCGGGTGCTGCTGGTGGGCTCCGAGGTGGACGATTCCGGATTCGTGAAGCTCATCGAGGAGTGCGGCGCCTTCGTCTGCGCCGACCGCTTCTGCTTCGGCTCCTTCCCCGGCCGCACGGAGATCGTTCTGAACGACAGCGAGGACGCGCTGACCCAGGTCTGCCGCCACTACATCCAGCATTGCCAGTGCCCGCGCATGATGAGCATGGACAAGGTCTACGGCCGCAAGCAGTATGTTGCCGATCTGGCCAAGGAGTACGGCGCGGAGGGCATCATCTACCAGCAGGTCAAATTCTGCGACCCCTGGGCTTACGAGAGAGTGCTGGGCTCCTCCATGCTGCAGCACGATTACGGCTACCCCGTGCTGTCCGTTGACCGGCCCTACAACATCGCGTCCGCCGGCGGCCAGATGCGCACCCGCGTCCAGGCCTTCGTGGAGAGCATTGAGATCAAGAAGATCCAGAAAGGTGGGAAAGCATGAAGACCGTCGAAAAAGTCATCAACACCCGCAAGCGCGCCGGTGAGCAGTCCCCCGGCAAGATCTACAGCGACAAGCTGAAGGTGCGCGCCCGCCGTGAGTGGCGCGGCTTCAAGGACACCTTCTACGATTACACCCGCTGGTGCTACCTGATGTTCGGCGTGCTGGGCAAGTTCATCCTCAACCCCCGCAACGTCAAGGGCTTCCTGCGCTACCGCTGGATGATGAGCTACCTCTTCGTGCCCCACGGCATGGACAAGTTCACCGTGGGTCTGCGGGACGAGGCGCTGCGCATCGCCCACACCTCCTTCAACTTCGTCATTGCCGACGTGACCCAGGCCATCGCCAACTGCTTCCGGGGCGACCGCCGGGTGGGCAACGACAAGGCCTATTCCGACAAGTGCGTCATCACCGACGAGAACTCCATGGTCACCTTCATGATGGGCTTCGACAAGGAGAAGGTCCACACCATCCTCCGCGAGGTGCCCACCATGTTCGCCTCCAACATCTTCCACCAGTTCAACGTCATGCACTATCTGGACGTGGCTCAGCTCAATGGCATCTCCGGCGACGTCTGCCCCATGCCCGAGGCCGAGGCCGGCATCTCCATTGAGGACGACTTCTGCGTGCTGGGCTGCTGCGCGGTGCAGAACAACACCACCTGCGACGGCTCCCTCATGGGCAACGGCATCATCGCCAAGCGCCTGGAGCGGCAGTACGGCATCCCCACCTTCCAGCTGGCCACCCCGCTGCGCCACAAGGAGCCGGACGTGCTGGACTACGCCGCCGACCAGATCAAGCAGGCCATCGAATTTGTGGAGAAGCACACCGGCGAGCACTGGGATTGGGATCGCTACTTTGCCGCCGCCAAGCGCGTCAATTACGCCACCAAGTGCCGCATCGCCCAGCTGGAGATCAACTCCACCCCCTACCCCCAGTTCTTCGGCGCGGCCTTCTCCCTGTATAACGACACCAACTACATGGGCAACTCCGGCCGCGATCCCCAGTTCGTGAAGATCGACAAGAAGCTGCTGGATCTGGCCACCCAGGGCTACAAGGCCAAGCGCATGTACGCCAAGGAGTACCGCCATCGCGCCATCGTCTGGGGCGTGCAGCCCCAGTATGTCATCGACATGCTGTACTGGATGGTGCAGTGCTGGGGCGTCATGCCTCTGGCGGACATGCTCTCCATCATCAACACCGACATGATCGCCGAGGAGGACACCCCGGAAAACCGGGAGCAGGCCTACCGCGACATGGCCATGCTGAACATGGAGATGATCATGCGCAACCACACCCACGGCGGCTACAAGGTGCTGCTGGACGATCTGTGGGAGCTGTGCGAGAAGATGAACGCCGACATCGTCATGATGTGGGAGCACATGTCCTGCAAGGCCCTCACCGGTATGCACGGCATGTTCGAGGAGCAGGCCCGGGAGCGCGGCATCCACATCATGTGGGTCAGCCACGACCTCTGCGATCCCCGTGTCTTCACCCGCAACGCCATTCGCGACCAGGTGAGCAACTACATGCGCACCGTCATGCGCGAGGAGCCGCTGGATCCGTCGCTGGAGCATATCCCCGACGACGAGGCGTATTAAGGAAAAGGAGCAGCGAATGATGAAGAAATTGGCGAAACTCCCCCTGATCCTGCTGGGGATCGTGCTGGGCTTCTTTGTGACCACCTTCACGGTCTACATGTTCAACCTGGACATGAAGCTCATGACCCTGATCGAGCCTCTGCTGGCCAAGTGGTACGACAGCCGGGAGCACGACAACTATCTATAATGCCGAAAAGGGCCGGGAAAACGCGTTTTCCCGGCCCTTTTCCAGTTTTAAGTTTTGAGATTTGAGTTTTGAGGAGTGGAAGCAAAAGTGGAGCAATTAGAACGCATCGAGCGCATCACGGAGATGGAGGCGCGGATGGACCGGGTGCAGGCCGCGGCGGCGGCGCTGGAGCAGGCGCTGGATGCCTGGGAGGCCGCGCAGCAGGAGCTGGAGCCCCTGGCCCGCTACTATGCAAGCCCCCTCTGGCGGGGGGATTTCGAGGCCGACGGGGCGGGAGAGCTTCCCCCGGACTTAAAGCGGGGCGTCCTCTCCGAGGACGGGCTCTGGAACCTGCTGGAGCGGGTGCGGGAGCTGAACGATCGGCTCTGGACGGAGGAATAAGTGCTATACGCAAAGCGGCGAGGGGATGTCCCTCGCCGCTTGTTTTCATTTCTTCGTCTCCTCTTCCTCCAGAGAATACAGATAGCCGTACTGCTGGCGCGCGTGCTCGTCCAGCTTGAAGAAGCCGAAGTCGGAATAGCCCCGGTTGTGGATCCGGTAGGCGTACTCCGGATCGAAAATATAGGGCACGCCGTCAAACTCGATCTCCACCCAGCCGTGGGGGCTGTGGTTGGAGGGCAGCTGCATGGGATTGCCGTAAACGTCCGTATAGGACTGGGCGAGGGTGAACTCCCCGCCGATGATGCCGCCGGTGTAGGCCTTGGCGTCAAAGCCCACGGCGCGAACCAGCTCATAATAGAGCGCGGCAAAGCTGTAGCAGTTGCCCCGCCCCTCGGTCAGCATGGCAAGCGCCTCCCCGGCCTCCCAGCCGCTGGGCTCGCCCACGGGGTAGATGTTGCCGGCGTGATATTTGTACTGCCGCACCGTGTGGTCAAAGAGCACCCGCAGCATCTCCTCCGGCTCCATGGCGGCCGGATCCACCAGCGTGGGCAGCAGCTCCCGGATCCGCCGATCCAGCTCCGGATCGCCGCTGGTCTCGATGCCGTTTTCGTCGAAGCGCAGTCCGGCGTACTCCCCGTTCACCACGGCGTTCCCGTCCGGGCCGATGGCGTGGAGCTCATAGCCCAGGAAGAACAGGCCCTCCTCCCGCAGCGGGGGATGGCGGCTGGCAAGCCAGCGCTCCTGCTCCCCCTCGCCCAGGTGCCGGTGGATCAGGGTGGCCTCCGCCACATCCCAATACCGGGGGTCGTTCCGATCCATGTCCAGGATGGTGCCCACCAGTTCGAGCTGCCTGCCGCTGTCCCCGTGGCGGCCGGTGACGGCGTTGACACAGCAGACCAGCTCCAGCCTGGTCAGCTCCTCATCCGGCCGGGCGGCGCCGGGCTCGATCCAGCCCCGCTCCGCCGCCGTGCAGAAATGGCGGTAATCCGGGTCGGATTCGTCCAGATCCGAAAAGGCGATCTCCTCCCGTCCCTCCGGGAAGAAGGCGCAGAGCATGGCCAGAAACTCCCGCCTGGTAACGGTCTCGTCCGGGTGCAGCCGGCTGCCGGAGAGGGCACCCAGAGTCTTGAGGGTGGCCGCGGCGTCATAGGCCGGGTCGTCCTCCGGGAGATCCAGGAAGCGCCCATCCCCCACCAGCTCGGTGTCCAGCAGGAAATAGAGGATGCACACCGCCTCCCGCCGGGTCACGGTGCCGCCGGGATGGAAGGCGCCGCTGTCATCCAGGGACAGGTAGGGCAGGTGATCCGCCCGCCCCAGGCGCATGGCGTAGACGGGATAGTAGTCCCCGTCCTCCCACACGCTGAGCCCTTCGGCGGGCAGGGGCTGCCCCTGGGCGTCCTGCCAGCGGAGGAAGGTGTAGCCCTCCAGGGGCGCCGCCTCCGGGAGCAGAAGCTCCCCCGGCCTGAGCTGCAGCTCCCGCGTGCCCTCCGTTTCGTGCAGGCGCACCGTGACAAGCGCAGGGCTGGCCTCCGGTGTTTCCGGCGCAGGTGTGGGCGCCGCCGCCGGCACCGGAGCCGGGCGGAAGAGCAGCAGGGCGCCCATGGCGATCAGCGCCGCGGCCATGCTCAGCTCCAGGACGAGCCGCCAGGGCTTCCGTCTTCCTTTCCTGCTCATGATACGTCCGTGACCGTCTCCCGGTCACCTTCCCGGTAGGTGTAGACGGTGAAGCCCTCATAGACGAGCTCTCCGTCCTCGCCGTCTCCCAGGCAGCTGGGGGCGTAATTGCGCTCCAGAGGCTCGCCCAGCGCCTCGATCAGCTCCTCCGCGTCCCGCTCCAGGTACTCCCGGGCCAGGGCGCGGCGGGCGGCGATCTCCTCATCTTCTTGAGGCTTCTCCTCCGCCTCATGGAGGCCGGCGTCGGGCAGGGTCGGCGGGCCCAGCTCCACCCGCTCCTCCACCGCATCGGTGACGGAAGCGTCGCACGCCTCCGCTTGAGCCAGCCTCGCATCCTCCGCCGGGGCGGCGGAGTTGCCGCCGCAGGCGCAGAGCGCCAGCAGCATAAGGCAAAGCGCCAGGCTCCAGATCTGTCGTCTCATTTTGCTTTCCTCCTATGTTCAGCCCAGCAGATTGGGCAGATTGCGTTCGGCAATTTCCAGGATCACCGTGTCATAGCTCCCCTCCGGCAGCACATAGTCCGTGGAGCGGGAGAAGACCGCCTCCGCGAAAGCGTCCGCCAGATAGGGATAGAGGGCGATGCCGAAGGAGTCCCGCCAGCAGTAGAGCCTGCCGGCCTCCCCGCCCTGGGTGCGGATGGTGATGGCGCTGCCGTCCTTGGGGTCGTTCAAATGGGTAAAGCGGAGGTCCCCTCCGTAGAGGATTTCCGGCTCCGCGCCCTCCCGGGCGGGGTAGAGCATCTCATAGAGATCCCCCCTCCGCGGCGCGCCCTCGGTGAAGGGGGCGGCGGCATAGCCGCTCTCCCGCCCCAGGGCGGCCAGCAGCGCGTCCGCCGCCCGGGCGGCGCCCTCCGCCGTCCAGTGGCTGTCCGTGCGGTAGTAGGGCAGCTTTAGGGGGAAGAGATCCACATAGCGCACCCCGTAAGCCTCCAGCCAGGGCAGCAGCCGCTCCAGATTCCCCTCCCCGTGGCGGGAAGGATAGGCGGCGGGCATGTGCGCGGGATAGAGGCTGTTCTTGTTGGGCGCCACGGTGAAGAGGAAGACGGCGCCCCGGCTCTCCGCCTCCGCCTGCAGCTCGGAAAGCCGCCGGGCGATGGCCTCCAGCTCCGCATCGGAGAGGGCCTGTCCCGTATAGTCCGGCAGGGTGGGAGCGTAGTAGAGCCAGCCCTCCCGCCCCAGGATCACCTGCTCCTGAGCGGAGGAGCCCAGCGTCGCGTTGAGTGAGCCCCAAAGCGTGACCAGCTCCTGCCGCAGGGCAAAGTGATCCGCCAGGTAATCGGCGCTCTCGTTCAGCACCTTGGGGTTGAAGCCCCCCTCCCGGGTGCGCAGGGTCGGCGGCGGGCTCAGATGCTCGTTGGCGGCCTCTCCGCTCGCCCCGAAAAGCGCCATGCCCAGGCTCGGCGTCAGAAGCAGCAGCAGCGCCGCACATATGTATAGAAGTGACCATATCTTTTTCATAGGCCGTCAGAATTGAAAATACAGGAAGGGGTGGAAGCCCCCGGTGGAGAGGGACAGGATGCAGAGCGCCAGCAGCGCAAGGCTCCCCAGCCGCGCCAGGTGCGGGAAGCACGGCGCCGTGAGGCGCTTGTACAGCCGCTCCCGCAGGCCGCCGGCGAAGAGGATCGCCAGCCCCAGCGCCAGCAGGGATGCCGGCTGCAGCAGGGAGATCAGGGTCACGCCGCCCGCCCGGGTGGCGGAGCCGGCGAACATGGCCGCCAGCATCGCCCCCGCCGCGGCGAGATTCTCCGCCCGGAAGATCACGAACAGCAGCGTCACCAGCAGCAGGGTGTAGCCCCGGCCCAGGAGCCGCCCGAGGCGGCTCTTCTGAAGCCTCTCCGCCCCCAGCGCCCCCTCCAGGCTGGAAAAGAGGCCGTGGCCCAGCCCCCAGACCACAAAGGTCCAGTTGGCGCCGTGCCAGATCCCGGTGCAGAGGAAGACCAGCAGGCGGTTTGCCGCCGTGCGCAGCCGCCCCTTCCGGTTCCCGCCCAGGGGGATGTAGAGATACTCCCGGAACCAGGAGGACAGAGACACATGCCAGCGCCGCCAGAAGTCCCGCAGGGAGAGGGCGGCGTAGGGGTGGCGGAAGTTTTCCGGGATGGTGAAGCCGAACATCTGCCCCAGGCCGATGGCCATGTCGCTGTAGGCGCTGAAATCGTAGTAGATCTGCAGCGTGTAGCAGACCGCGCCCAGCCAGGCCAGACGCCAGTCCCCCGTCCCGCCGGAGAATACCGCGTCGGCGATCCGGCCCACCGCGTCGGCGATCAGCAGCTTCTTGCCAAGGCCCCGGATGAAGCGGCGCAGCCCCTGCTCCGTGGAGAAGAGATCCGTCTTCCGCGCCTCGATCTGGGGGGCGAAGTCGTGATATTTCACGATGGGGCCGGCGATGAGCTGGGGGAAGAAGGCCAGATATAGCAGGAGCTTGCCGAAGTCCGCCGTGCCGCTCTCCGGCTTCCGGTAGACGTCGATGACATAGCTCATGCCCTGGAAGGTGTAAAAGCTGATGCCGATGGGCAGCAGGATGCCCTTGGGGGGCAAGCCCAGGTTTTCCAGCACAAAGTCCGCGTACTTGAAAAGCCCCAGCACCGCCAGGTTCAGCAGCACCGCCAGCGCCAGCATGAGCCTGCGGCGCCGCCGCGTCCGCTGCAGCGCAAGCCCCGCCAGGTAGTTGAGCAGCGCCGAGCCCAGGAAGAGCGGCAGATAGCCCAGCTGGCCGAAGGCATAGAATACCAGGCTCCCCAGGGCCAGGAGGAGATTTTTCCCCCGCAGGCGCGGGCAGAGCCGCTCCAGCAGGAAGATCGCCGGAAGGAAGGCAAAGAGAAACACCGGAGAACTGAACACCATATTCGCTTGTCCCTCCTTCCCGGATGCCTCTGTCCATATAACGGATGAGAGGCGCAAAAGGTTTCAAAAATTTTTTGAAAAAAACAGAAAACACCCCTGCGGCGGAAAATACCCGCCGCAGGGGAAACTTGCCGGGTCAGACAGTCGCCTTTTCGGCTTCTCAGACCGCGCCGGGCTTGCCCAGCATCCGGAACATGTTCTTCTTATAGGCCTCCACGCCCGGCTGGTCGAAGGGATTGACGCCGGACATGTAGCCGGAAATGGCGCAGGCCACCTCGAAGAAGCAGACCAGAGCGGCAAAGCCCTCCTCATCCCGGGCGGGAACCTCCACCACCAGATTGGGCACGCCCCCGCTGATGTGGGCGTCCTTCACGGCGTCGGCGGCGATGCGGTTGATCTCCGCCATATCCTTGCCGCAGAGGTAGTTGAGCCCGTCGGCATTGCCCTCGTCAAAGGGGAAGGGGAACTCCCGGCGGCTGCGGGTGAAGCGCACAATGGTCTCCATCAGGCAGCGGGGGCCGGCCTGGATAAACTGCCCCATGGAGTGCAGATCCGCGGTAAACTCCACGCTGGCGGGGAAGATGCCCTTGCCGTCCTTGCCCTCGCTCTCGCCGTAGAGCTGCTTCCACCACTCCCCCATGAAGCGGAAGGTGGGCTCGTAGCAGCCCAGGATCTCAATGCCGTAGCCCTTGTTGTAGAGGTGCTGCCGGGCGGCGGCGTACTGCCAGGCGGGATTCTCCTCCGAGCGCAGATCCAGGGCCTTCAGCTCCCGGATCGCGGCGTCGATGACCTTGCGCACGTCGATGCCGGCCACGGCCATGGGCAGCAGGCCCACCGCGGAGAGCACGCTGAAGCGGCCGCCCACATCGTCGGGCACCACAAAGCTCTCCCAGCCCCGGGCGTTGGCCAGGGACTTGAGGGCGCCGCGCCTCGAGTCGGTAGTGGCGAAGATGTGCTCGTCGGCCTCCTCGCCGTACTTCTTTGCCAGCAGCTCCCGGAAAATGCGGAAGGCGGCGGCGGGCTCCAGGGTAGTGCCGGACTTGGAGATCACGTTCACGTCAAAGTCCCGGTCGCCCAGCTGCTCCAGGGTGTCCCACAGGGCGTCGGCCGAGAGGGTGTTGCCCACGAAGAAGACCTTGGGATCGTCCTTGCCGGGGAAGGGCTTGAGCAGCTCGATGGCGCCGCGGGCGCCCAGGTAGGAGCCGCCGATGCCGATGACCACCAGAGCCTTCGAGCGGGCGCGGATCTTTTCCGCCGCGGCCACGATGCGGTCCAGCTCCGTGTCCTTGATGCGCTGGGGAAGCTGCTGCCAGCCGATGAAGTCGGCGCCCAGGCCCGTGCCGCTGGTCAGGGTCTCGTGGGCCAGACCCGCCAGCTTATAATCGGGGCCGGCTGCGGTGAAAAACTGCCGCGCGCCGGAGAGATCTACCTTTACCATAAGAAAGCCTCCTTGAAAAAGTCAAAACTTATGGCAACATTATACCCTATTTTCCGCCGATTGCAAGAAAAAGCGTTGGAAATGCAGGAATGAAGCGCGGTGCGGAAAGGCAGGCTCCGCAGAGCCGCGCCTGCACCTTCGCGCGGGACGGCTCCCGCCGCAAAAAATGCCTCCCTTGTGAAGGAAGGCATTTCAAGCTGTCGCCAAAGGGCCGCCCCGTCATCCTGCAAAAATGCGAGCCGGCGCGGAGAAAGAGGCGCAAAGGAGGCAAAATCAAGGATCGTATATGACACGTACACCCAAAAAGGTGGATATGCCTTCCCCAAAATCAAGAAAGAAGCTGATCGGCATTGGGGAATCGCCACCTCCGGAAGAAGTACTGTATCTATATCCTTGAGGAAGGTCGACATAAAAGGTAAACATGTCTCTTTTGTTGCCAAGTCCAGAAGGAGCGTGATCGTCCCCTACGGTGGCGGAGCCGTTGAAATGCAGGACCGCGTCAGGCGGCGCGGTAAAGCCCACGCTTGCGGGAGCAAACGAAAGCTCATAATCAAGGGTCAGACGGGTTCCGGAAACCTCGGTAACGTTTATATAGCCCGTCCCGTCACCATCATATTCCCATCGGCCCAACAAGCTGTCCTTCAATGCAAATCCCGTCAGGTGCCACTTGGATTCATCGACAAGAGACCAGAGATCCGTAGTGCGATCATACTGATACGTGACGGTGGCGGTGAAGGAGCGCGTCACATAGGTGCTCTCCAAATCCACAGTCAAGGTCACGATATCTCTGTGGAGTTCCGAGTCCGGCTGGTGTACGGCGTCCCAATGAAAGGACGAACGATTTGCCGATTCCTTCCGGAGCGTATTTTCGACATACAGCTGCAACTCTCCATCGGGAACCTGGAAGCTGCTCCCTCCGCAGGCGGAGAGCGAGAATGCGGAGCAAGCAAGAAGAACGGCAAGGGCAAAGGAAAGGATCTGTTTTTTCATATTTTACCTCCTGTTCATCATGGAGTAGCGTAAAGCCAGTATAGCAGTCCCAGCAGCATCTGTCAAGTTAAAACATCTCTATGATAATGCAATATCCTTACGATTATTTTACCATACTACTTGGGGTGATGGTATGGTAGCTGATCGCATTAAAACGCTTCGGGAGCAAGTGGGAATGACTCAGACGGCGCTGGCAAAGCAGTTGGGAATTACCCGGTCAAGCGTGAACGCGTGGGAGTTGGGGATTTCGGTTCCTTCCACCCAATACATTGTCGAGTTGGCTGCGCTGTTTAAGGTATCTACGGATTATCTTCTTTGTGTCGATCGGTCAGCGGCAATAGACGTTTCGGGCTTGACTGAGGATGACACGGAGCTGGTGACAAGCTTGGTTCGCCATCTGCGCAGGAAAAACCGGAAATTATGATAATAGCTCCGACGGGAAGGATGCAGATATATATGTTGCTGCCGAGATCAGTGCTCTCGCTGTAGGGGAGAATTGCGCCCTTGCGACAAGCATTAAAAAGCAAAAATTGTGAGGTGAATTCGGACAAGCTGCGAATTCGCCTCACATTTTCATTCATTCTCATTCTTTTGCGCCGGAGGGCACAAGGCCCTCGCTTACGACAGTGGTTTGCTTTTTTGCTCTCCCCCTATCGGCCTTCGGCCACTTCCCCCATAGGGGGAAGCAAGAGGGCTGCGCCCTGCCTCCCCCCTTGGGGGAGGTGTCGAGGGAGCGAAGCGAGCGAGACGGTGGGGGCGGTGAGGCCGGAAGGGGGTACGTTCCTTCATTCCTTCATTCCTTCATTCCTTTCTTCCTCCCTACAGTCCGATGAGGCTGCCGGCCAGCTTTTTGAAGATGCCCCAGAAGCCGATGCGGGGCACCTCCCCGGCGGCCAGAATGGGGATCTCCGCGACGGTCTCCCCACCCAGGCGCACGGTGAGCGTGCCCACCTGCTGCCCCTCCCGCACGGGGGCAGAGAGCAGCTCCGGCAGGGAGAGGGCGTATTCCGCCGCCGCGCTTCCCTTAGGCGCCAGCGCCCAGGCCTCCCCCTCGCAGCGCAGGGGGACGCTCCCCTGCTTTCCCATCTCCACCGGCAGCTCCGGCAGAGGCGCCTCCGGCCGCAGGGAGCAGAGGGAGAAGTTTGCGAAGGCGTAGTTCAGCAGGGTCATGGCGTCGGCGTTGCGGCTTTCGGCGGTCTCCCCGTGCATGATGACGGCGATGAAGGCGATCCCGTCCCGCTCCGCCGTGGCGGAGAGGCAGTACATGGCCTTGGAGGTAAAGCCGGTTTTCAGCCCGGTGCAGCCCTCGTACCAATAGACCAGCTTGTTGGTGTTGGCCAGCTCGAAGCTCCCGTCCCGGATGCTGTCCATCCAGATGGTGCTGTAGCTGCGGATCAGGTCGTGGCGCATCAGCTCCCGGGACAAAAGCGCGATGTCCCTGGCGCTGGTGTAGTGCTCCTCATCGTCGAAGAGGCCGGTGCAGTTGGTGAAGTGGGTGTTCGTGAGCCCCAGCTCCTCCGCCCGCCGGTTCATCCGCTCCACAAAGAGGGCCTCCGTGCCGCTGAGATGCTCCGCCATGGCCACGGCGCAGTCGTTGGCGGAGACCACGGCGATGCACTTGAGCATGTCGTCCACCGTCATACGCTCCCCCTCCTCCAGGAAGACGCAGCTGCCCCCGAAGGAGGCGGCGCGGCGGCTGGCGGTGACCACGTCGTCCAGGCGGATCTTCCCCGCCTCCAGATCCTCCACGATCAGCAGCAGGGTCATCACCTTGGTGACGCTGGCCGGCGCCATGCGCTGGTCGGCGTTCTTCTCGTAGAGCACCGTGCCGGTCTCCTGCTCCATCAGGATGGCGGAGGGCGCGTCGATGGGGATGGCGGCGTCCCGCAGCGGCTCCGGCCCAAAGGCGCTCCCCTGCGCCAGCACGGCAAACAACAACAGCAAGCAAAGCGTTCGTTTCATAGTCTCCTCCCTTTTGGCGGCAGAGCGCTCCGCCCACGGGACGGGGCGCCCCCTTCATTCTGGAAAAGCCTATGCCCTGTCCGGCGGGATGATGCGGGACAAAGCCCTCTTCGACAAAGGTTGACAGAATTATTCTTTTTTCACACAATCGGAGCGAATTCCTCTTTTTGGATAAAGGAAAAAAGCCGCGGCAGATCAAGGGTTTTGAACATTTCCAACAGGGTTTTCCACAGGCAGAATGTTCAAAAACGGGAACCTTTTTGCAAGATCGGTTTCCATAACGCCGTTATGGAAGGCAAAAAGAACGCCCTCCGGCTGCCCGTTTTCCCTTGCCGAAAGGCGGTGGATAGGCAGAAACTGAGCCTGTTGCAAAATTTGAAAAGGATGCAAAAATCTTGGCTATCCCGTAGGGGAGGGCCTTGTGCCCTCCCGGCCGAGCAAAGCCATTATAGCAAAGAAAAGTTCGGCGAATTCGTACCCGCTGCGAATTTGCCGAACTTTTTCCAAGATTTTTCTTCTGTGCTGCCGGGAGGGGCAAGCCCCTCCCCTACGATGGCCACAGGGCTATGCGCGTATTTTGAAGCAGGCCCTTGCTTTTTCTCTTGCCCTGCGGCAATTACTTTTCCAGCTCGGCCAGTTCCTTCTCAATGCGGGCGATGCTCGATTTCGCTTCTTCCACTTTTTTCACATTTTCTGCGATTTTTTTCTTCTTCGGCATGGCCATCCAAAAGTTTGTCAGAGCTAACAGGCCTAAAATGAACGCAGTCAAATTCCAGGTGTCATCGGGAAGCAAAAACAACACTGCGCAGGCAACGGCAAATATCGCCGCAAACACGAGGAACAGCCCGAGCCAGCTGGCCTTCGTCTCCGTATACTTTACCGTACCTTGTGCAGTGCTCAGTTCCAGTTTCAACGCCTTGATCTTCTTCTCTTTTTCCTTTCCGGCTACATAGCCGGGGTCGTATTGCTCGATTTTCTTCCAATACCTGTCGATCTGGTTCTGGTTTCCTTGCCTGTCTCTAAAATAGCCCAGAAGCTCCCGATGCATCTCGACCGCGTCTTTCCAAGCATCCGCCGCAAGGGGCGCATAGTCCGGCCCGTCACCGAAAATCTGCACAATAGCGTCGCCGCAGGTGTAGAGGATGTCCCGCGCGGCGCAGGCCCTGTCCACATATTCCTGCCTGTAGTCGCCGCGAATGCTCTCCCCAATGTCAAAGTAATGCTTTTCCGCCGCTTTGCTGAGCACCGGCGCAATGATCCTGCAGCGCCGCACGATCTCCTCCACGGCGGCCTTCTGCTTATCCTTATCCTCCACATGCTCCCGCACCAAATGCAGCACCGTGTCCAGGCAATTGGTGACGGAAATCGCCGCGGAGCGGATCTCCCCGACCTTGCAGGACATGGCCTTGTAGTAAGTCGAATAAAAGCTGGCCTCCCAGTCGGTGGGATTTTCGATTTGGATCAGGTCATAGTACTTGGCGGCGCCCTCGCTGTCGTTGTTGTCCCGCGCCCGGCGAGCCACCTGGTAGAGATTGGCCAGCTTGTCGGTGTTGTCCACCTTCACGGTGCCCTCCACCATCATCTTCCGCGCTTCCTCCACGCTGTACTTCGTCCCGCAGTTCTGGCAGACGTATACCCCGTCCTGTTTGACCAGATCCTGGCTGTTGCACATTTCGCAAACCAGGGCCTTCATGGCAATTCCCCCTCTTAAAAATGTTGTTTTTTGGCTTTTCACCACTCCAAAAAAGATATTAACATTTTTATGCGGGCTATTCAAGTATTTTTATCGTTTTATTATTGAATATTCTGGCCCGGATCCGCGCTATCCTTAAGCAAAAGGAGGCGGGGAAATGAACGCGAAATATGTGCGGGAACGCATCACCCGGCTGCGGCTGCAGAAGGGTGTTTCGGAATACAAGATGAGTTACGATCTGGGACACAGCCGGGGCTATGTGAACAACATCTCCTCCGGGAAGACGCTGCCCTCCATGACGGAGTTTTTCGCCATCTGCGAGTATTTTGGCGTGACTCCCGTGGAGTTTTTCAGCGAGGAGCTGCAGACGCCCGCGCTGATAAAGGAAACACAGGAGGCTCTCGCCCGCTTGAATCCGGAGGATCTGGCGCTGATCCTGGCAACCGCCCGGCGGCTGGGCCGAGGCTGAACGCAGTCGTTAGCTCTCCTGTGCACTCCGCCGAGCAAGGCTTGGCACTGCGGGGGCGATCTCACCCTTTCCCGCAGGGATAACCATGGTCGTCCGGATTGCGGGTTTGGTGTTTACCGGCGGACGAGCGATGCTCGTCCCTACGCCATATAACGGAAAACGGAAGTGGAAACCGGCGTTTCCACTTCCGTTTTGTTCCTTATCGCTGATAATGGTGCGCGTCCTGCAGGACCATTTCCTTGACCTTGAGAAGCCGCACCTTGGTGGCGTTCTCGTTCTCCTCCAGCTTCATGGAAATATACTTGATATTCCCCTCCAGCTCCGGGATCATGACGTACTCCAGGGCGTTGACGCGCCGCCGGGTCTTCTCGATCTCCTCGGCCAGCAGCTGCATGGTCTTCTCCACCTCGGCCAGCTCCAGCATGTCCCGGAAGACCTTCTCCAGCTTCTCCAGCGCGTCGTCCAGCTCGCCGCTGGTCTGCGCGAAGCCGTAGGGGTAGATCTCCGCCGGGTCGTTGTTCCTGGTCTGGAACTTGTAGCGGGGGACGTTCACGGACATGATGTTTTTATATGTCATGTCCAGCTCCACGCTCTGCCGGGGGTAGAGCAGCGCCTGCTCCAGCATCTCCGGGGACATGATGGAGCTTGCCACCTGCTGGGAGGCGAAGGCGTCGGTGAGACCCTTCTCCACCTTGGTGCGCAGCTCCTTGTTGCGGCGAACCACGTCCATGAACTGACGCATCAGCTCATCCCGCTTGTCCTTGAGGAGCTTATGGCCGCGGCGCGCCGTTTTCAGGCGACCCTTCAGCTGGTTCAGCACCATTCTTGTCGGGGTTATCGCGGTATTGGCCAAAAAGTTTCACCTCCATTATTTCTTGGCTCCCCCTTCGGGGGAGCTCCGCGAAGCGGTGAGGGGGTATTCCCCCTTCCGGCCTCGCTTTGCTCGGCCACCTCCCCCCGAGGGGGAGGCAAGAGTCGGTTACTCCTCTTTGGGCATGTACTTGTCGATCATCTCGGGCTTGATGCGCTTGAGCTCGCGGCGGGGCAGGATCTTCAAGAGCTCCCAGCCCAGATCCAGGGTTTCCTGGATGCTGCGGTTGGTGGTGTTGCCCTGGGAGACGTAGCGGCGCTCAAACTCGTCGGCAAACTTGGCGAAGAGCTTGTCGTCCTCCGACAGGGCGGCCTCGCCCAGGATGGTCATGAGCTCCTTGGCGTCCTTGCCGCGGGAATAGGCGGCGAAGAGCTGGTTCATGGTGCCGGAGTGGTCCTCGCGGGTCTTGCCCACGCCGATGCCCTTGTCCTTCAGACGGCTCAGAGAAGGCAGCACGTCCACGGGAG
Organism: uncultured Eubacteriales bacterium; assembly: GCA_900319635.1. Taxonomy (GTDB): domain Bacteria; phylum Bacillota; class Clostridia; order Oscillospirales; family Oscillospiraceae; genus Limivicinus. Next base: position 1,878 of record ONPF01000012.1, on the reverse strand, counting down.
GCACGATGCCCTTGCGGTGCAGGTCGCGGCTCAGGATGATCTGACCCTCGGTGATGTAGCCGGTCAGGTCGGGGATGGGGTGGGTCTTGTCGTCCTCGGGCATGGTCAGAATGGGGATCATGGTGATGGAGCCCTTCTTGCCCTGGCGGCGGCCGGCGCGTTCATACAGGGTGGCAAGGTCGGTGTACAGGTAGCCGGGGTAGCCGCGGCGGCCGGGGACTTCCTTCTTGGCGGCGGAGACCTCGCGCAGAGCCTCGGCGTAGTTGGTGATGTCGGTCAGGATGACCAGCACCTGCATGTCCTTCTCGAAGGCCAGGTACTCGGCCGCGGTCAGGGCCACACGAGGGGTGGCAATACGCTCGACAGCGGGGTCGTTTGCCAGGTTGGAGAAGACCACGGTGCGGTCGATGGCGCCGGTGCGGCGGAAGTCGTTGATGAAGTACTCGGACTCCTCAAAGGTGATGCCGATGGCGGCGAAGACCACGGCGAAGGTCTCGTTGTCGCCCAGCACCTTGGCCTGGCGGGCGATCTGAGCGGCCAGCGCCGCGTGGGGCAGGCCGGAGCCGGAGAAGATGGGCAGCTTCTGGCCGCGCACCAGGGTGTTCAGGCCGTCGATGGTGGAAACGCCGGTCTGGATAAACTCAGCGGGGTAGGCGCGGGCGGCGGGGTTCATGGGCAGGCCGTTGATGTCCATATGGGCGTCGGCCAGGATGTCCGGGCCGCCGTCGATGGGCTGACCCATGCCGTTGAAGACGCGGCCCAGCATGTCCTCGGAGACGGCCAGCTGCTGGGGGTGCCCCAGGAAGCGGACCTTGGACTCCGCCAGGTTGATGCCCTGGGCAGACTCGAAGAGCTGTACGACAGCCCGGTCGCCCTCGACCTCCAGCACCTTGCAGCGACGGGTCTCGCCGTTGGGCAGCTCGATCTCGCCCAGCTCGTCGTAGGTGACGCCTTCCACGTGCTCCACGATCATCAGGGGGCTGGCGATCTCTCTTATGGTCTTATACTCTTTGATCATGCGTCCTCACCTCCGGCAATGACTTCTTCGATCTCGCGTTTCATCTGCGCCTCGATGTCGCTGTACTCCTGCTCGAAAACCTTCACGTCCGCGGTCTTGGCGCGGCCGATGCGCTCCCGGGCGGGGATGACGAAGAGCTTCTCCATATCGGCGCCCTTCTGCAGCGCGTCGCGGCAGAGCTCGTCAAAGCGCAGTACCAGATCCATCAGGCGATACTGCTTGCGGTAGGAGGAGTAGGCGTCCTCGTCCACGAAGGCGTTCTGCTGCAGGAAGTCCTCGCGGATGCTCTTGGCGGTCTCCATGGTGAGACGGTCGGCGGGAGAGAGGGCGTCCTGTCCGACCAGACGGACGATCTCCTGCAGCTCGCTCTCCTCCTGGAGGATGTGCATGGCCTTGGTGCGGTTTTTCATGTAGCCCTCGCCGAACTCCTTGGTGTACCAGGGGGTCAGGGTGTCCAGATACAGGGAGTAGGAGGTCAGCCAGTTGATGGCCGGGAAGTGGCGGGCGTAGGCCAGGGAGGAGTCCAGCGCCCAGAACACCTTGACGATACGCATGGTGGCCTGGGAGACAGGCTCGGAAATATCGCCGCCCGGAGGCGACACGGCGCCGATGGCGGTGACGGAGCCCTGGCGGTCGTCGCTGCCCAGGCACTCCACCACGCCGGCCCGCTCGTAGAACTGCGCCAGGCGGGAGGCAAGGTAGGCGGGGTAGCCCTCTTCGCCGGGCATCTCTTCCAGACGGCCGGACATCTCGCGCAGAGCCTCGGCCCAGCGGGAGGTGGAGTCAGCCAGAACGGCCACGTCGTAGCCCATGTCGCGGAAGTACTCGGCGATGGTGATGCCGGTGTAGATGGAGGCCTC
>ONPF01000013.1 GCA_900319635.1 uncultured Eubacteriales bacterium | reverse complement strand
AATAATTGAATCTCTTTTCAACATTTGGCGCTGGTCTGAGGCTCAGGGCTGGCTTTGCCATGCAAAAACCGGGAGATTTGTGGATGCTTTTCCACAGCCGCCCGGTTTCTTTAGCCTTTTTGCGCAAAAATTGGGACCGCTGCAAAATCTTCATTTTGCAACGGCCCCCTTTCAACGTGTAGACAAACCCAAAACATGTCATTGCGAGCCGTAGGGAGCGATCCCCTGATCGCTCCGCCTCTCACCGCTCGATTCACGGAGGCATCTGGGGATGCCTCCCTACGGCGTGGCAATCCGTTCTTCTTCAAAAAAGCTGTATTTTTTAAGGCTTTTAGGATGCGGATCGCCACACCGCTTTTTCACTCACTACAAGTTCTTGGCGACGAAGGAGCCTTAGAACTTGTGCGTGCCTTTGGTAGGTTCGCGATGACAGAAAACCCACTTTGTCGACAGTCTGAAATGAGCATACGGGTTTTCCCGTATGCTCCTTTTTTGTCCGTGACGCGCAGCTTGCCGGGACAGACTTCCCCCACCCGTGGATGGAAAGCGGGGCACTTTCCAAAAACAGGGCTTGTACAAGTGCGTTTTCGATGGTAAAATAAATGGTAAAATAAAATGTAAAGCTCAAAAAATATACGGAGGATACACTATGATTTCTCTTTGCAACGGCTGGGAATTTACCGAGCAGTGGTCGGAGGACTTTCTGCGCGGAGAGGGCAGCGCCGTCCCGGTTCGCCTGCCCCACAATGTGCGGGAGATCCCCCTGCACTATTCCGGCCCCCGCTACTATGAGATGGTCTGCGGCTATCGCAGGAAGCTGGAGCTGCCCCCGGAGAGCGCGGGGAAGCGGATCTTCCTGCAGTTTGACGGCGCCGCCCACATCGCCACGGTCTACGTGAACGGCACCGAGTGCGCCCGGCACGGCAGCGGCTACACCGCCTTCCGGGTGGAGATCACCGATCTCCTGCGCGCGGAAGGCGAGAACACTGTGGCCGTGAAGCTGGACTGCACGGAAAATGGCAGCGTGCCGCCCTTTGGCTTTGTCATTGACTATCTGACCTATGGCGGCCTCTATCGGGAGGCCTGGCTGGACATCCGCGGCAGAGAGTACATTCGGGATCTCTTCGTCTTCACGCCGACGCTGGATTCCCTGGAGGCGCGGCTGGAGCTGACGGATCCGACCCTCCCCGTGCGCCTCAGCGTATGGGACGGGGCGCGCCGCCTGGCCGAGACCGAGGGTCATGCGCGCATCAGCCTGCGTGTTCCGGGGGTGGAGCCCTGGTGCCCGCAGAATCCCAGGCGCTATACCTGCCGGGCGGAGCTGCTGGACGCGGAGGGCGGCGTGCTGGACACGCAGGAGACGCTCTTTGGCTTCCGCACGGTGGAGTTCCGGGGAGACGGCTTCTTCCTCAACGGGGAGAAGAGCTATCTGCGGGGCCTGAACCGGCACCAGAGCTACCCCTACATCGGCTATGCCGCCCCGGAGAGCCTGCAGCGGGAGGATGCCCGCATTTTGAAGGAGGAGCTGAGCTGCACCGCCGTGCGCACCTCCCACTATCCCCAGAGCCAGCACTTCATCGACGAGTGCGACCGGCTGGGGCTGATGGTCTTTACGGAGATCCCCGGCTGGCAGCACATCGGCGACGCGGCCTGGAAGGATCAGGCAGTGGAGAATGTGCGGGAGATGGTCTGCCAGTATCGCAACCACCCCAGCATCGTGCTCTGGGGCGTGCGCATCAACGAGAGCCAGGACGACGATCCCTTCTATCTGCGCACCAACGACCTCTGCCACCGGCTGGATCCCAGCCGGCCCACCTCCGGCGTGCGCTATCTGCAAAAGTCCAGCCTGCTGGAGGACGTGTATGCCTTCAACGACTTCTCCCATGTGGGGACGAACCCGGGCGTGCTGCCCAAGAGCAAGGTCAGCACCCACCCGGAGCGGGCGCTGCTGGTGTCCGAGCACAACGGGCATATGTTCCCCACCAAGAGCTATGACCATTGGGCGAAGCGGCAGGAGCACGCCCTGCGCCACGCCCGGGTGCAGAACGACGCCAGGGCCGACGGGCAGCATGTGGGCTGCTTCGGCTGGTGCATGTTCGACTATCCCACCCACAAGGACTTCGGCTCCGGGGACAAGGTCTGCTACCACGGCGTGATGGACGCCTTCCGCAATCCCAAGCTGGCGGCGGCGCTCTATGCCAGCCAGGGGGACGAGACCCCTGTGCTGGAGGTGGGCACCCCCATGGACATCGGCGACTATCCCGGCGGCAATGTGGGAGACAAGTATGTGTTCACCAACGCCGACGAGGTGGCACTCTATAAGAACGACCACTTTGTGGCCAGCTTCCGCACCGAGGGCTGGGACGGGCTGAACCACGGCCCGGTGAAGATCGACGACACCATCGGCTGCCTGCTGGAGACGGTGGAGGGCTTCCCCAAGGCCGAGGCCAAGCTGGTAAAGGACGTGCTGGTCTCCGCCGGCAAGCACGGGCTGGACAACCTGCCCCCCATGGACAAGGCCAAGATGGCCCTGGCCATGAGCCGCTACGGCCTGACGATGGAGGAGGGCGTGGCGCTCTACGGCAAGTACGTGGGCAACTGGGGCGGCGAGGCCACCCGCTGGCGCTTTGACGGCAAGAAGAAGGGCAAGGTCATCGCCAGCCAGACCAAGAGCCCCGGAGAGAGCCTGCACCTGGAGGTCAGGGTCAGCGCCACCGAGCTGCGGGAGGGCGCGTGCTACGATATGGCCGCCGTCCGCATCCGGATCCTGGATGAGAACGGGAACATCGCGCCCTATGCGCAGCTTCCCGTGCAGATGAAGACGGAAGGCGCCGTGACGCTGGCGGGGCCGGCGCTGACCACCGCCGAGGGCGGCATGCTGGGCTGCTATGTGAAAACCGTCGGCTGCGCCGGCGAGGGCAGCCTGACCCTGGAGACCGCTCAGACCGAGCCTGTGACCGTGAAGTTCACGGTCAGGCAGGAAGCCTGAACAAAAACACCGACGCACAGCACCGGGGGAGGGCTCCCGTTCAGCGATCTGCCGGACGGGGAGCGGCGTTTCTGCAGGATCCGATAGAGCGGCCCCGCGGGGGACTTGCCGCGCCCCGAATGCGGCACAGGAGGAAGCTACATGTCAAAAGTATTCTTTTATGTGATGTTCGCCCTCAGCCTGGCGCTGACGGCCTTTCTGGGCTGGTCCGTCGTCCAGACCCACCTGCTGGCGAACCAGCTCGTGCTCATCGGCGCGGCGGTGCTGGCGCTGATCCCCATGCTGCTGTATCTGCTGCAGCGGGAGAAGAAGGGGAAGAACAAAAAAACCGGCTTCCGCATCGCGGCCATCGTGCTGCTGCTCTTCATGAGCCTGGTGGAGGGCGCCGTGGGCTTTTACGTACACAGGTATAACAGCCGGATGGACGAGGTCACGGAGGTGCGCACCCAGTACACCGAGATCAAGGTCTATGTGAAGAAGGACGCAGACAATCCCGACCGGCAGATCACCATCGAGTACGCGGTGGAGAGCAAGTATATCTTCGGCACCATCTCCGGTGTGGATACCGCGGCCATCGACCAGACCCGCCAGGATCTGGAACGGAAGTACGGGCGGACGATCCAGCTGCGCAGCTATGGCTCTCTCCAGGAGCTGGTGCGCGCCCTGGACGAGGGAGAGGTGGACGCGCTGCTGATCTCCACAGCCTACTTCGACCTGATCGACAGCCTGCCGGATTACGAGGGCTATACGGAGAAGCTCTATGTGCCGGAGAACTTCAGCTCCCGGATCCAGACGGAGATCATGCCCCAGCCCGCGGTCATCAACCCCGAGATCCAGGAGGACGTCTTGTCGACCCTGCAGGATCCGGCCCTGTGGGAGAACAGCTTCTGCGCCTATCTCAGCGGCATCGACACCTACGGCCCCGTGACGGCGCGCAGCCGCAGCGACGTGAACATCCTGGCCGTCGTCAACATGGAGACCAAGACCGTGCTGCTCATCTCCACGCCCCGCGACTACTATGTGCCCTTCAATTTCCAGCCGGTGGGCGGCGCCATGGACAAGCTGACCCACGCCGGCATCTACGGCATCGAGGGCTCCATGCAGGCCCTGGGGGACTACTACGGCCTGCCGATCCAGTATTACCTGCGGGTGAATTTCAATGGCTTTATCGACGTGATCAACACCCTGGGGGGTGTGGATTTCGAGTCTGACGTGGATCTGGGCAGGATCCACAAGGGCATGAACTACGGCGTCAGTGGCGAGGATGCGCTGAGATTCGTGCGCAACCGCTACGCCTTTGCCGAGGGCGACCGCGCCCGCGGCCGGCACCAGATGGCGGTGGTCAAGGGCATCATCAACAGCCTCCGCTCCTCCAAGATCCTCACCAACTACCTGGAGCTCATGGATGAGATGGCCGGCTGCTTCCAGACCAATGTGTCCAAGGCGATGATCGGCGAGCTGGTGCAGCTGACCATGCAGAGCGGCAAGGACTGGACGGTGCTGACCTACAGCGTGGACGGCAACGGGAGCACGGAATACGCCTATTCCCTGGGCTGCTTTGCCTATGTGATGATCCCCAATACCGACACGGTGGAGTACGCCAGATCCCTGGCCATTGCCATCGCCAGCGGCGAGACCATGACCCAGGAGCAGCTGCAGAAGAACGCGCCCAAGCCCCGGTAAGCCCGGGACACCGACAGGATAGCAGAGGAAAGCGACGCACAGAGATTGCGGGAGGGACATAACATGGACGAGACGAAGAAAAAACTGTATGTGGAGCGGGACGGCTTCTGGACGGAGGCCTCCATGCTGCTCATCGCGCTGGCGGTGGTGTTCCGGGTGATCGGCAGCATCGGCCGCTGGGAAGATACCCGCTACCTGCTGACCCAGGTGGCGCTGCCGGTGTTCAGCGGGCTGCTGTTTTTGCTGTGCCTGCTGTTTCTCGGCAAAAAGGCCTTCTGGTCAACGGTGATCCCGGTGGTGCTGGGCGTTGTATTTTTCATCTTCCGCATCATGGGAGTGGAGAATGAATGGCAAATGGTGGGCTGTATCGTGCTCTATGTGGTGCTCGCCGTGCTGTATGCCATGAGCTTTTCCATCCCGAAGCTGAAATGGGCGCTGGCGGGGATCCTGGCCCTGGCCTTCCTGTACCATGTGATCGAGGATATTCCGGAGCTGATGAACCTGGAAAACCCGGTGAGCTTCGTGGACGGCATGCAGGAGATGAGCGTTCTGGGCATCATGCTCTCGCTGTTCTGCGTGAGCATCGCCATGAAGTTCCCCGGTAAGACTGCCGCGCCGGAGCAGCCCAAGCCCGTGCCGGAGCAGCCCAAGCCCGCGCCGGAGCAGCCGCTCAAGCCTGCGGCGCTGGCGGAGCTGCAGCAGACCGCTGCCCAGCCCGAGAGCCCCCGGGAAGAGCCGCAGCCGGCGGAGGAGCCGCTTCCTGCCGCAAGCCCGGTGCCGGTGCAGGAGCTGGAATGGGCCGCGGAGCCCGCGCCCGCCTTCCCGCTGGACGAGGATATTCCCGCCGGGCAGCAGACTGAGGAAGGAACCGAAGCGGAGAGGCCATGAAGCACGCGGAGAAAGACAAAAAGACCCCGCCTGCCAGGAAGGCGGCGGGCTCTGCGGGAAAACGAAAATACCGCATCGCCGCGGCCGCAGCCGCAGCCCTGGTTTTGCTGCTGGCGCTGCTGCTGCACGGCAACTCCGACTCCGCCCGCTATGAGCGCTACCGGCGGCAGGCCTCCGAGAGCTACAAAAACGGCGATTACGACCAGGCGCTGAGCGACCTGCGCAAGGCGGAGGCGATCCGCTCCAGCGACGAGGTGCTCATGCTGATGGCCGACTGCTACGAGGCCCAGGGCAACCTGGAGCTGGCGCTGGAGACCCTGCGGCAGATGGATCTGGGCGATCCGGCGGTGCAGGAGCGCATCACGGCGCTGGAGCAGCGCCGGCTGCAGCAGCGGGGAGAAGGGCAGCGGATCATCGCCGGCGAGAGCTATGACGCCGCCACCGCGGAGCTGGATCTGAAGGGGCGGGGACTGCACGACGGCGTGCTGCAGGAGCTGCGGCAGCTTTACGCGCTGACCAGCCTTTCCCTGGCGGACAACGACATCGCAGACCTGAGCGGCCTGGAGGCGCTGGGCGGCCTGCGGACCCTGGATCTCAGCGGCAACCGGATCCAGGATGTGCAGACCCTGGGACAGCTGGAGAATCTGCGCAGCCTGTACCTGGATCGGAACCCCTTGGGCGATCTGAGCCCCCTTTACGGCCTGCAGGAGCTGAACCTGCTGAGTCTGCGGGGGGTGGAGCTGGAGAAGGAGGAGCTGGAGGCGCTGTCTGCCGCCCTGCCCCACTGCGCCATTTTGACCGATGGCGACAGGGAGGGGAAGCTGAACATCCTGCTGTCCGGCATCGCCTTTGATACCGAGGTCAGCTCCCTGAATCTCAGCGGCCTGGGGCTGCGGGATCTGAGCTGCCTGAGCCTCTGCACCCAGCTTGTGAGCCTGGATCTCAGCGACAATGAACTGACCGATCTGAGCCCGCTGATGACGCTGCAGCAGCTGGAGCAGCTCAAGCTCGCCGGCAATCAGGTGACGGATCTGCGCCCGCTGATCGGGCTGAGCTCCCTGCGGCACCTGGACGCCTCCCGGAATCTGATCGGGGACACCAGCGCGGTGGGCAGTATGCCGGGGCTTCTGACCCTGGATCTGTCGGATAATCCCATCGGGGACTTCTCGGGGCTCAAAAAGCTGCAGAATCTGCAGATCCTGCGGCTGGAGAACACCGGATTGAAGGACGGGGCGCTGCCCGCCCTCTACGGGCTGAACCGGCTGACCCGTCTGGCGCTGGACCGCAACGAGGGGATCACGGTGGAGGCTATGAGCGCCCTGAAGGCCCAGCAGCCCAAGTGCAACATCACCTACGGCACCCTGGTGTACACCGTTCAGCTGGGGGGAGAGGACTTCCGCACCGACGTCACCGAGCTCTGCGTGGAGGGGACGGAGCTTTCCAGCCTCTTCGGCTTTGAGAAGTTTGACTGTCTGGAGACGGTGCGGCTGAGCCGGAACCGGATCGAAAATCTCTCCGCCCTGCAGAACGCCCACTGCCGGGAGCGGATCCGGACGCTGGATCTGAGCTTCAATCTGATCAAGGACGTGTCGCCCCTGGCGGCGCTGAGCAATCTGGAGACCCTGGATCTGAGAAGCAATCAGATCAGCTCGGTCTATCCTCTGAAACGGCTGACGAATCTGAAAAAGCTGGATCTGACCGGAAACCCGCTGACGGAGGAGCAGGTCGAGGAGCTGCGCCGGGCGCTGCCGGACTGCGAGATCCTGTTCTGACAGCTTGATACTGCCCAACTTGCTTTTGCGAAAAAGCGGGTTGGGCATTTTCACAAAAAGTTCTTTTCTTCCGGGCATCTGTGTGTTATACTGTGCACAGGGGGAGTCTCCCCCGGCAGAGCAATCATTGAAAGGAGTTGGCACCATGAAGTTCACTTTTACCGAGAAACGGATGGCGTCCTCGGAGGATCTGCGGGCCTACGCGACCCGGAAGATCAGCAAGCTGGACAAGTTCTTCAAGACGGAAGCGGAGGCCTTCGTGACCTTCAGCATCGAGCGCGGTCGCTTCCTGGCTGAGATCACCATCCACAACAACGGCCTGTACTACCGGGCAAGCGAACTTACCAATGACATGTACGCTTCCGTCGATTCCGGCGTGGCCGCCATCGAGCGGCAGATCCGCCGGAACAAGACCCGTCTGGAGAAACGCCTCCGGGATGGGGTGCTGCAGGAGCGTGACGCCGTGCCTGCCTTTATGCCTCAGGAGGATGAGGCGGATGAAGAGTTCAAGATCGTGCGCTCCAAGCGCTTCTCCATCAAGCCCATGTCTCCCGAGGAGGCCATTCTGCAGATGAATCTGCTGGATCACGAGTTCTTTGTGTTCCGGAATATGGACGCGGAGGACGCCATTGCGGTGGTCTACAAGCGCAAGCAGGGCGGTTATGGCCTCATTTGTGACGACGGCGAATAAAAGAGGATCTGCCTGAAACTGCAAATGCCAGCTTATGCCGGCATTTGTTTTCGGGAAAAGGCCTTTTCGCCCTTGCAAAAAGCGCGGATCTGCGGTAACATGAGCCTGTAAAACAAAGCAGAAACCTGTGTCGACAGAAAATTATAGCTGGAGGTGCCTGTTATGAAATGTCCCCAGTGCGGAAGTGACCTGGAGATGGATTTCCATCGCAAGATTCCCCTGATGATGTGCTACAACTGCGGCTATATCGAGGGCCGCAACCTTGGCCGCAAGATCAAGAAGGAGACCAATTACGAGCACTTGAAGAAGCTGAACTTCAACGAGATGGTCGCCTTTCTCTCCGGCGAGCTCAAGCTGCCGGAGGAGAAGATCTCCAACTGGCTGGACGACGCGGCGGAATAAGAGAATAAGAGAAACAGACGGGAGCGGGTTTCCGCTCCCGTTTTGCTTTACAAACCCCTTGCTTTTAGGGTATAATCGAAAAAAATCATTCCGCAGGAGAGACAAAATATGGACGAAGAACTGGAAATCATGCAGGCGCCGGAGCTGGAGGAGGGCGTGGAGCAGGTGCGCGGCAGCGGCACCCTCTACATCGTGGCCACCCCCATCGGCAACTCCCGGGACATGTCCCCTCGCGGGCGGCAGATCCTGGAGGAGGCGGACGTCATCGCCGCCGAGGACACCCGCCGCTCCATGGTGCTGCTCAATAAGCTGGGCGTGCGCAACAAGCTGGTCTCCAACCACAAGTTCAACGAGTTCGGCAAGGCAAAGCACTTCATCAGCCAGCTGCAGGAGGGCAAGAGCATCGCCGTCATCACCGACGCGGGCACGCCCTGCATCTCCGACCCGGGCAACGAGCTCATCAAGGCCGCCGTGGAGGCGGGCATCCGGGTGGTGGGCGTGCCGGGCTGCTGCGCGGCGGTGAACGCCCTGGCCATCTCCGGCTTCGATCTCAGCTCCTTCACCTTCTTCGGCTTCTTCCCCCGGGAGAACGCGGAGCGACGGAAGCTGCTGGAGAAGCTCCGCCGGGGGGACTCCCGCACCTTCGCTCTCTATGAGAGCCCCAAGCGTATCATGGATCTGGTGGACTTTTTCATCCAGGAGCAGGCGGATGTGCGTCTCTGCCTCTGCAACGACATGACCAAGCTCCACGAGATGGCCTTCCGCGGTACGCCGGCGGAGGTCAAGGAGCAGCTTCTGCAAAAGGGCAACTACGACAAGGGCGAGTACGCCATCGTTCTCGAGGTGGGGAAGGACTATGTGTTCAACAAGGTGGAGCACACCGTCTCCCCCGAGGCCATGCTGGTGGACGCCATGGTGAAGGGCCTCTCCGCCAAGGAGGCCGTGGCCGCGGTGCTGGCGGATGAGAACAATTCCTACAGCAAGAACGAGCTGAAGGCCGCCTCCCTGCGCCTCAAGAAGCTCTTCGGAGGCGAGGCATGAGCAAGCTCACGGAGGATCTGGCGCTGGGGCTTGAGAAGCTGAGCCGCCTGGTGCTCAGCCAGCCCATCGACAAGACCTGTGATCCCAAGATCAGCGTCCGGCCGGTGACCCTCCGGGGTCGACGGCTCTACCAGGTGGAGCGCTTCCGGGACAACAAGGCCTTCCACGAGAATCTGGAGGGGGAGAGCCTCCTTCGCCTCGTGGAGGCGGACTTTGACGGGCGCTACCGCCAGGCTCTGCTGGTGACGGAGGAGGAGAGCGCCCAGTACAGCATGAAGGCCGGGGGCGACTACAAGCGCCACGGCGGCGCCGCCGTGCCCCGCCCCGCGCCCACAGGCGGCAACAACCGGGAAAAGCAGTACCTGCTGCCGGAGGGGGAGCCGGTCCCCGCTCTGGTGGATCTGGGGGTCTTCACCCCGGACTATAGGATCGTCCGCGCCAAGTATGACAAGTACCGGCAGATCAACCGCTTCCTGGAGCTCATCGACCAGGCCTTCCGGGACGACGGCCGGGAGGAGCTCACCGTTCTGGACTTCGGCTGCGGCAAGAGCTATCTGACCTTCATTCTCTACTACTACTTCGCGGTGAAGCAGGGGCGCAGGGTGCGCATCATCGGCTACGATCTCAAGAAAGACGTGGTGGAGCACTGCAACGCCGTGGCGGAGAAGTACGGCTACACCGGCCTGCGCTTCGTCCATGCGGACGTGAGCCGGGACGCCCTCTACGGCGAGCGGGTGGACATGATCGTGACCCTCCACGCCTGCGACACTGCCACCGACTACGCCCTGCACTACGCCATTCAGAAGGGCGCGGACTACATCTTCTCCGTGCCCTGCTGCCAGCATGAAGTGAATCTCCAGATGAAAAAGGGCGGGGAGCTGGATGTGTTCCTGCGCCACGGCATCGTGCGGGAGCGGATGGCCGCCCTGCTGACGGATGAGATCCGTACCCTGGTGCTGGAGGACATGGGCTATAAGGTGGATGTGATCGAGTTCACGGACCTGGAAAACTCCCCCAAGAATCTGATGCTCCGCGCCCGCCGCACGGGCCGGCGCAGCGAGAAGGGCCGCGCCCTGGCCCGGGAGCTCGCCGAGCGCTACGGCTTCACCCAGACCCTGCTGGAGCTGACCTGATCCGTAGGGGCCGGCGCCCTCGACGGCCCGTTTGCCGAATTGCGCCATGATCGCGGGCGATTCGGCTATCGCCCCTGCGGGAAAACGTTAGCCTGTGCCGTAGGGGCCGGCGCCCTCGACGGCCCGTTTGCCGAATTGCGCCATGTTCGCAGGCGATTCGGCTATCGCCCCTACGGGAAAACGTTCGTCTGTGCCGTAGGGGCGGCTATTAGCCGCCCGCCTCAATGTGCAGACAAAGCCAAAACATGTCTTTGCGAGCCGTAGGGAGCGATCCCCTGATCGCTCCGCCGTTCAAGCGCTCCGGAGGCATGTGGCATGCCTCCCTACGGCGGGGCAATCCGTTCTCTCCGTTCCCGTAGGCGCCGTAGCGCGCCGCCCCCTATCGACGAAAAAGACCTTCCCGGGAAGGTCTTTTTTCTTGCGGCCTGAGGACGGATATGCTATAGTATATAAAGAAAAAGTTTATTCTACAGGAGGAGACGCGCATGAAAAAGCTGTTTTCATTGCTTCTTGTTCTGGCGCTGTGCCTGTCGCTGTTCCCCGCGGCGGCGCTGGCCGAGGAACCCGTAGGAGCGCTTGCCCCCGACGTCCCGGAGGAGGAGACAACCCCTCCGTCAGCCCAGGGGGCTGACACCTCCCCTTACACAGGGGAGGCAGAGACCGACCCGGACGAGCACGTAGGGGACGGCGTCCTCGACGTCCCGGAGGAAGATCCTTCGGCTTCGCCTGACGGCTCCGCTCAGAATGACACGGGGGACGACCCCGCCGCCTTGCCGCCTGCGGCGGACGATCTGCAGGACACCGTGGCCTCCGGCGAGTGCGGCGACAGCCTGATCTGGACCCTGAGCAGCACGGGGGTTCTCACCATTGCCGGCAGCGGCGATATGTGGAACTGGAACTATGGCGAGGCACCCTGGTATAGCCAGATAGAATCCATTACCTCTGTGAATCTGCTGTCCGGCGTGACGAGCGTCGGAAACTATGCGTTCGATGATTGCAGCAGCCTGACGAGCGTCATGATCCCGGAGAGCGTGACGAGCATCGGAGACTATGCGTTCTCCAGCTGCAGCGGTCTGACTTCTATTACGATCCCGGAGGGCGTGACGAGCATCGGGTTCGATGCGTTCTACGGCTGCAGCGGCCTGAGCAGTATCACGATCCCGGAGGGCGTGACGTACATCGGAAATAGTGTGTTCGACTGCTGCTTTGGCCTCACCAGTCTGTCGATCCCCGCAAGCTTGACCGGCGAAGTGGGACTGTCCATCGACTACTGCGATTCGCTGACAGACATCTATTACGGCGATACGAAGGCGGCTTGGACTCAGCTTGGCATGTACTACGACCACTATCGTGTTACAGTCCACTGCAGCGACGTGGAGATTGCGGCCGCGGATTCCTCCGCCTGCGGCGACGACCTGATCTGGACCTTGAGCAGCGACGGTGTGCTCACCATTGCCGGCACCGGGGACATGTGGGATTACAACAGCCGCCATCGTGTCCCCTGGGACGACAACTACTTCGAGATCAAGACCGTTCGCATTTTATCCGGCGTGACCGGCATCGGGGAGATGGCCTTCTACGGCTGCGAAAACCTGACCCAAGTCACGATCCCGGAGGGCGTGACGCGCATCGGATCCAGTGCGTTCAGCCATTGCAGCGCCCTGACCAGCGTGACGCTCCCGGAGAGCGTGACGAGCATCGGATCCAGTGCCTTTTCCTCCTGCGAGCGCCTGACCAGCATGACGATCCCGGCGGGCGTGACGGCCATCAGCGACTATACCTTCTACCAATGCGGCAGCCTGACCGAGATCACGATCCCGGCGGGCGTGACGAGTATCGGGAACTACGCCTTCGGATTCTGCAGCCGCCTGACGGAAATCACCCTCCCGGCGGATTTGACCAGCATCGGCAATCATGGGTTTTTCTTCTGCAGCAGGCTTATAGAGGTGACGATCCCGGAGGGCGTGACGACCATCGGCCGTAGAGCCTTCGATAACTGCTCCGCGCTGACGCGCGTGAGCCTTCCCGCCAGCCTGGTGGACTGGAATCCTACCATGATGTTCGAATTCTGCTCAAGCCTGGCGGAGATCCAGGTGGCGGAGGCCAACCCCGCTTACTGCGCCGCAGACAACATCGTCTATGACAAGGCGATGGAAACGCTGCTCCTGTGCCCTGCCGGCAAGACCGGCAGCGTGACGATCCCGGCCAGCGTGAAGACTATCGTAGAAAACGCTTTCTACCAATGCGGCGCCCTGACCGAGATCCGCTTTGAAGGCCCTGCCCCCAGCTTCAGCGCCCATTCGTTTTACGGCGTAAAAGCCACGGCCTATTATCCGCAGCAGGAGTCCTCCTGGACGGCGGCAGTACGCCAGAATTACGGCGGCACCATCACCTGGGTTGCCTACGGGCCCATCGCCTCCGGCCAGTGCGGCGACGATCTGACCTGGACCTTGGAGGAGAACGGCACCCTGACCATCTCCGGCACCGGGGATATGTGGAACTGGTCGAACATAGATCTGGCTCCCTGGTGGAGCTACTGCCAGTACGAGATCACTGCGCTGGATATCCAGCCCGGTGTGACCGGCATCGGGGAATATGCGTTCCACAGCTGCGGAAAACTGACCGAGATCACGGTTCCGGAGGGCGTCACGCGCATCGGCTACGCCGCGTTCTCTTCCTGTAACAGTCTGACGAGTGTGACGCTGCCGGCCAGCCTGACGGAGACCGGCAACGACCTCTTCAGATCCTGTGACAGCTTGACCGATATCTATTTCGGCGGCACGCGCGCCATGTGGAGCCAGCTGAATATGCCTTACGATCACTATTCGATCACCGTCCATTGCAGCGACGGAGACATTGCCCCCGCGGACGTCATGTACTGCGGCGATAACCTGATCTGGACGCTGAACAGCGAGGGCGTCCTCACCGTTGCGGGCAGAGGAAGCATGTGGAATTTCGATGATGATCATGCGCCATGGGCCGCCAGCCTGGGCTCGATCAAAAGCGTCCGCATCATCTCCGGAGCGACCAGCATCGGGAGCAATGCGTTCGCTCGCTGTGATGCACTGACTAGCGTGACGATCCCGGAGGGGGTGACCAGCATCGGGCGGGGTGCGTTCTACGCATGTTACGGACTGACCGGCGTGACGATCCCGGAGAGTGTGACCAGGATCGGCAGGAGTGCCTTCAACGGATGTTACGGACTGACCAGCGTGACGATCCCGAAGAATGTGACCGCCATCGGAGAGTACGCGTTCGGCAGCTGCCGCACTCTGACCGAGATCCGATTTGAAGGCTCTGCCCCCAGCTTCGGAGAGCTCTGCTTCTCCGTCGTCACCGCTACGGCCTATTATCCCGCCAACGATCCCAGCTGGACGGAGGAGGTGCGGCAGAACTACGGCGGCACCATCACCTGGGAGGCCTATGCACTTGAGCCCAGCCACATCCCCGGGGACATCAACGGCGACGGGAATGTGAATCTGATCGACGCACAGCAGTTGATGCGCTATGTCAAATACCACGATGTCACCGTTGTGGAAGCAAGCTTGGATGTCAATGGAGACGGCAAAGTGAATCTGATCGACGCCCAGCAGCTGATGCGCTACATCAAGTACCACGATGTGGTGATCCATTGAGCGGGAATATCGCGGAGAGCATCATCGAAGACACAAATGAAATGTTAAGCGGCGCCCGTCCGGGCGCCGCTCAGACTGACGGGCGGCCCTTTGGCCGCCCGCGTTTCCTGTATTCTTTCAAATCCCGCCGCAGCGCTCCAGAAACTCCTTTACGACCCTGCCGTAGCGCTCCGGGTCGCTGAGATAGCTCACGCCGTGGTCGGCGCCGGGGAAAGTCTCCAGGCGCACCTTTGATGCGCAGGCGGCGGCGATCTCCCGGCTCATCTCGCAGGGGACAAAGCCGTCCGCCTCCCCGTGGATCAGCAGGATGGGGAGCGTGGTATTGCTCACCGCGCCCAGGGCGCTGCCCGCGTCCGGGTCAAAGTGCCCGAAGAGCTCTGCACTCAGGCTGGTGAAGGGGTAAAAGATCCGAAAGGGCTTGGGCAGACTCCAGCACACATGCTTGATGATCGCCCGGGGGGAGGAGTAGCCGCAGTCGGCGATGATGCCCTTGACCTCCTCCGGCAGGGGCAGATCCGAGGCCATCAGCACCGTGGCGGCGCCCATGGAGATGCCCGCCAGGCTGATGGGCACGCCGGGCCAGCGCTGCGCCGCGTATTCCGCCCACTGCAGGCAGTCCCAGCGCTCGTTGATGCCGAAGCTGATGGTATGCCCCTCGCTCTTGCCGTGGGCCCGCTGATCCACCACCAGGGTGTTGAGCCCCGCTTCCCGCGCCAGCTTGTTGCCGCCGCAGAAATCCCGCAGGGCGTGGCCCCGGTAGCCGTGCATCTGGATCTGCAGCGGCGCCCCCTCCGCCACAGCATAGTAGCGGCCGAAGAGCTGCAGCCCGTCCCGGGAACGGATCGTCACCGGCTCGAAGGGCAGCTCGTCCATCTCCCGGATCAGACCGTAGGTGGGCCCATCCTCCGGCGTGTAACGGTGCCCGTCCGGCGCCAGATAGGGGTCGTTCTGGTTCTTGTGGGGAGAATAATAGGCGAAGCGATAGGCGCCGTAGGCAACGCCCAGCGCCAGGAGGAGAAGTCCCGGAAGGATGATCAAAGCTGCCATGCGATCCCTGCTTTCAGCGCCCTCCCCGCGCTTGACGCGGAAGGGGAAAGGCGGTATAATTTTTTCTCAATCATAACATCCGGGGAAAACCGCGTCAAGCGGGAAAGGAGGGGAGCGTATGAAGCCGAAGATCAGCGCGGAGAGCGACACGCGGGGCATCCGCCTGCTGAAAAAGGGGCGCCGGGGTCTGTGGCGCGCCGTGTTCAGCCGCGCCGGGCTCATCACCCTCTTCCTGCTGCTGCAGTTTGCGCTGCTGCTGGTGCTCTACGGGACCCTGCAGGACTTTATGCCCCACTACTACAGCTTTTCGCTGATCTTCACCGGCATCATGGGTCTGCTCCTCATCAACAGCCACCACGAATCCAATGCCAAGCTGACCTGGATGCTGGTGATCCTGCTGCTGCCGGTCTTCGGGGGGCTCATGTATCTCTACACCCAGAGCGACCTGGGGCACCGGATCCTGCGGGATCGCTACAGCGCCGTCTCCCGCAGCACCCGGGACAGTCTGCCACAGGCGGTGGACACCCTGGTGCGCATGTCGGACGAGGCGCCGGAGATGCAGGGCCTTGCCCGCTATGTGAACCGCTCCGGCTGCTTCCCGGTCTATGACGAGACCCGGGCGCGCTACTTCCCTCTGGGGGATACGCTCTTCCCCGTGCTGCTGGAGGAGCTGGAGAAGGCGGAGAAGTTCATCTTCCTGGAGTTCTTCATCGTGGACGAGGGGGAGATGTGGGGGCGGATGCTGGAGATCCTGGCGCGGAAGGCGGCGCAGGGCGTGGATGTGCGCCTGCTTTATGACGGCACCAACGAGTTTTTCACCCTGCCCCGGGACTATCCCCAGCGGCTGAAGAAGCTGGGCATCCAGGCCAAGGCCTTCGCCCCGGTGATGCCCTTTGTCTCAACTCACTACAATTACCGGGATCATCGGAAGATCCTGGTCATCGACGGCAAGACTGCCTTCACCGGCGGGGTCAACCTGGCCGACGAGTATATCAACCGCGTCCGCCGCTTCGGACACTGGAAGGACACCGCCCTGATGCTCCAGGGCGAGGCGGCGCGGAGCTTCACCCTGCTGTTTTTGCAGATGTGGCATCTGGAGGATGGCACGGTGGAGGAGCGGGCGCTGCTGGAGGCGCCGGCGCCGAGGCACCCGGAGAGCGGGGGCTTCGTGCTGCCCTATGCCGACTGCCCCCTGGATCGGGAGCGGGTAGGGGAGTGGGTGTACCTGGACATTCTGAACCGGGCGCGAAAGTACGTCCACATCATGACGCCCTATCTGATCCTGGACGGGGAGATGGAGACGGCGCTGAAATTCGCCGCCGAGAGGGGGGTGGACGTGCGCCTCATCCTGCCGGGCATCCCCGACAAGCGCCTGCCCTACGCCCTGGCCAAGACCCACTACCGCTCTCTGCTGGAATCCGGCGTGCGGATCTATGAGTACACGCCCGGCTTTGTCCACGCCAAGGTCTTTGTCAGCGACGACCGGGAGGGAACTGTCGGCACCATCAACCTGGACTACCGCAGCCTCTACCACCACTTCGAGTGCGGCGTCTATCTCCACCACACGGCCTGCATCCGGGAGATCGAGGCGGATTTCCTTGCGACCCAGGAGCAATGCCGGACGGTGACGCCGGATACGCTGCGCAGGGAGAAGCTCCGGGTGAAGCTGGAGGGCGCCCTGATGAAGGTGCTGGCCCCGCTGCTGTAAAAAAGACTGTGAAGCTTTGGCTTCACAGTCTTTTTTAAAGTTTTGAGTTTTGAGACTTGAGTTTTGAGCAGGCAGATGGTATTACGCAGTACTCAAAACTCATGACTCAAAACTATCGTTTATGGCGCCTTCGTAGTCGTAGGTCCAGCCCTTGTCCAGCAGCCAGTAGTCCACCGGGTCCTCGATGGGCTCGCCCTCCTGGATGGGCGTGTCCGCGTCCGGGGCGTTTTTCAGCTTGTGCTTCGTCTCAAAGGCCCGCAGATCCTTCAGCGTAAAGGGCAGCCCCAGCTCGGCCGCGATGGGCAGCAGCACATCCTCCACCACCGCGTCCCGGATCTCCAGACTGCCGGGGTAGTTGGCCTCCGCCTCCAGCACCCGATTGCGCAGCGCCTCGTCCCGGGTGTAGAGCTCAAAGAATTTTTCCGCATTTTCAAGCATGCTTGTCGCCTCCTGTTGTTTCTTCCCCCGTATTATACACGCCCGGGCTTTTCCCGGCAAGTGTCTCGCGGAAAAAACGCTTTGCATTCCCCCGGCGAGATGCTATAATGAGGATACAAGGAATAACCATGACGTATCATGCAAAGTGGAAAGGAAGATGCCTGTGAACTGTACACAATGCGGCGCCCCGCTGGAAAAGGGCGCACGGTTTTGCACCGGCTGCGGCGCACCGGTGGCGGTGAAGGCTCCCAGGCCGGAGACAAAGCCGGAGATGGATCTGAGCGAGTTTTTTGACGAGCCCACGGCTGCCGCGCCGGCTGAGCCCCGGCGGAAAGCCCCCGCGCAGACGGCCGCCCGCCGTCCCGCGCGGGAGACGGAGGCCAGACCCCGCAAGAATGACCGGGTACTGAACATCGCCCTGCTGGTTCTGGGCGTGCTGGCTGTGGCGGTGCTCACCTTTGTGGTGATCCTGCTCTTCGCGGGCGGGAACAAGAACAGCGGCGGGGAGCCCCAGGGCTCCACGGTGGTCGTGCCCTCCTCGGAGCCGGTAGTGGCGCCCAGCGGGCAGCCCGTCATCGTGCCGCCCGGCACGGTGCAGCCCACCACGCCCATTGTGGTGGTCACACCCTCGCCCGTGCCCACCGCGGCGCCGACCCCGACGCCCACGCCGACCCCGACGCCCACGCCTGCGCCGGACTACCTGCTGCCGGAGAGCAACAGCCGCTATCTGACAGAGAGCGATCTCAGCGGCCTGACCCACGAGCAGCTCTGCTTTGCCCGCAACGAGATCTTTGCCCGCCACGGGCGGATCTTCAAGACCCCGGAGATCGCCGCCTACTTCAACAGCAAGACCTGGTATCACGGCACGATTTCGGCGGAGAATTTCAGCGAGAGCGTGTTCAACACCTATGAGCGCACCAACATCGGCTTCATCCGGGACTATGAGAACAAGCACTACGGCGGCTCCTACTATTAAGCCATGGAACTTACACGAAAGCACTGGCTCCTGGCGCTGCTGGCCGGGGTGCTGCTGGGCCTGCTGGGGGTCCTGCTGCTGATGCGCAGCGAACCGCGCCCCCAGGCGCAGCCCGAAGCGCCCGGCAGCCCGGCAGCCACGCCGATCCCGGTGACCGAGACGGCGCCGCCGGAGCCCAC
The DNA here is from genome assembly GCA_900319635.1 of uncultured Eubacteriales bacterium. Taxonomy (GTDB): domain Bacteria; phylum Bacillota; class Clostridia; order Oscillospirales; family Oscillospiraceae; genus Limivicinus. The sequence continues at coordinate 49,936 of ONPF01000013.1, read as the reverse complement.
CCCCAGCCCGCTTCCCACGCCGGACCCGGCCGGGGAGGCGCTCACGGCCTTCGCGTCCCAGCAGCCCGGCCGCTGGAGCCTGGCCTGGCAGCGGCTTCCGGCGGGGGAGCCGATCCTCGTGGCCACAGATGAAGAGCCCATGGTCTCCGCCAGCCTCATCAAGCTCTATATCATGGGCGCGGTCTACGAGAGGCTGGAGAGCGGGGCGCTGGAGCACGAGGAGGCCTACCCGCTGCTCTTCGCCATGATCACCTGCAGCGACAATGCCTCGGCCAACACCCTGATCCGCCTGCTGGGGGACGGGGACGAGACGGCGGGCATGGCCGCGGTGAATGACTGGTGCGCCCGGGAGGGCTATACGCAGACCCGGCTCAACCGCCTGATGCTCCGGGACAACGGCCTGCAGAACTACACCACAGCCGGCGACTGCGCCGCGATGCTCTCCGCCATCTACCGGGGGGACTGCGTCTCCGCAGACGCGTCCCGGGAGATGCTGAGCCTGCTGCTGGCGCAGACGGTGAACGACCGGCTGCCCCTGGGGCTCCCGGAGGGGACGCCCATCGCCCACAAGACCGGGGATCTCGTCGGTCTCTGCTGGGCGGACGTGGGCATCGTCTACAGCCCGGGAGGGGACTACATCCTCTGCGTGATCTCCGACGGCACGCCCTCCGAGCGGGAGGCCAAGGACGCCATGGCGTCGCTCTCAGCGCAGGTCTACGGGATCGTGAATCCGGAGGTCGCACCATGACCGGAGGGACTGGGGCGATTTGATCCCAAAGGAACCCTGCGATAATCTTTATTTGCGAAGGAAGCAAAGAAGGAAGTGACAAAATGAAAAGAAGCATGGCTTTGATCCTGGCACTGTTGCTGGTCGTTTGCCTGCTGACGGCATGCGGCTCCTCGGAGAAAGACATTCCCGGCTATTATCAGATCACCAAGGCCGTCTTTCCCGGCACGGACGATTGGGAAGACTATACCGGACATAATAACTGCGGCATTCTTCTGAAGGACGACGGAACCTGGATCCTGATGGAAAACAACCACGCAAAGGGCGACTACGCCCACTACACCGTGGACGGAAACACAATCACCTTTGAGGATCCCCGTGCGGTTTTTGAGGGGCCGGCTACCTACAAAAACGGAACACTCTCGGTGCTCATGTGGGGCATGGAGGTCACCCTGACCAAAACGGACGCTCCGGATCTGAAATCGTGACGGAAACCCCACAGGGGCGGCTATCAGCCGCCCGCGCGGAACAAAACGAAAGAAAATAGAAAACGAGCGGCGAATTCAAGCTGAATTCGCCGCTCGTATTTTGCGTCCCTCTCCGGGGGAAGTCCCCGTAGCGCCGAGCATTGCTCGGCGGCACACCGGGGAATAGGGGGCGCTCTGCCGATATTCGCCCCTACCGCCCTTCGGGCACCTCCCCCGAAGGGGGAGGCAAGAGGTCCGTCTCCTCAAAACTGAACACTGAAAACGCAAAACTCACTCCACCGGGAGCATGCAGCGCATGGCGTTGAGGATGGCGAGGATCAGCACGCCCACGTCTCCGAACACCGCCAGCCACATGTCGGCGATGCCCAGGGCGCCCAGCGCCAGGATCACGAACTTCACCGCCAGGGCAAAGCCGATGTTCTCCCGCACGATGCGCATGGTCTTCCGGGCGATCTTCACCGCCAGCGGCAGCCGGGAGGGCTTGTCGTCCATCAGCACCACGTCCGCCGACTCGATGGCCGCGTCGCTGCCCATGGCGCCCATGGCGATGCCCACGTCCGCCCTGGCCAGCACCGGCGCGTCGTTGATGCCGTCGCCCACGAAGGCCAGCTTCGCGCCGCTCTGCAGCAGGCGCTCCACCTCCTCCACCTTCTGGCCGGGCAGCAGCTCCGCCCGCAGATCGTCCACGCCCAGCTCCTTCGCCACGGCCTCGGCCACCTTCTGCCGGTCGCCGGTGAGCAGCACGCTCTGCTTCACGCCCAGGCGCTTCAGCGCCGCGATGGCCTCACGGGCGTCGGGCTTCAGCTGGTCGTTGATGACGATGTGGCCCAGATACTCCCTGCCCCGGGCGATGTGCACCACCGTGCCGGGCAGATGGCACTCGTGCCAGTCCGCGCCGACCTGCGCCATCAGCTTGCCGTTGCCGACATAGAAGATCTCGCCGTCCACCTCGGCCTCCAGCCCCATGCCGGCCAGCTCCCGCACCGCGCCCAGCCGTGCGGGGTCGATATGCCCCCCGTGGGCGGCCACGATGGATTCCGCCACCGGGTGATTGCTGCGACTCTCCGCCGCGGCGGCGATGTCCAGCAGCGCGTCCGCCGTGAGCTCTTTGGGGTGCACCGCGTCCACCTGGAACACGCCCCGGGTCAGGGTGCCGGTCTTGTCGAAAGCCACGGTGTCCACCTTGGCCAGGGTCTCCAGGTCGTTGGCGCCCTTGATGAGGATGCCGACCCGGGAGGCGCCGCCGATGCCGCCGAAGAAGCTCAAAGGTACCGAGACCACCAGCGCGCAGGGGCAGGACACCACCAGGAAAATGAGCGCCCGGTGGATCCACTCGCCCCAGTTGCCCACAAAGAGCGGGGGCAGCAGAGCCAGCAGCAGCGCGCCGATCACCACGCAGGGGGTGTACCAGCGGGCGAAGCGGGTGATAAAGCTCTCCACCCGGGCCTTTTTCTCGGCGGAATTCTCCACCAGCTCCAGGATACGGGCCACGGTGCTGTCCTCATAGGCACTCTCGGCGCGCACCTGCAGGACGCCGGTCATGTTGATGGAGCCGCTGACCACCCGGTCGCCGGGGGCCACGTCCACAGGCAGGCTCTCCCCGGTGAGGGCGGCGGTGTTCAGGCTGCTCTGCCCCTCCAGCACCGTGCCGTCCAGGGGGATCCGGTCGCCGGGGCGGATCAGGATCGTCTCGCCCACCGAGACCTCCTCCGGGTCCACCTCTTCCTCCTGCCCGTCCCGCAGCACCACGGCAAATTCCGGGCGGATGTCCATCAGCGCCGCGATGGACTTGCGGCTGCGCCCCACGGCGATGGACTGGAACCACTCGCCGATCTGGTAGAAGAGCATGACGGCGGCGGCCTCCGGGTACTCGCCCACGGCGAAGGCGCCGATGGTGGCGACGGCCATGAGGAACTTTTCGTCAAAGACCTGGCCGTGGGCGATGCCCCGGACGGCGTCCCACAGCACGTCGTAGCCGATGACCAGCCAGGGCACGGCGAAGGCCAGGGCCTTCCACAGCCCCTCTGCGGGCAGCAGCGCCGCCGCGACCAGCAGCAGCGCCGCAAGGACGATCCGCAGAAGGGTCTTCTTCTGCTTCCGGGTCATTTCAGGATCACCCGGCAGTCCGGCTCCACCCTGGAGATGCACTTGACGGCGGCCTGCACCACCTCGTCAAACCTGTCGTCCTCGGCCTCGATGGTCATTTTCTGGGTCATGAAGCTGACGGTGGCCTTCTTTACCCCCTCCAGCTTGTTGATGGCCGTCTCCATCTTGGCGGCGCAGTTGGCGCAATCCAGGTCTTCCAGCTTAAAGGTCTTTTTCATTTCAATCTCCTTCCTTGTAGCCTCCCCTGAAAGGGGAGGTGGCATCCGCCGTCTCCCGCCCTAAAGGACTAGCTTCGCGTCGCAAGGCGGATGACGGAGGGGTCTTCCTTTTCTTTATAGGCTCCCCCTCCGGGGGAGCTGGCAGCTGCCGTCTCACGCCCTAAAGGACTAGCTTCGCGTCGCAAGGCAGCTGACTGAGGGGGTGTACGATAATAGAGCTCCTTGTAAGCTCCCCCTCTGGGGAAGCTTCTCGTAGGGACGACCATCGGTCGTCCGTGTTTGGATCTCCGCAAGGGAATACGGCCGACCAATGGTCGGCCCTACGGGGGGCCGCCGCCGTCAGCGCGCTTCCTGTTCCTCCAGGTGCTCCTCGATCAGGTGCTCAAAGCCCTGGGCGACGATGGTGCGCACATGGTCGTCGGAGAGGAAATAGTAGATGGTCTTGCCCTCCCGGCGCTTGCCTACCAGATCCGCGTCCTTCAAGATCCGGAGTTGATGGGAGATGGCCGATTGGGTCATGCCCAGCAGATCCGCAATGGCGCACACGCACATCTCCGACTCCAGCAGGGCGTAGAGGATCTTGATGCGGGTGGTGTCGCCAAAGATCTTGAACAGATCGCTCAAATCGCACAGCAGCTCGTCGGTGGGCAGGTCCTGCCGCACCTTCTGCAGGATGGCCTCGTGGTCGTGTGCCATTATTTGAGCCTCCATTCATATGTTTTACTGTTCATATGTTAGCACGCTCATATGTTTCTGTCAAGTGGAAAAAGAAAAAACTGGATAAGCAGAAAAAACTATGGTACACTAAAGAAAAAAGTTGAAGGAGGAATACAAATGGCGGAAACAAAACCCGTTCCCGGCAAGGACGGCAACAAGTACGTCCCCTTTGAGGAGCGCACGGGGGAGAGCTCCGTGGTGTTCTTCACCCGGGATCTGTCCGAGGAGGGTCTGAAGAAGGTCTATGACAAGGTGGCGTCCGTGCTCTGCGGCAAGGTGGCCGTGAAGCTGCACACCGGCGAGGCCGAGGGCCCCAACATCATCCCCCGCCCCTGGGTGAAGGAGCTGCTGGAAAGCCGCCTGCCCGAGGCGACCATCATCGAAACCAACACCTACTATGAGGGCAGCCGCTACACCACCGAGGAGCACCGCAAGACCCTGGACATTAACGGCTGGACCTTCTGCCCCGTGGATATCACCGACGCCGACGGCGTGGCGGCGCTTCCCGTGAAGGGCGGCAAGTGGTTTACCGAGATGCACGTGGGCAAGAGCATGCTGAACTACGACTCCCTCCTGGTGCTGACCCACTTCAAGGGCCATGTGATGGGCGGCTTCGGCGGCTCCAACAAGAATATCGGCATCGGCTGCGCCGACGGGCGCATCGGCAAGGGCGAGATCCACAGCAGCCCCAACCTGTCCTGGGACATCCGGGAGGAGGAGCTGATGGAGCGCATCAGCGAGAGCACCAAGGCCACCATCGACTTCTTTGCGCCCCATGTGTGCTACATCAACACCATGCGCAACATGTCCGTCTCCTGCGACTGCGAGGGCCCCGGCGCGGAGCCGGTGGTGACGCCGGACGTGGGCATCCTGGGCTCGCTGGACATCCTGGCGGTGGACAACGCCTGCATGGATCTCATCTACGCCCTGCCCGAGGGCGGCGGCAAGGCCCTGGTGGAGCGGGTTGAGACCCGCCACGGTCTCAGACAGCTGAGCTATATGAAGGAGCTCGGCATGGGCAACGACCGCTATGTGCTCATCGACCTGGACAACGGCGAAAAAGAGATCACCGCAGCCCAGGCGGTGAAGGACGTGAAGCCCGGCTGGGAGCCGGATCGCTACAACACCTTCTGGGGAAGAAATAAGCACCGCTGAACGGGATACAGGAAGGCCCCCTGCGTTCCTGTGACGGTTCTGTCGGTTCTGTCGGATCGTAAAGGGTGTGTCAGAACCGACGGAACCGACAGTACCGACAGTACCGACATGGCAGGGTTTCGTCCTGATATTCAAGCAGCAGCTCGTATATGCCGACGGCGTCCCCGTGTAGGGGCTGGCGTCCCCGTGTAGGGGCCGGCGTCCTCGACGGCCCTGTCCCTCGTTTTCGTAATTACCGCTTTAGGGCCGTCGAGGACGCCGGCCCCTACGAAAAAGAACACGGAGAACCGACCCCGTTGTTCTCAGATGTTCGCCCTTCTTACGTTGCTTTAGAGGTCAATCAAATGCTTTTCGGAATACAAGAACTTGTATACAGCGTCCCTGTCCCACCGGTCAGAAAGCCTTTTGTTGACATGACACATGAGGAAACAGAGGCATATTTTCAGTGGCATCAGGCGCATTTGGAGGAGAGAATTGCGTACTTATCGCAAATCGTTTCCCGGCAAATGAGAATTCCAGCGGACAGGCTGGATCTTTCGCCGCGATCCCTGATCCCGGTATGGCGATGGTTTCTGAAAAATGTGGAGAATCGAAAACACATAAAGTTTTTCCTTCAAGTGGAGAAGAAGCCGTCCGGGACGATTGTCCCGACAGAATGGATCGCGGATAAGGAAAAGCATTGCTATTCGCTGCTTGGCGAGATGATCCTGAAGGACATTGCCATGTATCTCGGCCAAGTTTTTGTTCAAAATGAAGAGGGGACGGCCTGGACGTATTTTGAGCAGCCGAAAAGGGAAGTGAGCGTCAATATGCCCGGCGTTTCCGGGTTTGTAGACAACAGGTTCACCCCGCCTTTTCAAATGTTTTTTGAACCCGTGAATATGACAATGGTACAGGCGGCAAAAATGTGGAGATCAGAGGAAAGCGAGGAAGATCTTTACAATTTGTATCAACTGTGGAAAACGAAAATCCCCCACCGAGACGAAACATGTTGAACACGGAGAACCATCCCCCAATTTCACAGGCGTGTAGGGGCCGGCGTCCTCGACGGCCCTGTTCATGGTTTTTGAAGACCCGGCTTTAGGGCCGTCGAGGACGCCGGCCCCTACGAGAAGGACACAAGGCCCCCGTATTTCCGTGACGGGTATGACGGTTCCGTCGGTTCCGTCGGATTACAGAGACTGACCTGAATCCGACAGAACCGACAGTACCGACATGGCAGGGTTCCGTCCTGCTCGTTCCTCCTCGGATCGTACAGGCTGATAAGGTGTTCAGGGAAAAGGCCTGGACACAGGCGTGTAGGGGCTGGCGTCCTCGACAGCCCTGACCATCGTTTTCGTAATTACCGCTTTAGGGCCGTCGAGGACGCCGGCCCCTACGAGAAGGACACAAGGCCCCCGTGTTTCCGTGACAGGTATGACGGTTCCGTCGGTTCCGTCGGATTACAGAGACTGACCTGAATCCGACGGAACCGACAGTACCGACATGGCAGGGTTCCGTCCTGCTCTTTCCTCCTCGGATCATACAGGCTGATAAGGTGTTCAGGGAAAAGGCCTGGACACAGGCGTGTAGGGGCCGGCGTCCTCGACGGCCCAACTTGATCCTTCCTTGCGCCGGGGGCGAGATCCTTCGGCTCCGCTTCGCTCCGCTCAGGATGACAGGTGCGGCGCATTCGTATTTTTGTACGAATGCGCCGCACGTTCACGTTCTTGAATGGTCGTGAGATCTGCCGGGCGACCGCAGATCGCCCCTGCGGGCCGGTCTCTCTTATACTAATACCTGATAGAAAGCTTTCGCAGAGCATAATGGAGATATATGGTCAAGGGAAGCAACGAAGCATGGCGCAATTCTGACCGGAAAGATTCAAAGATTTCTATTAGGTGTTAGTATTATTCCGCCGGGTGGTTGACGAGGCCCACAAAGAGGGGCAGGCCGTCGGCGTTGGTGAGCACGAAGAGGAAGGGGCGATCCAGCACGAAATAGATCTCCTCCGGCTCCGGCTCCTCGATCTCGGCCGCCTCCGTGGCCACCATGATCACGGTGTAGGCCGCGGCCTCGCAGCCCTCCTCGTCGAGCTTCAACCGGGCGGCGTGCTGCACGCTGGAGACATATAGCTCCTCCACATCCCGGGTCAGGGGCGTGAAGTCGGAGCGCTTTGCGTCAAAGACCTCCGTGAGCCCCAGGGCCTGCAGCCCTTCGGACAGCTCCAGATCGGAGCTCACGTCCAGCTTGGGGATGGTCAGATGCACCAGGGGCGTCTTCTGCTGCGCCCAGGCGCTCTTGTTCCGCAGCAGCAGAAAGTCCATCAGCTCCGCGTCCTGCAGCAGCGCCTCCGGCGTCAGGCCCTCCTCCGGCAGCAAAAACCACATGTCGCCGCCGTTTTCCATGCCCAGGCCCACGGCGCTGAAGTGCGCGCCCCAGTACCAGGGGATCTCCCGGCTCCCGTGGAGGAAGGCGACGGTCTCTTCCCCGTCGGGGCCGAAAAAGCTGCCGTTCTCGGTGAAATAGGCCTGGAATTCACTGTTCCAGGGCGCCTTGAAATAGATGGCGGTGGCCAGGGCCAGAACCGTCCGGGGGTCCATGTGCACGCCCGCGGCCTGCTCTTCCAGAAGCCCGCCGGTCTGCTCGTTCAGCCAGCGCTGCAGCAGCGCGTCGTACTCCGCGCTCCCCATCTCGCCCCGGAAGGACGAGGCGTAGTAGTACTTTGCCAGATTCTCCAGCGTTTCGGGGACATAGGCGATGTCCTGCCGCATCCAGAGGGAGCTGGCCAGCACGCTTGCGGTCACCCCGTCGTTCTGGAAGCTTGCCCGCCAGAGGGCGCCGGCCTGCTGGCGCAGAGCGTCCAGGCTCTCCGCCCCCAGCAGATCCAGGATCTGCTGACGGGAGCTGCCGTCGGTGATCTCGGCCAGCATGGCCAGGGCCATGTACAGGTTCAGCGGGGAGAAGACCCGGTTTTCCCCCTCGGCGCCGGAGAGGAACTGCCGGATGCTGCCGGCAAAATAGCCCTCCAGCCCGTCGGCGTAGCCCGCCGGCTGCCGGCGCAGGGCGAGCAGATCCGACCGCCAGGCGCTGTAGGCCTCGTAATAGCTGTCGTCCACCTCCCAGCCGTTTTCCTTCAGGTAATCGTCCTGGTTGGGCTGGGGCGCCATAGAGGGATAGACCGGGGCGGCCAGGGCCGCGGCGTCCGTACCGGTCTTTTGCGCCGGCGCGGCTGCAGTTCCCCCGCAGGCGCAGAGCGCCAGAAGGAAGGAAAGCGCCAGCAGGAGAGAAAGCGTTCGTTTCATGGTGATTCCTCCAAAAGCAGAATGATACCAGATAAGACGCCGCGAAAAGAAAAAGGTTCCCGGAAAAACCGGGAACCTTGCTTTGCGCTCAGCGCAGCACCACGCTGGTCTGGCCGCCCAGGGTGAGGGTCGTGCCCTCCAGACTGGCGTCCTCCATGCCGATGACGGCGGTAAGCTCCGTGTAATCCAGCCCCAGCGCCGCCAGATCCACGGTTTTGGTACCCGTGGAGGGGTTATGCAGCACCAGGACGCTGCTGCCGTTCCAGGTGGAGACGAAGCCGCCCACCTTGCTGTCCGGAACGGTGACGGCCTGGTATTCGCCCCGGGCGATCTCGGGATTGGCGCGGCGGATCAGGATCAGGCGCTTGTAGTAGGTGTACAGGCTGCTGTCCTGCCCCAGCTGCTCGGCGAGATTGACCTCGCTCTGGTCGGGGTAGGTGCTGCCCTTGGGGTCGGCCACCGTGTCCCCGTCGCCCCAGCGCATGGCGAGACGCCTATTGGCGTCGGTGCTGGCGCTGCCCCGGGAGCCCCGCATCCCGATCTCCTCCCCGTAGTAGAGAAAGGGGGAGCCGGGGCCCAGAATGTAGAGATTGGCGGCCATCTGCATCTGCCCGTTCATGGAGGGCAGGAAGCCGGAGGCCCGGTCCATGTCGTGGTTGGAGACGAAGGGGACCAGCATGGCGTCCGGCCGGAGGGCCTGCACCGTGTTCAGATAGCTCTCCACATAGACGGCGTACTGGCCGGCGTTGCCCGCCTTGGCCACGTCCGCGATCAGACCGGAGGACTGGGACATGGTGAAGTTGAAGCAGTTCATGGAGCCGTAGTAGAGATCGGTGATGCCGTCCCCGTCCCAGACCTCGGCCACCACATAGATCTCCGGGTCGATGGCGCGAAGCTCCGCCATGTACCACTCCCAGAAATCGGCGCTGCCGGCGTTGTCGCCGTAGTAGACGTATTTCGCCGCGTCGAAGCGGAAGCCGTCCACCCCCAGCGCAAGGTAGTATTTGGCCACGTCCAGCACCGCCTGGCGCACGGCCTCGTTGTCGAAGTTCAGCTCCGGCATGGCGCCGTCAAAGTTGCACTCGTAGTAGTCCTCGCAGCCGACGATGGGGGCGAAGTGCCGCCCGGAGGGGATCTCGTCCGCCTTGCTCCAGCAGTAGAAATCGTAGTAGGGATCCTCACTGTCGCCCCGCTTGTGGGCGTCGCAGAAGCTGCGGAACCACTCGTTCTGGCTGCCGGTGTGGTTGATGGGCAGATCCAGGATCAGCTTCACGTTCCTGGCCTCGCAGAGATCGCACAGCTCCCGCAGGTCGTCCTCGGTGCCGAAGGCCGGGTCGATGGCATAGTAGTCCGTCACGTCATACTTGTGATAGGTGGGGGACTTGTAGATCGGCGTGAGCCAGATGCCCTCCACCCCCAGGCTCAGGCCGGAGGCGGGGTCGCCGTCGTTGAGATAGTCGAAGCGCTTGATGATGCCCCGCAGATCCCCGATCCCGTCCCCGTCGGAGTCGGAGAAGGAGCCTACGAAGATCTCATAGAAGACCCGGGCGTTGTCCTCCGTCTCGGCGTAGTGGCTCAGATCCACGTCGTTTACAATGGCCTCGCCCCCCTCGCTGAGGGCGTAGCGCCCGGCGGTCTGCCCCGCGGGGGCGGCCTCCTCCGGTTTCTCACTGCCGGGCTCGCCGCAGGCGGCCAGCAGCAGGAGGAAGGCAAGCAGCAGGCAAAGGATGCTTCTGTGTTTCATGGTAGCACCTCCCAGTGACGTTTTCTGATAAAATTTTACCCATTGCAAGCGCGCTTGTCAAGGTTGACAGAGCAGATACCTACAGATATAATGAAAATGTACAGACAGAGGAAGAAAAGACGAACTGTTCCGCGGGACGCGGACGACTATAGGAGGTACCGTATGAAAAAGTATGTATCGCTGCTCCTTGCGCTTTTGCTTATCCTGCAGCTGGCCGCCTGCGGCGGTGGCGGCGGCGGAACGGGGACGCCGGGAACGCCGGAAGCGCCCGAGACCCCGGTGAACGATCCCGAAAAAGACCCCTATCAGACCTATGTTTACGAGGAGGGCGGCATCAACCTGGCCGTGCCCTGGAGCCTGCCCGCGGAGCCGGAGAAGACCGACGACGGCATCCTGTTCCGGGATCCGGAGGGCGCCTGGACGGTGAGCTTTGAGCCCTTGACCCCCTCGGAGGTGAAGCACCGGGTCCACAACACCCGGGTGGCGGTGGAGAGCTTCCGGGACTTCGGCTATTACGCGGACGTGGAGGTGGAGGATACCAGCTTCGGCGGCTACCCGGCGCTGCGCGTGTCCTTCTCCCGCAACCCGGATTGGGTGGAGGCTACCATGGGCTACACCACGTCCTACACCGAGCCCCACCAGATCTATGTGATCGACTATACCGACGTGGTCATCGCCGGCTGGGGCGGCCTGCGCATCGACGTGTCCGCGCCGGAGAAGAGCACGGCGGATCTCTCCGCCATCCTGGCCGATCCCGACGTGCAGACCCTGCTGGGGCATGTCCAGTTCGCCCAGCCCAGCACCGAGCTCACCGCCTCCATCCCCGGCATCACGGTGAACTTCCCCATCCGCTGGAATATCGGCGACGACGGGAAGAGCACCCTCTGGGGCGGCTTCCAGGGCGAGCAGAGCGGCAATGTCTACGTGGGCAGCACGATCTATGCCGACCCCGTGGAGGCGGCGGGCACCGTCCGCGAGGATTACCGGACGCTGGATCTGGGCGGCCGCACTTGGTACGGCGGCGTGCGGCATGTGGAGATGAGCAGCAGCGATTATTACCAGCTGCTCCTCTACACGGAGTTTACCCAGTACCACGCCCTGCAGGTGAAGCTGAATCTCAACGGCGCGGACGAGGCCGCGATCTGGGCCTTTGCCGAGGGGGAGGTCTTCCGCGGCATCCTGGAATCCATCCAACTGGAGCCGGAGGCCTTCCAGGATCCGGAGAAGGACCGCATGGATGCCAGCGGCTTTGAGTGCAACAACATCAACGAGATCAGCGCCTACACCGGCGGCCAGGCCGACATCACCATTCCCGCCGTCATCGGCTCCAATGAGATCGTGGGCGTGAACACCGACGTCTTCAAGAATAACACCGCCCTCCGCTCCGTCACCCTGGAGGAGGGCATCCAGTACATCGAGTACGGCGCCTTCCGGGGCTGTACCAATCTGGAGACCGTGGTGCTGCCGAACTCCCTCACCTACATCGACTCCTATGCCTTTGAGGGCTGCACCAGCCTGCGCACGGTGCAGTTCGGCGAGAATGTCGCCTATATCGGCAGCGACGCATTCTCGGGCTGCGCCGCCCTGGGCGAGGTGAAGCTGCCCGCCACTGTGCAGCAGATCGGCAGCTCCGCCTTCCTCAATGCCGGCGACGGCAGCGGCAGCTTCCTCTGCCCGGCGGAAGGTGTGGTTTACGGCGCCAGCGCCCTGGCCAGATCCGACTTTGACGCGGTGGAGATCGGCCCCGGCGCGGATCTGTCGGAGCACCACATCCTGTCCGAGGCGAGGGTGAACCGGGTGGTCATCGGCCCGGGCTGCAAGGCCCTTGGCGAATACTTCCTGCTCTGCCCCACCTACAACGACGAGACCGGCATGTGGCACTATGTGGACACGCCCCTCACCGTGAGCATGTCCGGCGTGGAGCAGATTGGCGACTACGCCTTTGAGGGCCGCGTGGGTCTGCAGGAGATCGACCTCACCGGCTGCAAAGAGCTGGGCCGCTCGGCCTTCAACAACACCGGCCTTGTGAACATCACGGTGCCCGGCGCGGTGAAGGTGGTGCCCGAGTCCTGCTTCGCCAACTGCCCCAATGTGGTCACCATCACCCTGGAGGAGGGCGTGGAGCAGGTGGACCGCTACGCCTTCTCCGAATGCGGCCGGATCTATCCGGAGGTCTGGAATCTGCGCTATCTGACGGAGGAGGAGGCCGCGGCCTTCGGCGACCGGGCAGTGCCCAACGGCTCGCCGGACTTCGACAAGGCGATCACCATCTACCTGCCCTCCACCCTGCGCTACGCCGACGACATGTCCTTCAGCCTGATCTTCATCAACGGCCTCTACATGCTCTGGTGTACGGAGCCGGATATGCTGCCGGACTTCCACGTGGACGCCTTCTACCGCTGCCGGCACATCTTCCAGTTCTACTTCACGGAGGAGACCATCCAGAACTACGGCGACGAGCTGGACGAGCGGCTGAACCAGCTCTCCGACGTGGGCACGCCCGCCTGGTACTACCAGGGCAAGGAGCCCTACTGGAGCCTGGAGCCCCTGGAGTAAAGACGAAACCAATTCCCATCACCGGAGGCGCAAAAAAGCGCCTCCGGTGCGCATTGCCTCCCCCTCCGGGGGAGGTGGCAGCGGCGTGTAACGCCCGCCGCTGACGGAAGGGGTTCTCCGCGGCGATCCGTTTCCCCCGTCCCCATAGGGGAGGGGCTAAGTGCCCTTTAGGGTATGCCCCTCCCGCCGACGTGTGCGCGTGTCCGACAAGCGGGCGGGTGATACCCGCCCCTACGCAGCGACCTTGCCTCCCCTGCAAGGGGAGGTGGCAGCGAGTTTGCGAGCTGACGGAGGGGTTCCCTCGTGGCGCGGCCATGGGCGCAGGAAAAAATTTTTCCGAAGCGCCTGAAACCTTTTCGCCCCGCCGAACGTTATACAGACAGAGGACGAATGGCTTTTTGATTGCCCGTTACTTTTGCCGCTTTCGATGGAATAGGCAAATGAGCAAAAAACAGCTTGCCCCGGAAGCGGCGCTGCGTTTCCGGGCGCAGCGGGAAAGGGAACAGAACACAGAGAACCGTCCCCTGTGTTTCTAGTTGGAGGAAAAACCACTATGGAGTGTAATTTCGTAAATCACAAAAAAATAACTTTTCTGATTTTGCTATGTGCAATTGTATCGTTTTCACTTACTGGCTGTTGGTATCCTTACCTAGCTCGAAACGCAAGAACGACACCTATTGACTTTCCGGAAAGTGAGTGGCAAAGCGAAGAGCCGTTTATTTTTCTGCGAGTGAATAAGAACCTTCAAATGGACGGATATATGATTCTTGATTCTCGAAAGATTGAGATCGAATGTGCAATAGATTGGGGAGAAACCTTCCTAATCTACAAAAAAGTGCAGCATAGTGTTGTCGAAGTTAGCGACTATGTTTTAGAAGGCGACTGCGTTTGTACAGAGCAGCAAATCATTTTGAAAGTAAAGAAAGACTATTGCTTTGGGAATCAGTATGATGTGATTATTCTCAATCGAATCAATTCGGAAAAAGATACAAATGAGTGAACACAGGGTGAACACACGGCTGATCGAAGAAACACAGAGAACCGTCCCCTGTGCTTGTAATTATGTAGATGTAAATTACGCTGGAAGAGTTGTGTCATACTTGGCTTCTGTAGCCTTGAAAAAAACGAAGAGGAGTGACTATGATTCTATATATACCCGTATTGTGTATATATCTAGTCTGGATAATATGGCATGTGAAGGAGTTGCGAAAGATCCGAGAAAATCCTCGAATCTACGACAAAATTTCCGGGTATGAAGAATACCAACGCTCTGAATGGTATCGACTTACGACGGATAGCTTTTCCCGCGGAGATTCTTCCGGTGCCAGTTGTAAAGGCCGCACGCTCGTTGTTTACATGGCACTCCTTTTTCTCCTGAATACCACTACAGATTTTCTTGGTGCCACGCTCCTTTCAAAAGGGCAAAACAACGTACTTTTTTTCTATGGGTTAGATGATGGCGCATATATTTCCTTGATTTTGCTTATTGCATATGATGCGTTGGTTTCCTGGTATCTTCCAGTGCTCAATCGTCGGCCTGTAGACATTTGCTTCTCACTTTGTACTATATTTCCCAAGGACAGTCGTACAAGGGCACGGCAGAAGTGTTCCGCGATTATACTCTCTGCCACGCTGATCGTTTTTCCGTTCCGTCTCATGATGCTAGCGAACCATGGAATTGCGGATTCTGAGAAAATCATATATAAGCCATTCTTTTCGACGCAGGAAATAGTGGTTCGCTATGATCAGGTTCTGCAAATCGAACCTGTCTATATAAACACAGAAAGGAACGGAGAAAAGCTTACCCACTGCTATCTGGTGACAGAGGACGGCATCCGTTTTGATCTGATAGGCGGCTACAGAAGATCGGGTCTGTTTTGGAAGGCAGAAAACCAGATCATCACGCTGCTGCCGGACGAACTAAAAGCGCAACTACCGAAAGGGTTGCTGGACAAGTAACACAGTAACACAGGGGCGTGCTAAACCAAGGAACGCAGAGCTCTTGTCCCCCCAACCGTCTTCACACGACAAGAGTATGGTTTCTCCCGAAGAACACAGAGAACCGTCCCCTGTGTTCATTCCAATAAACTATTTTGGATTAAGACGCAAAGTTGCAGAAATTCATACGCACGGCGCATACAGCCTCGATTATAACGATGACATCTTTTCGGAGAATGATCTCAATTGTTGGACTAATTACTTAGTTACACCTAAAGGCACAGTTAGAAAGTACACGCCCTTGGATTTTGAGGATATAGTAATCTATACTGACGTCCCGTATGATCACAATCACCCGGATAGGAGATAGCCATGAAAAAAAGGAATGTTATAATTTCGTGTGCAGCGATTTGTACCATTGTATGCGCAATTCTAGTATTGATACTACACAAGTCCGCTTCCGATTCAATAGAAGTAAAGCCATTCATGCTGAATCAGTATCGGAGAGAGCTTTCTTCTTTCTCGACGGATAAACAAGTTGGAAAAATCGTTGATGAGAGAGATGTGTTAGAAAAAGCAGAGCGAATCTTCTTGGAAACATTCGGTGATGATGTGCTAAAAGAAAAGCCATTCAATCTATATTTTGATCAAGAAAATAAAGTATGGCTTGTCACCGGTTCCTGCCCCTCTGGATCTCAATATAAGGGGGGAGTGGCTTATCTTCTCGTTAGTGAAGAGGGCCATGTGCTTGCAGTTTGGCACGAAGAATAGGGTAGGAACACGGGAACACAAAGGGGACGGTACTGAGTCAACATTCAAGGCCATGGAGGCGCGGGCTGACGCCGGCGCCTCCCACCCCCTAACACAGGGGACGGTCGTGCTAAACCAAGGAACGCAGAGCTCTTGTCCCCCCAACCGTCTTCACACGACAAGAGTATGGTTTCTCCCGAAGAACACAGAGAACCGTCCCCTGTGCTTCCGATGGACTTCTTCTGGGCTTTGTCACCTGCAAAGAAAGCACTATTACAATCTCAACTTAGTATTCCAAATGGTGATGGCGCAAATCTGATTCGCAATCCTATATATAATATTATTCAAACTATTCGTCATACTTTTTCCGAACCAAAGTAACAAGAATGGAGGTAATAATGCTAAAAGAAATTGGACCACGAAAACTAATTGTTAGCTCGTTGACGGGGATTATGATATTGGCGATCGGCATTTTTGAGAATCCGAGCGAGTTTAGCTTTCTTATAGTTTTAGCTTCTTTTTTGTGCGCGGGTGTGAGCTTGCTCCGATGGATGGTCTTATATGACAAGCTCAATCCTGAGGAAGATGTATTTGGTATAGGGTTTGCGAAAAGAAGATTCCCTACGTTTATTCAGCATGAAAGCAAGATGAACATTCTCGCCTTGAACACATATAAGTGGATCATTATCAGCATCATATTGGTTTTCGTCATCAGAAGCGCCTGAATCATCGAACACAGGGGACGGTTCTGTGTGTTGACCTTTCCGACCACGGAGGTGCGTGCTAAACCAAGGAACGCAGAGCTCTTGTCCCCCCAACCGTATTTACATGACAAGCGTATGGTTTTCCCCGAAGAACACAGAGAACCGTCCCCTGTGTTCCCCTATCTTAAATCTGCTTCCGATTGAAGAGGTGAATAAATGTGTTGAGTAAAGTGTTTTCTAAAATCAATTTAACTGCTGGAACCGTATTCTGGTACAAATATAACAACAAAGTTTATGGCGGAATCATTCTATGCGTAAAAGAAGATATAGGCTATGCCTTTATTGCTGTTTCAGAGCAAATAAGCTATTGCGGTAAGGCCCCTAACATAGATGAGATAATGAATTCACCGCTCTATACTGCGGCATGGTTTGATAGATTAAACCTTCTCCCACACCGACAGTTTCACATAATTGGGCGCGTTTGCATTACAGGTGATTTCTCAAATAGGGCCGGTTTGAATATTTCCAATGGCAGAATGTCTTTAACCAATATAGGTGGAAAGGAAACGTGGAGACACAAATATTGGAGTTTTCGCTTGAGGGAACATAAATTATCAGATTCGGTAAACGCTTCACTCTTCCCACGAACCATGTAGCTCGAACAGAGAACAAAGAAGTAGGAACACAGGGGACGGTTTTTCACGTCCAAAAAGGTAAAAAGGCAACACAAATCCAAGCCCAGCGTTTTACTGGACTGAAACCCAGGGATCACAGGGGACGGTACTATGTGTTGTCCTCTACGAGCATAGGAGCGCATACTGAGTCACGGTATACTGCGATCTCGTCCCCCAACCGTATTCACACGACAAGAGTATGGTTTTCCCCCGAAGAACACAGAGAACCGTCCCCTGTGCACGTGGTAAATGGATGAACTGGTTACCAACAGGAGGTTGAATACATGCAAAGAATCCTGTTCTTTTGCCTCTTACTTACGATTTGTGTAGCATTGCTACTTACCGGATGTTCCAGCAAAACGGCTGGCTCGAATCCGACAAGCGTTCCTATCCCGGACCTGACGAGCATTCCTCCGGAGGCGGAAAGCGTCCCTCCGGAACAGAGCCCCTATCCGAAGGAAGACAAAATAGAAGAACAGCTGGAAGCGATGGAAGCCTTTTTGATCGGGCATCAAGAGGAAATGGAAGAAATCGTTGCCGTCATGATGGAATACAGCAACAGTTCGAATTATTATGAGTATGACGTCCGCAGAAAAACACTGTCTTTGTGTGATCGAAATTCCTTTCGACTAAAAGAAAAATACACAGATCACCCCATCATTGATAAAGCTAGTATTCTGGATGAGAATCTCTTCTACTATGTGTTTGTACAATATGAGAATCCCCTTGTCGATATCGATGCTTGCTGTTTTACCGTGTTTATCTGCGATGAAAACGGTATCGGTTATTGCAGGATTTGGCTTTTCTATTGCGAAGGGGAACCGATTGAAAAGGAGTTCTATCCTATCTTCCCTGTGATCCCACATTGGTATCTCTTCGTCGAATATTTAGAATGATGGATTAACCTACGAGGTTGCAAGGAATCATCCAGGAACACGGGGGACGGTACTATGTGTTCGGAGGCGCGTGCTAAACCAAGAAACGCAGAGCTCTTGTCCTCCCCAACCGTCTTCACACGACAAGAGTATGGTTTCTCCCGAAGAACACAGAGAACCGTCCCCTGTGAAAATGAACTACAGAAAGAGGGATAATTGATGAGCAATAAAACACATCAGCACCTAAAGTTCTGCTTTCTGTTTGTCGTGTTTTCAATTCTATTATCAAGCTGTCAATATTCCGCCGAAAAACAAGAGAATACCCAAGTGACAAAACAAGATATAAGATCAATTATACCTGGGTATTTTTATTATCGGAATTCTGAAAAATTAGTGGCTGTCAATATTACAGTGCCAGAGGACCCGAAAGCACTTTCGGATGATTATTGGCAATATGTTGAAAATCATCATGCGAAAGAGATATCATCCCAGGATGACACAGTCTTGTATGTGACAGCATTTCCGTTTGATCACCCTGAGTATAATTCGATTTGGTTTGACATGCGGTCACCGGAGTTGGACATGCGGTCACCGGAACACTCCCGGATTGACATTGGATACTGTTTCTTGAATGTAATTCTATATAACGGTGATACATTAGAAATCGTATTTGCCGAAAACGGACATGGTGGAAGTGATGTGCTATTACGTATTGAACATGCATATGGCGGTTATACTATATACTCTGGCGAAGTACACTACTATGTCGGCTGATCAGACGGTTCTCTGATTGACACCAATCTCTAACACGGGGGACGAAAACTTAGGGGACGGAGCTGTGTGTCTTACGCAGGACACACAGACCGCCCCCTCTGTTTTTGTGTTTCTGCACTTAAGGGTGACAGATATCCGGGATATCCAGGATTACAGAGACACCCCCTGATCCCGGATATCTGTCACCCGCGTCAGGTACGGCGATGCGCAGGCAGACGTTTCCCACCGTGTCATTGCGAGGCCAGTTTGCCTTGCCTCCCCAGCAAGGGGTCTTGGGAGTGGCACGGCAAGCGCAGCGCAGCCGCGACGGAGGGCTTGTCTGCCCGTCACCGTCTTCGTAGGGAGCGATCCCCAGATCGCTCCGCCGAGCTGCGCCCGTGTCCGACAAGCGGGCCGTCGAGGGCGCCGGCCCCTACGATGTGGACGGACGTTTCCCGTAGGGGCGATTCACGAATCGCCCGTCGGCGCGGGGGCGTGTCCGACAGACGGGCGGGGCAAGCCCCGCCCCTATGCAGGGGACGGAGGTTCCCCGTAGGGACGACCATTGGTCGTCCGGAGTTTTGAGTTTTGAGATTTGAGGAGACGAGGGAACGGGGACAACCCGTAGGGGCGACCCTTGCGGTCGCCCGCCGAGCTGCGCCCGTGTCCGACAAGCGGGCCGTCGAGGGCGCCAGCCCCTACGATGTGGACGGACGTTTCCCGTAGGGGCGATTCACGAATCGCCCGCCGACGCGGACGCGTGTCCGACAAGCGGGCCGTCGAGGGCGCCGGCCTCTACGATGTGGACGGACGTTTTACCGTAGGGGCGATTCACGAATCGCCCGCCGACGCGGACGCGTGTCCGACAAGCGGGCCGTCGAGGGCGCCGGCCCCTACGATGTGGACGGACGTTTCCCGTAGGGGCGACCCTTGCGGTCGCCCGCCGACATGGACGCGTGTCTTACAAACGGGCCGTCGAGGGCGCCGGCCCCTACGCAGCAAACCCACGTTCCCCCGTAGGGGAGGGGCTTGCCCCTACGCAGCAGGCGGACGTTTCCCCGTCTTGTCATTGCGAACCTGCCAAAGGCACGCACAAGTTCTAAGTCTCCTTCGTCGACAAGAACTTGTAGTGAGTGACCGACGTCTGCATTTTTGCCAAAGGCAAAAAGCGGTGTGGCAATCCGCATCTCTCGTCCCCCAAAAGAGTACGGATTCCCACGCCAATGTGCGCACTGGCTCGGAATGACAGGCCTACGGCCTGTGCGCTCCGCGCCCCGGATTCCAATCCGTCGCCGAAGGCGACACCTCAATTTTTCATTTTTCACTTTTCGTTCTTCATTTTCAATTCTCCCCCGCCTCCCGTGTGCCGATTTTTCGCTTCTTGACGGGGGAAATCCGCGGGGATATAATAAACCCATGGAAACGACACAGAAGCTGTACAGCCCGGCGGATCTTCCCCGGCTGGAGAAAAAAATCAAAAGGGAGCGGACGCTGATCTGGGCGCTGGCGGGACTGACGCTGGCGGCCTGCATCCTGCTGGCCTGCCTCACCAACACCGCCAACGCCGAAGAGATGGAGCTGGCGGCCATCGTCTGCTCCACGGTGGGCGGCTGGCTCGTGATCTACCGGCGGCTCTTCGGCCTGCTGGAGGCTCGCTACGAGCTGCAGCACGCCCGCTATCTGCTGGAGACCCCCGGCGACATCCTGCGGGGCAGGCTCAGCATCACCAAAGAGCGGCTGCGCATCAAAAACAGCATCCGCATCCGGATCCTGCTGCTGGAGGACGGGGAGCAGACCCGGCGCCTGAAGGTCAACGAGACCCGGGTCAAGGCCCTGCGCCCCTGGGACGGCAGGCAGGTGACGGTGGAGCTCGCAGGCGGCTATGTGGCCGGGATCGGAGGCGCCGATGCGGATCTTTAAGAACATCTTCTCCCAGCTGCACCGCTGGATCCTCTGGGCGCTGATCTCCGCGGTGTTCTGGGGCTGGATCTTCCAGCTGGTGACGAACACCACGCCCGCCCACAAGATCGTGCTCTACACCAGCGTGGAGAGCTGTGAGGACAAGGCCCTGGCCCTGGCGCTGGAGGAGGACAGGCCGGAGGGGATCAAAATGATCAAGGTGCACCCCTTCTCCTACGCCATGTTTGACGACGGGGAGCTGCTGAGCGCCGACCTCTATGTGGTGAGCGCCCCGGAGGTGGAGGAGTACCGGTCGAGCTTCGCCGCCATGGAAGAGGGAAGTTGGGACTGGGGCGACCGGGAGCTCTACCGGCTGGACGGACAGATCCTGGGCGTGAAGATTTACGACGCCGCCACCGGCGAAGGCGCGGCAAAGAGCTACCTGGGCTATGCGCCGGACACGGACTACTATCTGTTTTTTAATGTCGCCTCCCTCCATCTGGGGGACGGGGACGGCGCCGCGTTGCGCGTGGCGGAGCATTTGCTGAAACTGCCGTAAAGGAGAGAGAACATGAAGAGAAGAACCTGGATCGCCCTGCTGCTTCTGGCGGCGCTGCTGCTGACGGCCTGCGGGGAGAATGCGGAACAGAGCGCGGAACCGAGCGCGGAGCAGACGCCCCAGCCTGTGGAAGAGACACAGCAGGAGGAGCCTGCGGTCAGCGCCCCCATTGAGACGAAGGAGGAGCTGAGCGTGCTGAAGGTGGAAAATCTGCCCGAGGATTTCATCTTGGGCATGGACGTCTCCTCCCTGATCGCCGAGGAGCAGAGCGGCGTCCGCTACTATGACTTCGACGGGCAGGAGAAGGATCTGCTCCAGATCCTGGCGGAAAACGGCGTGACCCACATCCGCGTGCGGGTCTGGAACGAGCCCTATGACGCCCAGGGCCGCGGCTACGGCGGCGGCAACTGCGACATCGAAAACGCCCTGCAGATCGGGCAGCGGGCCACCCAGTTCGGCATGAAGCTGATCGTGGACTTCCATTACTCCGACTTCTGGGCGGATCCGGGCAAGCAGATGGTGCCCAAGGCCTGGGAGGGAATGGATATCGAGACCAAGACCGCCGCCCTCTACGACTACACCCGGGAGAGCCTGCAGCTGCTGCGGGACGGGGGTGTGGACGTCGGCATGGTGCAGGTGGGCAACGAGACCAACAACGGCATGGCCGGCGAGACGGACTGGGACAAGATCCTGCCCCTGATGGCGGCGGGCTCCCGCGCTGTGCGGGAGGTCTATCCCGAGGCGCTGGTGGCGGTGCACTTCACCGAGCCCCAGAATAACGGCAACTACCGCTATTTTGCCGACATTCTGGCCCAGGGCGGCCTGGATTACGACGTGTTTGGTTCCTCCTACTATCCCTTCTGGCACGGCACCCGGGAGAATCTGATCCAGGTGCTGACGGAGATCAACCGGGATTACGGCAAGTACGTCATGGTGATGGAGACCTCCTGGCCCTACACCCCGGAGGACACGGACTTCTCCGGCAACAGCATCAACGCCGACAGCAGCGTCGCCCGGGATTATCCCTACTCCCCCCAGGGGCAGGCCGACGAAGTGCGGGACGTGATTGCAGCCGTGGCCCTGGTGCCCGGCGGCATCGGCGTGTGCTACTGGGAAGGCGCCTGGATCACTGTGCCCGGCGGCTCCTGGGAGGCCAACAGCGCCCTGTGGGAGCAGTACGGCTCCGGCTGGGCCAGCAGCTTCGCGGCGGAGTACGACCCCAACGACGCCGGCAAGTGGTACGGCGGCAGCTCCTGGGACAACCAGGCCTTCTTTGATCCCGCGGGGCAGGCGCTGGATTCTCTGCTGGTCTTCTCCTCTCTGCGGGAGGGGCGGGGCGACCAGAACCGCCCGGAGCCCGTTGCCGCGCCGGTGGAGGAAGAGGAGGCGGAGCCTGCTTTGAACCTGCTGGTAAACGGCGATTTCGAGACCGGCGAGCTGAGCCCCTGGGAGCTGATTGACCAGGGCAGCGGCGGGGAGCTCTTCGTGGAGCAGAAGACGGCGGACTCCCGGGACGGAGACTGGCACATGCACTTCTGGAACCCGAACCCGGACAGCGTGGACTTCTTCCTGGAGCAGACCGTGACGGATCTCGCCCCGGGCAGCTATCGCTTCAGCATCTCCATCATGGGCGGTGACTGCGGCGAGACGGAGATCTACGCCTATGTGAAGCTGGACGGGGAGATCGTGGCCACCGTGCCCATGGAGATCACCACCTGGAACAACTGGGACACCGCCGTCCTCTCCGGCATTGAGCCGGGGGAGGGCCAGAGCCTCACCGTGGGCATCCGCGTCAAGTGCCAGGGCACCGGCGCCGGGGCCTGGGGCAAGATCGACTCCGCCCTGCTGACACCGGAGAGCTGACTGGAAATAACAGGGAAAAGAGCCCTCTTTTCCCTCCAAAAAAAGTCAATTTGCGATAATTGCACAAAACGGGAAGGGATTTTTTGGCGAAAATCACTTCCCGTTTTTGAAATTGGCCGGTGGACAAGGGGAAACCGAAAGAGTATAATATTATCGCAGAATTTCGGGGAAACCCGTTTCTGTACTCCCGGGGAGCCCGGGAGCAGACCACTGCTGAAAAAATATGAGGAGGAAACAAAATGAAAAAGTTCTTAGCAATGCTTCTCGCTCTTGCTATGATCTTCACGCTGGCTGCCTGCGGCGGCGGGGAGACCAAGGAAGAGGCTGAGGAGGAAGTCTCCGCCGATCTGGCCGGTACTTATGATGTCACCATCTGGGTCGCCGACGCGGCTGTCGATCTGACCAAGCAGCAGATCGAGGACTTCAACAAGACCAATGAGTTCGGCATCGTCATCAATGCCAAGGTGGAGCCCGTCAGCGAGGCTGACGCCGCCACCCTGATGATCACCGACGTGCAGGCCGGCGGCGACATCTACTGCTTCGCGCAGGACCAGTTCGCCCGTCTGGTTCAGGCCGGTGCTCTGGCCAAGCTCGGACCCAGCGCCGCTGACTTCGTCAAGGCCAACAACGACGCCGGCGTCGTCGCCGCCGCCACTGCCGGTGAAGAGCTCTACGCTTACCCCCTGACCTCTGACAACGGCTACTTCATGTACTACGACAAGTCCGTCATCCCCGAGGAAGATCTGGACTCCCTGGAGAAGCTGATTGCCGACTGCGAAGCCGCCAACAAGTACTTCGCCTTTGAGATGGACACCTCCGCCTGGTACATGGCGTCCTTCTTCTTTGCCACCGGCTGCGTCTCTGAGTGGACCACCGACGCCGACGGCAAGTTCGTCTCCGTGAAGGATACCTTCAACAGCCCCGAGGGCCTGATCGCCGTCAAGGGCATGCAGAAGCTGGTTCAGTCCCCCATGTTCCTGAGCTCTTCTGACGCTGCCGCCTTCGACCAGGGCGCCGCCATCGTCGTCTGCGGCACCTGGGGCTACGAGACCGTCAGCAACATCCTGGGCGACAATCTGGGCGCCACCGACCTGCCCTCCTTCGAGGTTGACGGCAAGGAGTACCACCTGGGCTCCTTCAACGGCTGCAAGCTGATGGGCGTCAAGCCCCAGTCCGATCCTACCCGCGCCGCCGTGCTGCACAAGCTGGCTCAGTACCTGACCGGCGAGCAGTGCCAGATGGAGCGCTTCAACGCTCTGTCCTGGGGTCCCTCCAACCTGGTTGACCAGGCCTCTCCCGAGGTTCAGGCCAATCCCGGCCTGGCCGCTCTGCTGGCCCAGGCTCCTTACTCCGTGCCCCAGGGCCAGATCCACGGCTCCTGGTGGGACATTGCCAAGGTGATCGCCTCCGAAGTGAAGGCTGCTCCTGCCGGCGACGAGGCTGCTCTGCAGGCTGCCCTTGACAACTACTACAACAAGATCAGCGCCCTCTTCGAGATGACTGAGGAAGAGATGAACGCCTGGGGCGTCATCGGCGCCATCTGCGGCACCAACTGGGACACCGACTTCCCCATGACCGAGGTTGAGCCCGGCGTCTTCGAGTCTGAGGAGCTGGAGCTGCACGCCGGTGAGGAGTTCAAGTGCCGCCAGGGCGGTTCCTGGGACGTGAACTTCGGCGTTGACGGTGAGAACTTCAAGGTCGAGGCCGACGGCACCTACGTGGTGCGCCTGACCATCGACGGCGACAACGGCACCATCGAGCTGATCCAGAAGTAATTTCATACTGCTTCAAACCCGACCAAAGCGAACATTTGACTTTGGCTGAAACCTGAAACGGAAAGGTTGGAGTCAATCCCTTGACTCCAGCCTTTCTCATATTCCGCAGCGGGGACGGGCTTCCCGCGCGGGAACGGAAACTGAAAAAGGGGCAATTCTATGAAAAGATACAGCGATTTGGAATACCTGCGCCTGTCAAAGGGGCAAAAGTTCCTCTACAAGCTGGAAAGC
Source organism: uncultured Eubacteriales bacterium (assembly GCA_900319635.1). Taxonomy (GTDB): domain Bacteria; phylum Bacillota; class Clostridia; order Oscillospirales; family Oscillospiraceae; genus Limivicinus. The sequence continues at coordinate 24,920 of ONPF01000013.1, read as the reverse complement.
TTTTTCGCGGCGATCCCCAGAAAGCTGCTGAATCTGATCCTTGCCATCGGTCGCTTTTTCAAGAATATCGGGCTTGGAATCGCCAAAGAGGCCAAGGACATCATTACGACTTTTACCCAGGGGGACTGGAAGACCAAAACCTCCTACCTGGTGATGGGCTTCGGCTCCATCGCCCGCGGACAGATCCTCCGCGGCATCCTCTTCCTGCTCTTTGAAGTCGTCTTTATCTTCTACATGATTTTCGCCGGCGGCTATTGGCTGAGCATGCTGCCCTCCCTGGGCAAGGTCGCGACCCACGAGGAGTTCGTGCCCGCCCTGGACAGCTACAAGACCGTGTACGGCGACAATTCCTTCAAGATCCTGCTCTACGGCGTGCTGACCTTCTTCTTCATCATTGCGTTTCTCTATACCTGGCGCATGAACGTGAAGCAGAACAAGATCTCCGAGCAGATCCTCCGCTCCGGCAAGAAGCTCAGGAGCGGCAAGGAAGATCTCCGCTCCATGGTGGACGACAACTTCCACAAGACCCTGCTGGCTCTGCCCGTTACCGGCATCATGATGTTCACGGTGATGCCCATCGTGTTCATGATCCTGGTGGCCTTCACCAACTATTCCGGCACCAACGACGGTGTGCAGAACCTCTTCGGCTGGAAGGGCTTTGAAAACTTCAACACCCTCTTGACCTGGAGCGGCAGCGGCGCCAACTACTCCGCCACCTTCGGCGAGATCCTGGTCTGGACGCTGATCTGGGCCTTCTTCGCCACCTTCACCAACTACTTCCTGGGCATGCTGGTTGCCATGATGATCAACAAGAAGGGCATCCAGTTCAAGAAGGTCTGGCGCACCATCCTGGTGCTCACCATCGCCATTCCCCAGTTCATCTCCCTGCTGTATGTGTCCAAAATGTTTGCCAAAAATGGTATCATCAATGGCGTGCTATTGGACCTGGGCATCATCAAACAGGCCATTGACTTCCTGGGCAGTGAAGCCAACAGCGGCCTGCTGCCCCGCATCATGGTCATCATCATCAACATCTGGATCGGCATCCCCTATCTGATGCTGATCGCCACCGGTATCCTGATGAACATCCCCGCGGATCTGTACGAGAGCTCCCGCATCGACGGCGCCAGCGGCTGGAAGCAGTTTACCAAGATCACCCTGCCCTACATGCTCTTTATCACCGGCCCCTATCTGCTCACCAGCTTCACCGGCAACATGAACAACTTCAACGTGATCTACCTGCTGACCGGCGGCGCACCGGCGAACCCGGCGGCCTCCGGTGTGTCCGGCACCGTGGGCTATACCGACCTGCTGATCACCTGGCTCTTTAAGATCACCACCGGCGCCGAGTCGCAGTACTACATGGCCTCCGTCATCGGTATTCTGGTGTTCATCGTGGTGGCAGTCATCTCCCTGGTGGTATACAACCTGCTGCCTTCCGTGAAGAATGAGGAGGATTTCCAGTGATGAGTAACAACAATACTGCAGCCATTGACCGGCAGAAACGGCATATGGGTCTGAAGGCCAGTGCCCGCATCAGCAACACCATCATCTATGTGATCCTGGTGATCATGAGCATCATCTGGCTGATCCCCTTTGCCTTTATCACCATCCAGTCCTTCCGCGAGACCCCCACCAACCTGACCGACTACATCTTCTCCCCCCGGCAGGACAAAGCGGTCGTCGAGACTGCCGCCGGCACCGGCGAGCAGGACGCCCTCGTGGAGGAGACGGACGCCGCCGCGGAAACGGAGACCGCCCAGCAGTCCAGCGCCCTCGGCACCCGGGAGCGGGCAAAGCCCACCTGGGGCTTTGGGAACTACCTGAAGCTGTGGAACTCCAACTTCAGAAGCTGGTATCTCAACACCTTTATCATCGCGCTGATCACGGCGGTCCTGCAAACGGTGATCGTCCTGTGCATGAGCTACACCCTCTCCCGCTTCCGCTTCAAGCTGCGCAAGGGACTGATGCGCTTCATGCTGATCCTGGGCATGTTCCCCGGTATGCTGACCATGATCATCCTGTACCGCGTTCTGGCCGACCTGGGGCTTACCAAGGACAACGCTGTGCCCGGTCTGATCCTGGTCTACATCGCCTCCTCCGGCATGGGCTACTATGTGTCCAAGGGCTTCTTTGACACCATCCCCAAGTCTCTGGACGAGGCCGCCCGGGTGGACGGCGCCAACCGCGCCCAGGTGCTCTACAAGATTATCCTGCCCCTGGCCAAGCCCATCGTCATCTACACCATTTTGACAGCCTTCATGGCGCCCTGGGGCGACTTCGTGTTTGCCCGCTACATTTCCTTCGGCAGCCAGACCGGCATGAACGTGGCCGTCGGTATGTACAACTGGCTGAATAAGGATCAGATCGGTACCTGGTACACCACCTTCTGTGCCGGCGGCGTGGCCGTGGCACTCCCGGTCACGATCCTGTTCATGTGCCTGCAGAAGTACTATGTGGAAGGCGTCACCGGCGGCGCGGTCAAGGGTTAAGGCCCTACGATGTTGAAAAGGAGAATTCAGTATGGCAAGTGTTAAACTGACGAATGTCAAAAAAGTATACGACAACAACGTTGTTGCCGTCCACGATTTCAACCTGGACATCAAGGACAAGGAATTCGTGGTCTTCGTCGGCCCCTCCGGCTGCGGCAAGTCCACTACTCTGCGCATGATCGCGGGCCTGGAGGAGATTTCGGACGGCACCGTGGAGATCGACGGCGAGGTGGTCAACGACCTGCAGCCCAAGGACCGCAACATCGCCATGGTCTTCCAGAACTACGCGCTGTACCCCCACATGACGGTGTATGACAACATCGCCTTCTCCCTGCGCCTGCAGAAGATGCCCGAGGATCAGATCTACGAAAAGGTCACCAACGCGGCGGACATCCTGGGCATTACCGAGTATCTGCTCCGCAAGCCCCGGGCGCTCTCCGGCGGCCAGCGGCAGCGCGTGGCCATCGGCCGCGCCATGGTGCGCGACTCCAAGGTCTTCCTGATGGACGAGCCCCTCTCCAACCTGGACGCCAAGCTCCGCAACCAGATGCGCGCTGAGATCATCCTCCTGCGGCAGAAGCTGAACACCACCTTCATCTACGTCACCCATGACCAGACCGAGGCCATGACCCTGGCGGACCGCATCGTCATCATGAAGGACGGCTTCATCCAGCAGGTCGGCACCCCCGAGGAGTGCTTCGACATGCCCAAGAACCTCTTCGTGGCCGAGTTTATCGGCGCGCCGAAGATGAACATCATGAAGACCCAGCTCCTGCGGGAGAACGGCAAGTACTTCGTCACGCCCTTCGGCTCCAAGATCGAGGTCACCGGCGAGAAGGGCCGCCTGCTTGCGGAGAAGAACACCCCCGCGGGCGAGATCCTTCTGGGCGTGCGTCCCGAGCATATGGTGCTGGCCGGCAAGAACGATCAGAGCGCCATCCCCGCCACCCTGGAGGTCAACGAGATGATGGGCAGCGAGCTGCACCTGCACGTCTACACCGAGGACGGCACCCGCCTCATCATCCGCGTGCCCACTATCGGCCTGGGCGCCGAGGAGCGGACTTCTCTCGTCAACGGCAAGAAGATGGCCGTCACCTTCGAGGGCAAGGTCATGCACTTCTTCGATCCCGCGACCGAGAACAATCTGCTGCTGTAAGACAAATACAAACCCCAAAAGGCTGCGCTTCGGCGCAGCCTTTTTTGGAATGAAGGAATGAAGAAATGAAGCTCGGCTTCGCCTGATGAAGGAATGCTTGTGTCGCCTTCGGCGATGGATCGGATCCCGCTATCGGTCTTCGGCCACTTCCCACCAAGGGGAAACAAGGGCGCGGCGCAGCTTGCCTCCCCCTCTGGGGGAGGTGTCGTCCGCCGATCTCCCGCGAGGCGGATGACGGAAGGGGTCATTCCTTGATTTCCGTTGACGCTCTCTTTCTCAGGCGGTATAATGGCAGCAGAAAAACAAAACAGGAGGTTTTCCCATGAAGCCCATCGAATTGCGCGATATTCTGTCCTACCGCTTCCTCTCCAACATCCGCTATGCCCCCGGCGGCAAGCGGGCGGCCTTCGTGGTGGCCAACGCCAACGAGGAGGACAACAGCTATGAGCAGCGGCTCTGGCTCTATGAAAACGGGGCCGTCCGCCAGCTCACCGACCTGGGCAAGGAGGGGCGCTTCACCTGGCTGGACGAAAACCGCCTGCTCTTCCCGGCGGTGCGCTCTGCCAAGGAAAAAAAGCGGGCGGAGGCCCACGAGGAGTTCACCAGCTACTATGTCCTGGATCTGCGGGGCGGCGAGGCGCTGCCCCTCTTCACCCTGCCCTTCGCCGCGGGCGGCGTCAAGGTGCTGGACGAGACGCACTTTGCCGTCTCCGGCACGGTGGACAAGCTCCATCCGGAGCTCTGGGCTGACGACGAGGAGGCGCGGAGCAAGGTCTTCAAGCAGCGGGAGGAGGACAAGGACTACGAGGTCTTCGACGAGCTGCCCTTCTGGTTCAACGGCCAGGGGGTTATCAACGGCCAGCGGGAGCGGCTCTTCCTGGTGAGCCTGGAGCCCTTGACCGTCACCCCCGTGACGAAGCTCCCCGAGGAGCTGCTGGACTTCGCGGTGCTGGGGGAGGAGATCGTCTACGCGGTGAACCCCCGGGGCGCCAAGTCCCCCCGGAAGGGCTTTACCCTCCGCGCCCGGAACTGGAAGACCGGGGAGGAGCGGGAGCTGCTGCGCCATGAGGAGCTGAGCTTCCACGGCCTGGAGGCCGTGGGGGAGGAGCTCTGGCTCTCCGCCACGGAGGGCGCCCGCTTCGGCCTCAACGAAAACGCCTGGGTCTATCGGGTGACGCCCGCCGGGGAGCTGACGCTCCTGCGGGCGGAGGAGTACAGCATGTACGGCTCCGTGGGCAGCGACTGCCGTATGGGCGGCGGGCGCCAGCATGTGCCCCAGGGCGGGAGCCTCTTCCATCTGACTACCCGGGAGGGGGACTGCCATCTCTACCGCCTGGACGGCGACGGCAGGGACACGCCGCTCCTTGAGAAGGCCGGCAGCATCGACGCCTTTGACGTGAGCGGGGACGAGGCGCTGCTCATCGCCCTCTACGACATGCGGCTGCAGGAGCTCTACCGGGCAAATCTCAGCACCGGGGAGCTGAAGCGCATCACCCACTTCAACGACCAGGCCCTGGCGGAGCGCTATGTGGCCCGGCCCCAGCCCCTCACCATCTGCTCCGGCGGCACGGAGATCGGCGGCTGGGTGCTGCTGCCCAGGGACTACGACCCCGCGAAGAAATACCCCGCCGTCTTCGACATCCACGGCGGCCCCAAGACCGTCTACGGCACGGTGTTCTATCACGAGATGCAGCTCTGGGCGAGCATGGGCTATTTCGTCTTCTTCTGCAACCCCACCGGCAGCGACGGGCGGGACAACGCCTTCATGGACATCCGGGGCAAGTACGGCACGGTGGACTATGAAAACCTCATGGACTTCTGCGACGCGGTGCTGGAGGCCTACCCCCAGATCGACCGGGCGCGCCTCTGCGAGACCGGCGGCAGCTACGGCGGCTTCATGACCAACTGGATCATCGGTCACACCGACCGCTTCTGCTGCGCGGCCAGTCAGCGCTCCATCTCCAACTGGCTGAGCTTCTGGGGCACCAGCGACATCGGCTTTGACTTCGCCCCCGACCAGAACGCCGGGGATCTGTACGAGAGCCCGGAGAAGCTCTGGGCGCGCTCGCCCCTGGCGTATACGAAGAATGTCAAGACCCCCACGCTCTTCATCCACTCCGACGAGGACTACCGCTGCCCCCTGGAGCAGGGCCTGCAGATGTACGCGAGCCTGGTGGACCGGGGCGTGGAGGCCCGGCTCTGCCTCTTCCACGGGGAGAACCACGAGCTCAGCCGCTCCGGCAAGCCCAAACACCGGCTGAGAAGGCTGCAGGAGATCACCGACTGGTTCGAGAAGCACGCAAAATAACAGGAAAGGGCGGCTGCAAACTGCAGCCGCCCTTATGCTGTTAGTCTATTCGCTTGTGTTACAACAATGGGGAAGCAAAGCTCCTCAGCCCTCGGTCTTTTTCCGGCGCAGCAGCAGGATCACGCCCGCCAGCGCCAGCGCGGAGCCGGCCAGCAGGCCCGCCCAGAGGGCGCTCTGAGAGGCGTCGCCCGTGAGGGGAGTGGTGCTGTTGCGGATCAGGAAGCCGTCGTCGTTGCGGGTGATGCTGGTGTAGTAGCCCTTGACCTTATCCTCGGTGACAGTATACTCGATCTCCTTGCCGTTTTCGTATTTGGGCAGATTCTCAAAGCTGTGCGCCCACTTCCCGTTGCTGTCGGGCTGGATCTGCACGGTTTCGATCTCCTTCCCGTTGGCCAGCAGGTGGATGGTGATGCTGTTCGGGCGGGTTTTGCCCTTGTTGTTGCCGTCGCCCCAGGCCTTCGTCACATCGATCCGGGTGGTCTCGGGCGTGTGCTTGTTGGTGATCGTAAAGCCCTCCACCGTGGTCTCGTAAGCTGTAACCGGCTCCTCGGTGACGGTGTATTCGATCTCCTTGCCGCCCTCAAACTTGGGCAGATCCTCAAAGGCATAGGCCCAGGCGCCGTTCTCGTCGGGGGTGATCTGTACGGTCTGCACGGTCTTGCCGTTGGCCAGCAGGTTCACCGTGATGCTGGTCGGACGCTTGCCGTCGTTGTTGTCCGCGTCGTCCCAGACCTTGGAGACCTCGACCCGGGTGGTCTCCGGGATGTGGGTGTTGGTGATCACGAAGCCCTCCACATTGGAGTTGTAGTCGTCCACGGGCTCCTCGGTGATGCTGTAGCGGATCTCGACGCCTTTGGCGTACTTGGGCAGATCCTCGAAGGCGTAGGCCCAGTTGCCGTCCTCATCGGGGGTGACCTGGGCGCTCTTGAGCTCCTTGTCGTCCGCCAGCAGATGCACGGTGATCACTCTGGGGCGGACGCCGTCCCGGTTGCTGTCGTCCTCCCAGACCTTGGAGACCTCGATCCGGGTGGTCTCCGGGATGTGGGAGTTGGTGATGGTCTCGCCGTCGGCGGCGCTGGTCTTATCCGCGGTGTATCCGCGGAAATTGTCCTCCCGCAGGGTGTAGGCGATCTCCTCCCCGGCGCCGTTGAGCTTGGGAAGTCCGGCAGCGCGCACGGTGTAGCTGCCGTCCTGGTTGTCCGTGATCTCGATGGCATCCCGGTAGGTCTCGGTCACGTCCGCGCCGTCGGCCAGCAGGTGGAGGCCCGCGGCGAAGGTCGCCGCGTCGGGGCGCAGACCGTCCTGATCCTCGCCGTCGACCCAGACCTTGGTGATCTCCAGCTTGGTGGCAGAGCGGACAGACAGGCTGGTGCGGATCGGCTCCACGGTGAAGACGGACAGCAGGCACTGGTAGGTGTCGGTGTTGCCCGGCTGGAAGTTATCGGGATAGTAGATGTACAGATAGTAATCGCTGGGGTGGCTGGTGTAGGAGATCAGCTCGTGGTAAGCGTCCCGGTACTCCTGGGGCAGCACGTCCTGCCCGCCGTTGTCGCCGCGGGCGTGGTTCACGATGGAGCCCAGCACTGTGCCGCCGGGGAGGAAGACGTAGTGGCCGTTTTCATCCCGGATGGGCTTGCCGTTCTCGTCCCGGGCCAGCATGCTGTTGCCCTCGTCGTCAAAGGTGTTGAAGCAGGTGGGATCGGTGAAGTTCTTGATGGCCATGTTGGTCAGATAGCGGGTCATGATGTTGTCCAGCCCGTATTTGGCCTGCACCTCTCCGCTGTGGTAGATGATGGCCAGCACATGGTCATACAGCTCCTGGGGGCCGACGCTGCCGTTCTTGTTCTGCGCCAGGGAGTACAGCAGCTCCGGCGTGCCCACCAGCCGTCTGTAGCGGCTGTCCGGAGTGGGGTTGTCGTAGTTCTGGTTGAAGCAGTAGGCCACCACGGAGCCGGCCGAATCATGCACGGCATAGGTCTCAAGCCCGATATGGTTGGGGTTTGCGCAGACATTGGGGTGGCTGTGGTCAAGGAAACACTCGCCCACAAAGTCGTCTCTGCGCTCGGCTTCCTCCAGCGTGACGACGATGGTGGCCTCGTCCTCGTCAATGAGATAGTTCTCCGGTGCGTCGACGATCTTCAGCTTGTACGTTCCCTCAGTCAGAAACGCGGTGTGGGTGCTGCCGTTGGTGACCCACGCGTCCACGGCCTGACCGTTCTCGTCCCGGATCTCAACGGAGATACCGCTGGCAAGCGCGCCGGTGTCATCATAGATGCTGACAATGACGGGCTTTTCAATGGCGGGACCGCCGTCGGATGGCTCGGCCAGGGCCGTCACAGGCGCGCAGAGCGCAAGGAGCAGCACAAGGCACAGGAGCAGACTGAGCCCTTTTTTCATGATGATGACCTCCTCACATAGTTGCTTTGGTGCTGAAATTTTTTTGATTTTACCATGTTTTTGGAGGGAAAACAATAGTATTTTTCTACCAATTTTTTATGTATTTAGAGAAATGAAGAAACGGCTTCAGAAACAAGAGCAGCGGCGAGCCCTTTTCGGTCAGCTCGGATAGGGCCGGCCGGGACAGAGGAACCAGCGCCGCGGCAGCGCGGGGACGGCTCAGGTCCCCACGCTGATTTTGTATTGCTTCCCGGTCTCGGCGCTGACGCAGATCTCCACGCCGCGCTAATTCTTGTGTGAATGAAACTTATTTCTTGTGTTTACGCAGAGAACATGGTATGATGTACTTGCGACACAAATGAATAGCCTTATGCAGCAACGCATAATTTGCCCTATTAGGGTGCATGTTTACTTTGGTAAAAATGCACTCTCCAATTTCGTGCACTCTTGTAGGGCAAGGAATCATTTGTGTCGCAGCAACGGAGTTTGCGTTTTTCGTGCGCAGCTCCGGCTGCGCACTTTTTATTTTGGAGGATGGGTGAATATGGAAAACCGACGTAAATGCACCTGCCCGGAATGCCACGAAAGTTTTGAAATGCAAAACAGGGGAGAGCAAGCGTTCTGCCCATATTGTGGGTTCAAATTTTCCGTAGACGGGGAAAATGCCATCCCCTACACGGAGAGCGGCGAGTTCATTCCGGCATCCGAGAAAGACAAGAAAAACTGGAAAACACAAATTGCAACAAAATTCAGCAAACAAAGGCTGAAAAAAACGGGAATCGCAGTAAGCATTCTGATCAATCTTTTTGTTCTGTGGACGGCATATCTGTATTTTAAATTCGATGCAGAATCAAAGCTCCAGGTTCTTAAAATCGCTTTGGTGACCGTTACGTTGCCGCTAATGGCAGCTTTCTCCATACAAATTTGGAAGAAATGGAAGACCAAATCCAAAGCAGTGCCCAAAGCGGGAGAAAGCGAGCAAAAAGGCTTTTTTGAAAAACTCCTGGAAAAGCCGGCAGTCAAAATTGCCGGCTCTTGGGTGCTATACATATGCTTGCTGGCTGCAGTGCTGATGTTTGCTCCGCTGAACAGCCTTTTTCCGTCGAGGGCAAGCACAATAGATGCGCCTGCGCAGAGCAGCTTTGATCAGGATGAGGAGAGAGTACTTCCAACTGCCACCGACGTGCCTTCAACGCCAACACCGAGCCCGGAGCCGACACCAACGCCGACTCCGGAACCTACGCCCGAACCTACCCCGGAGCCTGAACCGGTCAAGTTATATCTCAGCATCCAATCTGACGATAATCTGGCTTTCAGCACCTATGATATGGAGATCTACCTGGACGGGGAAGAGATCGGAACCGTTGCAGATGGGAAATACTTTACAAAGCTGCTCGAAGTAAGTCCCGGAAAGCATGAATTGACGATCTATAAACTGGGAGATCATGAAATCCAAGCACAGAAGGAAATCAAGGTTGAGGGAGACCTTACCTTCCGTTGCCTTGTAAAACACAACAGCAGCAGTATTACACTCAAAAACATCAGCACAGAAGATAATGTAGACGCGGCACAGCTCCTGATGATCGATGTGACCGGAATGGTGCTGAATGATGCGAAGAGAGAACTGTCCGATCTTGGCTTTACAAATGTCCGCGACGAACCATACGATGAAATCTGGAACAACAACAACTGGATCGTCGTGAAACAGAACACAGAGCCCGGAACCGCGATTGACAGCAATGCCCTTATTCGCCTGGATTGTATCTCTCTGGATGATTATTTCAGTCAAACATATACCGGAAAGAATATCAATGAGGTCCAAGCCCTCGCAGCGGAAAAGGGCTTCTCGCTTGTGTATAGAGATACAGACAGGAATTATATCACGGATTCGGTAAATGCAATGGGGGATGCTGAAAAAGGGAAGTGGATCGTAACCAGTGCGCGACAGTATGGATTTGAGCGATCTGCAGAAGTGACGGTGGAGGATCCCAATGCGCCGAAGCCGACTCCGACGCCCAAACCGACCTCAACGCCGAAACCCAGCTCGACACCTAGTCCTGCCGCTACCTCAAAGCCAGACAATTTGTACTACTCCACCAACAATCGAGAGAATGCCAAGAAAGGGAATTGCGGAGTGTTTGCGTATCGTAGCAAGGGCACCCAAACATCAAATTATTACATCATTGATTTTGAAGAAGGTTATGTTTATTGGTTTTCTGTTGGAACTGGAGATAATACTTGCGACAGATTGAAAATTTCTTCTGGCGATCTAAATGATAAGGTTATCATTACATATCATTTTTCAGATGGTTCTGCTTCATTCGGATTACACTTCAAGTGGAAAAACATCCCGGATCAGCTGATTGTTCAAGATGAAGATGGATTTGAGTATGAATATTCACCAACTGATTTGGAAGATGCACTTGAAATTAGAGACAAAAGGACAATAGTAGATTATTAGTTTGGCTGTGCTATATTTCATGATTCTTACTAAATAAGGGAAGGAACACCCTTCCCTTATTTTTCGTATGCGAATGTGAATTTATATGGTGGCAGAAGTGCCGATTAACTTCTATTTCGTATAAGCAAGGCCAATAGCAGAGAATAGAGGGCAAATTGAAAGATTATTTCCCCACGCTGATTTTATACTGCTTCCCGGTCTCGGCGCTGACGCAGATCTCCACGCTGCGCCGCCCGTCCCGGCAGGAGAAGGCGTAGACCGGCACGGCCTGGCCGCCGGGGCTTTTCAGGATCAGGCGGCGGCTCTCCCGCGGGGAGAGTCCCTCCGGCAGGGCGGCCCTGGCCGTCTCCTCGTCCACCGTCCAGCTCACCGACACCGGCTCCGGGTCGAAGGCGGTGGCGTCGTAGCTGTAGAGCGAGCCGTCGTCCAGGGCGATGCCAAGGCGCAGGACGCTGTCCGGGCAGAGGGCGCCGTCCTGCTCCCGGACGAAGGAGAAGAGCATCACGCAGGCGCTCTGCCGCTGCTCCAGCAGCCTGAGCTCCCCCAGCTCCTGCTCCCGCAGGAAGTCCTCCGCTGCTTTTTCGGCCTCCTCGGGGGAGAGCTTTTCCTCGCCCACCAGGCGGCTCTGGCTCATGGACTCCACCCCCGCCCGACTGACGCAGACATAGCGATCCCCCGCCCGGTAGCAGCATCGCCCGTCGGCTCCCTCGTAGGAGCACTCCAACAGCAGCGCCTCCTCCGGCAGATCCAGAAACTCCGCCGCGGCGCGCTGCATCTCCGCCTCGGTCAGCAGGCCGCCGCTCTTCTTTTCCTCTGCGGAGCCATATTGGCCGTCATAGTGCAGGGACAGGGGCGAGAACTCCGCCTCGTAGGCCAGCAGCTCTCCGCTGAGCTGGGGGCCGGTCTCCGTGCCCACGTTCTGCAGGCGCTGCTCCCGGCTGTCCATGGTAAGCTCCCGGTTTTCCAGATCCTCCCGCAGCGTGAGCAGGGTCTCGGAGAACTCCGCGGCGGAGGCCGCCAGCTCCCGCAGCTCCTGCCGCTGCTTGTCCGTGAAGGCCTGGCCCTGGCCGCAGAGGGAGTAGGCGTAGTCCCCGGCGGTGTTGAGGAAGCCGGAGAGCTGCTCCAGCTCCCAGGTGGAGAAGGGCAGGGTGGACATGGCGCTCTCCGCCGCGGCGGCGCAGGCGTAGGCCTCGCAGCAGATGCGGTCGCACATCTCGGGGTCGGTGGCGTAGGGGCTTTTGGCCAGCACCTGGCTTAGAGTCTCCACGGAGCGCACCGTCTCCTCGTAGGCGAGGCTGGCGCTCTCGCCTACCGTGCGGCGGTACCAGCCCAGCCCCCACTGCCCCGCCCAGGCATAGAGCGCCAGGGCGACAACAAGGACGGAGACATAGGAAATCAAAAGAATCTTGGCCTTTCGCTTCATAAAAAACACCCCTTTTGGGATAGAATGTCCCGAAAGAGGTGTTTTTATGAATGGTTCTAAACGGGGTTCAGTGTTCAGAGTTCAGTGTTCAGGGGACGAGAGAAACGGTTTCGCATCCTTCGTCTTCTGAAACCTGAAACCTGAAAACGATTTACTGCAGTTTTTCCAGGCCGATGCGCAGGCGGCGGAGGGTCTCGTCCCTGCCCAGGATGCGGCAGATCTCCACGGCGCCGCCGGGGGTGACGGACTTGCCGGCGGCGGCGATGCGCACCGGCCACATGACCTTGGCGTTCTTCACGCCCTGCTCCTCGGCCAGCTTCACCATGGTGTCCAGGATGTGCTCGTCGTCCCAGCTCTCCAGCGCCTCGAAGCGGGGGAGCACGGTCTCCAGCACGGCCTTGGAGGAGGCCTCGTCGGACTTGGACTTTTTGTGCACGAAGAGCTCGGTGCCGTATTCCGGCAGGGCGTCAAAGAAGTCCAGCTTCTCGGGGATCTCCGTCAGCACCTCGGTGCGCTGCTGCAGCAGAGCGGCGATGGCGGCGGCGTCGATGGCCGGGTTCTTCACGGCCTTGCGGATCCAAGGCTCGGCCACCTTGGCGAAGTCCTCCGCGGACATGCGGCGGATGTACTCGGCGTTGAAGTAGCGCAGCTTCTCGATGTCAAAGATGGCGGGGGACTTGGAGATGCCCGCCATGTCGAAAGCGGCCTTCAGCTCGTCCATGGAGAAGATCTCCTGCTCGGCCTGCTCGCCCCGGGGGCTCCAGCCCAGCAGCGCCACATAGTTCAGCACCGCGTCGGTGAGATAGCCCTGGGCGATCAGATCCTCATAGGAGGGGTCGCCGTGGCGCTTGGACATCTTGTTGTGGGCGTCCCGCATGACGGGGGAGCAGTGGACGTATTTGGGAATGTCCCAGCCGAAGCCCTGGTACAGCAGGTTATACTTGGGGGCGGAGGACAGATACTCGCTGCCCCGCACCACATGGGTGATGCCCATGAGATGGTCGTCGATGACGTTTGCGAAGTTGTAGGTGGGCAGGCCGTCCCGCTTCATGAGCACCTGGTCGTCCAGGGCGCTGTTTTCCACGGTGATGTCGCCGAAGATCTCGTCATGGAAGGTGGTGCTGCCCTCCTCGGGGATGCGCTGACGGATGACAAAGGGCTCCCCGGCGGCGGCGCGGCGGTCGGACTCCTCCTTCGTGAGGAAGCGGCAGGGGTTGGCCTCCCGGTTGAATTCGCCGGCGTCCTCCTCGCTCTCGGTCTTCTCGCAGAAGCAGCGGTAGGCGTGGCCCCGCTCCACCAGGAGCTGGGCGTACTTGCCGTAGAAGGGGCGGCGCTGGGTCTGCACATAGGGGCCCACGGGGCCGCCGATGTCCGGACCCTCGTCGTGCTCCAGGTGGCACTCGGCCATGGTCTTGTAGATCACGTCCACCGCGCCTTCCACCAGGCGGCCCTGGTCGGTATCCTCAATGCGCAGGAGGAACTTGCCGCCGTTGTGCCGGGCGATCAGGTAGGTGTAGAGCGCCGTGCGCAGGTTCCCCACATGCATATACCCCGTGGGGGAGGGGGCAAAGCGGGTGCGCACCTCATTTTTGGGGATGCGCGCCTCCATCTCGTCAAACCAAGTCATGTCCATTACAAATACTCCTTCCCATGATCCGCTGCGGTATACCTCCCCGACCGCAGATGCGGGTCGTTGGCGGGCGACCGCAAGGGTCGCCCCTACAGAGGCAGACGCAGGCAGTTCTTCTCAAATCTCAAAACGCAAATCTCAAAACTGCCCGTATATCTTATTTTACATTTTCCCTGTTGTCAAGACGCTTTTCTTTTGATACAATACAAATTCAGCGACAGAGTTTTTGAAAAAGGAAGTGTTCTTATGGATAATATCGCTCCTGCCAAGAAAGTCATGCTCTCGGGCATCAAGCCCACCGGTGATCTGACCCTGGGCTCCTACCTGGGTGCCATCAAGAACTGGGCTGAGCGCGCCGAGCAGTATGACTGCTACTACTTCATGGCGGACCTCCACGCCCTTACCACCCGCAACGACCCCGCCCTCCTGCGCCGCAGAACCCTGGAGCAGCTGGCGCAGTATGTGGCCTGCGGCCTGGATCCGGAGAAGAACACCCTCTTCATCCAGAGCCATGTGCCCGCCCATGTGGAGCTGGGCTGGGTGCTGAACTGCTACACCATGTTCGGGGAGCTGAGCCGCATGACCCAGTTCAAGGACAAGAGCGCCAAGAACGCCGACAACATCAACGGCGGCCTCTTCACCTACCCCGCCCTGATGGCGGCGGACATCCTGCTGTATCAGCCGGACTATGTCCCCGTGGGGGAGGATCAGAAGCAGCATGTGGAGCTGACGCGGGACGTGGCCCAGCGCTTCAATAATCTCTACGGCGAGACCTTCAAGGTGCCCGAGCCCTTTGTGCCCAAGGTGGGCGCCCGGGTCATGGATCTGCTGAATCCCACCAGCAAGATGTCCAAGTCTGACGAGGTGGGCAACGGCCGGGTCCTCATCATGGAGGCGCCGGAGGACATTATGCGCAAGTTCAAGCGCGCCGTCACCGACTGCGACACCGAGCACTGCGTGCGCTACGACCCGGAGCAGAAGCCGGGGGTGGCAAACCTGATGAACATCTACGCCGCCGTCACCGGCAAGAGCTTCGAGGAGATCGAGCGGGAGTTTGACGGTCTGGGCTACGGCGCTTTCAAGCCCGCCGTGGGCGAGGCCGTGGTGGAGATGCTGCGTCCCATCCGGGAGGAAGCCCAGAAGATCATGAAGGACAAGGCCTATCTGGAGGGGCTCTGCAAGCAGGGCGCCGAGCGGGCAAGCTACATTGCCAATAAGACCATTCGCAAGGTCTACAAGAAGGTCGGGCTTGTCCCGCTGGTGCGGTAAAATGAAGGAATGAAGAAATGAAGAAGCGAAGAAATTGTTGTGTCGCGCAAAGCGCGACGGATACCAATCCGTGCCGCTTTGCGGCACACCATAATTCCTTCATTCCTTCATCAGCGAAGCGGCTTCATTCCTTCATCCCTGTTGATAGATAAAATTTTTACGGAGTGCATGCTATGCTTTCCAACATAGATTTGTGGGTAAAACTGATATTGGCGGCGGCGGTGGCCTTTCTGGTCTGCTTTATCATGACGCCGCCGGTGAAGCGCTTTGCCGAGCGCATCGGCGCCGTGGATCAGCCCAGCGAGCGGCGGATCAACAAGGTGCCCATCCCCCGGATGGGCGGCCTTGCGATCTTCCTGGGCTTTGTGCTGACGGTGCTGCTCTTCGTGCCCCTGAGCACCCAGGTCACCGGCATTCTGCTGGGGGCGGTGATCATCGCGGTGATGGGCGCGGTGGACGACATCGTGTCCCTCAACGCCTGGATCAAGCTCCTGGGGCAGGTCGTGGCCGCCATCGTGGTGATCCGCTGCGACGTGGTGTTCAGCGCCATCTCCAACCCCAACCCCCTCTCGGCGACCACCACCATTGAGATCGGCTGGCTCTCCGTGCCGCTGACGGTGTTCTGGATCATCGCCTGCACCAACGCGGTGAACCTGATCGACGGGCTGGACGGTCTGGCGGTGGGCGTGTCCGCCATCAGCTCGCTGACCATGCTGGTGGTGTCTCTGATCGTGTCGGAGCCGGTGGTGTCCCTGCTGCTGGCGGCGCTGACCGGCGCCTGCCTGGGCTTCATGCCCTATAACCGGAACCCGGCCAAGATCTTCATGGGGGACGTGGGCTCCCAGCTGCTGGGCTTTGTGCTGAGCACGGTGTCCATCCTGGGCCTCTTCAAGCTCCACGCCATCATCACCTTCTTTGTGCCGCTGCTGGCCCTGGCCCTGCCCCTGGCGGACACCACCTTCGCCTTCTTCCGCCGGATCCTGCGGGGACAGAGCCCCTTCCATCCGGATCGGGGACACTTCCACCACCGGCTCCTGGCCATCGGCATGAGCCAGAAGCAGGCCGTGGCCGTGATGTACGGCATCTCCGCCGTCCTGGGCCTGACTGCCGTGCTGCTCACCGGAGACAGCCCCATTTTGCGCACCGCCTGTCTTGTGCTGGCCTTCGGCATCTCCATCACCGTCTGGCTCTATGTGTTCCGCAAGAACCCCAACCTGCGCCTTCCCCACCGGGAGGGAGAAGAAAAGAAATGAAGAAATGAAGAAATGAAGAAATGAAGCGCCGCTTCACTCCTTCATTTTTTCATTCCTATGGCAAAAACAGCATGGCGCCCAGGGTCATCAGCCAGTCCTGATCCCCACTCTCCCGGTAGAGGAGATAGAGGATCAGCAGCAAGAGCAGATCCTCCGTCTCCAGCTCCCCAA
The DNA here is from genome assembly GCA_900319635.1 of uncultured Eubacteriales bacterium. Lineage (GTDB taxonomy): Bacteria > Bacillota > Clostridia > Oscillospirales > Oscillospiraceae > Limivicinus. The sequence goes on along the minus strand of ONPF01000013.1, from coordinate 8,360 downwards.
AGCTGTTGGACAGGAGCCTCCGGAGCTGGCTGGGCAGACCGGCCTGCCCCGGGAAAGCGCCGCCGGGGGGCGGACGTCTCCCACCGTCCCGAACGGGCGGGGGAGCGGGAGGCGCCTCGGGGAGAGGCGGGCCGTCCTCCACCCGGATCACCCGCCCCGTTTTTCCGTCATAGCGTTTCACCATTCCCCATCTCCCCCATGGCCAGGCGCGCCAGCTTCGCCATCCGGGTAAGCCGCATGGCGCGATCCAGCTTTCCCCGCCGCTTCTCCGATAAGTAGGGCTTCATGGCCTCCAGCAGCGCCCGTTTGTCCCCGTCGCCGCTCTGCTGCCCCAGAAGGGCGGCCAGCTTCCCGGGGAGGGCGCTCTCCGGCGCAGACTCCCCGCCGGCGTCCCCGGACGGGGGCGCGTCTCCCGCGCCGCCCATGAGGGACTGCGCCAGACTGTTGATGCGCGCCATCTGCTCCGGGTCGCTGAGGATGCTGTTCAGCCGATCCTCCAACTCGCTCACGGCGCCACCCCTCCTTGCCCCTTATTTCTGCATCGCTTTGCGCAGCTGCTCCGCCAGGCGCTTCCCTTCGGGCGTGCCCAGCACGCCCCGGAGGATCTGCTGCAGAGCGGCGGAATCCCCGCCCTTCACGGCCTTTTCCACCGCCCCGGCGTCCAGCATCTGCCCCAGCTTCCGCCCGTCGGCGGAGTCCGCCAGCGCGCGGATCCGCTCGGTCTTGCCCTGGCGCTGCAGCTCCTGCGCCGCTTTTTCCAGATCCTGCATGATCCATCACCCTTCCTATCCTATGCGCCCGGGAGGGGAAACTTGACAGAAACGAGGTTCGATCCATGAATATCGCCGTTTTTTCCGATACCCACGGCAACACCGCCAAAATGCTGCAGGCGGTGCGGAGCGCCCGGCCGGACGTGCTCATCCACCTGGGGGACTATGACCGGGACACGAAGATCCTCCGCCGGGACTTTCCGGAGATCCCCCTCTATTCCGTCTGCGGTAACTGCGACTATGGTAGCGGGGAGCCCCTGTCGGGGGTGGTCAGCCTGGGGCCGGTGAAGGCCTTCCTCACCCACGGGCACCTGTACAACGTGGACTGGAACGTGGACTCCCTGGTTTACGCCGCCCAGGAGCAGGAATGCCAGCTGGCCCTCTACGGCCACACCCACCGGGCGGATTCCCAGGAGATCGGCGGGGTCAAGGTGGTGAACCCCGGCACCGCCGGCCAGGGCTACCGCCTGAGCTATGCCTGGATCACCGTCTTCCCCAACGGCGGCATCGCCGTGGAGATCCGGGACCTGTAGGAGCGAGGAAGGAATGAAGGAATGTTAGTTTGCCGCCGTTGACAGGGCGAGTCGCGCCTTGCTATAATCAAAACACAGGAACGATTTCAAAGGGGGGGAACTCGGGTGAAGAACAAAAAACGGACAAAAAAGAATTCACGCTTCTGCGATATGCTTGAAAAGATGGACGCGTACAATCCCTTTTTGAAAACGCTCCTTTTGTGGCTGCTCGCGGCAGGGGCTGCTATCTGCTTCCTGGCGCTGCTGCGTCGGTCCGGGAGCTTTGGCGGCTCGATCGGGGCCGCGGCGTTTGTGTTCGTCGCCGGCCCCGCTTCAGTTGGCTTGACCGCCGCCATTCTGAACTTTTTCGGATATCGGGATTACAAAAAGAGCCACCCGGGAAAGAAAACCGACAAGCAGACCTATATCCGGATGAAGAAAAAGGCGCAGTCGGATTTTGATGAGAGGTACAAGGCCATAGGGAACATGCACCGCCGTCACTGAGCCTCTGTTTCGGAGGACGTCCGGGAGAAAAAAGGAGCAGAATATGATCGTCTATCACATGAGCGAGACCCTGAAGCTGGGCGACCGGCTGGAACCGGATCATCAGAGGACAGAGGCGCTGAGCCGCCCCTTTATTCAGGCACTGGAGCGGAGCGAAGACTGCTTCTATGCTATGATGCTCACCGGAAAATATATGTTTGCTGTGCTGGACAAGTCCGGCCTGCGGGAATGGGCGGACTATGCCAAATGGTGCACCGAGGCGATCTTTGAGTATGTCCGGCAGCGAGAGTTCCCGGACAGCGTCAGCCGCCTGCGCTGCTGTTATTATTACGACAGCCTGGAGAACGCAAAAAAGCTCTTTAGCTATGACTGGGGCTGGGCCAGCGACGAGGAGCGTGCCCATGTGCATCTGTTCGAGATCGAGCTGGAGGATCTGCGGCCTGACCGGAGGGATATGTGCCTGTACGACAGCGCCTATGACGCCGTGGCCCAGCGGCAGGATGTGGATCTTGCCCGTGCCTGCGCCCGGCGCTATTTCGCGGGGGAGCAGAGCGCGGAGCCTGTGTGGGAGCTTTTGAGCGCCGCCCCCGCCCAGGCGGTGCAAGACATCTCCCATGAGCTGCGGGGAGAGGGTTAACGGAAAACAAGCAAAAAGACACGCCAAATCGGCGTGTCTTTTTGGTGTTTGGCTCTCAGCCCAGGGTGCCGATGGCGGCGTAGCGGCGGGGGACGCGGGAGACGTAGGGACTGTCCTTCAGGAAGAAGCGCAGGGGCGCGTCCCGCCAGGCTTCGGCGTAGTCCACGTTCACCCGGGGGGAGACGTTGATCTCCCCGGGGGAGAAGTCCCGGTATTCTGCGAGAAACAGCTCCTCGCTGTCCAGGGCCAGCCCGTACTGCGCCATGCCGATGTCCAGGGCCCGGCAGAGCTTCCCCGGCCCGCTGCAGAGCTGCAGGGGATCGCTTGTACCCCGCCGCTCGGCCATCAGCGCCAGACCCGCTACCGGCTCCAGCGCCCGGATCAGCACCGCCTGGGGCTGCCCCTCGGGCGCGGTCACCACGTTGAAGCAGCAGTGCATCCCGTAGATGCGGAAGACGTAAGCCCGGCCCGGCGGGCCGAACATGGCCGTCGTCCGGGCGGTGGGCCGCCCGCCGAAGGAGTGGGCCGCGTCGTCCTCCGCCCCGCAGTAGGCCTCCGTCTCCACGATCATCCCGGCGGTAAGCCCCTCCTCCGTCCGGCGGCAGAGGAGCTTGCCCAAAAGCAGCGGCGCCGCTTCCGCGGCGCCGAGGGAGAGGATGTCCTTATTCCACATTGGCCTGACTGTAGCGCCGGGCGTGCTCCCGGATGGCGTCAAAGGTCTCCACGCTGAGATCGTGCTCGATCTTGCAGGCGTCCTCCCGGGCGGTCTCGGGGCTGACGCCCAGGCCGATCAGCAGCTGGGTCAGCAGCTTGTGCCGCTCGTACATCCGCGCGGCGATCTCCATGCCCTTGTCGGTCAGGCCGATGAGCCCGTCGGCGTCCATGGTGATGTAGCCGTTTTCCCGCAGACGCTTGGTGGCGTAGCTGACGCTGGGCTTGGTAACGCCAAGCTGCCCGGCAATATCCACCGAGCGGATATAGCCGTGCTTCTCCCGGAGCATCAGCATGGCCTCCAGATAGTCTTCCGAGGATTTTTGGATCTTCATGGGGGATTCCCACCTTTCCCGTGGTACTTTTCTAAAGCCACCATACCATGTTTTACGCAAAAAAGCAAGAGAGGGGAGGAGCAAAGAAAGGAGGCAGGAAAGCCAAGCTTTCCTGCCTCAGATTAAGATTGGGGGGATCAGGCCGCGTTGGACGCTTCGTCTTCAAACAGGATGCCCCGCATGGTGGCGGAGACCTTCTCCAGACGGCCGGGGGTGAAGGGACTCTCCAGCCCGGCGCTCTCCGCGCTCTCGATCATGTCGGGGGACACGCGGGGCAGCATCTCCAGGAACTTCTCCAGACCGGCGCCGGGCTCGGCCTGCTCCAGCTGGAAGATCTGCATGGCGATGTCGTGGGACACGGGATAGGTGATCACGTAGAAGGGCTGCTCGAAGAAGTGGGTGATGTCCACCCAGAGCATGGCGTAGAGATACTCAAAGCCCGCCTCGCTGAAGCCGTAATCCTGGCAGAGCTGGAGGAAGACCTGGTTGAGATACTCCGGGGTCAGCTCCTCGGAATCGGCGCTGTAGACGATGTGCTCAAACTCGGCGAAGGCGCCCTGCTGCACATACATGCCCAGGATGTCCAGCATCTTCATCTGGTACAGGGAATCCAGCTCCCGCTCGGTCAGCACGCCGTCCAGACGGGTGAGCATCAAAAGCTCCATGGCCTGGGAGTAGCTTTCCGCCAGGTCGATGGACTCCTCCTCCTCAAAGTTCAGGAAACCGTCCAGATAGTGGCCGAACTCGTGAGAGAAGGTGGTGACGTCGCCCAGGTCGCCGCTGGCGTCCATGAACAGGAAGGGCACCTCATAGGAGTTGAGGTAGGTCTTGAAGGACATCTCCGCCTTCAGCGGGCTGTGCTCCAGGTCGCAGAGGCGGTACTTGACCATGAACTCATAAGTGTCCAGCACCTCGTCGCCCATGCTGCTCACACCGTAGCGCAGGATCTCCTCCAGCCGGCGGGCGTCCACGCTGCCCCTGTCCACAAAATAGTAGAGACCGGCGTCGTTTGCCTCCTTGTACAGGGGGACGATGTAGGTCTTGATATCCTGCAGATAGGCGTTGGCCTGCTCGGGGGTATAGTCCCGGCCGAAGCCGTGGTCGAAGGCCAGCGCCTCATAGCTGTCATAGCCGGCCACGACGGCCTGCTGCTGGCGGTTGAGGATCATCTTGATGTAAATATCGGCCAGCTGGGGGTTATACTGCTGGTAGTAGCGCTCCAGCAGATCCAGATAGGCATAGCCGCTGTACTCCTCCAGGGCGGTGAAGTAATCCACCTCGGTGCCGTCGGAAAGGACGACGGTGGGGCTGGCCACCAGGGCGCGGTACTCGGCGATCAGGTTGCTCTCCTCCTGCAGCAGGGCCACCATCTCGTCGCTGTAGAAGGCGTTGGAATCATCGGCGTACTCCTCGGCAAAGCCCGGCCAGAAGTACTTCTCTTCCAACTCCAGAGCCATGTCGGACATGCCGCAGCGGAAGTACAGCTTCTCCATCAGCTGGCTGAGCTCGGCGCTGGTCTCGTCCAGCCAGGCGTACTCGTCGGCGTAATATTCATCCGTCATATCCTGGCAGGAGCGGATGAAGGCGATGGAATACATGGTGTAGAAGACGTCGTAATCATCTTCGCAGGCGTCCAGCAGGGGCTCGAGGGTCTCGTAGTCCGCGCCGGCGTCCAGCGCCTCGCCCACCGCGTCGATGTGCGTGCGCAGATCGTCCAGATTCGGGCGCTCATAGGGCATCTCGTCAAAGGCCACCAGATCCCACATGCCTTCGCGCTCGCCGGTGGGCTCCACATGGGGCTTGGGCGTGGGCTCGGGCGTAGGCTCGGGTGTGGGCTCGGGTGTCGCCGAGGGGACAGAACTTTCAGAACCTGCGGCCGGCTTGCCGGAATCCTTTGCGCAGCCGGCAAGCAGCGACAGGCACAGCAGCAGCGCCAGAAGCAGGGACAGGGTTCTTTTCATGTTTTTTCCTCCAAATTCTCTATAGTGACAGCTCAGTATACCATAAGATCCCCTCAATGAAAAGGGCTTGCAAAGCGAAAAGTTTTTTCTTATACTTAAAATATCATATTGCATTTTCCCGATTGAATCGAGGAGGAATGACTGTGAACGAAATCTATGTCACCGGACACCGGAACCCGGATACCGACTCCATTGTGGCCTCCATGGCCTATGCAAACCTTCGCCACGCTCTGGGGGATCGGAACTTCAAGGCCGTGCGCATCGGCTCTGTGAATGACGAGACCCAGAAGCTGCTGGATCGCTTCGGCTTCGAGGCGCCGCCCCGGATCAAGAACATGCGCACCCAGGTGCGGGATCTGGACTTCGACCACCCGCCGGTGCTGGATCGCACCGTGCCTATCGACCTGGCCTGGCGCACCATGCGGAACGGATCCCTGACCGCCATTCCCATCGTGGACGAGGACGGCTGCCTCTTCGGCATGCTCTCCACCGGAGATGTCGCCAGCTATGACATGCAGTCCATGCTGGAAAACCGGCTCAGGGACATTCCTCTCTTCAACCTGGTGAGCGTGCTGGAGGGCACCCTGGTCAACGAGTACGCCACTTCGGTCAATACCGTGTCGGGGGAGCTGTTCATCGCCCTGCCCCAGAATTACGAGGACGCCGCGCTGACCAATCCCGAGAGCATCCTGGTCTGCGGCAATCAGCCGGAGGTCATCGACCGGGCCATTGCAAGCGGCGTGGGCTGTCTCATCATCTGCCGCTCGGACATCCGGCCGGAGTGGAGCGAGTGCCGCTCCAACACCTGCATCATCTCCACACCCCTCACTGCCCGGAGAGTGTCCCGGCTCATTTACCAGGCCCTGCCGGTGGAGCGGATCTGCGCCCGGGAGGAGATCGTGGCCTTCCATCTGGACGATTATCTGGACGACGTGCGGGAGACCATGCTGAAAAGCCGCTTCCACGCCTATCCCATCCTGGACGAGAACGAGAAGGTGGTGGGCACTCTGGCGCGCTTTCATCTGCTGCGCCCGAGGCGCAAGCAGGTGGTGCTGGTGGATCACAACGAGGCCGCCCAGTCTGTGCCCGGGTTGGAGCAGGTGGAGATCCTGGAGATCATCGACCACCACCGTCTGGCGGATATTCAGACCGGCCAGCCCATCCGGGTGCGCAACGAGCCCGTGGGCAGCACCAACACCATCCTCACCGCCATGTACCAGGAGAACGGCGTGGTGCCCTCGCCCAAGATCGCGGGGCTCATGGCAGGGGCCATTTTGTCCGACACGGTCATGTTCAAGTCCCCCACCTGCACCAAGCGGGACATCGCCATGGCCCAGCGCCTGGCGCACATCGCCAACATCTCCCTGGAGGAGCTGGGCAAGTCCCTCTTCTCCTTTGACGGCGGGGAGAAGCCGGTGGAGGAGCTCTTCCGCACCGACTACAAGGAGTTCCACATTTCCGGCCAGAACCTGGCCGTCAGCCAGATCACCTGCGCCGACTCCGAGAAGCTGATGGCGCGGGGGGAGGAATTTTTGGCCTATATGGAGAAGCTGAAGGGGGAGAAGGACTTCGACCTGGTGATGCTGATGATCACCGACGTGCTGCGGGAGGGGACGGAGCTGCTCTACGTGGGCAGCGACGACACCATTCAGCAGGCCTTTTCCGTCACGCCGAAGGCAAACCGGGTCTTCCTGCCCGGGGTCATGTCCCGGAAAAAGCAGATCATCCCCATGCTCACCGCCCTCTGGGGCTAAAAGCTCAAGCAAAACGCCGCGGCACAGCCCGCGGCGTTTTGAGAATTTGACAGCGGGGCGAATCTGGCGTACAATAGCAAAAAAGCAAAGGAGGGGACGCCGGATGGCGCAGGAGACAATCGAAAAAACTGCCCCGGAAGAGGATTCCTCCGCGGAGCAGAAAAGCGAACCCAAATCCAGGGAAGAGCGCAAGAAGAAGGCGCTGAAGGCGGGCGTGGCTGCGGTCACCTCGGCGGGCGTCCTGCTGGGCGGCCTCTTCTCCTCGCCTGACGCGCTGCTGGCTTCGGAGCAGGATCTGAACCCGGTGGCCATCGTCCAGAACGACAACGACGGCGACGATCTGGACAGCGGGGACGACGGGGAGAGCGAGGAGCAGGAGGAGCGCCGGGAGCGCACCGGCCTGCGCGCAGCCCTGCGCCAGCGGATCCTGCGGCTGCCCCTGGCGGTGCGGGTCTTCGTGCTGGTGCCTCTGTGGGCGCTGGGCTGGGGGATCTGGACGGCGGCCTCCGGCCTGTGGACGATGCTGCTGGGCCCCATTGCGGGCAAGGCGGTGAGCTGGCTGTTCCTGCTGGCGGCGCTGCTGGGCGCCGTTGCCCTGGGCATGAAGGCCATTTTCCCCAACATGCCGCTGAAAAAGATCTTCAACAAAAAGAGCCTCCTGGGGCTGCTGCTGGGGGGCTTTGCGCTGGGCGTGGCGGATCTGACCGTGCCCATGTTCTGGGACGGCTATGAGGAGCTTGCCCATGTGCTGCGTGCCTCGGGGGTAGCGCTGATCCTGGGGACGCTGAGCTTTGCCCTGATCCGCCGGATTATGCGGAAAAAGGCGGCGGAGCCCAGCGAGGCCGGGGAAGAGCCGCCCCAGGAGGAGCAGCCCTGGACGGACGCGGAGATCCTGGCCCTGGCCGACAGCGTGAGCCGCAAACGATAAAGAAATACGAGGAGCCTCCGGTTTCGTACCGGAGGCTCAATGTGTAGACAAACCCCAAAGCATGTCATTGCGAGCCAGTTTGCCTTGCCTCCCCCTCCGGGGGAGGTGTCAGCGGCGTGTCACGCCCGCCGCTGACGGAAGGGGTTCAACGTGGCAATCCGTTCTTCTTCAAAAAGCCCGTGTTTTCAAGGCTTTCAGGTTACGGATCGCCACACCGCTTTTTGCCTTCGGCAAAAATGCAGACATCG
>ONPF01000019.1 GCA_900319635.1 uncultured Eubacteriales bacterium | reverse complement strand
ATCCGGCATAAGCATTCTCCTTTTCATAAGGTTCGCATATAGTATAACCAACAAAAAGAAGAAAGTCAAATGTAAAAAGAAGAATGTCGAGCGGTTCGACATTCTTCTTTTTAAGACATTGAGTCGGATTAAGGACTTGACTCAAAAACAGAGGCGTGAGCAAAACACGCTTTACAAGAGAAACAATATATCCTTCAACCAATGCGTCGGGGACAGCAAAACACCGGTCTCCGAATGGCTGAACGTCTCTGGATGGAGGGAGTGGGAGTAGACCGCGGAGGCGTGCCATCCCAACATCGTCTCCTGCCGATCGGGATGACGGAGGATGTGGAAAGATGGTTCGCCACGTGATGCAAGCTTCGTGTGATCCTTTCGTGTCAGGCGGCCGACAAAGATTATCCCCCGAGAGGGTTGTTTCAAGCCCTTCCTGGGGGATTTTTCTGGTAATTCTGCACAGGTTTTCCAGTATTCGATCTGCCATCACTGAAAACATTGAAGGAGATCCTGAAGGTAAAAAGCAAGCACTGTCAAGGCTTTGAGCCTCTTTGTGCAAGATTTTATACCCCTCTCGGATGCGCATGGTAGAACGGGCATTTTCCGTCAATATGTACTACTCCAACCCATCCTTTTGGCCAAATCCAACATAGAAAAGCTGAATTTTTGCCATTTTTCCAATGTCGTCTGTGACGGGTCACCCTCGCGACGGCGCTGTGTGCGGCGGACCAGGTCGTCGATGCGCCGCACGATTCCAGTCGCTTTCATAGCAAAATCCTCCTGCGTTTCTATCTCATGTCAGGGATAGTATTTGCAGGAGGGTTTTTCTTATGCGTTTGGCGCGGAAGACTTCCTGCCGCCATTGGCAGCCTTCTATCTCGTCCAAAGGATGTCTGCAGCATGGCTTGACAAGGAAGACCGTTACTGTTATGATAATTTTGACCTATGAAGAGTGCGCGAGAGACAAGCTCTGTGACCGCACAGCAACCTACCGAGAGGCAAGGTGCTAAAGCTTGACCGATGGGTTTGTGTATTCCCATCGGTGACGATGGGATTTTTTCTTGCCCTCTTATTAGGTACATTCATTTTAAGGAGGGTACGAAAATGCGTACACTGAAACAATTGGTGGAAAATGAGGGAAAGGTCTGGGTCTTCCTGGACAACGAGGAAACCGGGAACGCGTTTCTCCAACAGGCGCGGGAAGAAGGCTTTTGCTGCTGTGACGGGAGTTCCTTGGACAAGATGTCCTGGTTCTATGTGATGGCGCTTCGCAGCGATATGACGGTCTGTTACGTCTCCCTGTTCAACTGGACCTTCTCTTTCGCTGGGAATGTGAAGGGGACGCCTCTTCGGGTCGATTACGAAAAATACGCGGCGGGAGAAGAGGACTATCTCTGCCATCGGTCCCACTTCAACGGACGCTGAGGGCGGCGCGGGCATACGTTTCGAGCACGGTCGAACGGATCTGCCCGGGCCGGGGAACCAATTCAAAGCCCCCGCGTCATATAAGCAAACGGAAACCGCCATGCCGGCGTTATCGGAACAGGCCGAACGGCATGGCGCCGTGACAGCCCGCACAAGGAAAGGGGGCACGAGCGTGGATTTTGACAGAGAATATGAATTGGAGAACGCCGGCATCGACGCCTTTGATTTCTCCCTGATGGGCGACGAGGAGCGAGCCGAAGCGCTCCGGGACGCGGGACTCGATCCCGAGGATTATGACGGGATCGAGTTTGACAGCAGCTTCGACGCCTGGTCTGCCCTGCAGGATAACGGCCTGAGCCTCTGGGATCTGGATCTTTTGGACGAGGAGGAAAAGCGCGAGACGCTGGAAAACGCCGTGCTTGACCCGGAGGGTTACGAGGCGCTGCCCTTCGTTTCTTCCTATTCCTACAGCATTCCCTTTGTTCCGCCGGCGCAGCCGCCGAAGCAAAAGCCACCCCAAGCCGCAGTGCCCAAGAAGGAAGCGCCTCCCCCGCAGCCGCCGAAGGTCTATCGCATTTGCGGCGTGATTTTCCCCGGATCCGCCCACAGCTATGCCTATCTGACAAACGGCTTGGCGCTTTCCCTCGGGGATACCGTTACCGTGCCTTCCGGCCCGGAGAATATTCCCAGGGCCGCAAAGGTCGTCTCCATCGGGGACTACACCGCCGAAGCCGCTCCTTATCCGGTAGAAAAGGTCAAGACCGTCCTGCGCCGGGAAACGCCGGTCGAAAGCGAGCCTTCCGCCCCGCAAGAGGGCCCCGCTCCCGCATCTCGGGAGCCGGAAGTGCCTGCTCCGGTCATCCCGGCGACGCCGATCGCGGCGCCTTCCTTCGCGCCTGCAACACTTGGAAAGAAGCCTTTCCCCTGGTGGATCCTTGCCCTTGCCGCGGTGGTCGCGCTCTTCCTTGCGATCGGGCAGGTGTCAAGGCCCGCGTCCGTCAGAAGCGGCTCCAGTTCTTACACATCGAGCCGGTATTCGCACGGGTCTTCGTATACATCCTCCGGCGCTCGCTCCACCACCCCCGCTCGCCCGCCCATCAACCGGGAGCTCGCCATGACGAAGGAACAGGCTGAACGGCTCAAGGGAACCGGGTATCACGGCACGCGGCCGAATTCGTCGGCGGAGGATATCGAGCTCAAAGCGGCGCAAAACAAATGCACAAACTGCGGCTACCACACAGAAAATGGGGTGAACAGCCTGTGCGATTACTGCTCCTGGATGGAGCGCTATGGCGGCGGGCTCCCCACGCAAAAAGCGCCGGGTGCGACGCCCAAGCCCACGCCGCGCCCGACGCCCAAGCCCACGGCGAAACCGGCTGCAAGCGATCCCTATCACGCAAGCGACTATTCCCACCCCGAAGATTTCTACTACGATTACTATGACGACTTCTGGGACTATGAGGATGCGGAAGACTATTGGGAAAGGAATCACTGATGTCGAAAAAAGAAGGGTACAGCGTCGAAGGCCTGTTCGGAACGATCAAGCACTATGACAGCAAAGGACATAAGATCGGAGAGAGCGTTCCCAGCGTATTTGGCGGCTACAACAACTACGACAGCAAGGGTCACCGGATCGGCGAAACCCGCCCCGGCTTTTTGGGCTACACCAGTTACGATGCAAAGGGGCACAAGATCGGCGCCACTTCCCAGGGCTTTTTCGGCGCCAATCACTACGATGCCTCCGGACGAAAGGCCGGCAGCTCCCTTCCCGGGTTCTTCGGCACCAACACCTATGGCAGCGGGAGCGGCGGTGCCGACCTGATCGGCAAAGCCAGCGCGGCGGCCGCTCTGGAGCGGGATCCCCGATTCGGCATCCGGCCGGGCGTGAGCCCCCACCCCTTTTACACAGAGCAGGCGCTGGACGTGAAAAAGCCCGCCGCCCCTGCAGGGCCGGCAAAAAGCGCGCAGCCGCCTGTACAGTCGGCGCAGGAACATGTCCGGACTGAGGCGCTTCGCTATGTGATCGCTTTTGCTCCCGGCGAAACGCGGAAGCTGTATTACCTTTGTACCAGCAGTGTGCGTGTGGGCGATCGGGTACGGGTAACGGGCCGCGAATCCCCTGTGACCGTGCAGGCCGTGGTGGAGACGATCCCGGACGCCTGTCCCTTCGACCTGCAGCACGCAGAAAAGGTTTTGTCACGAGAGTCCTGAAAGCACTTGTATCCAAGATGGCAAATCCAGCCCTTTCACGGCTTTGAACCTCTTTGTGCAAGATTTTCCCCCCGTGCGGATGCACAGGGTAAAATGCCCGGTTTCTGTCGATATGTACTATTTCCAGCCCATCCTTTTGGACAAATCCGACAGGGAAATAAGCCCTCTGCTGTGTCTTGATCCATCTTATCGCATTCATAGGATCTGAAAGCGGAAAACCCCTTTCACCCCCGGCATATTCTGTGCTATACTCTTTTCAGACAGACGAGGCCGGTGTTTGACAGGGACGAAAGGAGGATTCATCATGTTTGTATTCTGGGGCGACGGGTCAGAGGAGGCAAAAAGTCTGGTCGACGCCATTCTGGTGCGCAGTACGGAAAACTTCAACTGGACGTTCATTTTTATCCTCGCGGTCGTGTTCTATGTGTATTGGACGGAGATCAACAAGAAGAATTATGAGGCGGTCTACGCGGGGCTGGCCCTGTACGGCGTACACTGGCTCTACGAGATCGCTAACGCGATCATCGGCCACGTGTTCGGCTATCCGCTGTGGTCGGTGTCCAACGCCTCCACCACCTTCATCCTGCTCATCGGCGTATGCTGGGAGCTGTCGATGATGTTCTCGCTGGCGGGCATCATCTCCTTCAAGATGCTGCCGCAGGACCGCAACAAGCGCTATTTTGCCAAGAACGGGCGGAAGGGCGTCAGCTGCAAGCTGGTGGGCGCGCTTGAGATGGCGCTGCTCTTTGCGCTGTTCGAGTCCTTCCTTGCCGGAACCAGCAACCACTCCTTTATCTGGGTTTACAAATGGTGGGGCGTGCTGCCGGTGTTCCTCACGACCTATGTGCCCTTCTTCCTTGCCAGCAACTATGTGCCGGACATGGCGCCGAAGAAGAGAAGGGCCTTCCTTGTTGCGGTCTGGGGTCTTGTCGCGCTGCTGCTGGTCGTTTTGATTCCGCTGGGCGTCATCTGACGAAAACACAGCGAAGGACGCGGCGCGCACTGGGACGCGAGAAACGGCCTTCATGATGGTTGCTGCGGAGAACGCATTTTGTTCTTCCTCCAAGAAATTCCATACAGGGGTTTGAAGCATGGCGATCACTAAGACAGATTTTATGCGCGGGATGCAGTGCCCGAAGATGCTGTGGCTGGACAAGCACAAGCCCGGTCTGAAGGTCATTCCGCCGGAGATCCAGGAGAAGCTGGACGCGGGCAACGACTTTGGCGACCGGGCCATGGCGATGTTCGGGCCCTATGAGGAAATGACCGTGTACCGTCCCGGCACGACGATTCCGGACAAGGCGGCCATGCTGCGGCGCACCCAGGAGCACCTTGCGGCGGGGACGCCAGTCATCTGCGAGGCGGCCTTTTCCAACTACAACAACTACTGCGCGGTGGATCTCCTCCGCAAGACAGAGGCTGGCTATGATTTCTACGAGGTAAAGAACGCGCCGGAGGTCCATCCGCAGTTTATCAAGGACGCCGGCTTCCAGTATTACATCATGGCCCGCTGCCAGGTGAAGATCGGGAAAATATTCATCGTGATCCACGGCCCGGACGAGGAAAAGCCCTTCGTCCCCGTCGACGTGACGAAAGAGGCGAAGGGCTATTACAAGTGGATCAACGACCACATCTGGGATCTGAACCGGATGCAGAAGCAGCCGGAGGAGATCCAGACGGAGCCGGGAGAACAATGCACAAGCCCGTATGCCTGCTGGTACTATGGGTATTGCCACAGAGAATAGCGAAGGGACTGTCCGCATCAATTGAATCAAACGGGGCTTCTCACAGGCCCTTTTCTGCCACCAGGATGGCGCCTTCCTCCTGCTCCACCTCCCGGATCACGGAAAAGCCGTTCTTTGCCCAAAAGGCATTGGACTGCGGATTGTCTTTATCGATCCCCAGGAGGACCCGTTTCAGGCCCGTTTCCTTCAAATACAGGCACAGCTCTTGAATAACAGAAGTCCCGATCTGACGCCCCTGGAGCTGCCGGTTCATCATGAAGAAGCCGACAAAGGCCGTTTCGCTGTCGGGATAGCCGTCGATCAGATCCAGGATCGCCACCAGGATCTCCCCGTCATAAAACCCCACGTAGTATTTGGCATCCGCGGAAGTGTTCGGCGGCGTGATACGCAGGTCGTGGAGGATCAGCTCCCGGGACGGCTGTTTGCCGCAATACCGATAGTACTGATCGTTCTGTAGGCAGAACGCCAAAAGCGCATCCGCGTCGGCCTCCTTCATCGGACGGACATGAAATTGGGTGCTCAGCTTCGAAAGATCAAACATGGCGGTTTCTCCGCCCCCTTTTCTTGAAATTCTGATTTCGCAAGAGCCGGTACACCGCTCAGGATGTACCGGCTCCCGCTGTCAGTTCACCGCTTCGCTTAGAAAAGCTGTCCCGGGAGCCTCAGCTTCACCTTCGGGGGAAAGCCTTTGTCGAATTCCTCCACGTCCGCATCGTCCACGTAGTAGCCCGGGGGCGTCTGGTAGACGCCGGTGATCCCGTCCAGATAGCCCGGGATCAGCTCCTTGCAGAGGAAAAAGGAGTCGTCCGCACCCTCCGGCAGATCGTGATAGCGGATGCCGAAGGCGCGGGCATAGGCAAAGCCGCTGTGGCCGTAAAAGCCGATGTTGCCCTCAAACAGCACCGCGCCGAAGCCCATGGCCGTCGCCTTTTCCAGCGAGCAGTCCAGCAGCTTTTTGCCGTAGCCATGGCGCTTGAGCTCCGGCGTGATGCCGATGGGCCCCATGGTCAGAACGTCGATACTCCGGCCGTCGTCGGCTTCGATGACAGTGCGCATGAACATGTTCTGCCCGATCAGCGCGCCGTCCCGCTCCATGACGAAGTCCAGCTCCTTCACAAAAGCCGGATCGTCCCGGAGCACATGGATCACAAAGTGCTCGCTGCAGCCGGGGCGGTACACGTTCCAGAACGCCTCTCTGACGAGATTCTCAACTTCTCTGTAGTCCTCGGGTTTTCCAAGCGAATGGTATCGTCATTTGTATTCATTGTTTTTCCTCCTGAAAATTGTTGACTTCAATTGCTTTGCAGCGGGAGGTTTGTTCGATTGTCGGCAAACCTCCCGGTCAGCCCGCAATCTCCGGTGTGGTGTAGGTTTTCAAACACTACGCTCCTTGAAAAAAATATTTCATCAAGCCTTTCGGCTTTATGATTTCTCCCTCATCGGTGGATGTACATCCTTGTCATCTCCGGCTCCCCGTCGCCCTGCACCATGCAGAGGAATTCCCAGCCGTAGCGCTCGTAAAAGGAGCTGTGATCGGTGACAAGGTACAGCGGAGAGACGCCTTTTGCGCGCATGTCCTCCACCGCCATGTTCAGCAGCCGCCCGGCGATCCCCTGACAGCGGCAGGCTTCCTCGGTATAGACCGCGCAGACGTTCGGCGTGAGATCCTTGCGGTCATGGAAGTCGTTTTCGATGACCCCCAGCCCTCCGACGATCCGCTCACCGTCCAGGCACAGATACCAGCCGTATTCCGTCTCCCGGTTCAGATAGGCCGTCATGCATTCCAGATAGGCCTCTGTCGGCACGCCCCATTTTTCGTGAAACCAGGCTGCCGCCAGGTCTTTCAGTTCAGGGCGATCACGCAAGGCAACGAAAGCGTATTCCTTCAAGTTCTGCAGCGCGTTCGGATTGTTCTTTACGATCATACCCAGCTTTTCGCAGCGCTCCATCTCGCCGCAGTCTCCGCAGGTCTCCACGCCTCGCCCCATGGCACACTGACGGATCGGGCAGAGCGATTCGCAGTAGGGCGTCTTGACCCCGTCGATCCGGCAGCCGACGCAGTTTATCATCTCCGGGGTGATCTCCACGCCGTTCAGCTCGGACCACTCCCTCGCAACCTTTTGCCTTAAGGAATCGTCGTCATTCACGGTTGCGAGCCTGGCTTCGCAGCTCTTGCAGTCCAGCCCGCAGCAAGCAATATATTCTTTCATGATCCATTACCTCGAGTCATGTATCACATAGTAGGTAAGATCCCGGGGGATATCCAGATAGATCAGTTCTTTTTCCACGAAATGGCTGTAATGCATGCCGCATTTCTCCATCACGCGGCGGGAGGCGTCATTCCCGGTGAAGAAAGAAGCATAGACAGTATTCAGTCCCTTCTCCCGGAACAGATACTCCAGAAAGCGATGAACCGCCTCCGTTGCATAGCCCCGGTTCCAGTACCCGGAGCCGATCCCGTAGCCGATCTCGCAGGAATCCGCCGTTTCATCAAAAGAATTGATGATCCCGATGAGACGTCCGGTCTCCTTCAGCCGGATCGCAAACAGATCCCGCCGTCCCGGATAGGCGGAAAAGTCGAATGCCTCCATCGTTTCCGCGTACCGGCAGATAAAGGTTTCCAGCACCTTTTTGTCGTGGGAGATGTTGAAAAAGTAGTCCTCTTTGTCGGATTCCTTGATGGGATCGAGGATCAGCCGTTCCGTCTCCATGCAAGAAATCCCTCCGTTCGGGGCAAGGATCTTCATTCTCTTCCCCTCACCACACAAACGGGATCACTTTATATCTGACCCGTTTCTTATAGTCCGTATATCCTTCCAGCCCGTTTTCCAGCACCTGCTCTTCATTGCGGATGCGCTTTGCGATGATCGGGATATACACCAGCATGATCGCAAGGGAAATGACAGACCCCAGCACCAGCGGCATCGAAAGGAACAGCAAAAGCGTGCTCATGTACATCGGGTGCCGGACAAGGCCGTAGAGCCCGGTGTCGATGACCTTCTGGTTCTCCTGCACCTCCACCGTCCGGGAGAGCCAGACATTCTCACGCAGCACCTCGGCATACAGCCCATAGGCCAGCAGGAAGACAACTGCCGACACATAGGACACCCATGCAGGCATCACGATCCAGCCGAACCTGAAATTCAGCCCGGCTACAATAAATGCCGCAAGAAACATCAGCCCGCTGAGGGCGATCACCGCTCTCTGCTCGGACTGCGCCTCTCTGGCGTCCAGCCTCTTCCGCAGAAGCGCGGGGGATTTCTGCATCATGACCAGTCCCGCAAGGAACATCGGGACGAAAAGGATCCCCATGAGCAGCCAGGCCTGCCAGAAGGCAAATGTCCCTGCCGGCAGGAACAGGAGCAGGCCTACGAGCAGAAGGCCGCTCAGGAACTTCACGATCGCCTGTGAAAACAGTTTTGCATCCATTTTCCTTCCTCCTGTTTTTCCGCCGTTCATCCCTTGTTCCGGATCCCATATGTTTTGATGAAATGGCGACTGAACGCCTCGACCTGGGCGAGGGCTTCCTCTGTCCTCTTCGGCTCCCGGTCGCAAAGGTGAATGAGCGCCGAGATGGGCGCGGTATAGGCAAAGGCCAGCATCTCGGGATCGTCCTGCCGGAGAAGCTCTTTCTCCATCATGCCTTTGAATATCCGTGCGAACATGTCCGTGAGCCCGGTCAGAAAGTGTTTTGTTGCCAGTTCCCGTGCCCGCGCGTCCCGGAACTGTTCCAGCGCCAGAACCTTGCGCGTCATCACGATCTTTTCATCATGGACCGTAAAGTTCACCATCCGCATGGTCATGTCCACCAGCCCCTCCAGGGAATCCGGCGCGGGCGGGAGCTGCTCCGCCGAGCCGAAACGCGCTCCGTAATAGGCGATCATCTGATCCAGCAGCGCGTTCCAGATCCCTTCCTTGCTCTCGTAGTGCTTATAGACCCCGGACTTCACAAGCCCCAGCGAGGCGCTCAGCTCCCGGATATTTGTCCCCGCATAGCCCTTTTGGGAAAACATCTCCAGCGCCGCAGTCAGGATCCTCTCTTTCGTGTCGTTCGCCATAAATACCTCCACGCACAGCAAAGTGACCTTTCGTTCTCTATTATAGTGAACGAAAGGTCACTTGTCAACGGGATTCCGCAGGGAAACGGCAGCTCTGCACAGGGTTTCCGGTATGTGCTCTGCCGTCACAGGAAGCGCCGAAGCGGATCACGGCGGCAAAAACCTGCCATTCCAAGCCTTCGCGTCTTTTCGTACAAGTTTTTGACCCGCTCGTATGCGCATGGGCTATCCCCAGATTTTGTGACCGCCGCCTTCTCCAGGCACGAGATATTCAGCTTGATTTTCTCTTATTTGGATAATATAATAGAGTCAGATATCCTTTTAAGAGAGAGGGTGGCGGACACATGGCAAGCACGGCGGAAAAGCGCTGTTATATCTGCATCGATCTCAAAAGCTACTATGCCTCGGTGGAGTGCGTTGCGCGGGGACTCGATCCGCTCCGGGCCCGGCTGCTGGTGGCGGACGAGACCCGCTCGGATCAGACGATCTGCCTGGCCGTCTCTCCGGCGCTGAAGGCGATCGGCGTCCCCTCCCGGCCCCGCCTCTTCGAAGCCAAGCAGGCGATCCGGCTCTACGACGCGGCCCACCGCACCAAGACCCAGTTCTATATCGCGCCGCCCCGCATGGCGGAGTATGAGCGCATCTCCGCGCTGATCTTTTCGATCTACCTGCACCATGTGGCGCCGGAGGACATCCATATCTACAGCATCGACGAGGCTTTTATCGATTGCACCTGCTATCTTGCCCGGTATGCCCAGCAGGCGCGGGCCCAGGGCGTCAGCCCTGCCCATGTCATGGCCCGCACCATGATCCGGGAGGTGCTGGAAGTCACCGGGATCACCGCGACCGTGGGCATCGGGACGAATCTGTATCTCGCCAAGGTGGCGATGGACATTGTGGCCAAGAAGGCTCCGGCGGATCGGGACGGTGTTCGCATCGCGGAGCTGGACGAGATCTCCTACCGGCATTTGCTGTGGGATCACCGACCGCTGACCGATTTCTGGCAGCTCGGCCCCGGAAAGGCCCGGCGCCTGATGGACTCCCACCTCTACACCATGGGCGACATCGCAACGAGATCCCTTGTCGATGAGGAATACTTTTACCGCAGCTTTGGGATCGACGGGGAGATCCTGATCGACCACGCCTGGGGCCTTGAGCCGGTGCGGATGGAGGACATCAAATCTTACAAGACCAGCGCCAACAGCCTTTCCACGGGGCAGGTCCTGCCGCGGCCTTACAAGTTTCAGGAGGCGCGGGTGGTTTTTCAGGAGATGCTGGATCTGCTCTGTGCGGATCTTTTTACCAAGAATTTGACCACGTCGGCGCTGAGCTGGTGGGTATCCTATGACCACAAGAGTCTGGAGGCCCATCCCGCCTACTCCGGCCCCGTCAAGCTGGATTTTTACGGGCGGCTGCACCCCGCGCACCATAACGGCACCGTGCGCCTCCGCGGCAGGACGAACGCGCTGAGCGTGATCGCGCCCGCGGTTCTCGCCTCCTTTGACGCGAAAACGGATCACGCGCTCCTGTTCCGCCGTCTCGGTATCTGCGCCGCGGACGTGCACATCGACGACAGCGCCTTCCAGCTCGATCTGTTCTCGGACTGCGCGGCCCTGGAAAAGGAGCGCAGACGCGCGGCCGCCATGCTGGAGGTGCGCAAAAAGTACGGAGCCAATGCGCTCCTCAGGGGTCTGAACTTTCGGGAGGGAGCCACCGCCATCGAGCGAAACTCCCAAATCGGCGGCCATCGGGCGTAAAAAGCTATGGAATCTGTGGAAAGCAAATACCGGGAGGCTTTGCGGCGCGGGCGGCCGGAGCACGGGCCCTATGACGAGTTCTCCCTCCGGCACCCCAAAATGCAGCTGGGGCAACGCGCCAAGATCTTCTCCCCCTTCGACGCCCTGGCGGGCTTTTCCGAGGCCATCGACGACAAGCTCGTGCGCTACGTCGAGAAGCGGGAGCTGACCGAGGAGGAGCAGGCGCAGCTCAACCTGGTTCTTACAGA
The DNA here is from genome assembly GCA_900319635.1 of uncultured Eubacteriales bacterium. Classification (GTDB taxonomy): domain Bacteria; phylum Bacillota; class Clostridia; order Oscillospirales; family Oscillospiraceae; genus Limivicinus. The sequence continues at coordinate 91,199 of ONPF01000019.1, read as the reverse complement.
GCTGCACGAGCGGACGCAAAGGCGCCGCGCGGCCACGGAGGCTCCTGTGGCGGCCTCCGTGACCTACTATGTGCCGTGCCCGGACGAGCACCATGAAGCCTACGGCCTTCGCGGATCCTATGAGACGCTGAGGGGCACGGTACGGAAGGTCGACCCCGTGCTGACCCGGTCCCTGCAGATCGCCGACACGAGGATCGATTTTGCGGATATCGCCGCAATCCGAATAGAGCCGTCTACCGAGGAGGAATGATAACATGTGCTGTCGCTACTACATGGAGATGTCGCCGGAGCTGCGCCCGATCGTAGAGGCCGCGCAGCGCTCCGGGCTCTATCAGAAGAACATCGCGCGCATCGCAAAGCCTCTGACCACCGAGGGGGAGGTGTTTCCCAACATGCTGGTGCCGGTGCTGGCTTCCAACAGGGCCGGGGAAAAGACCGTATTCCCGATGATCTGGGGCTACAACATCGAAGGGATCAAGCGCCCCATTGCCAACGCCCGCTCCGAGACCGCGGCGGAGAAGCCCGCCTTCAAGGACGGCTGGGCGACGCACCGCTGCGTCATTCCCGCCTCCTGGTATTACGAGTGGGAGCACACGGTCTCTCCCGCGGGCAAGGCAAAGACGGGCGAAAAATACGCCGTCATGCCCAGGGAGGAAGGCATGACCTGGCTCTGCGGGATCTACCGCATGGAGAGCAGCTACCCCCATTTCGTGATCCTGACACGGGAGCCGGGGGAGTCCATCGCCTTCCTCCATGACCGCATGCCCTTCCTTCTCCCGGAGACGGCCATCGACAAATGGATCGATCCGACGGTGAATCCCCATGTGCTGCTTCCTTTGGCCCTGACGGAGATGGCGTTTGAGAAGGAAGCGGCGCGAAGAACATGAGAGATAAACCCTGCGGATGCGCGGTCATACGTTCCGAGCACGGTCGAACGGGTCTGCCGCTGACCGGCTCGGGCCGGGGAATCAATTCAACGCCCACGCCTCCTATGAATACGTGAAAAAACGCCATGCCGACAATAACGGAACGATCCGAACGGCATGGCGCAGCGATAGCCAACACAGGGAAAGGGGGCGCGTGCATGGATTTTGACAGAGAGTACGAGCTGGAAAACGCCGGGCTTGACCCGGAGGATTATGAGACGCTGCCGTTCTTTTCTTCTGTTCGTTTCTTCCTATTCCTGCAGCGTTCCCTTCGTTCCGCCGGTGCAGCCGCTGCAGCCGCAATCAGGCTGCAGGGCTTGGCGATCGGGGATATTCTGTGTTCTTCTCAGTCCAGGATGCGGCCGTCCCGGGAGACGGTGACCACCTGCCAGGGGATGAACTTGCCGCTGCTGCGCAGGGCGTTCTCCGCCGCCCGCTGCAGCCCGCCGCAGCAGGGGACCTCCATGCGCAGGACGGTCAGGCTCTTCACCTCGTTTTCCCGCAGGATGGCGGTCAGCTTCTCCGTATAGTCCACCGCGTCCAGCTTGGGGCAGCCGATCAGCGTGACCTTGCCTTTCATGAAGTCCTCGTGGATATTTGCATAGGCGTAGGCGGTGCAGTCCGCCGCGATGAGGAGCTTTGCCCCGTCGAAAAAGGGCGCCTTGACGGGCAGGAGCTTGATCTGGCAGGGCCACTGTCCCAGCCGGGAGACCGGGCGAAGGCCGACAGGAGCCGCCTCCGGGGTATCCTCTCCGCCCCGCAGCGCCATCATCCGGGAGCCGGGGCAGCCGCCGGCGGGCCGGGGCGCCTCCGCCTTCTTCTGCTGGCTGGCCTTCACCGCCGCCTCGTCATAGGCGGGCGCTTCCCGCTCCTCAAAGCGGATGGCGCCGGTGGGACAGCCCGGCAGGCAGTCGCCGAAGCCGTCGCAGAAATGCTCCCGCACCAGCTTGGCCTTGCCGTCCACCATGTCAATGGCGCCCTCATGGCAGGCCTTGGCGCAGAGGCCGCAGCCGTTGCACTTTTCCTCGTCGATATGGATAATTTTCCGAACCATTTTTCAATGCCTCCCTTGCTTTTCTGGGAATATTCTACTATACTCGCGGGCAGAAGTATGTGGTTAAAACCACATTTCAGTGAAAAAAGAGGTGGGTATTATGGATCTTTCCCTGCTGCGAAGCTCCCTGCTCTTCCGGGGGATGACGGAGGCGGAGCTGAGCGCCGCCCTGGCCGCCCTGCGGGCGGAGGAAAAGCGGGTTCAGAAGGGGCAGCTGCTGCTCCGCGCCGGGGATCGGACGGACAGGATCGGCCTGGTGCTGGAGGGCAGCGTCACCGTGGAGAGCAACGACCTCTGGGGCAACCGGACGCTCCTGAGCCATGTGGGGCAGCTGCAGTTTTTTGCGGAGAGCTACGCGCTGCTGGCCGGGGAGCCGCTGCTGGTGGACGTGCGGGCAAACGAAGCAAGCCGGGTCCTCTTTTTCCATCTGGACGGGACGGAGGCGCTGGAGACCGGGGAGCCCTGGGCGCAGAAGCTGGCGGTGAACCTGCTGCGGATCTCCACCCAGAAGAACCTGCAGCTCTCCCAGCGGAGCTTCCACACCTCGCCCAAGACCGCCCGGGGGCGGGTCATGGCTTACCTGAACACGGTGTCCCTGCAGAAGCAGAGCCGGGAATTTGACATTCCCTTTGACCGGCAGCAGCTGGCCGATTATCTGAACCTGGAGCGCACCGCCCTCTCCAAGGAGCTGGGGCGGATGCAGCGGGAGGGGCTGATCCGGGTGCGGAAATCCCACTTTTGCCTCTGCTGAGTCCGGCGCCATTTTGCTCCCCTGCAGCCCCATCGGGCGGCTTCCTTTTTTTGGGCTTGTTCTTTTGGAAAAAAGGTTTATAATAAGAATCTACGCTGTGCTGGGAGGCGAGAACATGCAAATCGAACTGACAGAAAAAGAATACCGGCGGCTGCTGGATCTGGTCTATATCGGCAACTGGATTTTGAACTCCGCCCGGGGAGAAGACCGCTTTGAGGACTACGACCTGCTGCAGGAGAAGCTCTTTGCCCTCTCCTCTGGCGCGGGAATGCCCTCTCTGGCCCAGCGCTGGCACGGGCACATCTTCCCCTCCAAGGCCTATGAGGAGGGCGGCATCCACGAGGCCATTGCCGATTACGAGGACGCGGTGTTCTTCGACATCCTGGCCGAGGAGCTGGCCCGGCGGGATCTGGGCCTGGAGGACCACGAGCCGGAGGATTACACCGAGCTCAACGCCCGCATGGACGAATATCTGGACGAGTTTGACCGCAGCGGTCTCAGCGCCGTCCACATGGACTTGGAGTAAGCAATGAACGACGAACTGACAAGGGAAGACCTGCGCAAGATGCAGGAGGAGCTGGACTACCGGCGGCTCACGCTGATGCCCGAGCTCATCGAGGAGGTCAAGCGCACCCGCGCCTTCGGCGACCTCAGCGAGAATTTTGAATACAAGGCCGCCAAGCAGGCCCAGAACAAGAACCGCAGCCGCATCCGCTATCTGGAGGGCATGATCAAGACCGCCCGGGTCTTTGAGGATCGCTCCGGGGCGGACAGCGTGGGGCTCTTCGACAAGGTGGAGATCTACATGCCCGAGGACGACGAGACCGAGATCATCCAGGTGGTGACCACCGTGCGCTGCGACCCCCGGAAGGGGCTCATCAGCAAGGAATCGCCCTTCGGCAAGACCGTCCTGGGCAAAAAGGTGGGGGATCGCTTCACCGTCCAGGTCAGCGACACCTACAGCTACGAGGCGGAGATCCGCAGCATCACCAAGGGCGAGGACGACGGCTCCGCCCCGCTGATGGAATATTGAGTGGAATGAAGGAGTGAAGACGGCTGCGCCTAATGAAGCAAAATGAAGGAATTATGGTATCGGCTCCGCCGAAGATTATAAATCCGTGCCGCATCGCGGCACACCGCAATTGGCCAAAGGCCCTTCATTTCTTCATTCGCGAAGTGAGCTTCATTTCTTCATTTTTTACTTGACAATTCCCAAAAACCCGCTATAATAATGTGGCCTGTGCAAACGGGTAAGTTTCCTTGCTCCCGCCTGCGAGCGGGGGCCAATAGACCAGAAGGAGGTGCAACCATGGCAAAAGCAAGCGAGAAGTACGAAGTAATGTACATCATCAACCCCAATTTCTCCGAGGAGGAGACCGCGGCGGTTGTTGAGAAGTTCAAGGCACTTGTTGAGGCAAATGGTACCCTGGAAGAGTTGGAGGAAATGGGCAAGCGCAAGCTGGCTTATGAGATCAACTACATTTCCGAAGGCTACTATGTGCTGATGAAGTTCCAGAGCGGCCCCGAGTTCCCTGCGGAGCTGGACCGTATCCTCGGTATCACCGACGGCATCCTGCGTCGCCTGATCACCCTGCGGGCTGAGTAAGGAGAGACAAGATGCTCAATCACATTGTCATCATGGGCCGGCTGACCCGGGATCCCGAGCTGCGTTATACGCAGGCGCAGGTGCCCGTGGCGTCCTTCACCGTGGCGGTTGACCGCGACTTCGGCGGCCGCGACGGCGGCGAGAAGCAGACCGATTTCATCGACTGCTCCGCCTGGCGCCAGACCGGCGAGTTCGTGTCCAAATACTTCCGGAAGGGCAGCATGATCGTCGTCTCCGGCCGCCTGCAGAGCCGCAAGTGGCAGGATCGGGACGGCAACAACCGCACCAACTGGGAGATCAGCGCGGACAGTGTCTACTTTGGCGAGAGCCGCCGCCGCGAGGATGAGAATCGCGACAGCTACGGCGGGAACTACTCTGCCAACAGCTACGGCGGAAACAGCTACGAGAGCAATCGCAGCGCTTCCGCACCCGCCCAGGCAAATCCCTTCACGGAGCTGGGCGATGACGACGGCGAACTGCCGTTCTAATGATACTATAAAAGGAGGATACCGCTTTGGCTTTCGATAAGAACAACCCCAAGAACCGCAAGCGCAGAAAAGTTTGCCAGTTCTGCGTGGACAAGGCGACTTATATTGATTATAAGGACACCGCCAAGCTGCGCCGCTACCTGTCCGAGCGCGGCAAGATCCTGCCCCGCCGTACCACCGGTACCTGCGCCATGCATCAGCGCGAGCTGACCGAGGCGATCAAGCGTTCCCGCCAGATCGCTCTCCTGCCCTACGTGCTGGATTAATTCGTACCATCGTACAAAAAGCTTTCGCTCCCTCGGGATTTCCCGAGGGAGCGTTTTTTCGTCCAGGAGAGAGGGCAGCTCCTGCGTAGGGACTGCCGCCCCCGCTGTGCTTCCCCCAGCGGGGGAAGCTCCCGCGAAGCGGGTGATGAGGGAGAATCTTCGATCCGGGCATTTGCTCGTTCGGGCTTCTCCCTCATCAGTCACGGCGCTTGCGGGGGATCGCGCCGCGCCAGCTTCCCCCGCTGGGGGAAGCACAAGGCGCACAGTCCTCCGGCCCTCATACCGGGAAACGGTCCGGGTACAGGATCACCGCCACCACCAGCCAGAGGTACAGCCATTTCACCGCGAGGGTCCCCAGAAAGGTTGCCGGGATCCACAGCCAGCGCAGACCGATGCGCCTGCGCTGCTCCGGATCTTTTCGCTCTCTCAGAAAAACAAAAAGATTGACGGCAAGACATACGATCGCCACCGGCGTAAACCACAGGATCGTCCCGAGCCCTCCGAAAGAATCCCAAAGCTCGAACCAGAGCGAATCCCCGGAAACGGGGATCGCCTGGTTGGCGGCATAGGCCGAGAAGCCGAGGTCAAGCAGCAGGATCAGGCAGCAGGCAAGCTGGATCCAGCCGGTGGTTCGAAGCGTTTTTCTCGTTTTCATGCGCTTCCTCCTCTACGGCAGCGGGAGCGTCTCCGTATCCTCACCCAGCTCCGTCAGCACCTCCATCAGCGCATCATAGGTTCCGGCGGGGAAGCGGTACCAGGCGTTGATGGACGCATAGGGATTGGGGGAGAACAGAGCAAAATCGTCATCAAAGCCGCGGTAGACCAAAAAAGTCCCGGCATACGAGAAGAAATCCGTATCTTCCGGCGCGCCGGAGGACGGGATCACGCGGAAGGCCAGGCGCAGCGGAGGGCTGGATTCCCAGGCCGGGATCGAGGGGGGCAAGATCAGTTCGCCAAGCTCCATTGCGCCCCGGCAGATTCGAAATAGCTTCTCCGCCGTCTCGCCCTGAAACCAGCCGGTCTCTCCGCCGAACTCCACCTCGCAGCCAAAGCCCTCACGCTCCGGCGCGTCTGGGGGCAAGGTTGGCGCGGGGATCCCTTCCGGCATGTCGGAGAGGCCGTGGAAATCCTCGTCGGGAAAGAAGCGCGGCCCGCTGAGAGCTTCATCTTCGGACAGCACGAAGATCACTTCGCCCGCTTTTTCCCGCTTCGTAAAGCGCAGGTCAGTAAAGCCTTCGCCGTTCACCGTGACGTCTGCCGTATAGACGATGGCCGGGTAGCCGTCCGGGTCCAACTCCACCAGCAGATCTTCGCCCCCGCCGGAGGGGTAGTAGACGTACAGCTCCTGCTCCTCCTTTGTCGTCCGGTCGAACAGGGCCAGGTGGGAGCGGTGCATCCCGGAGCCCCAGGAATAGGTGAACAGCAGATCCGGGACTTCATTGAAGCCATACTCGAAGGGGACAGCGCTGGTAAAGCCGTAGCCGCCGAAGCCGAAGCCCAGGGCGAAGAGCTCCTCCCCGTCCAGCAGAAAAGCGTCGCATTCATCCGGGTCCTTGAAGATCCGGCAGTCCATGGCCGCGGACACCGCCTCCGGGGTCACGTCTACCAGTGGGGAGAAGTGGATCTTGGGCAAAAGCCGATCCTGCTTGACCGAAGCCTCCCCGTGCAAGCCAGAAAAAACCACCCAAAAGGCATTATCCCCCGGCTGCAGCAGGAACGGCAGCCTTGATCGATCACGCACAATGGTCTCCTGCTCCGTCGCGTCCAGGGCAAGGAAGTCGGCGCCTGTTCCCCCGTTCAGCCGAAGGGCGGGCAGACCCTGTCCCAGGATCAGGCCGCTCATAGCGTCGGCAGAGAAGTCCCCGCTGATCTTCACGGGCAGCGGCGTTTCGGAAGGGTTGCGGACTGTCAGGCGGCAGAGGAAGTACACATGATCGTCCACCACCTCATAATCCGAGAAAAAGGACTCTTCTTCCACCAGATAAGGCGCGGCAGCCTCCGCCGTCCGGTCTCCATGCTCCCCGTCCGGCTCTCTTTTCGGCGTGAGCAGCAGCCCCGCGGCCAGTACCGCCAGCAGCAGCGCCGGGATCAGTCCCAGCAGGCGGCCGCGGTTTCCCTTTCGTTTTTCGTTTTCCATGCTTCGCCCTCCTTGTTAGGTCTCTGCCTGTATAACGGATGAGCTGGTCAAAAGGTTTCAAAAACGCAGAAGCTTTCATCAACATTTTGAAAGCTTCTGCGTTTTTTGTCAAGGATAAGGCGGGATAATTCAGAATTCTTCAGATTCCGCCATTTTCAGAAAGGCCTTGGCGTTCTCCGGGCTTGCCGCCAGGATGGAGGTCTTGACGCCCCGCCAGGGCAGGGGGCTGCCGTCCACACAGGCGACCTGCCCGCCGGCCTCCGAGACGATCAGCGCCCCGGCGGCATAGTCCCAGAGGGAGACCTGCAGCTCGAAGTAGACCCCGGCGCGGCCGGCGGCCACGCTGCACAGATCCAGCGCCGCCGAGCCCTGCCGCCGCACGTCCAGCCCCGCCCGGCAGGCCTTTTCCGCCAGAGCGAAGCTCTGCCCGATCAGCGCGGGCTCGTAGGGCGCGGTGCCGAAGCAGATCAGCGTCTCCGAAAGGGGCGCCTCGTCCACCCGGAGCCGCCGCCCGTTGAGGAAGGCGCCCTCCCCCTGCACGGCGGTGAACATCTCGTCCACATAGGGGTTGTACACCGCCCCTGCCTCCGGCACGCCAAAGTGGGTATAGGCCACGGAGATGCAGCTGTGGTTCAGGCGGTGGACGAAGTTCATGGTGCCGTCGATGGGGTCGATGATGAAGAGGTGCTCGGCCAGGAGATCGTCGTGCCGGTCGTTCTCCTCGCAGAAGAAGCGGGCGCCGGGGACGGCCTCCCCCAGCCGCTCCATCAGCAGCGCCTGCACCCGGCGGTCGTAGTCCGTGACCACGTCCCGGTGGCCGGTCTTGCACTCGGCCAGGATGTCATGGGCCTGCAGCATCAGACCGGCGGCCTCCCGCTCCGCCGCCTGGATGGCGGCGAGAATGTCCCGGGGGCTCATGCCTGGAGCTCCTCCACAGCCTGGCGCAGCGCGTCGGCGCGATCGGTGTCCTCCCAGCGCACGCCCAGGTCTTCCCGGCCCATGTGGCCGTAGGCGGCCAGCTTCCGGTAGATGGGGCGGCGCAGGTCCAGGTCGCGGATGATGGCGGCGGGGCGGAAGTCAAAGACCTTGCGCACCGCCTCGCCCAGCACATCGTCGGAGACGGTACCGGTGCCGAAGCTCTCCACCAGCACGCTCACCGGCTCCGCCACGCCGATGGCGTAGGCCAGCTGGATCTGGCAGCGGCGGGCCAGACCCGCGGCCACCACGTTCTTGGCGGCCCAGCGGGCAGCGTAGGCAGCGCTCCGGTCCACCTTGGTGGGATCCTTGCCGGAGAAGGCGCCGCCGCCGTGGGGGGCGCTGCCGCCGTAGGTGTCCACGATGATCTTGCGGCCGGTGAGGCCGGAGTCCCCCTGGGGGCCGCCGATGACAAAGCGGCCGGTAGGGTTGATGAAATACTTTGTGTTCTCATCCAGCATCTGCGCAGGCACGGTGGGCTTCACCACCAGCTCGATCATATCCCGGCGGATCTGCTCCAGACTGGCCTCGGGGGCGTGCTGGGTGGAGATCACGATGGCGTCGATGCGCACGGGGCGGCGGTTTTCGTCATACTCCACGGTGACCTGGGTCTTGCCGTCGGGCCGCAGGTAGTTCACCACGCCCTCCTTGCGGATCGCCGTCAGGCGCTTGGCCAGCTTGTGGCTCAGAGAGATGGCCAGAGGCATCAGCTCCTCGGTCTCGTCGCAGGCGTAGCCGAACATCATGCCCTGGTCGCCGGCGCCGCCCACCTCATCGTTGGTGCCCAGGGCGATGTCGGCGGACTGCTCGTCGATGCTGGTGATGATGCCGCAGGTGTCACAGTCGAAGCCGTACTTGGCCCGGTCATAGCCGATGTCCCGCACCACATCCCGGACGATCTTGGGGATGTCCACATAGCACTCGGTGCTGATCTCGCCCATGACATGGACGAGGCCGGTGGAAACGGTGGTCTCGCAGGCCACGCGGCCGTTGGGGTCGTTTTCCAGAATGGCGTCCAGCACCGCGTCGGAGATCTGGTCGCAGATCTTGTCGGGATGCCCCTCGGTGACGGACTCGGATGTAAAGAAAAAGTGGCTCATTTTATTTCTCCTTGTTTTGGTTTTTCTGTTTCAGAGCGGAAAAAGGAAAACGCGCGCTGTCCCGGACAGCGCGCGTCAATCAAAGCAAAAAAGCCTCATCTTTCGTCTCACCGCCGGATTTGGCACCTTATGTTTCCACAGGTTGCCGGGCTTCACAGGGCCGTTCCCTCCACCGCTCTTGATAATGGCTGGGTGTTCAGTTGTGGGGATGATTATAGCAGGATTCCGCCAAATGTCAAGCTGTTTTCCGGGGCAAAGGGAAGATTATCCGCGCAACAAGCCCACGGGAGAAAATCCCGCGGGCTCTTGGGTTTTATAACTCTTCATAGTGCTCCAGTGCGTATTCAATGCACTGATTGACGATCTTGTTAAATGACACCCCGGTTTTTCGGTTTATCTCATAGATGCGATCGAAGGTCTCTTCCTTCATGCGGATCGTGCGGCTGACCGTGGACATTTTGTGATCTTCCGTATCCAGAATAAATTTATCCATGCGCTCCCCTCCGCTCCATATTGTAAGCATAATGAGATTGCAATATAATGTACATGTTTGTACACATATTTGTACACACTTAAAAAAGGGGGGGAGCACATGAACTGCTATAAGAAAATGTACCTGCATCTGTTCAACCGGGCGACAGATGCGATCCGTCGACTGGAGGTCGGACAAAATGCGGAAGCACAGCAGATCCTGCAGGACGCTCAGGCAGAATGTGAGGAATTCTTTCTCAGCATGGAGGCAGATGAGGACGAAACCCTCCTGCCATAGGCAAAAACGAGCCCGCCGGGAAACCGGCGGGCTCAGACTGTAGACAAAGCAGGTTTTCTGTCATCGCGAACCAGTAGGGACGACCATTGGTCGTCCGTCTGTCCACACCGCGCCGGAATCCACGGACGAGCAATGCTCGTCCCTACGGTGTGGCGACGGCACATTGCCGAGGGCGTAAGCCCGCGCCCTCTTTGTGCCTAGTCCCTTTAGGGGCGATCCGCATCCTTAACCCCTGAAAACACAGCTTTTTGAAGAAGAACGGATTGCCGCGCCGTAGGGAGGCATCCCCAGATGCCTCCGTGAATCGAGCGTTGAACGGCGGAGCGATCAGGGGATCGCTCCCTACGGCTCGCAATGACATGTTTTGGGTTTGTCTACACGTTGAGCCCGCCGGGAATCCGGCGGGCTCTTGCTGTGTCTTAGTTTGTCTTTGCTTTCGGCTTACTCGTAGAGAGCCTTCAGCTTCATCAGGTGCTCGTAGCGATCCTTGGCGTTGTCCTCGTTGGCCTTGAACAGGCGATCGGCACGATCCGGGAACTCGCGGGTCAGACGGCTGTAGCGAGCCTCGTTCATGAGGAACTCCTGGTAGCCGCCGGCGGGCGCCTTGCTGTCCAGCGTGAAGGGCTTCTCGGCCTCGGGATTGAAGCGGAACAGGTTCCAGTAGCCGCAATCCACAGCCTTGTTCATTTCCTTCTGGCAGTTGGTCATACCGCCCTTGATGCTGTGCATCTCGCAGGGAGCGTAGGCGATGATGAGGGACGGGCCCTTGTGCGCCTCGGCCTCCACGATGGCCTTCAGAGCCTTGGCCTTGTTGGCGCCCATAGCGACCTGGGCCACGTAGACGTAGCCGTAGGTCATGGCCATCTCAGCCAGGGACTTGGACTTGAGCTCCTTGCCGGCCGCGGCGAACTGCGCCACCTGGCCGATGTTGGAGGCCTTGGAGGCCTGTCCGCCGGTGTTGGAGTACACCTCGGTGTTGAACACGAAGATGTTCACGTCTTCGCCGGAAGCCAGCACGTGATCCACGCCGCCGTAACCGATGTCGTAGGCCCAGCCGTCGCCGCCGAAGATCCACATGGACTTCTTGTTCAGGTAATCCTTCTTGGCCAGGATCTGGCGTGCGAGGACGCAGGCGTCGCAGGTGCAGCCCTCGGTGATGCCTTCCTCCAGGGCCTTGATCAGGGCCTTGGTGGGCTCCTGGTTCAGGTTGCCGTCGGCATAGGTCTCAAACCACTTGGCAGCGGCTTCCTTGATGGCGGGATCGCACCACTCGATGGCCACCAGGGCTTCGACCTTGGCCTTCAGATCGTCGCGGATCTTCTTCTGGCCCAGGAGGGAGTTGGCCCAGGCGGGACCCTTGCCTTCCTTGTTGACGGTGTAGGGAGAAGTGGCAGCCGGGCCGCCCCAGATGGAGGAGCAGCCGGTGGCGTTGGAGATGAGCATATGGTCGCCGAAGAGCTGGGTGACGACGCGGGCGTAGCTGGTCTCGGCGCAGCCGGCGCAGGAGCCGGAGAACTCCAGGTAGGGCTGAGCGAACTGGCTGAACTTCACGTTGTCGGCTTTGAAGAGCTCGGGCTTGGCAGCGACCTTCTCCACCGCGTAGTTGAAGACCTCCTGCTGATCCAGCTGGCTCTCCATGGGAACCATCTCGATGGCGTGGACGCCGCATTCCCCGATGCAGACGCCGCAGCCCATGCAGTCCAGAGGAGACACGGCCATGGTGAACTTGTAGCCGTCCATGTTCTTGATGCCCTTGACGGCGGCCAGCTTGGTCTGCGCGGGAGCCGCGGCGGCCTCCTCGGCGGTGAGCACGAAGGGACGGATGGTGGCGTGGGGGCAGACGAAGGCGCACTGGTTGCACTGGATGCACTTCTCAGCGTCCCACTTGGGAACGGTGACGGCAATGCCGCGCTTCTCGTAGGCAGCGGCGCCCAGCTCGAAGGTGCCGTCGGCGTGATCCACGAAGGCGGAGACGGGCAGGCTGTCGCCGTCCATCTTGTCCACGGGATCCAGGATGGTGCTGACCATCTTGACGGTCTTCTCCAGGCCGTGCTTGGCCTCGACTTCCTTGTGATCCTCGGCGGTGGCCCAGGATTCGGGAACCTCGACCTTGACGTAGGCGGTGGCGCCGGCGTCGATGGCGTTGTAGTTCATGTCGACCACGTCCTGGCCCTTCTTCAGGTAGGAGTGGAGGGCGGCGTCCTTCATGTACTGGATGGCGTCTGCCTCGGGCAGGACCTTGGCCAGGGAGAAGAAGGCGGACTGCAGGATGGTGTTGGTGCGCTTGCCCATACCGATCTTCTTGGCCAGGTCGATGGCGTTGATCATGTAGAGCTGGATGTTGTTCTTGGCGATGTAGCGCTTGGAGGCGGCATCCAGGTGATGCTCCAGCTCCTCAAAGCTCCACTGGCAGTTGATCAGGAACACGCCGCCGGGCTTCACGTCGCGGACGATGGGGAAGCCCTTGGTGATGTAGCTGGGCACATGGCAGGCCACGAAGTCGGCCTTGTTGATGTAGTACGGGCTCTTGATGGGCTTGTCGCCGAAGCGCAGGTGGCTGATGGTCACGCCGCCGGTCTTCTTGGAGTCGTACTGGAAGTAGGCCTGCACGAACTTGTCGGTATGGTCGCCGATGATCTTGATGGAGTTCTTGTTGGCGCCGACGGTGCCGTCACCGCCCAGACCCCAGAACTTGCACTCGATGGTGCCTTCGGGAGCGGTGGCGGGGGCGGGAACTTCCTCGAGGGAGAGATTGGTCACGTCGTCCACGATGCCGATGGTGAACATGCGGCGGGGCTCAGCCTTGTTGAGCTCGTTGTACACGGCGAAGACGGAGGCGGGAGGCGTATCCTTGGAGCCGAGACCGTAGCGGCCGCCGATGACCTTGACGTCGGTCTTGCCGGCGTTGGCCAGCGCGGTGACAACATCCAGATACAGAGGCTCGCCCTGAGCGCCGGGCTCCTTGGTGCGGTCGAGAACAGCGATCTTCTTCGCGGTCTCGGGGATGGCGGCCAGGAGCTTGTCCGGACAGAAGGGACGGAACAGGCGGACCTTGATGAGGCCGACCTTCTCGCCGTGGGCGTTCATGTAGTCGATGACTTCCTCGGCCACGTCGCAGATGGAGCCCATGGCGATGATGACGCGATCCGCGTCGGGAGCGCCGTAGTAGTTGAAGAGCTGGTAGTCGGTGCCGAGCTTGGCGTTGATCTTGCCCATGTACTCTTCCACGATGGCGGGAACGGCCTCGTAGTACTTGTTGGAGGCCTCGCGGTTCTGGAAGAAGATGTCGCCGTTCTCGTGGGAGCCGCGCATGGTGGGATGCTCGGAGTTCAGAGCGCGGTCACGGAAGGCCTGGACAGCGTCCATGTCGCACATTTCCTTCAGATCCTCATAGTCCCAAACCTGGACCTTCTGGATCTCGTGGGAGGTGCGGAAGCCGTCGAAGAAGTTCAGGAAGGGAACGCGGCCCTTGATGGCGGCCAGATGGGCCACGGGGCTCAGATCCATGACTTCCTGCACGTTGGTCTCGGCCAGCATGGCAAAGCCGGTCTGGCGGCAGGCCATGACGTCGCTGTGGTCACCGAAGATGTTCAGGGTGTGGCTGGCCAGGGTGCGGGCGCTGACGTGGAAGACGCCGGGCAGCAGCTCGCCGGCGATCTTGTACATGTTGGGGATCATCAGCAGCAGGCCCTGGGAGGCGGTGTAGGTGGTGGTCAGAGCGCCGGCATTGAGGGAACCATGAACGGCGCCGGCAGCGCCGGACTCCGCCTGCATCTCCTGCACCTTGACGGTAGAACCGAAGATATTCTTGCGGCCCTGGGCGGCCCACTGGTCAACATAGTCAGCCATGGGGCTGGACGGGGTGATGGGATAGATTGCGGCTACTTCGGTAAAGGCGTAGGATACGTGGGCGGCGGCGTTATTGCCGTCCATGGTTTTGAAGTGTCTCTGCATATCTTTCATCTCCATGTATAGATTTCATGCGAACGCCAAAGGGCGCACGCTATATGACAGAGTAAGTTTACCATTCTTTTGTCAAAAAGGCAACAAGAAAGTCTGCCAAAATACGGGAAGCTGTTGCCGGTCTTTTCCCGCGAAAACCGTCAAAGGGACGGAATTCCGGGAAAGGGTCTCCCGGCTTTGCAATTTCCCCTTGTACTTTTTGAAGTTTTACGGTATAATGTATACTCGGTTTTGTATCAATTGGAAAAAATCGCGATCTCCAGCGGAAAGGAGCGATGATGAGTATGGTGACTCTCGCAAACAACAAGGGCAGGATCTGCGTCACCAACGAGGTCTTTACCAATCTGGCCGGCAAGGCCGCTACCAGTTGCTTCGGTGTGAAGGGCATGGTCGGCCGTGCGAAGGACAGCGGCCCCTTCCAGCTTCTGCGCCGGGAATCCATGTCCAAGGGCGTGGAGGTGCATTATAACGACGATGAGAGCGTGTCTCTGGAGCTGCACATCGGGGTGGATCAGGGCGTGAACATCTCCGCCGTTTCCCGCAGCATTATGAAGGAAGTCAGCTACAAGCTGTTCAAGGCCACCGGCGTGCCGGTGAAGAGCGTCGACGTTTACGTTGACACCATTATCGGGTGAAGGAAGCACAGAGATGAGAGAGTATATTGACGCCGCAGCCTTCAAGGAGATGATCCTCTGCGCGGATGCGGCTCTGCAGGCCAATATTCAGGCCATCAACGATCTGAACGTGTTCCCCGTGCCGGACGGCGACACCGGCACCAACATGGGACTGACCATCCAGAACGCCGCCGCCGAGCTGCGCAAGCGGGATTTTGACACCGTCGCCGCCGCGGCGGACTGCGTGGCCTCCGCCATGCTTCGGGGCGCCCGGGGCAACTCCGGCGTGATTCTGTCCCTGCTGTTCCGGGGCATCTCCAAGCGTCTCAAGGGCATGGACACCGCCGGCGCCGCCGATTTCACCGCCGCCATGAACGACGGCGTGGAGGCCGCCTACAAGGCCGTGATGAAGCCCGCCGAGGGCACCATCCTCACCGTCTCCCGCCTGGCCTCCGCCGCCGCGGGCAAGGCCGCCAAGGGCGGCGCGGATCTGGAGGCCGCCCTCGTCGCCGGTATCGACGCAGGGGATGTGGCGCTGGACGACACCATGAACCAGAACCCGGTGCTGAAAAAGGCCGGCGTCATCGACGCCGGCGGCAAGGGCTACATGGTCATCCTCAAGGCCATTCTCGCTTCTCTGCGGGGCGAGGTCATCGCCGCCGCGGCGGCTGCCCCCGCGCCGGAGAAGAAGCCCGTTTTCACCGCCGAGAACGTGTTCGTGCCGGAGGTCAACATCTTTGACACCGTGTATGTGGTGCGCAAGAAGGATCCCAACGTGAACCTGCTGCCCCTGCGGATGTATCTGGACAGCATCGGGGATTCCCTGGTCATCAATGAGGACGACGAGATCTTCAAGGTCCATGTCCACACCGACATCCCCGGCAAGGCCCTGGCCGAGAGCCAGAAGTACGGCGACCTGGATGTGGCCAAGATCGAGAACATGCGCCTGCAGGCGCTGGACATGATCGGCGGCAAAACGCCCAACAGCACCGACAGCCTCGCCGATGTGGAGAAGGAGCTGGAAGCCCAGGAGGACATGGGTGATCCCCAGCCCGAGGAGCCGGAGGAGGCCGAGCCGGAGAAGGAATACGGCGTGGTGGCCGTGTGTGCCGGCGCGGGGCTGGAGACCCTGTTCAAGGATCTGGGCGTGGACCAGGTGGTCACCGGCGGGCAGACCATGAACCCCTCTACCGACGACATTCTGCGGGCCGTGAAGGCCACCCCCGCCTCCACGGTGTTCGTCTTCCCCAACAACAAGAACATCATCATGGCGGCGGAGCAGTGCGCGCCGCTGACGCAGAAGCATGTGATCGTCATGCCCACCAAGACCGTGCCCCAGGGCATTTCCGCCATGCTGAACTTCGCGCCGGACGAGCCGGAGGCCTCTCTGGTGGGCGCCATGGGCGAGGCCATCGGCAAGGTGCACACCGCCATGGTGACCTACGCCGCCCGGGATTCGGACTTCGGCGGCCACGCCATCCGCGCGGGCGAGTATCTGGCCCTGCTGGACGGGGCGCTGGTTGGCAGCTACACCAATCTGAAGACCCTGTTCAAGGAGCTGACCTGGGCCTTTGACGACTACCATCCCGAGTTCATCACCGTCTACTACGGCGAGGATGTGACCGAGGCGGAGGCCAACGCCGCCTCCGAGACCATCAGCGGCAACTTCCCCGACGCGGAGGTGAGCGTGGTGGAGGGCGGCCAGCCGGTCTACTATTACATGATCTCTGTGGAGTGAGTTTTGAGCTATCAGTATTGAGTTTTGAGAAAAGAGGAGCGCCCCGGCTTTCGCCGGGGCGCTCTGCTTTTCTTTTTTTGTGAGGCTCAGGACTTGCGCCGGCGCTTGAAGATGCTGCGCCGGAAGAGGATCAGGTTCATCCCCAGGAAGAACAGCGCCAGGATCCCCAGCGTCAGCACCGGCCTCTTCGGAGCCAGGGTAGCCAGCAGCATCATGGGAAAGCCGAAGACGATGGCGGGGAAGTTCTGGTACACCATGTTGTCCGCGGCGGGCGTGCGGAAATCCGGGTCGATCTCCCGCAGGAGGATGGTGCCCGTGCTGGCGGTGCCGGTGAGCATGCCGTACATCATGAGAAACTGCTCCTGCTCGTATTCCGGAAACAGCTTTTTCGCCACGAAGAGATTGTAGTAGTAGGTCAGCACCGCGCCCAGGACGCCCAGGATGAGGATGACGCCCCAGTAATTCTCCAGCACGCCCAGCCGGATGGCCGCGATGCCCGCCACCACCATCAGGTCAAAGCAGAAGTTGCTGACCCGGGTCATGAGGAAGCTGTTCACATAGTCCCGCTTCACCACCCCCGCCTTTTTCAGCAGCCGCAGGGCGAGCTTGACCAGGGACGCGGCCAGCACGCCCAGCAGGAAGTTGAAGCCGTAGATCACCGCCTTCATCCCGGGCAGCAGGGCCCCCAGCCCCAGCATGAACAGATAGGCCAGCAGATAGGCCGCAAACACCAGCGCCACCTGGACGGTCATTTTGTCGATGCTGTCCATCATGGGGATCTCGTTGGCCTGCTGCACCTGCTCGGAGCGAAGACCGCCCTCCTGAAGCTTCCCGCCCGGGAGCTTGCCCCGGCGGCGCAGCAGGTTCAGATGGATGACGCCCCCGATGCTGGCGGAGAGGAAGCCCAGCGCCGCGATGGTCAGGCCGAAGCTCTTGCCCCCTGCGAAGCCGTACTCCGTCTCATAGATATTGCCGTAATTCATGGCCTGGCCGGTGCCCTGGCCGTAGCCGAAGGGCAGCAGCACCCCCGCCGCCGGGAAGAAATCCTTTATCACCAGCACCGCGAGCAGGGTGATGCTCAGGCCCAGCACCCCCTGGATCAGGTAGCTGGAAACGGTGGTGACGCCGGTGTCGAAGATCTCCCCGGTGCGCTTTTTGCCGAGCTTTCCGCCGGCGCCCTTGAAGGTGGAGGCCACAAAGCCCAGCCCCAGCATGTGGTAGGTCAGCAGCTCCATGGTCTCAACGCCGCTGCCGTTAAAAAAGTCGGTTTCAAAGATGTCCACGCCGCTGCAAATGCGGATGCCCTCGGAAAGGAGCAGCAGCAGCGCGCCCGCCAGCACCGAGGTGGGGATCAGAGAGGCCTCCAGGAAGCGGAAGGCTCGCTTCAGCGCGTTTGCCGCAAGCAGGCTCACCAGCAGCACCGCGACGATGTTGAAAAGCCCCCAGACGTTAGAGTCCCAAAAATTTTGCATCGAAATCCCCCCTGGCTATATTCTGACTTCTCGTAAAAATCTGCACGTATTTCAGGGCGTTAAAGCGCTTGTCGCCCTTGAGCTGATAAAGGGTCTCCCCGTGATAAAGGTTCAGCTTGTTCTTCCCCAGTACCGTCACGGTGCCGAGCTCGGCAAAGGGCAGGCGCAGCTCCCGCTCCGTCCCCTCGTCCAGCACGATCCGATCCCCGTAAAGCGCCAGCGACGTGCGCTTGCGCAGGGTCTCCTTCCGCTTGTAGAGGAGCACCTGCGAGAGGCGCGCCTCATCCCGGAACAGGGGTTCCCGGGTATGCTCCCGGGTGTCCAGGGCGTTCACATAGTCCTCCTGCGCCCGGTACCAGTCCGCCGCAAAGCGGAAGGGGAAGGCCGGGTCGGCGCTTTTGAGGGTCTTGTCCGGCATGTATTCCACCGTAAGGCCGCAATTCGGGCAGCGGAGCAGGTTCCCCCGGCTCTCCAGCCGGGCGGGGCCGCAGCCGGGGCAGAGATACAGCATCCGCTCCAGATACTCCGCCCGTCTGCCGCCCCGGTATTCGCCGCCGCTTTTGGTCTCGTCCACCCAAAGCCCCTGCCGGATCCGCTCATAGACCTGCGCCGCGCTGAGCTGCCGCAGCTCCTCCGGCCCGATCCGCTCCGCCACGCGGGCCGTCATGGGGCCCCGCCGCACACTGTCGCTCCACCGGGGCTGGACGCCGTAGCCGCCCTCGATGCGCAGCAGCAGCACCGGCAGCCCCAGCTTCTTGGCCAACGACCCGATGGCCGGGTTCATGGCGCAGGGGAGGCCGCTGTATGTGCGGTTGCCCTCCGGCGCGATGGCGATGCTGCCGCCCTCCCGGGCCACCCGCAGGCAGGTCTTTACCGCCCGGATGTCCGTGACCTGCTTTTTGATGGGGATGGGCGCCACCAGATACTGCATGATCCGCGCCGGCAGACCCGCGGAGAACAGATCCTCCGAGGCCACATAGTACACCGGCTGCCGGAAATTCAGCCCCACCAGGAACTGATCCAGCCCGGTCTGGTGGTTGTAGAGGATCAGCGCCTGCCCATCGTCCGGCCAGGGCGTGACCTTCACCCCGTAGCGCAGGCGCGTCAGGAGCCAGGCCGGCAGCCAGACCAGCTTGCGCCCCAGCCTGTGCCGGGGCAACACCCAGGATCTGGGCTTTTGTTCCTTTTCCTGCATCCGCCTGCCTCCTCTCCGGCTTTGCTTCGACGTTCGTTCAACGTCTCTAATATACCACGCGCACCGATTCTTGACCAGTGCTTTTCCTTTCATTTTTTGAATCATTCGATGCAAAAACGGCAGGGAGCCCATCGCTCCCTGCCGCTTTTGCATGCCCGATTCCGTATCCTTTTCAGACGCCTTCACCGTCAGCGATCTTTCCTGGCCTGCATAACTCCGTAAATATCAATGCTGTCCGTTGCCTCGTCGTAACTGAATTCATCCTTTCCGTCGTCAAAGGTACAGAAGATCTTGCCGTCCTCATAGGTAAAGGTGCCCTCGGATCTGGATACATAGCCGAATTCTTCCCGTCCGATGACGAGCACGACCTTGTTCCCCGAAAACTCCAGCCGTCCCATCTCGATGTTGTCGCTGTACATGGTATAGGTTCCCTTCGGGCCCTTAGCGGCTCCGCAGGCGCACAGAGCGAGCACCATGGTCAAAGCAAGCAGCAGCGCAATGCACTTTTTCATTTCTCAAGATCCTTCCTTTCTTGTTATCTGGGAACTTTTTTATTATTTTACCATAACATCAGGTGCAACACAACAAAAACACCCGCGATCTCTCCATCGTAGACAACATTCAGGTAGATTGCTCCAATGGGGAACTCGACCCGATGACCAATGCGTTCATCCAAATGTCGGGCGTATTCGCGGAGTTGGAGTTGCGGATCATCCGCGAGCGTGTGCGTTCAGGTATGCGGAACACGAGGGCGAAGGGAATTGCGGCCTTGCGCTGCCGGTGGCAGATTCAGCAAGGCCGCAATTTCCGCAGCGGTCGAAAAACGCGAGGATCAGCGCAAGCCCGAAGCGTTTTTCGGGTACCGCAAGGCGGATCGGCAGACCGCAGACCACGCTTGACGAACTTCCCGCTAACTTCCTTCGGCACTATCCGCAGTATAAGAAGGGAGCATTCAATCTTACGGAATTGGCGAGGATTTGCGATATCAGCAGGACCACAGCGTATAAATACATTGGACTGTTGGAGGGATGAAAAAGGCAGGGAGTGATTTGCTCCCTGCCGTTGCTTTATTACAGCCCTAATAATTGCTTTTTCTTTGCGTCAAACTCTTCCTGTGAAATGATGCCCTTATCAAGTAGATCCTTATATTTTGCCAACTCGTCGGCGTTGCTTTGGGGGATTTCTTGCTTAATTGTCATCGTAGGCTGTTTTCCTTGCCTTTCAACAACAAGCTTGCTTAACGCATTATGAACTTCGTCTACATTGGCAAGATATAAAAACTGAATAGCGCCAGCAGCGCTTGCGACGGAGATTCCTTTTAGGATTCCGATCGTTCCAACAGCAGAAATCGAATCTACAGGGATGTCTACCCTTTTTCCAAATGCGGCTTTCCCAAAAACTCTCTTCTCGGTTACCTGAATTTCACAGTTTCTTGCATAGAGAAAGAGCACAATCGAAGCGACGATAAAGAAGGCGCCGACGAGAGTAATAGCAATAGGAGGAGTAAAACCGATTCGCTCATAGTGAGAATTGTAACGATAGGATCCACCGAAAACTCCCGAAAAGTTCAAGACAAGCAGCAGAATTCCGATAGCCGTTCCAATAATCGGCATAAGTGTAACGCTGGGTTTTCCTACGACAATAGTTTTTTCTTCCATTCCCCTTACCTCTCTTTCATTTTTATTCTCACCACACATTTTTCGGGAAAATAAAAAGTGCGTGGCCCAAACGGAACCACGCACGAAAAACACAGCGGCCCCGTTTGCTGCCACGCAATTTCTTCACACCACAGGTATGCCGAAAAGGGCATGTGTTTTTACCAAAGAAAAAACACATACCTGTAGTGTAATAGTATGAAATTGCGTGGCAGGATTATTGTAGCATATCAAGCCGCAGAAAGCAATCGCTTTTCCTCTTGGAAGATGTAAAAAAATGATGGAGAGATGTGCGTTTTCTCTCCATCCTCTTCATAGATGTTCCGAGATGTTCCACGATGTGCAAGGACGCCGGTTTTCTTTGCCGAATGTGTGATATAATGGACAAAACGGGCCGTCGAGGACGCCGGCCCCTACACGGGAGACAGGGGCCAGGCCGTCGGGGACGCCGGCCCCTACAGATAATCGGAGGTGTGAGTTCCATGGACTTGCCGAAGCGGAAACAAATCCGCCTGCCGGACTACGATTACAGCGCCCTCGGCGCCTATTTTGTCACAATTTGCACCCACGACCGGCGTTGCATCTTGTCGTCTGTCTGTAGGGGCGACCCTTGCGGTCGCCCGTCCCTGACACTGACCGAACATGGAAAGCTCGTGGAACAATGTTTAAAACAGACGAAAAATCTTTATGCTGTTCAGATCAAGCCCTTTGTTATCATGCCTAACCATATCCATTTCATTTGCTTGATCGGCCAGACGCGGGCGACCACAAGGGTCGCCCCTACGCTTGGACGGATCGTCGGTGCACTGAAATCGCTTTCTGCGAACCACTGTAGGGAAAAAGGTTTGACGGGGTCGCTCTGGCAGCGCGGGTACTATGAGCATGTGATCCGAAACGAGAAAGATTACAATGAAATCTGTGAGTACATTGAAAACAATCCCGCCCGCTGGGTTGAGGATCGGTATTATCCACTATAAAAATCCCCCTGTTTGCTGGTTTTTTCAAGAGGCAGCAAACAGGGGAACTTCATTGGTTCGGGCAAAAAAGTTTATTGGTATCTCAGGCGATTATCACGCATACTTTTACAGTGTTCGTTGGTTTTTCGATAATTCGCCCGGTCCGCAAAATTGGAGAATTTGTGCGGGAAAAGCCGATTTTGCGGGCCGCCGAGGGCGTCGGCCCCTACAAACGGTCACCGTCTCGCCTGCTTCTGCCGCAGGGTCAAAGAGTCCGCGATCATGGCGATGAACTCGCTATTGGTGGGCTTTCCCTTGATATTCGACACCGTGTAGCCGAAGTACTTCTGCAGCACCTCGATGTCGCCCCGGTCCCAGGCCACCTCGATGGCGTGGCGGATGGCCCGCTCCACCCGGCTGGGCGTGGTGGCAAAGCGCTTGGCCACCTCGGGATAGAGCACCTTGGTGACGGCGTTGATCACGTCCATATCCTGGATGGTGAGGATGATGGCCTCCCGCAGATACTGATAGCCCTTGATGTGGGCGGGCACGCCGATCTCGTGGATGATGTCGGTGACCGTCGCCTCCAGATCCGCCTCCTGGCGGCTGATGCGGGCGGCGGGGCGGCAGTCGATCCCCTCCAGGGGCAGCTCTTCCCCCTCCCCGTCGGCCAGCTGGCGCACCCGCTCCAGCAGCGCGCCCAGGTCGCAGGGCTTGGGCATGAAATAATCCGCACCCCGCGCCGCGCAGTCTGCGATCACCTTGTTGTTGATGAAGCCGGAGAGCACGATGCAGCGGCAGCGGACGCCGGTCTCCGGCAGGCGGCGCAGCAGCTCCAGCCCGTCCAGCTTTGGCAGCACCAGTTCCGTCAGCAGCAGATCCGGCCGCAGCTGGCTCACCATGTCCAGCGCCTCCTGGCCGTCCGCGGCGATCCCCACCAGCTCGAATCCTCGCTCGGCGGCAAAGCGCTCGCTGAGCAGCTTTCCGAAATCGGCATTTGCGTCTGCCAGCAGGATGCGAATAGTAGTTTCCATAACTTGTTCCTCCCATCATTGCGGTATGTAGGGTACTTCGGAATTTCCGGAAGCAGTTTCACCGTTTTGTCGCTGTAAATTTACCATACCGCGCACTTTCGCCACAAGAGTATTCTGTCGAACCGCGTGGATTATTTGTTGACATAATATCTGATTCTTCTACAAGGAGCAAGCTGGTTCGACATATTTTTGCAGTCTGTGCAAAAATAATTTGTCGAATTTTGTCGAAAAGCTGTCAAAAGAAAGACCCGCCTCCGATAAAGAGGCGGGATTCGGTTCAGGGTTCGCCGTAGAGCAGCTCAAAGCTCTCGTAGTGATCCCCGGTGTAATAAATGAGACCGTCGTTGGAGAACACCAGACGCTCCGCGCCCCGGGAGCGGGCGCCCAGGGTGTTGATGTCGCACTCCGTCCAGACCCGGCCCCTGGCGGAGGGCAGCAGCCCCTCCCGGTTGCCGAAGCGGTCGCCCCCGATGCACTTGCCGGGGCAGTAGGGCTCCAGAGCCCCGCCCTCCCAACCGGCGGCGCGGGCCTCGTTTTTGGTGATAAAGTTGGAGGGCAGGCGGCCGTAGGCGATCAGGTAGGCGCAGACGTCCTCCTTGGTGGTATAGCTGCCGTCCTCCGGCAGCGGCGTCTCCTGCGCCGCGTCTGGGGCGGATATCTCCTGCTCCTCCTGCGCCGTGCCCGGGGCAGGCGCGGGGGTATCCTGGAGCAGCACCAGGTCTTCCTGCTCCGGCCGGGGGGACGCGGGCGTCACCCCGCAGGCGCAAAGCAGCGAGGCCAGCAGCGCCAGGATCAGCAGCAGCGCCGACCATTTGTAGCGAACTTGCATCTCTCTCGTTCCTTTCCGCCTTTTACTTCACCGGGCAGCGGAGCACAACCGTCACCGGCGTCTCCCGCCGCTTAGGCGTCAGCACATTGCTGTCCAGCCGCTGGACTTCTCCCTGCCGCGACAGGAAGGGCTCCACCGTGCCGATGACGTCGTAGCCAAAGCCCTCGCCCCGGTAGTGCATGGGCACTGTGATGCCCGCGCCGATGGCAGAGGCCAGCTTCGCCGCGGTTGACCCGTCAATGGTATAGTGACCGCCCACGGGGATCAGCAGCAGATCCACCCGCCCCAGGGCGGCGATCTGCTCCGGGCTCAGCATATGCCCCAGGTCGCCCAGGTGGACGACGCGCAGCCCCTCCGCCTCCAGGATGTGGACGGTGTTCGGGCCGCGCAGGGCGCCGCCCTTCTCGTCATGGAAGGTCTCCAGCCGCTGCACGCGCAGCGCGGGAGTCCTGCCGCTGAGCTTCACGCCCTCCCGGTAGCCGTGATCACGGTGGCCGTGGCTGCACAGCACCAGATCCGCCGTGAGCGCCGGCAGCTGCAGCCCCGGAACGCTGCCGGGGGAATAGGGATCCAGCAGAACGGAGCCCTCCGCCGTCTCCACCAAAAAACAGGAATGTCCGTACCAGGTGAGCTTCATCGCACAGCCCTCCAATTTTCGTTACTGCCGCCATTATACCAGATGGCCGCAGGGCCTTCAACAAAAATTTTGTTGACCCGCAAGGCGCAGAATGGTAAAATAAACGGAGATCAAATTCCGGAGGACTATGCTATGCGTTACACCCGCGGCACAAGGATCGTCCTGGCCTTTCTGGTGCTGGTGATCTTTGCTGCCTATTCATATCTTCAGATCGCAGGCTTCAGCATCCTGAAGCTCCCCGGGCAGAAGGCCCAGACCGCGCCGGCCGAAACGGCCCAGACGGAGACGGAGAATGCCGATCCCGCCGCGCCGCAGACCCAGACCGAGACGCCGGGGCAGATCATCCTTGCCCCCGGGCAGCCGGAAGGCGAACTCGCCACGCCCGCCCCCACGGTGGATCCCAACTCCCCCTACGGCAAGGCCATCGCCAACGCCAGCGCCCAGGGGCTGCCCACGCCCCCGGATGTGGACATCACCAGCTGGGAGTTCACCCTGGTTAACGGCGACCACTCCATCGACCGCTATGAGCCGGAGCAGCTGGCCTATCTGAACCAGACCCTGGCGGAGACGGATATTCAGACCGCCTATAACGGCAACCGCTGCCCGGTGGACGCCCGCATTGCCGAGCCGCTGATCGCCTTCGGCCTGGGCTGCAAGGAGGCGGGACTCACCGTGTTCCTCTCCTCCGGCTACCGCAGCTACAGCGACCAGGCGGCAAACTTCACCCGCATCTGCCAGAATAACGGCATCACCGACGGCAAGGACGGCGCAGGCCACTATATCACCATGCCCGCCGGCTGCAGCGAGCACCAGCTGGCGCTCTGCTGCGACATCACCGACCGCTATTACCAGATCAAGGACTCCTCCATCGAGCAGACCGCCACCTACCAGTGGCTCAACGAGCACTGCGCGGAGTACGGCTTTGTTCAGCGCTTCCCCGCCGGGAAGGAGGACGTCACCGGCGTCATGTACGAACCCTGGCACTTCCGCTATGTGGGCGTGGAGGCCGCACAGTATATGACCGCAAACCACCTGACGCTGGAGGAATTCCTGGCCCTCTACGGGGTGGAATAAGGAGGATCACATGAAGCACCGTTTTCTTTCCCTTCTTCTGGCCTCCGTGCTGCTGCTGACGCTGTGCGTCACCGGCGCTGCGGCGGAGGAGCCCGCCGGTGACCGGCCGGAGGATCTGCCAGACATCGACATCACCAGCTGGGAGTTCCGGCTCTGCAACGCCTACAACTCCGTGGCCTGGTACACCCCCGAGTACGGCCCCATCGAGGGGCAGGGTCTGGATCCCCGGGTGGTGGATGCGGCCAAGGCTCTGCTGGCGGACGCCCGGGCCGAGGGCTACACCATCTACATGGCCCAGGCCTACCGGAACATCGAATGGATCGAAACCAACTACCTGCGCACCTTTGTCCGCTGTGAGCGCGACCCGGTGCTCACTGCCAAGACCTTCCCGGGCATCGGCGTGAACGAGCACCAGATCGGCCTGGCCATTGATTTTACCGACAATCCGAAGCATTCCGCCAACTACGAGATCTTTGAGGATCCCGAGATCTTCGACAGCGAGCTCTACGCCTGGCTGCTGGAGCACGCGCCGGACTACGGCTTCGTGCTGCGCTTCCCGGAGGGGAAGGAGGAGTTCTACGGCGTGGCCTGTCCCCATGCCCATTTCCGCTATGTGGGTGTGGAGGCCGCCAAGTACATGACGGAGCACGACCTCTGCCTGGAGGAGTTTCTGATGCTCTACGACCCCAACGCCGTCTACATCCCGGAAAACGGCAAGCTGAATTAAGTTTTGAGTTTGCAGTTTTGAGTTTTGAGAAGAGCAAAAACGAGGCTGTTGCAAAATACGCTCATAGCCCAGTCACCACCGTAAGGGGCTAACCTTCATGGGTACGCTCCCCTCCCGGCAGCACGGGGTATTGTCTAAAAAATGTTCGGCGAATTCGCAGATTGTACGAATTCACCGAACATTTCTTTGCTATACGAGCGCTGGCCCGCCGGGAGGGCACAAGGCCCTCCCCTACGATACAACCAGGGTTTTCGCATCTGTTTCGCACTTTGCAACGCGCCCGTTTGCTCAAAACTAGCTCAGGCGGATCTCCCGGCAGGAGCCGGGGCCGAAGCTCTTCTCCATCTCCGCCTTGTAGGCCTCAAAATAATCCGTGGGCATCAGCGCCTGCACGCAGCCGGCAAAGCCGCCGCCGTGCACCCGCCAGGCGCCCTTCCCCTCCAGAAGCGCGGCGCTGCGCTCCAGGCCCTGGGCCAGCTTCTCGTCCCCGGTGGCGCTGGTGACGATGTTGTTCAGCAGCTTCTCCGAGGAGCGGCCGGATTCGTTCATCAGGCGCAGATAGCTCTCCCCGTCCCGCCGCTCCAGCGCGTCCCGCATGAGGGGAACCCGCTCGTTCTCATCAAAAAAGTGCATGGCCCGGCGCACGGGACGGTTGGAGGGATCCCAGCCCTTGGCGCGAAATGCCGCCGGATCCACATCCCCCAGCACGCCCTTGTCAAAGAGATTGGCGATATACACCATGTCCGCCGGGATGCGGGCATAGGAGCTGTCCAATCCCGCGTGGCTGCCGCCGGTATCCGTCAGGCACAGGGTGAGCCCCATGGCGGCAAAGTCCGCGTCCACCCGGCGGATCTCCATGGTCTTGAAATCCACATACACCGTGTGCTCAAGGGCGCAGACCAGCTGGCTCATCAACCCGCAGGGCTTGCCGAAAAAGCGGTTTTCCGCCTGCTGCCCCGCCCGGGCGATGACCAGAGGCGCCACTTGGCCGCCGTTGTAGAGCTCGCTGAGGATCCGGCCGATCATCACCGAGAAGGCCGCCGAGGATGAGAGCCCCACTCCCACCGGCAGCGTGCTGCGCAGCTCCGCGTCGAAGCCGCCCACCGTCAGCCCCAGCTCCCGGAAGGAGGCCGCCACGCCCCGGATCAGCGCCTCCGGCGAGCCAAACTCCCGGGGCCGCACGCCCAGCTGGGCAAGATTCACTTCCCGAGGGCCGAAGCCCTGGCTTTTCACCCGGATCAGGCCGCTGTCGTTGGGCTCCACCCGGGCAGTGAGCTCCATCTGCACGGTGGAGGCCAAAATACGGCCGTTCTGGTGGTCGGTATGATTGCCGGCAAGCTCCGTCCTGCCGGACACATGGAAGGTTTTTTTCACACTGTTCTCCCCGCTTCAATCCCCTGCATTTCCATTTTCTAACAAGAAAAGCATACCTTATTTTTTAGTTGAAGTCAATCATTTTTTTGCCTATTTTCCCGGACTTTTGGGCAGGATTCATAAAGCTCTTGCCATTTTGTCTCATACGCCGTATAATGCAGACATGAGCTTGAAATAACAGGAAAGGGAGAACCATCACTATGCTTCCAAACAAGATTCTCGGTTTCGGTCTCAGCAAGAGCTGCATCCGCGAGCTGGCCGCCTACGGCGCCAAGCGCAAGGCGGAAATCGGCGCGGATCAAGTCTTCGACTTCAGCCTGGGCAACCCCAGCATCCCGGCGCCGGCCTGCGTGGAGGAGGCCATCCGCGAGCTGCTGAGCCTGGACAGCATCCAGCTCCACGGCTACACCGCCGCCGTTGGCCTGCCCAGCCTGCGCAAAACCATCGCCCATGACCTGCAGACCCGCTTCGAGCTGCCCGCCCGGGAGGATCTGATCTACGTCACCTGCGGCGCCGCTGCGGGTCTTGCCATCTGCATGCACGCCCTGCTGCTCCCCGGCGAGGAGGTCATCGCCTTCGCCCCCTTTTTCCCCGAGTACCGCATGTTCACCGAGGGCGTGGGCGGCAAGCTGGTCCCCGTTCCGCCCACGGAAAAGCTCCAGCCGGATCTGGAAGCGCTGGAGCGCAGCATCACGGAGAAGACCAAGCTCGTCATCGTCAACACCCCCAACAACCCCTCCGGCGTCATCCTCTCGGAGGAGAGTCTGAAGAAGCTCACCGGCATCCTGCACGAGGCGGAGCTGCGCTTCGGCC
The DNA here is from genome assembly GCA_900319635.1 of uncultured Eubacteriales bacterium. Taxonomy (GTDB): domain Bacteria; phylum Bacillota; class Clostridia; order Oscillospirales; family Oscillospiraceae; genus Limivicinus. The sequence goes on along the minus strand of ONPF01000019.1, from coordinate 63,046 downwards.
ATCCCATTTACCTGATCTCCGACGAGCCCTACCGGGAGCTGGTCTACGACGGACAGAAGGTGCCCTCCGTGCTGCACTACTACGACAACGCCATCCTGGACTACTCCTACAGCAAGTCCCTGTCCCTGCCGGGTGAGCGCATCGGCTATCTCGCCGTCAGCACCCGGATGCAGGACGCGGCCACCATCTTCGCCGCCATCTGCGGCGGCGGCCGGGTCTGCGGCTTTGTCAACGCCCCCAGCCTGATGCAGCGGGTGGTGGAAAAGTGCATCGACAAGACCTCCGACATCTCCCAGTACAAAATAAACCGGGATCTGCTCTACAACGGTCTGAAGGAGCTGGGCTTTGACTGCGTGTACCCCGACGGCGCCTTCTACCTCTTCGTGAAGACCCCGGAGCCCGACGCCAAGGCCTTTGCCGAGCAGGCCAAGCAGTACGAGCTGCTGCTGGTGCCCAGCGACGATTTCGGCGTCCCCGGCTATGTCCGCATCGCCTACTGCGTCTCCGCCGATCAGATCCGCCGCTCCATGCCCGCCTTCCGGAAGCTGGCCGAGGAATACGGCCTCTGCTGAGCTTTTCATTATGAGCACACTGCCCGCCGGCAAAAGCCGGCGGGCAGTTCTTGTCACGGGCGGGGCTTGCAATTTCCCGCTGCTTTTGTATAATAAAGAAAAAACGGGCGGCGCCCGGAGGAAAAGGAGAGATCGCCATGCTCACACTGGAGAGAGCCAGGGAGCTGAACGCCACCATGGTCAGCCAGGAAAACCTGCTGCTGCACGAGAAGAACGTCTGCTACGCCATGGGCGCCATGGCCGCCCACTTCGGGGAAGAGCCGGAGCGCTGGCAGGCCATCGGCATGCTGCACGATTACGACTATGAGAAATACCCGGAGGAGCATCTGCAGCACACGGAGGAGCCGCTGCTGGCCGCCGGAGTCGCGCCGGAGGACGTGCGCGCCATTCTCAGCCACGGTTGGGGCCAGTGCAGCGACGTGAAGCCCGAGACAAACCTGGAAAAGAGCCTCTTTACCGTGGACGAGCTCACCGGCATCATCCAGGCCTGCGCCCGGATGCGCCCCCACGGGCTGCTGGATCTGGAGGCCAAGAGCGTGCTGAAGAAGTTCAAGGACAAGAAATTTGCCGCCAAATGCGACCGGGAGGTGATCCTGCGGGGCTGCGAGATGCTGGGGATGGAGCTCCGGGAGGTGACGGAGCTCTGCCTTGAGGGCATGCGCCCCCACGCGGAAGAGCTGGGTCTCCAGGGCACGGAAGCGTGCGCGCAGTCTTGAGTTTTGAGATTTGAGTTTTCAGCAGAGAAAGCAGACGAGCCTGCAGCAAAAAAAACGAAACGGAAGCAGCGTTCCCGGTATCAGCCGCAGGGGAGGCCTTGCTCTCTCCCGGTGGGATCTTGAACACCGCAAAAAGCGCAGCGAATTTGCAGAATAAGCCGAATTCGCTGCGCTTTTTCTTGTAAACCCTGCCGGAGGCTGCCGGAAGGGGCAAGCTCCTCCCCTACAGCTCCTCAAAACTCAAATCTCAAAACTGCTCACTTAAAGTACTTCCCGCTGGCCCACATGGCCGTGCAGGCGGCAAGAGACAGATAGGTCTGCTCCGGCGCGTCGCTGCGGGAGGAGATGGCGATGGGGATCTTCGCCCCCACCAGAATGCCGCAGCCGGTAGCGCCGGCATTGCGCTGCAGCACCTTGACCAGCAGATTGCCGGCCATCAGGTTGGGTGCCACGATGCCGTCAAAGTCGCCGCAGTAGGGGCAGTCATAGCCCTTCAGGCGGGCGGCCTCCTTGCTCATGATCAGGTCATAGGCGATGGGGCCCACCAGATTGCAGTCGGCAATGGGGCGGTAGGCGTGCTGGCGCACCATGGTCTCGTCCTCCACGGTGTCCCGCATCTGGAAGCTGGGGGTCTCCACCAGGCTCAGCAGGGCGATGTTGGGCTTCTGCACGTCGAAGACGTTCAGGGCCCGGGCCATGTTGGCCACGACTTCGCGGCGGGTCTCCATGTTGGGATTGATGAGCAGCGTCACGTCCGACACGGCCAGGAGCTTGGGATAGCCGGGCACCTTCAGAAACACCACATGGGTGACCAGGGCGTCCTCCCGTACCAGGTGGTTTGCCTTGTTCAGCACCGGCATCAGAAAGTCCCGAGTCTGGGTGTTGCCGCGCATCAGCGCGTCGGCGCCGCCGGCGCGGATCATCTCGATGGCGTACTGCACGGGGTTCACGCTGCTGTCCAGATTCTGGATCCGGCAGGGGCGATCCTCCAGCCCCAGCTGCTTCAGCAGCTCCCGGATCTTGGCTTCCTTGCCGATGAGGATCGGCTCCACAAAGCCGTCGGCCTGGGCGTCAAACACGCCCTTCAGGATGTTCTCCGCCGCGGCGCCGGCCACAGCCACCCGCATGGGCTTCTGCGCTGCCCTGGCCTTGGCGACGATCCCGTCAAATTCTTTCGCGTAGGTTTCACTCATGGCTTTTTCCTCCCTGCTTGCATTTATGACACAGTTTTGTTCTTACCGTTTCAGGTAGGCCGCCAGCAGCTCGTAGCATGCCCGGAGGCCGTCGATATGGGTGCGCTCATAGCCGTGGGAGTTTAAGGTGCCGGGGCCGATGGCCGCGTGGCGGATGTCGTAGCCGGCCACCACGCTGGGGTCGCAGTCCGTACCGTAGTGGGGGGTGAAAATATCCATCACATAGTCCACGCCGGCGTCGATGGCGGCCTGCCGCAGCTCGTTGGTCAGACCCCAGTGGTAGGGGAAGCGGGAGTCCTTGGCGAAGATGGACACCTTCCGCTCGTCGGAATTCTGATCCGGGCCGGTGGGGGCGATGTCCACGGCGATCATATCCGTCACATCCTCCGGCAGCACGGTGGTGCCGTGGCCGATCTCCTCGTAATAGGCGAAGTAGGCGTAGACCTTGCGGTTCAGAACGACGCCCTCCTCCTTCAGCGCCTTCATCAAGGTCAGCAGCACGGCGGCGCAGGCCTTGTCGTCCACAAAATGGCTCTTGAGATAGCCGTTTGCGTAGATGAAGCGGGGCTCCAGGGCGATGCTGTCCCCGGTTTCGATGCCGAGCGCGCGGACCTCCGCGGCGCTGTGCACATCCTCATCCAGCACCACGCAGACATTGCTGCGAAAATCCGGCGGGGTGACGCGCAGCTCCTCCTCGGTGACGTGGACGGAGTTGGGTGTGCGGCATACGGAGCCGGTGTAGACCTTCCCCTCCCGGGTGTGAACGCGGACGTTCTCCATCATGCAGTAGAAGGGGTAGAGCCCGCCCACGGGGCAGACGTTCAGGGTCCCGTCGGCGTTCAGGTGCCGCACCATGAGGCCGATGTCGTCCAGGTGGGCGGTGATGCAGAGGGCGTCCCCCTCCCCGCCCAGGTCGGCGATGACGCCGCCCTTGCGGATGGTCTCATAGGGATAGCCCAGCTCCTCCAGAAGTCGGCAGAGCTGCCGCTGGCTCTCCTCATAAAAGCCGGTGGTGCTGTCCACCGCCAGCAGCTTTTCAAAGATCTCGATACAGTACTTCTCGTCAAACTTTTTCATATCTATCCCTTCCTTATAGGCTCCCCTGCAAGGGGAGCTGTCAGCCGCCGTCTCACGCAAGGCGGATGACTGAGGGGTTGTTCCCTCATCCCCGCATCCTCTTTAACCAAGATTCCCGGTGGCGTACATGGCCGCGGTCAGCGCCACCACCGGCGCCGTCTCGCAGCGGAGGATCCGCTCCCCCATGGAGCAGAGGTGCAGCCCCGTGATCCGCGCCAGATCCGCCTCGAAGGGGGCAAAGCCGCCCTCGGGTCCGGTGATCAGCGCCAGGGTCTCGATGCGCTTGTTGCTCTCCAGCACGGTGTTCAGGCTCTCCCGCTCCCCGGTCTCGTAGAGGAAGAGGCCCAGATCCTTCTGAACGGCCACGTTCAGCGCGTCGGCAAACTCGCCGATCCAGTCCACCTTGGGGATGATGCCCCGGCCGGACTGCTTGGCGGCCTCCTCGCTGATGCGCTGCCAGCGCTCCAGCTTCTTCTCCGGCGCCTCCGGCCGGGCGACGCAGCGGTTGGACTGGAAGAACAGGATCTCGTGAGCGCCGGCCTCCACGCATTTCTGGATGATATACTCGGTCTTATCGCCCTTGGGCAGAGAGCAGAGCACCGTGACCTTCACACTGGGCTCGCCCCGGCAGGGGACGACCTCCACCACCTCCACCTGGGCCTGTTCCTTGTCGGCCATGACCAGGCGGCACTTGTAGTCGGTACCCTGTCCGTCGCAGATCACAACGTCCTCCCCGGGCTTGAGGCGCAGCACCTTCACATGCTCCGCGTCCCGGCCCCGGATGATCACCGTGCCGCCGCCCAGATTGGTTCCCGCCATGAAAAATCTTGCCATGTCGCATCCCACCCCATTATCAAGTATCCCTGTATATTATGGCACAGTTTTCACCGCTTTGCAAGAGCGGGCATAGTCTGGAGCACAGGAAAAACCGAGGGAGGGTACCACATGGAACAGCGGCGCAGCCGGGACTTTGCCCGGGGACTTTCACATTTTGAGGCGGTATGGGAGCGGGTGACGGCGGCAAGGCCGCCCCGGGAGACGGCGGAGGCCAGCGGCGTAAAGCTGATGCCCCGGCAGGGGCGCTGCTCCCGGCGCGGCGGGCAGGGGAGCGGCCGCTGTCCCCGCCGCTGAAAGATTTTATTTTCTTTTAAGTTCGATTTAGTTTCATGGTCTATGATGGGCACAGAAACAAGGAAGGAGGTCATCCCCATGGATACGATCTGCATTTTCAAGAGGGTCGAGAAGAAGTACCTTTTGACCGAGGCGCAGTATAATAGGCTGCTGAACCGGATCGGCCAACATCTGCGGCCGGACGAACACGGCCGCAGCACGGTGATGAGCCTCTATCTGGACACGCCGGACCGGCGCATCATCCGCAGCTCCATCGAGGCCGTGGACTACAAGGAAAAGCTCCGCCTCCGCTGCTACGGCACGGCCACGCCGGACTCCACCGTCTTCCTGGAGCTGAAGAAAAAGTTCGGCGGCGTGGTCTACAAGCGCCGGGCGGCCATGCGCCTTCCGGAGGCGGAGGGCTATCTGCAGCGGGGCGTCAAGCCCTTCGAGAGCCAGATCCTCTCCGAGATCGACTGGGCCATGCAGCTCTACGGGCGTCCCCAGCCCGCCACGCTCATCGCCTGCGAGCGGGAGGCCTGGTTTGACGAGGAGCACCCGGATCTCCGCCTGACCTTTGACCGGAACATCCGCTACCGGGAGACGGAGCTCCGCCTGGAGCGGGGCGCCGCGGGACGGACGCTGCTGCCGGAGGAGACGGTGCTGCTGGAGATCAAAACCGGCGGCGCCATGCCCCTGTGGCTGGCCGCCGCCCTGGACGCGGAGGGCATCCTTCCGGGCAGCTTCTCCAAGTACGGCGCCGCCTACACCCGGAGTCTGGAGGAAAAACGCGTCCCTTTCATTTCCATAGAAGGAGGAAACAAACATGTCGTCAATCTTTGATTCCATCTTGACCGATGGCTTTTCGGTGGGGCTCTACCTGCTCTGCCTGCTCTTTGCCGGGCTCTGCGGCGGCATCGCCGCCCTGGCCCTCTCCCGGGAGCGCGCGGCCACCCGCAGCTTTCTCATCTCCCTGGTGGTGCTGCCCATCGCCGTCACCACCGTAGTCCTCATGGTGAACGGCAACGTGGGCACGGGCATCGCCGTGGCGGGGGCCTTCTCCCTGGTGCGCTTCCGCAGCGCGGCGGGCAAGGCGCGGGACATCTCCGCCATCTTCCTGGTGATGACGGCGGGTCTGGCCTGCGCCGCGGGCTACCTCGCCATCGCCCTGATCTTCACGGTTCTCGCATCCGGGCTGATGCTGCTGCTCTCCCGCATCCCCATGCGCTGCGAGCGCTTCATGGAGCTGCACATCACCGTCCCCGAATCGCTCCACTTTGCACACGCCTTCGACGATCTCTTCACCCAATACACCCGCTCCTGGCAGCTGGTGAAGGCGAAGACCTCCAACATGGGGAGCCTGTACAAGCTGGATTACAAACTGGAACTGAGAGACCCCGCCGCCGCGCAGGAATTTCTGGACGCGCTGCGCTGCCGGAACGGGAATCTGGAGCTTGCGCTTTTGGTCGCAGCGGAAGGAGGAGAAGAATTATGAAAAATACGCTGAAAATCACACTGGCCCTGGCGCTCTTTCTGCTGACGGGCTGCGGCTTCACCCGGACAAACGCCGACGCCTCCGGCGAAGCAGTCGTCACAGCCGGCGCCGCGACCCTCTCTGTAGAGGTCGACGCCGCGGTGTCCGACCGGGACGCCGCCGGCGAATACGACGCCGCCGAGGCGGTGAGCCTCGATGCGACGGGGGATCTCACCATCACCGAGGCCGGGGTGTACCTGCTCTCCGGCCGCTACGAGGGCATGATCCTCATCGAGGCCGGCGAGGAGGACAAGGTGCAGCTGGTGCTGCAAAACGCGGAGCTCTCCAATGAAAACGGCCCCGCCCTCTATATCCGCAGCGCGGACAAGGTCTTTCTCACCGCCGCCGAGGGCACGGTGAACACGATTTCCGACGGGGCGGACTACAGCCTCACCGACGGGGAGACAAGCCTGGACGCCGCGGTGTTCAGCAAGGCGGATCTCACAATAAACGGTGCCGGCGCCCTCACGATCACCGGCAATTATAAGCACGCAGTGGTCTCCAAGGACGACCTGGTGGTCACGGCGAAGGCTCTCACCGTGAACGCGGCGAACGTGGGTCTCGACGGCAAGGACGCAGTAAAGCTCTCCGAGGCCACGGTCAGCATCACGGCGGGCAGCGACGGCATCCGCTCCGAAAACAGCGCGGAGGAGGATCGGGGCTACGTCTCAATCGTTGATTCCAGCGTCACCATCGTCTCCGGCAAGGACGGCATCCAGGCGGAAACCGCCTTCTACGCCGAAAACGCGAATCTTGTCATTACCGCCGGCGGCGGCAGCGGCGTGCGCAGCGGCACCGAGTCCTGCAAGGGCATCAAGGCCGGCGCCTCCGTCGTCATAGACGGCGGCAGCTTCCAGATCGACGCGGCGGACGACGCCATCCACGCAAACGGCTCGGTCTCGATCAGCGGCGGCAGCTTCACCCTCCAGAGCGGGGACGACGGCATCCACGCAAACGAGCTGGCGGAGATCAGCGGCGGCACGCTGAACATCACGGCCTATGAGGGCATCGAGGCCACCTACATCCGCATCAGCGGGGGCGAGATCACCATCGCGGCCTCCGACGACGGCATCAACGCTGCCCGGAAGTCCTCCGCCTATACTCCCACCGTGGAGATCACCGGCGGCACGGTCACTATCACCATGGGGCAGGGCGACACCGACGGTATCGACTCCAACGGTACTATCATCATCACCGGCGGCACCGTCTCCGTGTACGCAAACTCCCCCTTCGACTACGACGGCACGGCCACCTTCACCGGCGGCACCGTCTATGTGAACGGCCAGCAGGTCACGACCCTCCCCAACCAGATGATGGGCGGCGGCATGGGCGGCTTCGGCGGCGGCCCCGGTGGCCCCGGCGGCCAGGGCGGCTTTGGCGGCGGCTACGGCGGTCAGGGCGGCGGCCCAGGCGGATGGCGCTGAACAAAACACACAGCAAACGGGATCCGGATTCGCTCCGGATCCCGTTTTCGTATTCTATGCCAGCGGCAGCTCCGCCGTCACGGTGAGAGAGGCGCCGTCCTCGGACTGGGCGTGGATCCTGCCCCGGTGCGCCTCCGTCACGGCCTTGGCGATGGCAAGGCCCAGGCCGAAGCCGCCGGTCTCCGAGCTGCGGGACTCGTCCTCCCGGGTAAAGCGGGCAAAGAGCTGGTCGGCGTTCCCCTTTTCCCGGGGCGCCGTGCTGTTTTTCACCGAGAGCCGGGCGTTTTTGCCGCTTCTCTCCAGGCGCAGCTCCACGCTGCCGCCCTCGGGGGAATATTTCATGGCGTTGTCCAGCAGGATGGAGGCCAGCTTTGCCAGGGCGTTTGCGTCGCCGGTCATGTGCAGATCCGGCGCGACGGCGGACTGAAAGCGCTTGCCCTTTGCACGCGCCGGCGCCTGGAAGGAGCGGGCGGTCTCCTCCACGAGCTCGGAGAGGGAGAGCTCCTGCATCCGAAGGCTGGGCTTCTCCTCCTCCATGCGGGAGAGGTAAACGAGATCGGCGGTGAGCTCCGTGAGCCGCCGGGTCTGCCTGCGGATGTCGGAGATCCACTCGTTTTCCCCCTCCTGCTCGGACTCCAGCACATCCGCGTCCGCCTGGATGATGGCGATGGGGGTCTTCAGCTCGTGCCCCGCGTCGGTGATGAAGCGGCGCTGCTTCTCGTAGCTCTCCGCGATGGGGCGCACGATCCGGCCGGAGAAGAGCCACAGCAGCAGGAAGACCCCCAGGACGCCCGCCAGGGAGATCCCGACGCTGGCATAGAGGAAGCTGCGGAAGGTGGCGAGCTCCCGCTGGCAGTTGAGCAGCAGCAGCATGGTCTCCCCGCCGAGCTCCGTGCGGCAGTAGCGATAGTCCCCGGAGAAGCCCCGCTCCCGGCCGGCAGCGTAGACCTCCTCCGCAAGCGAAGCGGCCTCCGCCTCCGTCAGAGAGGCCAGATTCTCCAGATCCAGGCGGGAGAGGGCCCCCTCCCCGTCGAACCAGGCGGTAAAAAAGCGGGACTGGTAGGCCAGCTCCCCGTAGCCGCCCCGCCGCTCCTCAAAGGGCTCCCGCCCGTCCTCCGGCGGAGGGCTCAGGGGCTCCTGTCCCTCCCCCGGCGCGGGAGGCAGATCCTGCTCCCGGAACATCTGCCGGGGGAAGGCACCCCCGTTGGAAGCCAGGATCTGCAGGGTCTCGTCCGCCTCGGCCACAAGGCTCCGGTAGTTGAGGATATTGATGGCGCCGATCAGCACCAGCAGCACCAGAAATACGGCGACAAGGGCCGCCAGGAGAAATTTTTTGCGCAGCTTTCGGATCATTTCTGCGCCTCCAGGTAATAGCCCAGGCCCCGCTGGGCCTTGATCTCGATGTCCGCGTCAATACTCTTCAGTTTCTTGCGCAGCATGGAGATGTAGACCCAGACGATGTTCAGCTCCGCCTCGCTGTCATAGCCCCAGATCCGATCCATGAAGGCCTCGGTGGAGATCAGCTTCCGAGGATTGCGCATCAGCATCTCCATCATCTGAAATTCCTTGCCCGCCAGCTTGCAGCTGCCGCCGGGGCCGGCGAGATCAAAGCTCTCACAGTCCAGGCTGACGCTGCCGAAGCGGATGGTCTTGTCCGGCTGGACGGAGAGCACCCGGGTCATCGCCCGGATCCGCGCCAGCAGCTCCTTCATGTCAAAGGGCTTGGTCAGATAGTCGTTTGCGCCGCTGTCCAGCCCCTCCACCCGGTCGTCGATCTCGGACTTGGCGGTGAGCAGCAGCACAGGGGTCCTGTCCCCCCGGGCACGCATCCGCCGGAGCACCTGGATCCCGTCCAGCTTCGGCATCATCACGTCCAGGATCGCCCCGTCGTAGTTCTCCGTCTCCAGATAGTCCAAGGCGCTGAGACCGTCGTAGACTACGTCCACGGAATAGTTGTTCTTCACCAGGATGGCGCAGACCGCCCTGGCCAGGGATTTTTCATCCTCGGCATACAGAAGTCTCATTGGCTTCACCTCAATACCAGCATACCACAGCAGTGCAAAAAATGCACCGGGTTTTTCCCGCGTGCCGCGAAAAAAGGAGCTGCGGGGAACCGCACCTCCTTTTCCGGTCAAATCATTTAATTCCCGCCGGGCAGCTTGGGCGGCTCGATGTCCAGGTAGCTCTCCACGATCTGCATGACGCTGTCGTCCCGCAGGATAACGGAGATCTCGATGCGCCGGTTGGCGGCGCGACCGGCATCGGTGGCGTTGGACTGCACGGGGCGGGTCTCGCCGTAGCCGGAGGCGCAGAAGTAGCGGGCGTAGGGGTTCAGCTTGCCGTTCTTGCCCGTCAGCAGATAGCCCAGCACGGCGTTGGCCCGGTCGGTGGAGAGGATGCGGTTGCTTTCGTCCGTCCCGGTGCTGTCCGTGTGGCCGGAAATGACGATGGTGTCCACATATTTGGCGTTTTCCTCGTCGGAGAGGAAGACCACAAACACGTCGATCAGCTGATCCAGGGCGGGCTTGGCCTCCTCCTTGATCTCGGAGGAGCCCACGTCGAAAAGAATGCTCTCGCTGAGCATGATGTTGCCGTTATCCCCGATGGTGACCTTGGAGGCGTCGCCCATGACCCTCACCATGCTGTCCCGGATCTGCTCCAGGATCGACAGGCGCAGCACCGCGATGGTCTGCATCTGGCTGCGCATGGCCATCAGCTCCTCGGCGGCGGCCTTCATGTACTCCTCCTGGTCGGCGATCAGCGCCCGCTGCTCGTTCAGCAGCCGGTTCTGGCCGGCCAGCTCCTGCTGCTGCTGAACCAAGGTGAGCTTGGCGGCGTCCAGATCCACCGTGACCTTGTCCAGCTGTGCCTGGGCGTCCGCCACCTGCTGCAGGGTCAGCGAAAGGCTTGCCTGGGTGTCCTGCAGCTCGATCTGCGTGGCGGAGAGCTCCTCCTGGGTGCCCCGCAGCTCCTCCTGGGTCTCGGTCAGATGCAGGCGCGTCTCCGTCAGCAGGGTCTGGGTGGCGGTCAGACGCTCCTCCGTCTCCTCCAGAGCGGCCTTGGTGTTCTGCAGGTTGTTGCCGGTGATGAGGTTCTGGATGTAGCTCAGCAGCATCACGAAAAACAGGATCAGCGCCACGGCGGACATCATGTCCGCGTAGCTGGGCCAGAAGCCCTGTTCCCCGTCGTTGGAGCGGACAAAGGCCTCGGAGCGGCCCTTAAACTGCCTTCTCATGCCTGGGGCCCTCCGCTGGGCGCAGGCTCCGCGGGCTTGGCGTGCTTGCCGCTTCCGCTGCCGCCCTCCATGCGGCGGTTGATTTCCCGCATGGCGCCGGCCAGATCCCGCACCGCAAGATCCATGCGCTCCACGCTGCCGCGCAGGTTATAGTCCACCTCGGCAAAGTCGTGGACGCCCTCGTTGAATTTCTCCAGGCTCTTGTCCCAGGCGGTCAGCGCGTCCCGGTTCTCCTTGGCGGCCTGCACCAGGGCAAGCGAGGCGCCCTTGGTGGCGGTGCCGAAATCGTCGGAGGCGGACTTGAGCGCCGCGATCATGCGCCGTACCAGGTCAGAGTCGTTCTTGGCGGCCTCGGTGTAGAGCTCGGGGGCTACTTCGGTGTCAAGCCAGAGCTCCATCCGGGTCTCCATCTGCTCCCGGGCGGCCTGGGGGTTGAAGACGGTCTTCAGGATCGTGAGCAGAATCGAGCAGCCCGCGCCCACCAGGGAGGTGTAGAAGGCCACGCCCATGCCCGACAGGGCGGAGAGCAGGCCGCCGCCCACGCTGTCCATGACGGAGAGCCAGTCCTCCCCGCTGGAGTAGCGCAGCAGCTCCGTCAGCGAGGCCACCGAAAGGCTCAGACCAAGGAAGGTGCCGAAGAGACCCAGGGTGACGAAAAGGGACACGGCATTATTCAGAAAGCGCTCGCAGAACAGCAGTCCCGAGAGCTTGGCCGCCACGGTGTCGGTGATGATGGCGGGGGTGTTGGTGTCCTGGCCGTATTTCTGGTAGGCGTTGGTATATTCCGCCAGCACCGCGGCGCGGAAGCCGCGCACCTTCTCCGGGTCGCCCTTGGCCTTGCCCGCCAGCAGCTTATAGCGCAGATAGACGTGGAACAGCAGCAGCACCGCCAGGATAAACAGCAGCCCAATGATGATCATGACCACCAGGCCGGCGGTCGGCATATTTCCCAGATTGTTCATCGGCAATCCCTCCTGTCTGAAAGTTTCTTTATTGTAGCAAAAAGCGCGCAACGTGTCAAATCCGGTACCCCCTGTCGGGAGTACCGGATATTGGACGAAATGGATGGAATTTTGTTCCGGGATCGCCGGTTCTTTCAGACCTTTACCTCGTGGGTGATGCCGGTGCAGACGTCGTTTGCGTCAAAGAGCAACGCGATGTGGTAGCTGGTGGCGATCCACTGGCAGAGCTTGCCGCCGTCTCCGGCAGGAGACACGGAAGAGGGTGCGCCGCAGGCGGCCGCCTTGGTGATCAGATACCAGATGATGCCGCCGACAAAGGGCAGTACCCATACATACCAGAAATCTCCGAATAGATCCATTTTTCTTTCTCCTCTCTTGTTTTGAGCAGAATCCCGTGCCGCCCTATTTCACGGCAAAACCGGGGGAAAGACTTTGCTTTCCCCTCGCTCTGCACCCCAATTTTAGATAGATTTTATCTAAAAGTCAATAGATAATTTTTATCTATGCTATAGTTTGAGCATCCTATGCTTGGGTGATGCCTATGACGCCGAACAGAATAAAAGATCTGCGGGAGGACGCGGATCTGACGCAGCAGCAGATCGCGGATGCCATCGGGATCACGCAGCGAAAATACAGCTATGTGGAGACCGGTACCCAGCCGCTGACGGACGAGCTTCTGATCCGGCTGGCCGATTACTACAAGGTCAGTATCGACTACCTGCTCAAGCAGACCAACAATCCCAGGCGGAACAAATAGACAGCGAGGATGTGTTTTCACGATCCCCGCTGTCTATTTTGCTTATCCAGCCGGCTCTTTCTGAACTCTGAAAACTGAAACCTTAAACCTTCCGCCATAACCGCACGACGCCCCGATCGTTGAGCTGCTGGGCCGTCACCAGCAGCACCGGGAAAAGCAGCATCCCCCACACGCTCCAGACCTGCCAGCCCACATACATGGCCGCGAGAGAGGCCAGGGGGTGCAGGCCGATCTGATCGCCCAGGAGCTTGGCCTCGATGCAGTTGCGCACCAGGCTCACCGCGATCCAGGCGATCAGCAGCCCCAGGCCCCGGGAGCTCTGCCCCAGCAGCAGGCAGCCCAGCGCCCAGGGCGCCAGGATGATCCCCGTGCCGAAGAGGGGCAGCGCGTCCACAAAGGCGGTGAGTGCCGCCATCCCCGGGGCGCTTCCGATCCCCAGCAGCCAGAAGGCCGCCAGCAGCTCGCAGAAGGTGATGCCCATCAAAATGAGCTGCGCCCGGAGCCAGCCCCCCAGGCTCCCCTTCAGATCGGCGCCCAGGCCGCTCAGCCGCCGCTTCCAGTCCTCCGGGATCTGGGCGGCCAGAAAGGCCAGCAGCCGCGGCCAGGAGGCGGAGCAGAAATAGCTGCCGATCCCGGCGGTGACGGCGAAGAGCAGCACGTCCGGGCTGCGCTGGGCAAGGCGCCGCAGGGCGTCCAGCGCCCAGCGGCCCAGCTCCGCCGGCAGGCTGTAAAGCCAGTCCCCCATGGCGTCCAGCGCCAGGCGCAGCGTGTCGGACAGCTCCTCCGGCGCCTGGGCGATCAGGCGCAAAAGCCGCTCCTCCTGCCGATCCAGGCTCTCCGAGAGCCCCGCCAGCAGGGAGGGGAGCCGTCCGGCCAGCTCGCCGGCGGCGGACGCGCCCCAGGCGGCCAGGGCGCTGAGCCCCCAGATCAGCAGCGCCAGCACCGTGAGACTGGTGAGCCCCGCCGCCAGTCCCCGCCGCCAGCGGTGGCGCACCAGCAGCCGCACCAGGGGCTCCATCGCCCCGGCGATGGCGAAGGACAGCAGCAGCGGCGCCGCCCAGGGCAGCAGAAAGCGCGCCGTGAGCCACAGCGTGCCTACGACAAGCCCCAGGCGCAGCGCCAGATTCAAAAGCTTTCGTGCCTGCTGCTCCATGCCCTCGCCTCCCCAAAATCAAAGCGCTCCGGTCACGCCGTCCCACGGAAGGCGGCTGACGGATGAGATTCCCCCCGTTTCCGCTTTGCCTTCCCCTTGAGGGGAAGGTGGCATCCGGCGTCTCACGCAAGCCGGATGACGGATGAGGTGTTTTTCCAGTTTAGTTTTCCAGCCGGTCTTTGTTTTATGCGCCGCACGGATTTCGCGCGTTTTGTATAGAATGGAGTGGCCGGAGCTTCCGGCCACTGGAGGAATTCCCATGTTGATCGTACAAAAATTCGGCGGCAGTTCCCTGGCGGACGGGGCGCGGCTGCGCCGGGCGGCAGGGATCTGCGCCGAGGCGCGGCGGCGGGGGAATGCGCTGGTCGTGGTGGTCTCCGCCGCGGGGGACAGCACCGATGAGCTGCTGGAGACCGCCCGCCGGATCCACCCCCATCCGCCCCGGCGGGAGCTGGACGCCCTGATGGCCACCGGCGAGCAGCGCTCCGCCGCCCTGATGGCCATCCAGCTTTTGAGCCTGGGGCTCCCCGCCCGCTCCTTTTCCGGCTGGCAGGCCGGGATCCATACCGACGCCCGTCACGGCGAGGCCGCCATCCGGGAGATCGACCCCGCCCGTCTCCGGGCTTCTCTGGACGCCGGGGAGGTCGCCGTGGTGGCGGGCTTCCAGGGCATCTCGCCCGCGGAGGATGTGACCACCCTGGGCCGCGGCGGCTCCGACACCACGGCGGTGGCGCTGGCCGCCGCCCTGGACGCGGAGCGCTGTGAAATCTACACCGATGTGGACGGCATTTACACCGCCGACCCCCGCCTGCTCCCCAGCGCAAGGCTCCTGCGGGAGATCGACTGCCGGGATATGCTGCGCCTGGCGGAGGCAGGCTCCCAGGTGCTGCACCCGGGCTCGGTGCGCCTGGCCATGGAAAAGGGGCTGCCCCTGCATCTGCTCTCGTCCTTCCGGGCGGGGGAGGGCTCCCTGGTGCGCCGGCTTGCGGAGGCGGAGCGCCCTGCCCTCGCCGGGGTCACCCGGGACGAGGGGCGCAGCGCCGTCACCCTGGTGGGGCGGGCGGCGAACGAGGCCCTGCTGCGCGTCCTGGCAGAACAGCTGGAGCACAGCGGGATCCCGGTGCGGGGCGCCGAGACCGGCGAGAGCTGCGTGACGCTGACGGTCGCCCCGGCGCAGCTGCTGCCGGCGCTGGAGCTCTGCCACCGGGCAGTGCTGGAAGAAATGAAGAAATGAAGCTCGCTTCGCTAATGAAGAAATGAAGAAATTGTGCTGTCGCTGCGCGAAGGAATGAAATTTCCCCTATTCCCCCTCAGGGGGAAGCAAGGCCGCGCCCCTGGGCTCCCCCTCGCGGGATGCAAGACCGCGTCTTGCCTCCCCCTTTGGGGGAGGTGGCTGAGCCGCTTGCGGCGAGGTCGGAAGGGGTCTTCATTCCTTCATTTCTTCATTCCTTCATTCCTTCATTGGGAAAGCTCCATTGCAATCCCGCCCTCTTCGTGGTACAATCGCCGCAGAAACAGAAAGGAACGATTCGATGAGTGAGAACTTTTTTGCCTACATCTCCCGGATGCGCTACATCGGCCGCTGGAGCCTGATGCGCAACTCCCTTCCGGAGAACATCCAGGAGCACAGCCATATGGTGGCGGTGCTGGCCCACGCCCTGGGCGTCATCCGGCGGGACGTGTTCGGCGTCCCCTGCGACCCCAACGAGGCCGCCGCCGTGGCCCTTTACCACGACAGCAGCGAGATCCTCACCGGCGACCTGCCCACCCCCATCAAGTACCACAGCCCCGAGATCCGGGACGCCTACAAGCAGGTGGAGGCCCTGGCCTGCCACAAGCTGCTGGACACCCTGCCTGCGGCGCTGCGCCCGGCCTATGAGGAGCTGCTCTCCGGCGAGACCCAGGAGCGGCTTCACGATCTGGTGAAGGCGGCGGACAAGCTCTCCGCCTACATCAAGTGCATCGAGGAGCGCAAGGCCGGCAACGACGAGTTCCTCTCCGCCGAGAAGCAGACCCGGCAGATCCTGGAGGAGAGCGGCCTGCCCGAGGTGGCCTATTTTCTGGAGCACTTCATCCCCGCCTTCGAGCTGACCCTGGACGAACTGGGGACGATCGAGTAGTTTTGAGTTTTGAGTTTTCAGAGGACGAGGGGACGACAGTTTTTTAGGTACAGGAGAACATACCAATGGAAAACAGCAAGCTGAATCGCATCAACGAGCTGGCCGCGCTGGCCAAGGTCCGGGCGCTGACCGAGGAAGAACTGGGCGAGCGGGACATGCTGCGCAAGGAATACATCGCCGAGTGGCGTCAGGGCGCTATCCAGGTGCTGGAGAACACCTATGTGGTGGGCCCGGACGGGAAAAAGCGCAAGCTGCAGAAGAAGGGCGAGAAAAAATGAGACGCATGATCGTCCTGGTGGGCAACTACGGCTCCGGCAAGACCGAGATCGCCATCAACCTGGCGGTGAAGGCCGCGGGGGAGGGGCTGCGCACCCTGGTCATCGACCTGGACAAGGTCAACGACTACTTCCGCATGTCGGACAAGGTCTCCCTGCTGGCCCAAAAGCAGATCAACCTGGTCTCGCCCACCTTCGCCGGCCAGGGGGTGACCCCCAGCAGCATGTCCGCCGCCGTGGCCTCCGCCTTTACCGACGGCTGGGATCTGGTGATCTTCGACGTGGGCGGGGACGCCGCCGGCGCCCTGTCCCTGGGGCGCTATCACCCGGACTTTGCCGCCTGGGAGGGGGAACTGGACGTCTGGGACATTGTGAACGTGTTCCGCCCCATGTCCGAGACCCCGGAGAAGATCCTGAAGCTGAAGGAGCAGCTGGAGGGCTTTGCCCGGCTCCCGGTGACGGCGCTGGTGAATAACTCCAACCTCCTGAACTTCGCAAGCGCCGAGGATCTGCGCCGGGGCTATGAGGTGATCCGGGAGACCTCCCGCCTCTCCGGCCTGGGTGTGGCGCTGACCACCGGGCGGCGGGAATTTCTGGAGGAATTTCTGGCCGACGGGCCCGATCCCCGCTTTGTGGGCGAGGCGCTCGCCCTGGAGACCTACATGCACCGCAGCTGGGAGGCCTTCACAAAGGAGGGCTTTTGAAATGTGCTCGGCGTGACTATCCAGGTCGCGCCGATTTTCTATCCGAAAATAGCCCAAATCTCATCGCATTTTGGTCTATGGATTGTGATTGCTACCATTGTTTTCATGTGGACTAATCATATTGCTCTATCGGAACACACTAATTGTGTGTAATTTGATGGACTATTACAAAGAAAAGCTTGTGTTATCCATATTTTTCGGCTTTATTTCTCGCTTTTTTTGCAAAGGGACTACACAAGCATGTTCATTCATGGTATAATCTGTTCATTCATCTGCAAGGGGTGTCTATCATGTATGAGTC
This sequence comes from uncultured Eubacteriales bacterium, assembly GCA_900319635.1. GTDB lineage: Bacteria > Bacillota > Clostridia > Oscillospirales > Oscillospiraceae > Limivicinus. The sequence continues at coordinate 45,913 of ONPF01000019.1, read as the reverse complement.
TATTTCACTTTTTTCTGGCGCAATGGGCTTAGACCTTGGACTTGAAAAAGCAGGGATTGATATAAAGCTTTGCCAGGATTTTGATCCATCATGCTATGAAACAATGTTAAGAAATGGCAAACCCGCCATAGACGGAGACATCCGTCAGATCGATTCGATGACAATACTGGAGCGAGCAGGAATAAAACAGAATGCAGCTTTTTTGCTTTGTGGTGGTCCTCCCTGCCAGCCTTTCTCGACCGCAGGAAAGCGGCTCGGGATTAATGACCCTCGAGGATCTCTTTTTATGGAATTTATACGTGTTGTAAACGATACGCGTCCTCGCTTTTTTGTTTTTGAAAATGTCAAAGGACTTACCAGTATTGCGGTTGATAAAGGCGGCGCACCCGGCGGTGTTTTGGACATTATTCTTGAAGAATTTAGAAAAATCGGCTACAAAACCGTTTTCGGTGTTCTTGATGCTGTAAATTTTGGAGTTCCGCAGTTTCGCGAGAGATTAATCATTTTAGGAAGCCGCGATAACGAAGAAATATTCCTTCCCGCTCAAACGCACTTCATGAAACATCAACTCCCGCAAATGAGATGGCGTACGCTTGGTGAAACGATAAAGGACATAGAAAACTACCCAGAGCCATGTATGCATTTTTCCGAAGAACGGCTTCGCTACTTACGAATGGTACCAGAGGGAGGAAATTGGCGTGATCTGCCATTAGCGGTTCAACCCATAGCAATGGGAGGTGCGTGGAAAAGCGGCGGTGGAAAAGTGGGGTTTTACAGGCGTTTATCTTATTCTCAACCTTCCCCCACTATTGTTACTTCTCCGGTTCAAAAAGCAACAATGATGTGTCATCCAACGAAAGATCGGCCTTTATCTGTCAGAGAATATGCGCGTATTCAGCAATTTCCTGAAGGATGGAAAATAGCCGGAACCATCACTAACATATATAAGCAAATTGGAAACGCTGTCCCTACCGGGTTAGCAGAAGCTGTGGGAAGGGCGCTTATTGCTACTGCTAACGGGGATGCTGAAGTGTTTACAAAGCGTACAAGAGGAACTTCTGCACACAAGACAATCAATTGATTTTGAGGTGATATAGATGGCAATTTGCAAACACGGTGTAGATTCCAAAGAGATTGAACGTGCCATTGGGAATGCACTAGAGGAGTTTTATACTTCCCTTTTGTCTAAAATTGATACTATAAGCATTGGGGATATCATGAAGCGCAAAAACCCGTATCTATATAGGGCAAAAGCCATAGAAAGCGCCGCTGAAATCGTAGATAGCGTTTTGTCTGCCACTGTTTCTAGCAGCGAGGAAACAATATTTGGAAATTGTTTCTTTGAGCCTCTCGCAATCGCAGCAAGTGGCGGAAATAAAGCCCTTGCAGAGGGCGTTGATATTATGGTTGAGGACAAGGAAAGCAACACAATCTATGCTATTGCCGTGAAAAGCGGCCCGTCTGTCTTCAATGCCGACAGCAAGAAGCGGCAGGAGCAGAATTTTCTTGCTGCGCAAAAACTGGTGCAACAGGCAAAAGCACGATTTGAACCCATCATCGGATACAGCTACGGGAAAAAACGTCAAACAGGGAAAGGCCGTCCTACGATATACAGAGAACTCGCAGGTCAAGCCTTTTGGGAAGAACTAACTGGTGATAGGGAGTTTTACATAAAAATCATAGGATACATGGGGAAGAAACCTGAGATTTATCTTGAAAAGTACAGGGAGAGTTACAACAAAGCAAGCAATCGCCTTGTTAAGCAATTTATCACTCTCTTTTGTGATGCAGATGGGGGTATTAACTGGGATAAATTAGTCAAATTTAACAGCGGCTATGACGATTGAACTTTCAAGGTATTTCCATTTTGCGAATTTTCTAGAAAAGGTTAAGTTAGAATTCAGCCTCCAGCGTTGTGTGTTTTGATACAACGCCGGAGGCTCTGTTTTGCTTGTAAATGCTGCTTATTCATGCTATACTCTCCCCGCAAGCAAATCGGACCGGGATGTACGCGCAGCCGTACTCAACAGGGGAATCTGGGTGAAAATCCCTGGCGGGGCCGCCACTGTGAAGCGGAAGACCGTCATTGCGAGGGCCGCAAGGCCCGTGGCAATCCGTTTTCCCGAAGTCAGAAAACCTGCCCGGACAGTGAATTTTTGATAACGCTGTGTCGTACAAGGAACCGCGGAACCCGGTCAAAGTATGGCGCGGCCTGGCTTTGCCATGCCCGCCCTCTCTTTTTCTTTGTGCGATTTCCGATGGGGCATAAGCCCCGAACAAAGAAAGGAGAGATGTTTGATGTCCAAAAAAACCAAAACCATTCTTGCCGTCGTCCTTCTGCTTGTGGTCGTTGCGGCAGCCGTAGGCGCTTATTTCCTGTGGGGTCCCCCGGCGCAGAAGCGCGCCGCTGAGGCAGCCGATGCCGGAAAGACCCACATCACCCTCGTGGTGGTGCACGGAGACGGCAGCGAGAAGGAGTTTGCCATCGCCACGGACGAGGTCACCCTGCGCGGAGCTCTGGAGCAGGAAAAGCTGATCGAGGGCAACGAGAGCGAGTACGGCCTCTATGTGCTCACCGTGGACGGCGAGACCGCCGACGAGGCCCAGCAGCAGTGGTGGTGCCTGACCAAGGACGGCGAGATGACCGCCACGGGAGTGGACGACACCGTGATCGCCGACGGCGAGCATTATGAGTTCACGCTCACGACCGGCTGGTAAGTTTTCCGCCTGGGAGATCGCCGCCCTCGCCCTGATGGGGGCGCTGATCTTCGCGGTCAAGGCGGCGCTGTCCGCCATCCCCAACGTTCAGCTGAACGCGGTGCTGATCATCCTGACCACGGTGTTTTTCGGCTGGAAGGCGCTGGCCACGGTGTGGATCTATGTGCTGCTGGAGGGGCTGATCTTCGGCTTCAGCACCTGGTGGCTCAGCTATGTGTTCATCTGGCCGCTGCTGGTGGTGGTGGCCATGCTGTTCCGCCAAAACCGCTCCGCCCTGCTCTGGGCGGTGATCGCAGGCTTCTGGGGGCTGCTGTTCGGCCCCTTGATGTACATCCCCTGGTTTTGCATCATGGGCGGCTGGAAGGGCTACTTTGCCATGTGGATCGCCGGAATCCCCTTCGATCTCACCCACTGCGCCAGCAATTTCGTGCTGACGCTGGTGCTCTACCCCCGCCTCTACCCGCTCATGGAGCGATTTGTAAACCAAAAGCGCAAGGGCTGAACGCCCTTGCGCTTTCCTTTTCTCAAAGCTCAAATTTCAAATCTCAAAACCGCCCTCAGTCCGCCAGCTGCAGGTAGCCGGAGACGCTCTCCAGCCGCACCTGGTTCAGGTCGATGTAGAAGCCCGACCAGACCTTGGACTCCACATTGATGTTGGCCCAGCCGGCGAAGAAGGCGTTGGAGTAGCCGCTGTAGCGGCTGTAGTCCGTGCCGTAGGCGCTGTAGCGCAGGGCGTAGCGGTCAAACACGGCGGACTTGGTGGCCGTGGCCTCCTTCATCGGGTTGCCGGGGAAGCCGTAATCATCCGTATGCCGGTACTGATAGTTCTTGGTGTCGATGTCCAGGGTGTTGTAGTAGAGGTCAAAGCTGAAGCTGAACTGCACCTGATAGTCCCCGTCGCTCTTCACCTGATCCAGATACTCGTCCCGCAGCACCACGCAGTAGGTCTGATAGACCTGGGCGATGACGCCGGAACTGGTGATGGAATAGAGGGGGATCTCCCGGAGCTGGAAGTACTGGCTCCAGTTATCGGCGGTGATCTCCACCCGGTGCCAGGGGCGGGCGTCCGGCGTGGGAGGCGGCGTCACCGCGCTCTCCCCCTCTTCGGGGGCGGCGCTTCCCTCCTCCGGCCGGGGCAGGATCAGGGTCTGCTCCAGGCCCTCCTCCGTCGGGGCGGGCTCCTCCTCGCCCGCGCTGCCGCAGGCGCAGAGGGAGAGGCAGAGGGCAAGGGCTATGACGATGCAAAAGAGTCGTTTCATGGCAATCTTCCGTTTCAACACAGGCTAAGTTATTGCCATTATAGCCCCGCCCAGCCCTTTCGTCAAATAGAAAGTCGCAGAGACCATTCCGTAGGGACGAGCACCGCTCGTCCGCCCACACGGTACAGCGTCGGAACAGAGCGGGCGACCCATGGTCGCCCCTACGGTGGAACCGTACTGTCTGCGCCGTAGGGAGCCATGCCTTCATGGCTCCGCTGTTCGCTCTTCCGCCCTATACGCGGAGCGATCTGGGGATCGCTCCCTACGGAGAGACGGCGGGCGGCAGATAGCCGCCCCTGCGGGTGCCGCTTCGGTCTTATCACTTCCCGATGCTGCTCCAGCAGACGGAATCCAGCACGGCGTCCACTTCGCTCTCCGAGAGGCTGCCGTTGATGTGGCCGCAGAGGTAGGAGTTTGCCAGGTAGACGTAGAAGTAGCTCCCCTCCGGGCTCTGCAGGACGGTGATCGCCGTGCCGTCGGGGCAGCTATGGCTGCGCTCGGAGAAGGCGCTGAGATCGTCGGTCATGCTGATGACCTCATCGCCGGAGACCAGGGTGCCATAAGCGGCGTTGTAGACATAGCAGGTCACCTGCCGCTCCGGCGTAAAGACCACATACCAGCTCAGCCCGAAGCTGCCCTCGTCGAAGTAGTAGAACTTGTCGAAGCCCAGGGGCGTCTCATAGAAGAAATCCCCGTGGCAGCATTCCTGGGCGATGCGGTCGGTGAGCTGGGCGTCCGTCAAAAACTGGGGACCGGTGAAGTCGTTGTGGGTGTCGGTGCCATGAGCCTCGTTTGCCCAGGCCTCCGAGGTGCGGCAGGTATCTCCGCTCCACAGAATCTTTCCGGCGCTGCGCAGGCGCAGGCCGTACTTCGCGGCGATCTCTTCCAGCTTCGCCTCGTCCTCCTGGCTGGAGCAGTGGTAGTTGAAGTCGTACTTGCCCTCGTAGAGCATGATGGAGTCCATGACCGCGCTGTAGGCGTCCACCTCCTCCCGGGTGGTGCTGCGCCGTTCGATCACGCTTCCGTTTTCGTAGAAGACCACGGTGAAGCTGCCGTCGTCGTTTTCCTCCACGGCGCTGGCGTCCGCCCCCTCGGGGAAGACGAAGGCCGCCGGAACTCTGCCCGACCAGTCGTTTTGCGCAAGATAGGTCTCCCACTCGGCCCAGGCGGCCTCCTTGGCCTCCAGCTTCTCCCGGATGGCCGGATCCAGATCCTCCGGCGTCTCCTGGGGCTCGGACAGGGTGACCCAGCCGCCCGCGGGGTTATCCGTGACGCTGACGCTGCCGTCCTCCTGCCGCTGGGCGGTGTAGGCGCTTCTCCCCTCCAGGACAATGGCACGGGGCCCGATCCAGCCCGCGGCGTAGGCCACGGCACCCAGGCCCAACAGCAGAACTGCCGCCAGGGCAAAGGTCAAAATGCGTTTGGACTTCATGTGTGCGCTCCTTTCCGTCGGCCGCTGTGCGGGATCGAAGCGGGTGCTCTCGGTCACAAAGCGGTCGTCCACGGCGTCCAGAAGCTGCAGGATCTGATCCCGATTCATAGCAAGCCCTCCTTTTCCAGATGGTTTTTCAGATTTTTCCGAATACGGGAAAGGCGGACGGAGAGGCGGTGCTCCCCGCTGTTGAGCTGGGCGGCGATGCGCTTCACCGGATCGCCGTACCAGTAGCGGCGGAGGAAGGCGAAGCGATCCTCCCGAGAGAGCCCGGCCAGAAAGCCGTTCACCGCGGCGGCCAGCTCCCGGGACTCATAGTCCCGCTCGGGGCTTCCGGGGGCGGCCAGCACCTCCTCCAGCTCATCCAGCGCCACATCGAAGCTGCTGTTGCGCTTTTTGGCAAGGCTCTGCCGGCGGCGGCTCAGCGCCCCGTTGCGGGTGATCTTGCAGAGGTAAGTCAGCAGAGGATCCGGTCGCCGGGGCGGGATGCTGTTCCAGGCGGCAAGCCAGGTGTCGTTGACGCACTCCTCGCTCTCCTGCTCGTCTCCCAGGATGTTCCGGGCCACCCGGCGCAGCGCGGCGCCGTACTTGCGCCCGGTCTCCTCGATGGCCTGCTCCGAGCGGGCCCAGTAGAGATCGAGAATCTCCTTGTCGTCCAATCTTGTCACGTCCTTTCCCAGAGGCGGAGCGCTCACGCCTCTCACCCTTATTACTATCGGTTCAGCGGGAAATGTCTCACACGGGGGCGATATTTTTTTGCCGATCGTTTTTGTCCTTCCCCCAGCGGGGGAAGGTGGCATCCGCCGATCCCACGCGAGGCGGATGACGGACGAGGGAGAGCGTTCTGTTCCTGCGTTGGCTTTTGTCCAAGGCTCTCCCTCATCACCCCCAGTGTGCGCACTGGGGGAGTGACGCTGCGCGCCTCTTTTGCCTGCAAAACCTGCCACCGGCAGCTTTTGCGGGCGGCAAAAGTCCCCGCTGGGGGGAAGCACAGGAAAACGGCGACAAAGTGTCGACAGCTTGAAAGCAAGAATGGGAACTTCCGAAAAAAGTTCCCATTCTTGCGTAGATTGAACGTGAAGGGGGGACTCCCATCCCCCCCTTCACAATCCCCCCATGCGTGTCGGTACCTTGCTGCATGGGCGAAGGGTTGTCTACAGTCTGATTGCCGCATCGTTCGATGCGGCAATTCTTTGCGGAAGCGATTCGCTTATTTCCCCACAGCGGCCAGCTTCTTCTCCCGGCGGTGCAGAATCTCGTCGCTCTTGGGCTTGATGTCGCCCGCCTTGGTGAGGGCCCACTTGGTCATCACAGGGCCGGCCAGCTCATAGACCAGCACGGCGAAAAGCACGATGTTGCGGATCAGCGCGCCGTCCGGCAGTTGGGAGGCGGTGACGCACATGCCCAGGGCCACGCCCGCCTGGGGCCAGAGGGTGATGCCCAGATACTTGACCACCTTGTGCTCGCAGCCCATCATCCGGCTGGACTCCCGGGCCCCGAAGTACTTGCCCAGGCAGCGGGAGAGAATATATACCAGGCCGATGAGCACGGAGCTGAGCTTGGCGAAGACCCCCAGCTCCAGCTCGGCGCCGGAGAGCACGAAGAACAGCACCATCAGCGGCGAGGACCACTTGTCCGCCCGCTCCATGATCTCGTCGGACAGGGGGCAGAGGTTGCAGAAGACGCTGCCCAGCATCATGCACACCAGCAGCGGCGAGAAGCCCAGGGTGGCCTTGCCCAGAGGCAGATCCAGCTTGGAGAGCGCCACCGTCAGAAACACGAAGCCGATGGTCATGGCCACCCGGTTGCGGTTGGAGTGGAAGAGCCGCTCCAGCAGGGTCAGCACCCAGCCGGCCAGGGCGCCCAGTACCAGGGAGCCCAGGATCTCCAGCAGCGGGTTCACCGCCACAGAGAAGGCGTCCACAGAGCCGCTGCCCAGGGCCTCCGCGATGCCGAAGGACACGGCGAAGAGCACCAGACCCACCGCGTCGTCCAGGGCGACGATGGGCAGCAGCAGATCCGTCACCGGGCCCTTGGCCTTGTACTGGCGCACCACCATCAGCGTGGCCGCCGGGGCGGTGGCCGCGGCGATGGCGCCCAGGGTGATGGCGGCGGGCAGGCTCAGCACCTCGGGGGCGATGAAATGGAAGATCACCAGCGCCGCGTCCACCAGCAGGGTGGTGAACACCGCCTGCAGGATGCCGATCACCGTGGCCTGCTTGCCGGTCTCCCGCAGCTGGGAGAGGCGGAACTCGTTTCCGATGGAAAAGGCGATGAAGCCCAGGGCCACGTCGGAGATCAGGCCCAGGCCGTCCAGCTCCTCGTAGCTGGCAAAGCCAAGGCCGGGGATGGCCAGGGATCCGATCAGACTGGGCCCGATCAGCACGCCTGCCACCAGATAGGCAGTCACGTCCGGCAGCTTCCAGATATTCATGATGCGGGTCATCATCAGACCCGCGAAAATCGCAACGGATAAAGACAGCAGTTCTGTCATGTCAACCTCAACTCCTTCAAAGCGCCCCGCTATTCTACGCTTTCCCGCGGCAAAATGCAAGCAGAAAACCCGTTGGATTATCTAAAAATCCAACGGGTTTTTTGGCGGAATTGCCTAAATTTTCGCGCTTACCAATCGTCGGCGGGTTCCTCGGAGAAGTCCAGGTCCCGTTCGATCACGACAGTCCTTCCGTAGCTTTCCAGATACTGCACCACGGTGATGTGGAGCGTCCCGCTCTCCGGCGCCCAGTCGGGCTTGGGGAAGAGGAAGCGGGCGGTATAATAGGACGGGCCCACATAGTCCCCGAAGGAATAGGACTCCTGCCGCTCCTCATATTCGACGGTCTCCGGGTCGATGGGGCGGCCGTCGATGGAGAAGGAGACGCTGAGGGTGTTTCTCTTCACCGCGTCGGGATCGTCCAGCACCAGCTTGACGGGCAGATCGGACTCGTAGGTTCCGAAGCGGAAGCAGCCGGGGTAGTTCCAGTCGGACTTTTCCGTGTCCTTCGGCCAGTAGCGGATGCCCCAGCCCAGCTCGGGCTGGGCGATCAGATCCCGCTCCTCGGTGACCGGCTGGCCGTCCTTTTCATAGACGATCACGGCGTGCAGGGCCAGCTCCTCTGGGAAGGTGTTCAGCGCTTCATATTCGTCCATGTGATCGAAATAGAGCTCGTCTACCGCCACGCCGGGCAGCTCCAGCTCCCCCTTCTCCAGATCCTTCGGCTCCAGAGAGAAGCTGGTCACCGGCAGATCCAGGATGGGCTCCCGCAGCTCCAGATCGATAGACTGGAAGGCCTCCGGCACGGTGAGGATCAGCCGGATATAGCTGGTGGAGGAGAAGTTGTAGAACAGGATCTCGCAGGCGGGCTCCGGCTCCGGCGTGGGCTCCGGGGTCGGCGCCGGTGTGGGCGCGGGCGTGGGCTCCGGGGTCGGCGCCGGTGTGGTTACCGGCGAGGGCGCGGGGCTCGCGGTCGCCTCTCCGGGCAGCAGGGGCGTCTGTCCCCGCAGCCTCCCCGCCAGCAGCAGGAGCAGCGCCCCCGCCGCCAGGAAATAGAGCAGCTTGCGCCGCCGCTTTTTGCCGGACGCCTCCTCCTCGGCGCGGGGAGGCGGAAACTCCTCCGGCGGCGGAACGGCCTCCGCCCCGGGAGCCGGAAATTCCTCCGGCGGGAATGCCCACTCCTCAGTTGGGGAGAGGGGATCGTGCTCGTTCTTCATGGCGGACACTCAGCGCTGGTGCACGTCCAGCTGGGGGAAGGGCACCTCCACCTGCAGGGAGCGGAAGCCCACCAGCAGCTCCCGGTTGAGAAGCCTGGCGCCGGAATAGATCTTGTCCTCCGGCACCTCGGCGATGAAGCGCAGCGTCACCCCGGAGGGGGCCAGCTCCTGCACGCCCAGGTACACCGGCTCGCTGAGGAACACGTCTTTGTGATCCTGGAAGATCTTCGCCATGAGGCCGGGCAGCTTCTTCTCAAACTCCGGCAGATCCGTCTCGTAGGGGATGTCGATGTTGCTGACGGCCAGGGAGGCGTTGTCGGAGCGGTTGAGGATGTTCTTCATGTCGGAGTTGTTGATGATCTTGATGTTTTTGCCGGCGTCGATGATGGAGGTGGTGCGGATGCCGATCTCCTTGACGGTGCCGCGGAAGCCGTTGACCTCCACGATGTCGCCCACGTTGTACTGGTTCTCAAAGAGCATGAAGGTGCCGGTGACCAGGTCGGCGATCAGGCTCTCCGCGCCGAAGCCCAGCACGAGAGCCAGAACGCCCACGGCGGTGACGATGGTGGACAGATCCACCCCCAGGATGCTCAGGCCCCAGCAGAGGATCACGATGAGCGCCACATACTTGAGGAGGCTGGCGCCCAGGGTCAGCAGGGTGCGGCTGCGGTGGGACTCCGGATGGAAGAGACCCAGCACCAGCACCAGCAGCGTCTCCGCCGTCAGCACGGCGAAGGCCATGGCGCCGGCCTTGGTCAGGGGGTTCTGGGTGGCCTTGAAGACGAAATATAGCCCCACGGCCAGCGCGGCGAAGAGCGCCAGACGCAGCAGGCGGGAAAGGGGACGTTTGTCGTTCATAGGAAGGACTCCTCTCGTTACTTTGTGAAAATATTGTAATAAAATCCCCGCCTTGCGTCAAGGCAATCTTTGACAAATCCTTTGGCTTTGTCAAAAAAAGGGGCGGACTGAACAATCAGTCCGCCAATACAGGGTTGTGGGATAAAGATATGAGCCGATCTTCCCTCGGAAGACCCATTGGATAAGCTGTGCCTGTAGCATAGTCCCTTTTGCCGCTTTTGTAAAGAGCGAAGGAGCACTACTTTTGTCGAAGCAAAAAATTTGCATATTTTTTTCTTCCGCGGGCACAATAAGGCTGACATCACGAGCGTGCCGACGGGCAAAAGCCCGCCGCGCGGGAGAGAGGAGAAGTGCAAATGATTATGGATCGCATCGCCCTGACCCTTGCCATCATCGGCGGGCTCAACTGGGGCAGCGTCGGCCTGTTCCGCTTTGATCTGGTGGCCTGGCTTTTCGGCGGGCAAACCGCTACCGTCAGCCGCGTGATCTACACCCTGGTGGGACTTTCGGCCATCTGGTGCATCTCGCTGCTGTTTCGAAGCGACGCTGTCACCGACGAATAAGGGAAAAGCCACCCGCGTCGCGGGTGGCTTTTCCCTTATTCCGTTTTGCCTATATGGGCCGTCGAGGACGCCGGCCTCTACAAAACTTATTTGAAGCGGAGCCCGGGGCGGTAGAACTCGAAGATCACCGCGTCCCGGCCCTTCTCGTTCACCGGATCGTGGGAGGTCCAGCCTACTTTCATGGCGCCGAGCTTTTCGGACAGGCGCACCAGCAGCGGGCGGCGGCCGATCTTGTAGGCGATGAACTGGGGCCGGGCCAGGAAGTTCAGCAGCGTCCGGCTGAGCACAAAGCCCAGGGGCTTTTGGAAGCCGTCCTTTACATAGCTCTCCACGGGGGCGGCCAGCTGACCCCGGAGCAGATCCCTCCCATGGAAGCGGAACCAGGCCACGATCCTGGGGTTAAAGCTCTCGATGCACACATCGCCCTTGTAGCCCTGCAGCAGGGCGTAGGTCTTTTTACAGAGCTCCTTGTTGCGCTTCCCGTTTTTCAGCTCCACCAGCAGGGGGCCGCGGCCCCGGATCACCGCCAGCACATCCGAGAACAGGGGGATGCGCTGCTCGGTGCCGCAGAGACGGAACTGCTGCAGCTCGGCAAAGGTAAATTCGTCCACCCGTCCGGGGACGCCGCAGACCCGATCCAGCTTCTCGTCGTGGAAGACGACAACCTGCCCGTCCCTTGTCAGCTGCACGTCCAGCTCCACGCCGTAGCCCGCCTCGGCGGCCAGGCGGAAGGCCTCCAGGGAATTCTCCGGCACGGATTTATCCGGGCTGTGCAGGCCCCGGTGGGCCAGGTTCGCCCACTGGAAGGGCGCCTTCTGCCGCTGGGTGGCCCGTCCGGGCGCGGTTAGATACACGGGCAGAGCCGCGGCGGCCGCGGCGCCGAGAAGAAGCTTGCAAAGCGTTTTCTTTTCCATTGCGAATCCTCCCCGCGGCTCAGTCGTCCGCGCCCAGGGCTTCCAGACCCTTGACGTTGGCGACCTTGCCGGACTTGATGTTCTTGACGAAGGCGGTGAACACCGCAAAGCTCAGCACCGTGAGGATGGTGGCGTAAACCGGCAGGGCGCGCCAGGCGCCGGCGGCTTTCAGGATGTAGCCCAGCAGCACCGGGGTGATGGTCTGGGCGGACATGCTGGAGGCGTAGTAGAAGCCGGTGAAGCGGCCGATCTTCTTGGCCGAGCAGAGCTCCACCACCATGGGGAAGGAGCAGTTGTGCACCAGAGCCATGCCGAAGCCCTTCAGCGCCCAGACCACATAGAGCAGAACCGGGAAGCCCAGCTCCACGCCCTGCTCAAACTTGCCCAGAGGACGGACAAAGCACATCAGGATCAGGCCGAGGAAGGTGATGACGAGACCGGAGGAGATCGTCCACTTGCGGCCGACCTTATCGGCGATAAAGCCGGCGATGGCAAAGCCCACCACAGAGGCGAGACCGCCGACGATGATCATGGTGCTGGTGTACTTGGAGCTGGAGCTCAGGAAGTAGATCACATAGTTGCCGATGTAGGTGCCAAGGGCGTTGTCACTCATGAACCACAAAAACTCTGCCGCCAGGATGGCCAGCAGCATGTTCCGGTTGGCCTTGGACATGGGCTTCTCATCGTCGATGGGACTTGCCACAGCGGCCAGCTCCTCGCCCAGGGCGATCTCATCCTTCAACTGCTCGGCCAGCTCATTCTCCTTGATGGTCTTGAAGAGCACCAGAGCAGAGATGACCATCAGCGCGGAGGCAATGAGGAAGGGCAGCTCGATGACCCAGAGGTTGCGGGCAGCGGGCTCGGTGGCGTCGATGTACTTGCTGAGCACAAAGACCATGCCCAGCACCGTGGCGAAGGCGCCGCCGAAGTAGCCCATGATGTTGATGATGCCGTTGGCCTTGGCCCGCAGGGGCTTGGGGGTAATGTCCGGCATGAGGGCGACGGCGGGGTTGCGGTACATCATCATGAAGATCAGCACAGTGACCATGGCGATGATCATGCCCACGATGTTCTTGTTGTGGAAAAACAGGGGGATGAAGGGGAAGGCCACGGCGGAGACCAGAGTGCCGACCAGAATGTAAGGCATCCGCTTGCCGATGGGGGTGTGGGTCTTGTCGGAGAGGCGGCCGAAGATGGGCAGCAGGATCAAAGCGGCCAGGTTGTCGCAGGCCATGATGACGCCGACGATCCACTGTACGTCCAGAATCTTTTCCGGGTCGCTGAGCTTCAGCTCCGCGGAGGTCATGCCGTAAATCCTGTGGGCAAAAATGTCCGTCAAGAAGGTGGGGCACCAGGAGTCATACACCTGCCACAGCAGCAGGATGCCGAAGAAGGCGAAGCCGATGAGAGCCGTGCGCCGGTAGTTGAGCTTCAGACCGCCGTTGGCGGGGGCGGCTGCGGGCTCTTTGCGTTTGAACATACGAATCTCCCTTTCTCTTTTCTTATAAAAAATAGCGTTTCTATGCTGCCCTCATCTTACCGCAGGGGCAGACTTTTGTAAATAAAAACTTCGTCAGACCGCGCAGACGGCATAAAAAAGGGGAACGAACCTCGCGTCCCCCGTTTCTGAAAACTGAAATCTGAAAACTATCTCTCGTCGCACTCCGGCATCAGCTCCTGGGAGATGATGTTGAACATCTCGTCCAGCTTTTCCGCGTCCTCGGGGGAGAAGCGCTCCTTCATGCGCTGCACCACCTTCTGCTCATAGTTGGTGAGCAGACGCAGATAATTGTAATACTTCTCCGACAGGATCAGATGATACTCCCGCCGATCCTTCTGAGAGTTTTCGCGCTCCAGGTATCCCTTTTTGATGAGGTTGTTGACCTTATAGGTGGCGTTGGACTGCGAGATGTTGAGAAAATCCGCAAACTCGCTGACCGTGGGCTCCCCCAGGATCTGGATCACCTCCAGTGAAAAGCCCTCCATGGCAGACAGAGAGCCGTCCCGCTCCCGCACCAGCTCGAAGATCTTGCGGTAAAACTGCAGTTTGAACTTGTCGTATACTTCAAAGAAACTTTTTTCCAGCATGATCCGCCCTTCCTTCCGGCGCTTGTTCTACAAATATCATAATAGACCTATTTTTCTGATTTGTAAATGCGGGTACAACAAGTTTTTTAATTAAATTTTTTGTACGGCGCGTTCGTGACCAATCTGTGAATTTTCCCTTTTGCGCCTGGAAACCCTTGACAAGGGGACTGGACGGTGCTATATTAGCACTCGGATCAAGAGAGTGCCAACAGTCCGGGCGCGTGAGTGCTAACAGGTGGACGACATGGGTATCAGTGAACGGAAAAAGAAAATACTGGCCGCCGTTGTGGATGAGTATATTCGCACCGCCGAGCCTGTGGGCAGCAAGGCCATCGCCCAGAGCGGCGAGCTGCACTGCTCCTCCGCCACCATCCGCAACGAGCTTGCGGAGCTGGTGAGCCTGGGTTACCTGGAGCAGCCTCACACCTCGGCAGGCCGCGTCCCCACCCCCATGGGCTACCGGATGTATGTCAACGAGCTCATGGCCAAGCAGAAGATGAGCCTGGAGGAGACGGAGGAGATGAACCGCCGCCTGAACCAGAAGCTCCGGGAGCTGGAAGACACCATCAAGGACGTGAGCAAGCTGGCCTCCCAGCTCACCAATTACCCCGCCCTGGCCCTGACCGCCCAAAGCGCGGTGACGGTAAAGCGCTTCGACCTCATCTATGTGGACGCCAACAACTTCATCATCGTGCTGATGCTGTCCACCAACGCGGTCAAGAGCAAGCTGGTGCATCTGCCGATCTCGGTGGATCAGGAGCTGGTGCAGCGCCTGGCGACGCTGTTCAACGCAAACTTCACCGGCATCCCGGAGGCGGAGATCACACCCACCCGCATCCACGCCGCCGAGCGGGCGGCGGACGATACCCTGGGCCTCACGGCTGTGGTGTCCGCCTTCGTGCTGGAGACTCTCACCGAGGCCAACACCCCCACCGCCTTCCTCTCCGGCGAGAACAGGCTGCTGAACCAGCCGGAGTTCCGGAACCCGGACAAGGCCCACAAGCTCATGAGCTATCTCTCCGGCGGAGGCTACATCCTCCCCGCGGCGGAGAGCCTGGGCGGCAGCGACGAGGTGCGGGTGCTCATCGGCCCGGAGAACGTGGCCGAGGAGCTGAAGGACTCCAGCGTGGTCATCGCAAGCTACGATGCCGGGGACAATACCCGAGGGCTGATCGGCGTGGTGGGGCCAACGAGAATGGACTATTCCGCCGTGGCCGCCAAGCTCAGCTTCCTGGCCGCCGGCCTCAGCCGCCGCCTGGGCGGAGGCGAGGCGCCCCCCGAGGGCATGCACAACAAACTCATCATCAAGGAGATAGACGACGGACATGAACGAAGAAAAGGATAAGCAGGAGACCGCGCCGGAGACCGAGGCAGAGCCTGCGGCAGAAGAAAAGCCGGAGACCCCCGCCGAGGAAAAAACCGACAAAAAGGCCGACAAGAAGGAAGAAAAAAAGGAAAAGAAATTCGGGAAAAAGAAGGAAGACGAGCGCGTGAGCGCCCTGGAGGCGGAGAAGGAAGCCCTGGAAAAGGAAAAGGCCGCCCTCAACGACAAGTATCTGCGCATCTGCGCCGAGTATGACAACTTCCGCCGCCGCAGCCAGAAGGAGAAGGACAATCTCTACAGCGAGATCCGGGCCAACGCCGTGCAGCAGTTCCTGCCGGTGTACGACAACCTGGAGCGGGCCCTGAAGCAGGGCACCGAGGACGAGGCCTACCGCAAGGGCGTGGAGATGATCATGACCCAGTTCAACGCCACCCTGGAAAAGCTGGGCGTGAAGAAGATCGAGAGCCTGGGCAAGACCTTTGATCCGAAGCTGCACAACGCCGTCATGCATGTGGACGACGAGAGCCAGGGCGAGAACACCATCGTGGAGGTCTTTCAGGAGGGCTTCACGGTGAACGACAAGGTGATCCGCTTCGCCATGGTCAAGGTGGCCAATTAGTTTTGTAGCGCCGAGCATTGCTCGGCGAACCAAAAAAGTATACACATCACTTTTATATAGGAGGACAAAAAAATGAGTAAGATTATCGGTATTGATCTCGGTACAACCAATAGCTGCGTCGCCGTGATGGAAGGCGGCGAAGCTGTCGTCATCGCCAACGCCGAGGGCGCCCGCACCACCCCGTCCGTGGTGGCCTTCGCCAAGACCGGCGAGCGCATGGTGGGCCAGGTGGCAAAGCGCCAGGCCATCACCAACCCCGACCGCACCATCTCCTCCATCAAGCGCGAGATGGGCTCCAACTACAAAGTCACCATCGACAACAAGGCCTATACCCCCCAGGAGATCTCCGCCATGGTGCTGCAGAAGCTGAAGGCGGACGCCGAGGCCTATCTGGGCCAGACCGTCACCGAGGCGGTCATCACCGTCCCCGCTTACTTCACCGACGCTCAGCGTCAGGCCACCAAGGACGCCGGCAAGATCGCCGGCCTTGATGTCAAGCGCATCATCAACGAGCCCACCGCGGCCGCTCTGGCCTACGGTCTGGACAAGGAGAGCGACCAGAAGATCATGGTCTACGACCTGGGCGGCGGCACCTTCGACGTGTCCGTGCTGGAGATCGGCGACGGCATCATCGAGGTTCTGGCCACGGCCGGCAACAACCGCCTGGGCGGCGACGACTTTGACGCCTGCATCACCCAGTACCTGGTGGACGAATTCCGCAAGGCCGAGGGCATCGACCTGAGCCAGGACAAGGTTGCCATGCAGCGTCTGCGCGAGGCTGCCGAGAAGGCCAAGGTGGAGCTCTCCAGCGTCACCACCTCCAACATCAATCTGCCCTATATCACCGCCGACGCCACCGGCCCCAAGCACCTGGACGTGACCCTGACCCGGGCCAAGTTCAATGAGCTGACCCACCATCTGGTGGAAAAGACCGCCGGCCCCGTGCGCCAGGCTCTGTCCGACGCCGGCCTGCAGCCCAGCGACATCAGCAAGGTTCTGCTGGTGGGCGGCTCCAGCCGGATCCCCGCCGTGCAGGATATGGTCAAGTCCCTGGTGGGCAAGGAAGGCTTCAAGGGCATCAACCCCGACGAGTGCGTGGCCATCGGCGCTGCCATCCAGGGCGGCGTCCTGGGCGGCGACGTGAAGGGCATCCTGCTGCTGGACGTGACCCCGCTGTCTCTGGGCATCGAGACCCTGGGCGGCGTGTGCACCAAGCTCATCGAGCGCAACACCACCATTCCTACCCGCAAGAGCCAGGTCTTCTCCACCGCAGCCGACAACCAGACCTCCGTTGAGGTCAACGTCCTGCAGGGCGAGCGGGAGATGGCCGCCTACAACAAGAGCCTGGGCCGCTTCCATCTGGACGGCATCGCCCCGGCCCGCCGCGGCGTGCCGCAGATCGAGGTCACCTTCGATATCGACGCCAACGGCATCGTGAACGTCTCCGCCAAGGATCTGGGTACCGGCAAGGAGCAGCACATCACCATCACCGCCTCCACCAACATGTCCAAGGAAGACATCGACAAGGCCGTGAAGGAGGCCGAGATGTACGCCGCCGAGGATCAGAAGCGCAAGGAAGAGGTTGACATCCGCAACCAGGGCGATCAGATGGTCTACCAGACCGAGAAGACCATCGCAGACCTGGGCGACAAGCTGGACGGCGCGGAGAAGGCCGAGGTGGAGCAGAAGCTCCAGGCCCTGAAGACCGCCCTCACCGGCACCGACTCCGCCGCCATCAAGTCCGCCACCGAGGAGCTGACCCAGGCCTTCTACAAGATCAGCGAGAAGCTGTATCAGCAGGCGGGCGGCCAGCCCGGCCAGGGCTTTGACCCCAGCCAGTACCAGCAGGGCCCCCAGGGTCCCCAGGGCGGCCAGGGCGGTCAGGACTACTACGATGCCGACTACACCGTGGTGGACGACGACCAGAAATAAATGAAAAATGAATAACGAATAATGAATAATCTTGGTATCCCCTTCGGGGATGGATTAAAATCCGTGCCGCTATGCGGCACACCATAATTTTTCATTTTTCATTTTTCGTTTTTCACTTTCTCTATCCTCTCTTTCCCTTTCACAGTTTCCCCCGCAAACATCGGCCATTGAGCTGAGGAGCGATCCTCAGCTCAATGGTGCGTATCAAGGAGTATTCCGATGGCAGAAAAACGAGATTACTATGAGGTGCTGGGCGTTCAGAAGGACGCCAGTGCCGAGGAGATCAAAAAAGCATACAGGAAGATCACCAAGGAGAACCACCCGGATCTGCACCCCGGCGACAAGGCCTGCGAGGAGCGCTTCAAGGAGGCCAACGAAGCCTACGAGGTGCTCTCCGATGAGGAGAAGCGCAAGAAGTATGACCAGTTCGGCCATGCGGCCTTTGACCCCAACGCGGGCTACGGCGCGGGCGGCTTCGGCGGCTTTGAGGACATCTTCGGCGGCGGCTTCGGCGGCGGCTTCGGCGGCTTTGGGGACATCTTCTCCAGCATCTTCGGCGGTGGAGGCGCGGCACGCCAGAATCCCAACGCCCCCCGGCGGGGCGACAATGTCCGCGCCCAGGTGAACATTAGCTTCGAGGAGGCCGCCTTCGGCTGCGAGAAGGAGATCATCACCCAGCGCATCGAGCAGTGCCCGGACTGCAAGGGCTCCGGCTGCGCCCCCGGCACCACCGCCGAGGTCTGCCCGGACTGCAAGGGTTCCGGCAGCGTCCGCACCACCCAGCGCACCCCCTTCGGCATGGCCCAGAGCATGGGTCTCTGCCAAAAGTGCCGCGGCACCGGCAAGATCATCCACCAGCCCTGCAAGACCTGCCGTGGGCTCGGCAGCATCCGCCGTCAGCACAAGATGACCGTGAAGATCCCCGCCGGCATCGACGACGGGCAGAGCATCTCCCGCGCCGGCTACGGCAACGCGGGCATCAACGGCGGCCCCGCCGGAGACCTGCTCATCTCCGTCATCGTGCGCCCCCACGCCATCTTCGAGCGGGAGGGCACCAACATATACATGGAGCAGGAGATCAGCTTCACCCAGGCGACCCTTGGAGCGGAGCTGGAGCTGCCCACCCTGGACGGCAAGGTGAAGTACACCATCCCCGAGGGCACCCAGCCCGGCACCACCTTCCGCCTGCGGGGCAAGGGCGTCCCCTATCTGCGCAGCCCCAGCACCCGGGGCGACCAGTTCGTCACCGTGAAGGTGGGCGTGCCCCGGAACCTGAACGCCACCCAGAAGGAAAAGCTGCGGGAGTACGCGGCTTCTATGGGCGAGAGCGAAGGCGCCAGGTCCGGCGGTCTCTTCGGTAAAAAGAGAAAATAGAAGCGATCTCCCCCGACCGCCAGCGGCCGGGGGAGAAATTTTTTCGGGCGGGTGAAAGGAATCCGCCCGCCGGCGCATATTCAGGGTGAAGCTTCATTGTTGAAAGGTTCATAGCTATGACGGACGAGAGCTTTGTCGCGGCGGCGGAGCGGTGGAAGGACACCGTGTTCCGCCTGGCCTACAGCTACACAAAAAACCGGGAAGACGCCGACGATGTGACCCAGGAGGTGCTGCTGGCGCTCTGGCGGGAGGAGAAGGAATTCGCCTCCCAGGAGCACCTGCGCAACTGGCTGGTGCGGGTGACCCTCAACCGCTGCAAGGCGCTGTTTCGCAGCTCCTGGCGGCGGCGGGAGTCGCTGGAGGACTACGCCGAGACCCTGGGCTTCGAGCAGCCGGATCACACGGCGCTGTTCCTGGCCGTGATGGGGCTGGAGCGAAAGTACCGCCTGCCCCTGCTGCTGCACTATTTCTTCGGCTACTCGGTGCGGGAGATCGGCGCGCTGCTGGGGCTGCCGGAGAACACCGTGAGCACCCGGCTCCACCGGGCGAGGGCAAAGCTCAGAGAGCAACTGACGGAGGAGTGAATAGCATGACGGATCAGGAAAAATTCCAGGCGGTCTTCGGCCGCCTCCACGCCTCCGCCGACACGATGACGGAGGTAAAAAAAGCCATGAACCATGAGACAAATCGAAAACCCCGGCGCCTTACCAAAAAGGCCGTGACCCTGGCCCTGGCGGCGGTGCTGCTGCTGGCCCTGGGGGCGGGCGCCTACGCGGCGGGGCTCTTCGGCATGAACGTCCGCCCCGCCACGGAGGAGAAGCTGCAGCCCGGATCCTATTACATCCGGGACGAGGAGGGCAACTGGGACTATGAGGCGGGGCCGCAGCTCCCGGCGGAGGGGCTGACCTTTACCTGGGAGGGAGACACGCCGGTGTACAAGGTGGAATTTCGCCCCGGCTGGCTGCCTGCGTTTCCCAACCATGTCTGGAGAGACGGCGTCGAGGTGCGCTGGAATGCGGAGGACTGGCAGACCTACCTGTGGCGCGACCGCGGCCAGTTTGGCAGCTACGGCGACCTGGGCGTCCAGTACCAGATCAGCCTCTACTATGCCGAACCGGGAAAACGCATGACCCTTTGGGGGGAGTATCAGACGGTGGAGACCGATACCTGGGACGATCTGTCGGTGACAAAGGTGGAGATGCTCTACATGGAGGAGCGCGGGCCCGAGAACTATGTGATCCTCTTCAGCGAGAGCCAGGGCTACATGGTCGTCATCGGCGGCAGCGACGATCTGGAGACCCTGGAGCACATCGCCCGGGAGCTGGAGATCCGCCAGACCGACGAGCTGGCGGAGCCCGGTCAGTCGGGCTGGGGCATGCTCAACATCGGCCGAGGCTGAGCAAAGAACGATTGCCGCGCCGCAGCGCCGCCCATTGTTCGGCGAACAAGAAACGGCCGAGCACTGCTCGGCCCTACGGCTTGCAAGGAAAGAAACCTGATAGGTCTATAGTGGAATCCCCCCGGGGCTGTTGCCCCGGGGGGATTGTGCTCAAAACGCAAAACGCAAAGCTGATTCACCGATCCAGCCAGCGGCAGGCGGCCAGGGCCGCCACGGCGCCGTCGGCGGCGGCAGTGGTGAGCTGGCGGACGGACTTCTTCCGGCAGTCCCCCGCCACAAATAGCCCCTCCGTGGGGCTGAGGCAATCCTCCCCCGCGTCGGCGTAGCCCGCCTTGTCCCGCTTGAGCCAGGGGGCAAAGGCCTCCAGATCCGGCTGATGGCCGATGGCCACAAAGAGCCCCTCCACGGGGATCTCGCGGCGCTGGCCGTTCTGCTCCACGGTGACGCCGGAAAGCTCCTCTGCACCCAGAAGCTCCGTGACGGCGGCGTTCAGCACGAACTCCACGTTCTCCCGCGCCTGCAGCGCCTCCACCAGCTTCTGCTCGCTCCGGAAGGAATCCCGGCGGTGGATGAGATAGACCTTGGAGCAGCTCTCGCTCAGCAGCAGGGCGTCCTGCAGGGCGCTGTTGCCGCCGCCGTTTACCGCCACGGCCTTGCCCTTGTAGAAGGCGCCGTCGCAGACCGCGCAGTAGCCCACGCCGCTGCCCACCAGCTCCTCCTCCCGCCGGATGCCCAGCATCCGGGGCTTGGCGCCGGTGGCCAGGATCACCGCCCTGCCCTCATAGAAGGCGCCGCTCTCGCAGACGGCGCGCCAGGCGCCATCCGCCTGCTGCAGAGCCGTGATTTCCTCCAGCTCCACCTCCGCGCCCTGTTCCATGGCCTGCTCCAGCAGCTTGTCCCCCAGCTCATTGCCGCTGATGGACACAAAGCCGGGGAAATTTTCCACCCGGGGCGACCAGGTGATCTGCCCGCCGAAGGCGGCCTTTTCCAGCACCAGGACGGATTTGCCCGCCCGGCAGGCGTAGGTGGCGGCAGTCAGCCCCGCCGGGCCTCCACCGATGATGAGAATATCGTACATTACCAAATCATCCTTCCTTGTAGGCTCCCCTGCAAGGGGAGCTGGCATCCGGCGTGTTACGGTCCGCCGGATGGCTGAGGGGTCTCTTCCTTGTAGGCTCCCCTGCAAGGGGGAAAGCGGGCTCGCGCCGCCGGTGGCGGAAGAAGCGAGCTCGCTTTTTCCGCAGCGGTCGAAAAAATGGAGCAAGCGAATGCGCGAACATTTTTTCGGGCACCGCAAGGCGGAGGCCAGACTGAGGGGGTGCAGGTTCGCAACCTTTCTTTCAGTATAACAGTTCAGGCCCGGAAAGGCAAGCCTTTGCGCCGTCTCCAGAGCGCCCAGGCGGCGGTGGCGGCCAGGGACAGGACGGAGAGCGCGAGCCCCGCCTTCAGCCCCGGGGGCGTGTAGCGCAGACTGACGCTGTGCTCGCCCGCGGGAATAGGCAGCGCCAGCAGCACCTCCAGCGCCGTCTCCGGCTCCACGCGCTGCCCGTCCAGGGTCACCGCCCAGCCCTCGTCGGCGGGGAGGGTCAGCACAAGCAGACGCTCCTCCTCTGCCTTCGTGCGGATCTCCAGGTGGGAGGCGCTGAGGATCTCGGTCTCGCAGTCACCCCGCCTTAGCTCCTCCACGCAGCGGGAGAGCTCCGCGCCGTCCTCGTAAAAGAACACCATCTCGGGCGGGGGCGGGATTACCGTGCCGCTCAGCCGGATCTCCAGCTCCGTGCCGGGCGGGTAGGAGCCGAGGCACAGGGCGTTGGGGTAATACAGATCGCGGAAGACAGCCACGGGCACCCCGCCGCTGAATACCATGCAGCCGGTGATGGCCGGGCTCCAGCTCTGCAGATACAGGGGATCCTCCCGCCGGACAGTGAGGCGCAGTCCCTCTGCCTCTGCCGGAGCAAAAATCTCCGCCTCGCCTCCTGTCAGAAGGCGGAAAACGCCGTTGAGGTTCCGGCAGACCTCCGTGTCCATGGGCAGCTCCCGATCCGCGCCCCGGTCGGCCAGATAGGCCAGGGGCAGCCAGTCCGGATTTTCCCAGACGCCCTCGGAGAGTGCCCGGTAGCCCGCGGGGGCGTCCGGCCCCAGATAGCGAGCCACGCCCAGCAGCGCGTCGGCGGCGCGGCTTTCTCCCTCGTCGCCGTTTGCCCAGTATTTCAGATAGGTGTGCTGCCCCATCCGGGTGAGAAAGAGGATCGTGGACCGCTTTTCGGCGGAGCTGAAGTGCACCAGCCCCGCATAGTCAAAGAGCAGCGGGTCGTTCTTGTTGCTGAGCGCCCCGGTTTTCCGGATGCGGTAGAATTCGCCCTCCCCGGGGCGGGCGAGATCCACGCGCCGCTGCTCGCTGTCGATGGAGGCGCTTTGGGTGCTGAGGGCGGTGGAGTGCCATGCCTGATCGGCATAGCTCAGCCCCGCCGAGAGGCAGAGGGCCGCGATCCCCGTTGCGCAGAGGAGCCGGCGGGCGACGGGGCTGCCCGTCCGCCACCGGAGCAGCAGCCCCAGCTCCACGCAGAGGAAGGCCGCCGCAAGCAGCAGCATCCAGCTCTCCTGGAACCAGAGGGGGCGCAGCGCCGCCAGCACCAAAACGGCCCCCGCGGCAAGCCCTGGGATCAGCAGCGCGGAGGGGCGCAGTCCCTCCCGCTTGGCAAAGGAGCGCTCCGCCAGAAGCAGCAGCACGAAGGAGAAGACGAAGGACCAGCGGTAATTGAAGCAGCTGTTCTCCTCAAAGCCGTGCCAGACCAGGTTCGGCAGATAGAAGCAGGCCGAGGCCAGCAGTACCAGCAAAAACACGCCGCCCGCCGCCCTCTCCCGCCGGCTCAGCGCCCGGTTCAGGAAAAAGCTCAGCCCCAGCAGCAGCGCCAGAGAGCCGGCGTAGAGATTGGGACTGCCGTCATAAAATTCCCAGTAGGGGACAAGCCCCAGCAGCAGCTTCGGCAGGATCCAGCGCCGGGAGAACAGCAGCTCCTCCCGGCAGATGGGCACGTCGATCAGCGCGTACCACAGCACGAAAAACACGATACAAAGAGCGGCGGTAACAAGGGCGGGACGCCGGCGGAGCCGGAAAAAGGCCAGCAGCAGCCCGCCGACGGCCGCGGCGAAGAAAAGGCCGCAGAGCAGCAGCACCGGCAGCACCAGGCTCTCCTTCCCCAGGCCGCCCGGGAGCCAGCGCAGGATCCGCGTGGCCGCGGGGTAAGTCAGCCGGGCAAGGGATTCGTAGGGCGTCACCGGCACGCCGCCGCTCAGCGCCTGAAAGCCGGGCAGCAGCATCCAGGCGGAAAGCCCGCCGGCCAGCAGGGAGGCCAGGGCAAACTGCAGCAGCCGCCTCCAGGGGATGCGCCGAAGGGACTCCGTGTCGCAGATCAGGCGCCAGCTCAGATACAAAACAGAGAAGACGCAGAGCATGTAGCCCGTGTAAAAGCAGCTGATGATGGCAAGACCCAGGCTCAGAATGTAGAGCAGGGGCTTTCCCTCCCGCCAGAGACGCTCGATCCCCAGCGCCACCAGCGGCAGCAGGAGCACCGCGTCCAGCCACATGACGCACCAGGCGTAGGCCGTGTTGTAGCCGCAGAGAGCGTAGGCCGTGGTGAAGAGCAGGCTGGATGGACGCAGGCCTCGGGTATGCTTCAGATAGACGCCCATGGTCAGCCCGCAGCCGCTCAGCTTCAGCAGGATGATCCAGTTCACCCCCAGGGCCAGCTGATCCTTGGGGAAGAGCAGAAGCAGCAGGTTGAAGGGGCTTGCCAGATAATAGGCGTATAGCCCGCTGACCGGACCGCCCAGGAGCTTGCCAAAGCTGTAGAAGGGGTCTGCCCGGCCGGCAAAAATGTCCTGATACAGGGCAAAAAAGCTCAGATACTGCCCCTTCCCGTCGGCCAGCAGCAGCGTCTGCTCCCCGAAGGGCGCGATGCCCAGCAGGGCATAGAGGGCAAGCAGCAGGAAAAAGGGCAGGAAGAAGCTCGCTGCCAGCAAGGGGCGCTTTCGCGTTTCAGACATGCGCTTCCTCCTTTTTCCCGAGCCGCCGCAGCGCCTCCGCCTCCACCTTCCGGGCGGGGCTGGTCAGGAAGCGGAGATCGTCCCGGTTGGTCAGCTCCCGGATGTCCTCTTCCTCATAGACCGCGCCGGGGTGCAGCAGCAGCTCCACGCCCCAGCCGCGTTTGGAGGCCTTCGCCTCCAGGGCGGGCAGCAGAAGGCGGATCTTGTCATAGTCGAAGTGCCCGGAAAAGAGCACGCCCAGGAAGAGCTTGTGCTCCATGGCGCCCAGCGCCGCCCTGTACCGGCGCAGGTTCCGCCCGGCCAGCATGTGCAGCAGCAGGGTCTTGACGATGTTGATGGGATGGAAGGGCAGAATGGCGGGGAAATGCCGCAGCAGCAAGCCCAGCGGCTCCCGGGGGATGCGAATGTAGGAGACCGGGAGCTCCTCCTCGCGAATGACCTCCATCAGCGCGTCGAACACCACCGGCAGCATGTGCCAGTGGGCGTGCCCGTCCAGGCGCAGGGGCTCTCCCCGCTGCCGGAATACCGGGAGCAGGGCGCGGATCTGGGCGGAGAGCTCCCGCTTCAGCTCCCGAAAATAGACCTTGCGCTTTCCGGTGAGGCGGCAGAAGAGCAGCGAGGCGAAGGAGACGCGAAAGACGCCGTCCCCGTCCACCAGGTGGGGCAGCTCTTCCCCGGGCGCCGCCGAGCGCCCCTCCATCAGATTCAGATGTACCGTCAGGGCGAGCCCCTTCTCCGGCAGCATCTCCAGACACTGCTCCAGACAGGGGCTGTTGGGCATGATACTCACGCCGTTCAGGGCGCCCTTCTCATAACATTGCAGGATCCGCCGGGTCTGCGCCGGAAAAAGTCCGTAATCGTCCGCATGAAACTCTGTCATTTTTCTTGCTCCCGATGATTCTTTCTTTTGAACAAAAGCTCTTTCGTTATACCATGTAAGGAAGCGAAATACAACTTTTTTCTTGCAGATCCCGCCTTTCACGCGCTTTTCCCCCAGAAGTGAAAGAAGGAGCCTCCCGAGGGAGGCTCCTTCTTTCAGACTGTCGACAAAGTAGGTATGGCACGCACAAGTTCTAAGGCTCCTTCGTCGCCAAGAACTTGTAGTGAGTGACCGATGTCTGCATTTTTGCCGAAGGCAAAAAGCGGTGTGGCGATCCGCATTCTAAAAGCCTTGAACATACAGCTTTTTTGAAGAAGAACGGATTGCTGCGCCGTAGGGAGGCATGCCCACATGCCTCCGGAACGCTTGAACGTCGGAGCGATCAGGGGATCGCTCCCTACGGCTCGCAATGACATCCTTTTGCTCATACTCAAATGGAAAGGAGACACTTCCACAGGAAGCGTCTCCTTTTCTTTTTACTTGGTCACGTAGGCCTTGATGGCGCCGGCGCCGGCGATCTTCTCAAAGCTCTCGCCCTTGGGGATGATCAGGGTGGGTGCCTGCTTCACGCCGTACTCCTTGGCGAGCTCCGGGTGCTCGTCCGCCAGGATCTTGTCATAGCGGAAGCCGGCCTTGTCCATGTAGCTGCAGGCGATGCGGCAGTTGGGGCAGGTGGCGGTGGCGAAGAGGATGGGCGTGGGCTCGGCGGCCTTGTGCTCTGCCACGGGGGAGGCTTCCACAGCCTGGGCGACCTCCCGGCTCTCGGGCTTGGGAACCTGGATGGGGCCGGTGTGGGTCAGCTTGGAGTGGCCGATGTTGTACTCCCGGCGCTCCTTATACTCCTGGGTCTTGCCCTCGTTCCAGTTCTGCACGGGGCGGTAGTAGCCGGTGATACGGCTGTAGACCTCGGCGCTTTGGCCGCAGTGGGGGCAGGTGAAGTGCTCACCGGTGAGGTAGCCGTGATCCTTGCACACCGAGTAGGTGGGGGACATGGTGTAGTAGGGCAGACGGTAGTTCTCCGCGATCTTCCGCACCAGGTTGGCGGCAGCCTGCCAGTCGGGCAGCTTCTCGCCCAGGAAGGCGTGGAACACGGTGCCGGAGGTGTAGCGGGTCTGCAGATCGTCCTGGATGTCCAGGGCGTCGAAGATATCCTCGGTGTAGCTCACGGGCAGGTGGGAGCTGTTGGTGTAGTAGGGGGTGCCGCCGGGCTCCGCCGCGGTGATGATGTCGGGGAAGGCTTCCACGTCGTGCTTGGCGAAGCGGTAGGAGGTGGACTCTGCGGGGGTGGCCTCCAGGTTGTAGAGGTCGCCGTACTGCTCCTGGTAATCGCTCAGCCGCTCGCGCATGTGATCCAGCACCTGCTTGGTGAACTCCTGGCAGCGGGGATCGGTCATGTTGCAGCGCAGCCACTTGGCGTTGAGGCCGGCCTCGTTCATGCCCACCAGACCGATGGTGGAGAAGTGGTTCTCAAAGGTGCCCAGGTAGTGCTTGGTGTAGGGGTAGAGACCCTCGTTGAGGAGCTTGGTGATGACGGTGCGCTTGATCTTCAGGCTGCGGGCCGCCAGATCCATCAGCTTGTCCAGGCGCTGGTAGAAGTCCTTCTCGTCTTTGGAGAGGTAAGCCAGGCGCGGCATGTTCAGCGTGACCACGCCCACGGAGCCGGTAGACTCGCCGGAGCCGAAGTAGCCGCCGGATTTCTTGCGCAGCTCCCGCAGATCCAGACGCAGGCGGCAGCACATGCTGCGCACGTCGGAGGGCTCCATATCGGAGTTGATGTAGTTGGAGAAGTAGGGAGTGCCGTACTTGGCGGTCATCTCAAAGAGGAGCTTGTTGTTCTCGGTGGGAGACCAGTCAAAGTCCCGGGTGATGGAGTAGGTGGGGATGGGGTACTGGAAGCCGCGGCCGTTGGCGTCGCCCTCGATCATGACGTTGATGAAGGCCTTGTTCACCAGATCCATTTCAGCCTTGCAGTCGCCGTAGGTGAAGTCCATCTCCTTGCCGCCCACGATGGCGGGCAGATCCTTCAGGTCGGCAGGCACGGTCCAGTCCAGGGTGATGTTGGAGAAGGGCGCCTGGGTGCCCCAGCGGCTGGGGGTGTTCACGCCGAAGACGAAGGACTGGATGCACTGCTTGACTTCCTTGTAGCTCAGGTTGTCCACCTTCACGAAGGGAGCCAGGTAGGTGTCAAAGCTGGAGAAGGCCTGTGCGCCGGCCCATTCGTTCTGCATGATGCC
The DNA here is from genome assembly GCA_900319635.1 of uncultured Eubacteriales bacterium. GTDB lineage: Bacteria > Bacillota > Clostridia > Oscillospirales > Oscillospiraceae > Limivicinus. Next base: position 18,564 of record ONPF01000019.1, on the reverse strand, counting down.
CAGGAAGTTCACCATCTGGTTGCAGAGGGTGGACAGGTGGCTGGCCGGGGAGGAGTTGATCTTGCCCGGGATGCCCAGACCCTGCTGGATGAGCTGCTTCAGGCTCCAGCCGGCGCAGTAGCCGGTGAGCATGGAGAGGTCGTGCAGGTGAATGTCGCAGTTGCGGTGGGCGTCGGCGATCTCCTGGTCATAGACCTCGGAGAGCCAGTAGTTGGCGGTGATGGCGCCGGAGTTGGAGAGGATCAGACCGCCCACGGAGTAGGTGACGGTGGAGTTCTCCTTCACGCGCCAGTCGGTGACGTTCAGGTACTTGTCCACGGTCTCCTTGTAGTCCAGATAGGTGGACTTCATGCTGCGCAGTTTCTCCCGCTGCTTGCGGTAGAGGATGTAGGCCTTGGCGACCTGCTCGTAACCGCCGCGAGACAGAACGGCCTCCACGCTGTCCTGAATGTCTTCCACGGCCACCTTGCCGTCCTTGATCTTCGGCAGGAAGTCCGCGGAGGTCTTCAGCGCCAGAAAATCGATGACGCTGTCGTTATACTCCGTCTTGGTGGCGTCGAAGGCCTTTTTGATGGCCTCGGCGATCTTGGTGATGTCAAACTCGACGATCTTGCCGTCTCTTTTTACGACCTGATACATACTTTATCCTCCCCTGTATCTCTGCGGGCGGCTGATAGCCGCCCCTACGTTCTCTTTATTCTACGCCTCTGACCTGGACGGCGGGTACAAAGGGCCGTACCGCGTCCGCCAGGGCGTGCATTTCCTCTCCCGTGAAGGCCGAGAGGCCCTCGATGGCGATCACATCGCCGGAATCCTTGAACTGCTGCAGGTAGTATTCCCGGGCGCCGGCGATCCACTGCGCCGCCTCCACGAGACTCTCCCGGCTGTGCAGCCCCTTCACCACCGTGGTGCGGAACTCATACTCCACCGGGCCGGAGAGCAGGTAGTTCTTCGTTTCTTCCACGGGGCCCAGATCAAAGCCGGGCACCCCGACGGTCCTGGCGTAGAGGGCGGGGCTGTTCTTGATGTCCACCGCCACCCGGTCCACCAGGCCTTCCTCCACCAGCGCCCGCAGGCGATCCGGGAAGGAGCCGTTGGTATCCAGCTTCACCGCGTAGCCCAGATCCTTGATCTTTCGCAGAAAGCCGTCGATGTCCCTGTGCAGCAGGGGCTCGCCGCCGGTGACGGCCACCCCGTCCAGAATGCCCCGGCGCTTTTTCAGAAAGGCCAGCACCGTCTCCTCGCCGTTTTCATCCCCCTGCAGCCGCTCCGGCAGAACCAGGGGCGCGTTGTGGCAGAAGGGGCAGCGGAAGTTGCAGCCGCCGGTGAACACCGTGCAGGCCACATGGCCGGGATAATCCAGCAGGGTCAGCTTTTGCAGACCGGAGATGCGCAAGGCATCCACCTCCCTCTTGTATGCTGCGAGCCATACTATAGCGCCATCTTGTTGTCTTGTCAAGGGGGTGGACACAAAATATAGGAAGTTTTACCGGACTGTAACCAGTTTGACCACAAAATATAGTGTCAGACGGGAATTTGTTCCCGCCTGACACCGATTGACATTCTACTCTCAAGCGCCTGATTTTGCAAGCCCTTTCGACAAAAAAGTTTTTACAAAGCTGTCCGTCCCGGGCGCTTGTTCTTCTGTGCATTTTGTGCTATAGTAAACTACAACACCACAAAATAAGGGAGTGTGCCATTATGTGCGGAATCGTTGGCTATGTGGGAACGGAACAGGCCGGGCCCATTCTGCTGGACGGACTGGAGCGGCTGGAATACCGGGGCTATGACTCGGCGGGCATTGCCGTTCTTTCAAACGAGAAGGGCCTGCAGGTGAAAAAGGCCAAGGGGCGGCTGAAGGTCCTCAGCGCTCTGGTGGACGGCGGCAAGGCGGTGGAAGGCAGTATCGGCATCGGGCACACCCGCTGGGCGACCCACGGCCAGCCCAATGACGTGAATTCCCACCCCCATCTCAGTGAGGACAGCCGCATCGCGGTGGTGCACAACGGCATCATCGAAAACTATGTGGAGATCAAGGAATATCTGATGGGCAAGGGCATCAGCTTCCGTTCCGAGACGGATACGGAGGTGGTGGCCCAGCTGCTGGCCTACCACTACCGGCAGACCGGCGACATCATGCAGGCGGTCTACCGCATGCTGCACCGCATCGAGGGCGCCTATGCCCTGGGCATCCTCTGCGCCGACATGCCGGACGCCTTTATCGCCGTGCGCAAGGACGCGCCGCTGCTGCTGGGCTACGGCCAGGGCTGCAGCTTCATCGCATCTGACGTCACCGCCATCATCAAGCACACCCGGGAGGTCTCCTATATGGAGGACGGGGAAGTGGCCGTGGTACGGGCAGACTCGATCCGCGTCTACAACGCCCTGGGCCGCCCGGTGGAGAAGGAGCACAGCTTCATCGACTGGGACGTGAGCGCCGCGGAAAAGGGCGGCTACGCCCACTTCATGTTCAAGGAGATCATGGAGCAGCCCGAGGCCGTGCGCAAGACCATCCATCCCCGGCTGAAGGATCGCCGGGTGGTCTTCGAGGAGCTGAAGATGAGCCCCGAGGAGATCCGCGCCCTGCAGCGCATCGTCATCGTGGCCTGCGGCTCCAGCTACCATGTGGGCATGGTGGGCAAGTACAATCTGGAGCGGCTGCTGCGCCGCCCGGTGGAGACCATGCTGGCCTCGGAGTTCCGCTACTGCGACCCGCTGGTGGACGAGCACACCCTGGTCATCGTCATCAGCCAGTCCGGCGAGACGCTGGACACCATGGCCGCCCTGCGCCAGGCCAAGAGCCTGGGGGCCCATATCCTCTCCATTGTGAACGTGGTGGGCTCCTCCATCGCCCGGGAGTCGGACGAGGTGCTCTATACCTGGGCCGGGCCCGAGATCGCCGTGGCCACCACCAAGGCCTACAGCACCCAGCTGGTGCTGCTGAACATGCTGGGGCTCTATTTTGGGGACATCCTGGGCAGCATCCCGGCAGAGGAGTATGCGAGCATCGTGGAGGAGCTGCAGGCGCTGCCGGCCAAGATGGAGGAGGTGCTGGAGAACACCGACAGGATCAAGTACCTGGCCTCCGTGTGCTTCAACCACAGCTCCATTTTCTTCATCGGCCGGAACCTGGACTATGCCCTGGGACTGGAGGGCAGCCTCAAGCTCAAGGAGATCTCCTACATCCACTGCGAGGCCTACGCGGCGGGGGAGCTGAAGCACGGCACCATCTCCCTCATCGAGGACGGCACCCTGGTGGTGGCGCTGTGCACCTACGCGCCGCTCTTCGACAAGAGTCTCTCCAACATCGTGGAGGTCAAGGCCCGGGGAGCGGACGTGCTGGCGCTGACCGACGACAGCCATGCGGAGGAGCTGCGCAAGACCGTGCCGAATGTGCTGACGATCCCGGACACCCACACCGTCTTCAAGCCCTCCCTGGGCGTCATTCCCCTGCAGATCTTCGCCTACTACATGGCGCTGCAGCGGGGCTGCGACATCGACAAGCCCCGGAACCTGGCTAAATCCGTGACGGTGGAGTGAGCCCGGCTCCGGCGCATCCTCCGATCCGGCGAAGGAACAAGGCCCCGCGGGAACAAGAATCGCCTGGAAATTTTGAAAAAGAGTAGACAAAATCGAGAGAGCGGGTATATAATGACATGAACCGTATGCGCTGAAGGGAAGCACATACTGTGGAGACGCCCCTCCGGAACCGAACGGCGGCGCAGCTATACGGTATTATTTTAGGAGGATTAGAGAATGAAAAAGATCGTAGCACTGACCCTGGTTCTCGTTATGGTTCTGGCGCTGTGCGCCTGCGGCGGCGGCAGCAAGACTGCGGCCGGCACCTGGAAGCTCACCGGCATGACCCAGGACGGCCAGGATTATTCCCAGTACCTTTCTATGCTGGGCATGGAAATCACCATGGTTCTCAACGACGACGGCACCGGCACCATGGAGGCTATGGGCGAGAAGGTCGATGTGACCTGGGACGCCAACGGCATCACCAGCCAGGGCGAGACCATCCACTACACCCTCGACGGCGACAAGCTGATCATGGCGCAGGACGGCGCTGAGATGATCTTCACCCGTCAGTAAGCCCTTCTGCCCGGTACGGATTCTTTCTGGCGGCCGGAAGGCAGTCAGAATAAAGGGAAAGAGGAAAGCGTATGAAAAAGATCGCAGCACTGACTCTGGTTCTGGTTATGGTTCTGGCTCTGTGCGCCTGCGGCGGCGGCAGCAAGAACGGCCCCAACGGCTCCTACAAGCTCAGCGGCATCAAGATCGACGGGGAGGATTACTCCGACTACATCTCCATGCTTGGCTATGACAACTACACCATCACCTTCAATTCCGACGGTACCGGCAAGCTGACCGGCTCCGACGCCAACGTCTCCTTCAAGTGGGACGAGAACAACATCGACGACGGCACCGACGTGATCCCCTACACCTTCACCTCCAATTCCGTTTCCTTCGAGACCAGCGGCGTGGAGATGACCTTCACCAAGTAATTGCAGCTTGTGAGCTGTTCCGCCCCGGTTCCCGGGGCGGAATTCTATTCCCAGTCCGGCCGGCGACCGGCGTCGCTTGGCCGACGGTATGAAAAGGAGAAAAGAATATGAAAAAGATCGCAGCACTGACCCTGGTTCTGGTCATGGTTCTGGCGCTGTGCGCCTGCGGCGGCAGCGACGGCAAGAATCCCGCCGTTGGCACCTGGACGATCAAGTCCATGACCAACGGGGGAGAGACCTACAGCGTGGACGATGTTCCCACCTTGAAGGACTTTATCGTCATGGAGCTTCGTGAGGACGGCACCGGCACCATCACCTCCAGCGGCGAGACCACGCCTCTCACCTGGGACGGCAGCACCATCACCGTGGAGGGCGACCCCGCCAGCTACAGCGTCTCCGGCGACACGCTGACGCTCAACAGCGACAGCTACACCTTCACTTTCGTCCGCAAATAAGAGAAAACTGTGCAAAAGAGCAGGGAGCAAAATCGCTCCCGGCTCTTTTTTGCGCTCATTTTTCTTTTTCCCATTAAAGTGGGTATGGACAAGCGTCAATCCTTGCTGTAAAATGGCACTATAGGACGAAAGAAAGTGCGCAGATCTTAAAACAGGAGGGATCACACATGGCAGTCTGTACAAACTGCGGGGCTCAGGTGCCCAACACCGTATAATTCTGCACAGAGTGCGGCCGGCCGATGGCAGCCGCGCCAACCCCGGTGAGCTATGGCGAAACGCACGCTCCGGTGAGCTATGGCGAAACGCCCGCTCCGGCGAGCTATGGCGGAACGCCCGCCCCGGAGCCCTATGTGGGGGAGACGCCTGCCCGCTCCGGCGGCAAGGGCAAGAAGATCCTGCTCATCTGCCTGGCGGCGCTGCTGCTGGCAGGCGCGGTGGTCGGCGTGCTCTTCCTCACCGGCGTTCTCGGCGGCAACAAGGATTATGACCGGGCTATGGAGCCCTATAAGAGCGGACAGTTCGAGGAGGCCGCCACGGTGTTCGACCAGCTGGGCGACTACAAGGACAGCGCGGAGATGGCGAACAGCTGTCGCTATCAGCAGGCGAAAAACGCCTACAGCCAGGAAAACTATGACCAGGCGCTGCAGCTGTTCCAGGGGCTCGGCAGCTACAAGGACAGCACAGACTGGGTGGAGAAATGCCAGGACAAGCTGTTTAATCCCGTGGGCACCTATCTGCTCACCGGCCTCAAGATCGACGGAGAGGATTATTCCGACTACATCTCCCTGGTAGGCTACGAGAATTACACCATCATCTTCAACGCCGCCGGCACCGGCTCACTGGCCGGCGGCGGGAGCAATATCCGCTTCACCTGGGATCGCAATGTCATCGACGACGGCTCGGATCAGATCCCTTATACCTATGAGAACGACACGATCCGCTTTGAGACCGAAGGCGTGGAGATGACCTTCACCCGGGGCACTGCGCCCGTGAGTACCCCCAGCCCCAGCCCCAGCACCAGTCCCAGCACCGGAAACGCCGCCCCCGGCGGCACCTACTGGCTCAGCGGACTGAAGATCGACGGGGAGGATTACTCCGGGTACCTGGCGCAGCTGGGCTATGACAAATACTCCATCGTCTTCAACAGCGACGGCAGCGGGACGCTGAATACCGACGACGGCAACGTCAAATTCACCTGGGACGCCAGCGTCATCGACGACGGCACGGATCGGATCCCCTATACCTGCATCGGCAATTCTGTCAGCTTTGAGACCGAGGGCGTGGAGATGACCTTCACCCGCGAGGTCAATGGCCCCGAGGGCAGGTACACCGGCAGCTACGCTAACGGCGAGGTGTTCAGCGTCGTTACCTTCAGCAGCGACGGCACCTTTATCGAAGAGTTTGAAGGCGAGCACTGGTACGGCACCTGGGTGATGGAGGGCAACGATATCACCTGCACCTACGACGACGGCAGCCACGACTATTATGTCTGGAACCCCTCCGACGACACCCTGGACTGGAAGGGCGAGGGCAGAGTCACCTACCGCAAGTAAGGGCCGGCACAAGGCAGCACCCCATCGAAGAACGGCTCCTGCGCTTCTGCGCAGGAGCCGTTCTTCCTGCCAAAGCCGCACCCCCTGTGGGGAAAAGCACCCGGCGATTTCGCCCATAAACGGGAAAATCCACCGAAAAGCCCCGGAAAATTAGTTAAATTTCTTGAAATTCCCTCGCATATACGCTAAAATAATAAGTCGGCGGCCCCCATTCTGCAGGAGACGCGTTTGCACTTTTAGAATTTTAGAAGGCAAGCGTGTGATGGAATGAACAGAATCAGAGGAGGAATCCCCATGGAAGAAAAGAGAAAGAGACGCTTCGGCGACCGGCGTGACGCCCGCTGGGTGCGGGACGTGCCGGGGCTGACCACGGTGATGATGCATATCATGCCCCAGCGCACCGACGCCGAGGTTTACCTGAACGATAAGATCGACGTGACGGAGCTGCTCAAGTATATTGAGAAGAAAAACGCCTCCCATCCGGACTATAAGACCACGGTGTTCCACTGCTTTATCGTGGCGGTGGCGCGCATGATCCGGGAGCGGCCCAAGATGAACCGCTTTATCCAGGGACGGCGGATGTATGAGCGCTACGACATCAGCCTGAGCTTTGTGGCCAAGCGCCGCTTTACTGACCATGCCGAGGAGGCGCTGATGTTCTTCACCCCCAAGGATGAGGACACCCTGGATACGCTGAGCTGCCGCATCGCGGGCGAAGTGAAGGAGACGAAAAAGAGCGAGCACTCCACCGGCGGCATCGACTCCACTATCGACGCCTTCGCCAAGATCCCCCGCCTGCTGCTGATGCTGGCCATCCGCATCATCCGCTATCTGGACTTCTGGGGCGTGAACCCCAAGGCCCTCACCGACGGGGACACCAACTATTCCACGGTGCTGCTCTCCAACCTGGGCAGCATCAAGGGCCCTGCGGTGTACCACCATCTGAACAACTACGGCACCAACAGCATTATGGTCACCATCGGCACCATCCACAAGGAGGAGCTGGTGATGGAGGACGGCACAAAGCAGATCCGGGACGTGATGGAGATCGGCGCCACCCTGGACGAGCGCATTGCCGACGGCTTCTATTTTGTCCGGAGCCTGAAGCTGGTCAAGCACATTTTCGCCCACCCCGAGCTGCTGGATCGGCCCATCGGGGAGCCCAGCGGGTTTGAATATAAATAAGGAGTACCCCTATCGCCCCTTCGGGGCACTTCCCCCAAAGGGGGAAGCAAGAAGGAAGGAGTTATTGTAATGGAGAAGATCACCGCCAAGACCCCGTGGGAGCCGTGGATGGGCGAAGTGCCCATGCATCTGGACTATTTTCAGGGCTCCATGTTCGACGCTGTGAAGAAGATCGCGGAGCAGTATCCCCAGAACACAGCCTTTACCTTCATGGGGCGCCCCACGCTCTACCCCGACATGATCCGGGAAATCGAGCAGTGCGCCCGGGCGCTGAAGGCCCTGGGCATCCGGGAAAATGACAAGGTCACCATCGCCATGCCCAACTGCCCCCAGGCTATCGCCCTGTTCTACGGCGTGAACCGCATCGGTGCCATCGCCAACATGATCCACCCCCTCTCCGCGGAGAAGGAGATCGAGTTCTACCTGAACGTCAGCGAAAGCGAGACCGCCATCACCCTGAACCAGTTCTATCAGAAGTTCGCCAACATCCTGCCCAACACCCGGGTCAAGCACCTGATCATCGCCAATATTGCCGACGCCCTCTCTCCGGTGATGAAGGTCGGCTTTGCGGTGAAGAATGTCATTGACCCCATCTCCAAGGCGCTGAAGAAGCACACCAAGCCCCAGTTTCAGAAGAAGGTGCCGAAGAATGCCCCCAAGGTCGTCCTGTGGAAGGACTTCCTGGCCGGCGCGGAGAAAGTCACGGGCGACTACGCGGTGAAGCGCGCGGGTGAGGATCCGGCGGTCATTCTCTACTCCGGCGGCACCACCGGCACCACCAAGGGCATCGTGCTCACGAACCTGAACTTCAACGCCCTGGGCCAGCAGGTGGTGGCCGCCAACCCCATCTTCACCCCCGGCGACAAGATGCTGGCCGCCATGCCGCTGTTCCACGGCTTCGGTCTGGGCGTCTGCGTTCACACCATGCTCTCCCAGGGCGGCCACTGCATCCTGATCCCCCAGTTCACCGCCAAGACCTATGCCAAGGACATGGTCAAGCACCACTGCAATCTGATCGCCGGCGTGCCCACGCTGTATGAGGCCCTGCTGCGCCTGCCCAGTATGGAGGGCGCGGATCTGAGCTGCCTGAAGGGCGTCTTCTCCGGCGGGGACAGTCTCTCCATCGAGCTGAAGAAGAAGTTCGACAAGTTCCTGGCGGATCACGGCGCCAGCATCCAGGTGCGGGAGGGCTACGGCACCACCGAGACCGTCACCGCCTGCTGCCTGACTCCCCTGACCAAGGCCAAGGAGGGCAGCATCGGCATCCCCTTCTCCGACGTGTACATCAAGATCGTGGAGCCCGGCACCGATAAGGAGCTGCCCTACGGCACCGAGGGCGAGATTCTGCTGGCCGGCCCCACCGTCATGAAGGAATACATGAAGCACCCCCAGGAGACCGCCCAGACTCTGCGCCATCACGCCGACGGGCTCACCTGGGTCTACACCGGGGATCTGGGCGTCATGGATGAGGAGGGCTTCATCTTCTTCAAGGGCCGCGCCAAGCGCATGATCATCTCCTCCGGCTATAACGTCTACCCCGCCCAGATCGAGAACATCCTGGACGCCCACGACAAGGTGCAGATGAGCTGCGTCATCGGCGTGCCCGACTCCTACAAAATGCAGAAGGTCAAGGCCTTCGTGAAGCTGGCGGCGGGGGTACCCGCAAACGACGCGACCAAGCAGGAGCTGCTGGACTACTGCCGCAAGCGCATCGCGAAATACGCCATGCCCTATGACATCGAGTTCCGGGAGGATCTGCCCAAGACCCTGGTGGGCAAGGTGGCCTACCGGGTGCTGGAGGAAGAGGAGCTGAAAAAGCTGGAAAACGCCGGCTGAGCCGGAAACCGCGCCCGAGGGGAGCAAAACGCCTCCCTCGGGCGCGCTGCGTTTACGGAAATCCTGTACAAGCGGGAAAAGACATGGTATAATAAAGCATTAAAAGTCTTCGCAAGCTGGGAGGTCGCCATGAAAATCATCATCGCCGGCGCGGGAAAGATCGGCTACTCCGTTGCCGCGCTTCTTTCCGAGGAAGGCCACGACATCACCATCATCGACCGGAATCCCGACACCATCCAGACCCTGTCCAACACCCTGGACGTGATCTGCGTGGAGGGCAGCGCCACCAACCCCGACATCCTGCGGGAGGCGGGGGCGGAAAAGGCGGATCTGCTGCTGGCCGCCACGGAGCAGGACGAGGTCAATATGATCTGCGGCATCACCGCCCGAAAGCTGGGCACCGCCCATGTGATCGCCCGGGTGCGGGATCCGGAGTACTTGCATCAGACGGAGTTTCTGCGGGAGGCTCTGGGGCTTTCCGTGATCGTGAATCCGGAGTTTGAGTGCGCCAAGGAGATCTCCCGCAGCCTGCGCTTCCCCAGCGCCGTGCGGGTGGACGCCTTTTCCAAGGGCAGTCTGGAGATCGTGGAGCACAAGGTGCCCGAGGGGGGCAAGCTGGAGGGCGTGGCCCTCAAAGAGCTGGTGCAGCGCTTCGGCGCCAAGGTGCTGGTGGGCGTGGTGGAGCGGAGCGGCGAGGCTCTGATCCCCAACGGCAATTTCGTGCTGAAGGCCGGCGACCGGCTCAGCATCACCGGCGATTCCCAGGAGCTGCGCCGCTTCTTCATGGCCATCGGCCAGTACAAGCGCCCGGTGCGCCAGGTGATGATCATGGGCGGCGGCCGCAGCTCGGTCTACCTCACCCGGATGCTGCAGGAAAACGGCATGGACGTCACCGTGGTGGAGCAGGATCGGGAGCGCTGCGACCGGCTCTGCGACCTGATCCCCCAGGCCCACATCGTCTGCGGCGACGCCACCCGCTGCGACGTGCTGCAGGAGGACGGCCTGTCCACGGCGGACGCCTTCGTGGCCCTCACCGGCGACGATGAGGACAATATCATCACCTCCCTCTACGCCAAGAGCTGCGGCGTGGAAAAGGTGGTGGTGAAGGTGAACCGCGAGTATCTGGACGAGATCCTGGAAAACGTGGGGCTCAGCAGCATCGTCTCTCCCAAGGAGATCGTAGCCCAGCAGCTGACCCGCTATGTGCGCGCCATGAGCAATTCCATGGGCGGCAGCATGGAGACCCTCTACCGCCTGGCGGACGGGAAGGTGGAGGCGCTGGAATTCAAGGTCAGCGCCAGCTCCGCCTGCGTGAACATCCCGCTGAAGGATCTGAAGCTTCGGCCCAACATTCTGATCAGCGCCATCATCCGGGGCAGCAAGAGCATCATCCCCGACGGCAACAGCTGCATCCTGCCCGGCGACCACGCGGTGATCGTCACGGCGGCGGGGCGGCTGCAGAATCTGGATTCTATTGTTGAGGAAATTCGATGAACTACCGTATGATCGCCCGCGTCCTGGGCTACATTTTGCTGATCTACGCGGCGCTGATGCTGCTGCCGCTGATCGCAGGCCTCTTCTACGGGGAGCGCGGATTGAACTTTCTCGCCGCCATGGGCGTGACGGCCGGTCTGGGCGGCCTGCTGCTGATCCCCAAGCCCGCCTCCAACTCCCTGGTGGCAAGAGACGGCTTTGTGATCGTGGGCATCGGCTGGATCGCCATCTCCCTGCTGGGCGCCCTGCCCTTCGTGTTCTCCGGCAGCATCCCCCGCTATGTGGACGCCGTGTTCGAGACCGCTTCCGGCCTTACCACCACCGGCGCCACCGTGGTGACGGACATCGCCGGCATGACCGCCCATCACCGGGGCGACATGTTCTGGCGCCTGTTCAACCACTGGATCGGCGGTATGGGCGTGCTGGTGTTTTTGATGGCGGTGCTGCCCATGAGCGGGGAGCACTCCATGCACATCATGCGGGCGGAGGTCCCCGGCCCCGTGGTGGGCAAGCTGGTGCCCCGGGCCAGGAAGACCGCCCGGGTGCTCTATCTGATCTACATCGGCCTGACCCTGGCGGAGACCGTGCTGCTGCTCTGCGGCGGCATGAGCTTCTATGATGCGCTGCTGCACGCCTGCTCCACCGCCGGCACCGGCGGCTTCTCCACCCATCCCGAAAGCATCGGCGGCTTCGGCAGCGCCTATATCGAATCGGTGGTCACCGTGTTCATGTTCCTCTTCGGTGTGAACTTCAACCTCTATTTCCTGATCTTCATCGGGCACTGGAAGGAGGCGCTGAAGAGCGAAGAGCTGCACTGGTATCTGGGCATCATCTTCGGCAGCGTCCTGCTGCTGAGTCTCGGCATTTACAAGATCTACGGCAGCCTGGGCGAGACGCTGCACCAGGCCTTCTTCAACGTGGGCACCCTGATGAGCACCACCGGCTTCGGCACCGTGGACTTCACCGAGACCTGGCCGGAGTACGGCAAGTGGATCCTCATGCTGCTGATGCTCTGCGGCGCCTGCGCGGGCAGCACCGGCGGCGGCATCAAGGTCTCCCGCCTGATCATCCTCTGCAAGAGCGGGCGGGCGGAACTGCGGCAGATGATCCGGCCGCGCAGCGTGCTTCGCGTGGAGATGGACAGCAAGCGGGTGGAGCGCAGCACCGTCAAGGCCGCCACCACCTTCTTCGCGATGTACATGGCTCTGTTGCTGCTCTTCTCCTTCCTGGTGAGCCTGGACGGGGTGGATATCGCCACCAGCTTCACCGCTGCGCTGAGCTGTCTGTCGAACATCGGACCCGGCATGACCCGGGCCATCGGCCCCGCTGGCAGCTTCGCCTTCTTCTCGGACGGAACCAAGCTCCTGCTGAGCCTGGCCATGCTGATGGGCAGACTGGAAATCTATCCCATCCTGGTGCTGCTCAGCCCCCGCACCTGGAAGCGATGAGCGGGCGGAAGCGCCTTTCCGGCCGGGCTGCTTTGGGCTGGATGGCGGGGCTGTGCCTGCTGTTTTCGGCGGCGCTGCTGCTCTTCGGCAACGGCGCGCTGCGGGAGGAACTGGCGCCGGATGCCTCTGTTGCCCCGGAGCGGACGCTGCAGGGCGGAAACGACCCGGAGCAGAAAGCACTGGAACTGCTGCCGGAGGAAAAGCTGGATCTGAACAGCGCCACGGCGGAAGAGCTGCAGAAGCTCCCCGGCATCGGAGAGGTGCTGTCTCAGGCTATTGTGGATTACCGGCAGGAGCACGGCCCCTTCCGGAGCGTGGAGGAGCTGCTGCAGGTGCCCGGCATCGGCGAAAAGCGCCTGGACGAGATCAGGGATCTGGTCACGGTGGGGGACTGAGGCCACGCTGCCCCGGGCAAACCAGTCATAATTGCGCAAACAGACCCGTACCGGGCAAGGAATCCGAAGGTTCCGCCCGGTACGGGTCTGTTTTTGCGCTCAAAACTGACTCAGATGCTTCTTTTCCAAGACTACCAGCAGAGTGGCCTTCTTCCGGATGGGGGAGTGGGCGTCCAGATAGGTCCAGCTCTTCCCCGGCTCCTTCATGGCGATGACGTTGATGCCGCGCTTCTGCCGCAAGTCCAGCTCCAGCAGGGTCTTCCCGATCCATTTCTCGTCCGGGACCATCTCGATCATACAGAGGTTCTCCCCCACGTCGAACAGGTCCAGAATCGTGGGAGAGGCCAGTGCCCGGGCCGTGCGCATGCCGCTCTCCGCCTCCGGGTTGATCACCTGGTCCGCGCCGACCTTTTTCAGAATCGTGCCCATCTGGGTGGAGAGGGCCTTGGCCATGACGAAGGGCACGCCCTGGTTCTTCGCCTCCAGCACGCACATGACGCTGGGCGCCAGAGAGGTGCCCATGCAGACTACGACCATGTCCATATGTTTCAGATCCAGAGCCTGGATCTCTTCCTCGTTTTCCAGATTGGCACAGACGGCCACCGTGGACTTGGAGGAAAACTCCCGGATCCGCTCCGGATCCCGGTCCACGACCATCAGATCCATGCCCAGGGAATACAGGCTTTCCGCGAGACTGCTGCCGAATTTGCCCAGTCCCAGTACTGCAATCGATCTGCTCATATCCTATCCTTCCTATCCCACATAAAACTTGCCTTCGCCGTATGTCACGCTGTTTCTCCCCGGCTTTGGCCGCGCCAGGAACAGCGCCATGGAAATGGGGCCGATACGCCCCAGGTACATGGTCGCGATGATCACGATCCGCCCCGCTGTGCCGAGGGAGACGGTCAGCCCCCGGGAGAGGCCGACGGTGGCGACGGCGCTGATTGCCTCAAACAGTCCGTCCATCATGGAGACCGGCTCAAAGGCCAGCAGCAACAGAGCGGAGACGAACAGCGTGAAAAAGCTGATCATCACGATGGCCGCGGCCTTCTGCATCAGCTCGTCGGAGATCTTCCGGCGGAAAAGGGTGGTGTCCTTTCGGGCGCGGGCGTAGGAGAGGGCGTTAGCGAACACCAGGAACATGGTGACGGTCTTGACGCCGCCCGCCGTCCCGATGGGCGAGCCGCCGATAAACATCCACAAATAGCCCACCAGGCAGGAAAACGCGCCCAGCTTCTCCTGGGGCACGGCATAAAAGCCCGCCGTTCGGAAGGTCACGGACTGGAACAGGCTGTTCAGCACCTGCTCGCCGGGGCTCATGGCGCCCAGAGTGTCCGGATTTCGGTACTCCGCCAGGAAAATCAGCAGGGCCCCCAGGAGGATCAGACCCAGGGTCAGCCGCAGCACCAGGCGGCTGTGCTCCCCCAGACGCCGGACGGCCTGCCGGGGCGAGTAGCGGAAGCGGATCCCGTCCCGCAGGCAGCGGCCCACGTCAAACCAGACGATGTAGCCCAGACCGCCCAGGACGATCAGCGCCATGGTGACGCCCAGCACCAGCGGAGAGCCAGCGTAGCCGTGCAGGCTGTCCGGCCCGATGATGTCGATCCCGGCGTTGCAGAAGGCGGAAATGGAGGTGAACAGGGAGACCCAGATCCCCTTCACCACGCCGAAGCGGGGCACGAAGGCAAAGCAGTACAGCAGCGCGCCCAGCCCCTCCACCAGCAGGGTCCACTTGAAGATCCTGGTCAGGAAGGACATCAGGCCCAGGCGGCTGTCCAGATTCAGCGCGTCCAGCAGCAGGGTCCTGCTCCGCAGGGAAAAGCGCCGGCGCAGAAAGAGCATCAGCATGGAGACGGCGGTGACGATCCCCAGGCCGCCCAGCTGGATCAGGATCAGGATGATGATCTGCCCGAAGAGGCTCCAGTGGGCGTAGGTGTCCACCACCACCAGACCCGTCACGCAGACGGAGGTGGTGGAGGTGAAGAGCGCGGTGAGAAAGTCCGTCTCCGCTCCTTCCGCCGTGGCGGCGGGGAGCAGGAGCAGCAGCGTGCCCACGGCGATGGCCAGCAGGAAGCTGAGGGGGATGACGTGGACGGGAGAGAGACGGAAAGACGCCCGGGAAGGCATCAAGCCCTCCGGCTGGCTTCGCTCGCTGATGGGTCTCACGGTTACTCACCTCCCCCGCGCGGTGTCTGGCACCGCGTTCCTACTTCTATCCATATTTTATTTGACTTGCGAAAGGATGTCAAGAGCGCAGATGCTCCGTCCCGCCCGAAAGGGGGACGGTACCGTGGCGCGGAGCTTGAAAAACGGCGAAAAACGCGGAAGGTGTCTTTCGTTCTTTCAATTGATATGTTATGACGGAGAAAACCCGGGAGGAGCACAGACAAGCCGCCGGCGCACGGCCAAGGCGATGGAGGACTGTTTTGTGATGTACGGCGGACGCTGCCATGTGCTGAAGGAGCTGGGCTGGCGCCAACGCGGAGAAAGAAAAAACAAAAACCCCCGTTTCCGGGGGTTTTTGCGCTCAGCCCTGGGCGCTGTACTTCTGGCGCACCTGCTGGATGCTCTGGCTCTGGGCCTGCTGGGTGGGATACCAGCCCCGGCTCTGCATGGCGGTGTAGATGCCGTTCTGCATGCAGATGGCGTCGTTCAGCGCGGTGCTGAAGGCGTCGTGCACATTGGGGGTGGAGGACTCCACGGAGCCGTGGAGATACAGGTCGCACACGCCCTTGGTGGTGAGGAGGATGCCCTCCATGATTTCCTTGTCGTTCATCGTACAGCCTCCTTACACCAGATTGTAGAAACGGTTGAACAGGGCCTGGTTGCTGCTGGCCAGCTGCTCGACCTGGCTGCGCAGCGTGGGATCGCTGAGCTGTCCGGCGGCGGTCTGGCACTGGGTGGTCAGATACTGGGCGTGGCCCAGCGCGTCTTCGATATAGAGCAGTTCTTTGGGACTCATGTTTTATCACCTCAGCGGTAGTATCTGCGAAGGAGCGGCGGAAAACCGAGGAAAGAACTGGAAATTTTCAAGTTTTTGCAGAAAGCCCTTTGCGCCGGCGCGGGACTGTGGTAAAATAGCAGCCGAGAACAAAACAGAAAAGGGGCGGAAGCATGGAACTGCTGCTTGGCGGGCTGGCGGGGCTGGCCTGGGGCGCTGTGTGCGGCGTGCTGAATATTTTGATTTTAAAGAAGGCCATTGCCAAAAACAACAGCAACGCCATCATGGCGGCCAATATGGGACGGATGGCGGTGGATCTGGCGGCGCTGGGGGCGGTGTACCTGCTCCGGGGCCTGTTGCCCTTTTCCTATGAGGCCATGCTGGTCGGAACGGCGGTGGCGCTGTCGGTTGTGACGCTGATCTACGCCTACCGCTACGGGAAGAAATAGATTTCAGATTTCAAAATGGCCGCGCCCGGCATCGGGCGCGGCCACAAGTTGTCAACAAACCATCAGCTAAAAACCATGGAGGCTTAATGATTTCCCAAAGCTTTTTTATCAAACTAAAGCGCCAACAATAAAACCGACGTGAAAGGCTCACGTCGGTTTTTTGCTTTTTGACTTCTGTTGTCCGCTTCTCTCAATCGGCCGCTTCGCGAACGGCGTGCCAGGCAAGGAAGAAATCGTTCTTTTCCACCTGCTGCACGATAAAATCCTTGGGGGAAAGCGGGGTCGCCTCCTGGAAGGCCTTGTCCCGCGCCAGGAGCTCTTCGATCTGCTTCGCGAATTCCTCGTTTGCTTTCTTGCGCTCTTCGATCTGAGCAAGCGCCTTCGTTTTCCCGAACAGCTTTTTTCCGAGCTTGATTATCGCCTCGTCATTTTCCTTGATCTTGCTCTCCAGGTCGGGGATCCTTGCCAGATCCTCCTTGTTTTTGGGCGCTTCCTCCTTATGCCGTGCTACCGCCGCCTTGTACTCTTCGATCTCCTTCATGAACGCCGCGCGCTTTTCGGGATAATACGAAAAATAGTTCTCGGCAAGATCCTGAAGCTTGCATTCTTCATATGGGTAAGGGAGCGAAGAAGAATTTGCACCAAAGGAGCCGTCCCAGAAGCACAGGCACCCGTTTCTTACCGAAAACAGGGGGAAATAATAGGAGACATGCCCCTCGATCCCGTAAAAGCTGTCGCCCCCAAGGCCCGTGGTGCGGCAGCAGCGATGAAGGAAGCCATACACGCGCCTGCCATTAAAGCCCCTCAGCTTATGCTCCTGAAGAATATCCGGCACAAAAAATCTTCCCTGCCTGTCGCCTTCATAGAACTGGGCCAGATCGCGGATCACTTTGCCGGCGCCAGCCCTGCCCTTCAGAACAGAGTCCAGCCATTCCTGCAGGCAGTCGGCCTCGTTTTCGTAGTATACGTTCAGCGCTCTGCCGCTCTCCAGCTCCTCCTGGTGCTCCGCGTAGTCAAACAGCAGGCCAAACATCCCTGTCGGGACGTCGAAGCCCCTGTACTCTTTCGGGAGCGGAGAAGGCAAAAACCTGGCCATGTTTTCGATCACGATGTCGATGGCCTCGCGGACAGCCGTGTACTCCAGCAGCGTCATGGGCTTCCCGGGGGTATATTCGCCGGGATTCGGCTGATTCCATTGGCGGTATTTTCCGAGTTTGAGCGCGGTTGCAGCAACAAGGTCGACTGCAGCGTCAAATTCCTGCCGGGTTGCTTGTCCCTTCTCCAGCAAGTCCTGCGCGCTGTTTGCCGCATCTTCATCGGCATAGCCCGATTCGATGTTCTTGTACTGCGCCTTCAGTGCTTCCCAGGAGATGGGAACGCCTCTGGGGGAGCGCAGCTTTCTGCGCGCCTCCAGGCTCCTGACGCCCTGGTCGATCAGCGTGCTGATCGACGGATCCATGGTATAGCTCAGAGTGAGCCCGCAGTCGGGGCAGCGATAGACCTTCTCCCGTTTGCTCTCGACGCCTGCGGCGCCGCCGCCGGGGCCGAGCACAACCGTGCCGATCGTGCCCTTCACATAGTTGTATCCAACGCCTCCCGTCTGGGTATCGGGGACGACATTGGGGCTGCCGCACGCAGCGCAGCGAAATACCGCCATTTTCTGTTCCTCCTTGTCTGTTTTTGATCCTGCGAAGAAGCTTTGCTCTTTGTTTTGAAATATGGCAAATCAATTATAGCAAAACAAATGAAACATATCAAGTTGCAATTATAACTTTTAGCGTTGTCGCCTATAATCCCTGTGCTTTGCTACAATACAATAGGGTGATGGAAATGCGGTTGCACCAGCTTGAGAAATACAGGCGTCTTGGCCTGAATATTTCTTATTATCGTAAAGAGAGAGGCATGTCGCAGTTGGAGCTTGCGGAAAAAATCGACATCAGCAGAACGCACATGAGTCGGATCGAAACCGCTGACTGCGCGGTGTCCCTTGACGTTGCTTTTGATATCTGCGATGCTTTGGAGATTAGGCCGGCTCAATTGTTTGATTTTCGTGACTGAGCGCGGCGCCTGGTTTTGAAAAAAGGATTTCCTATAAAGCAAGACGGCAGCGGGCCGGATTTCTCCGTCCTGCTGCCGTCCTTTTTTGCTTTTTGGGATTCACCGGGAAAGCACATCTCTTTTCAACGGGCGCGTTGCAAAATAGCGCAGAATAACAAAAGCACCAGTTAGGTCCAAAAAGGACTTGGCTGGTGCTTCATTTTGCGTTAAAGTTGTAGGTGTGAAAAAACAATCAGTAACGC
>ONPF01000047.1 GCA_900319635.1 uncultured Eubacteriales bacterium | reverse complement strand
ATCATGCAGGCGGCGGAGGAGATCGGCCTGCGCATCCCGCAGGATCTGTCCCTCCTCGGCTTTGATAACATCCGGGACAGCAGCCTGCCCAGGATCGAGTTGACCACCATTGAGCAGCCGATGAAAATGCTGGCCTCGGTGGCGGTGGACACCCTGCTGGACAAGATTCAGAACGAGCAGGCGGGCTATTCCCACCGCATCCTCTCCCCTGCCCTGATCGAACGATCCTCCTGCGCCCCCTACCACAAACGCTGAGGCGCTATTTACAACCGAAGCCCGGGTTTTTCCCGGGCTTTTCTTATCGGATAGGGTTGTTGCTGGCGCTGATGATGTCGTCCCGGGATTCCATGAAGGCCTTCATCTCGGCGTACTGGATCTCAGTGCGCCGCCGCACCGTCAGGTCATAATCCGTGGTGCCGTCCCGGTGGCGGGCCACCTTGCTCTCGGAAACCTGGGCCTGCCACTGCTCCAGCTGATCCATCAGCGCGCCGTTGAAGTTGGAGCCGTTTTTCACCACAAACTGCAGGCGGTTGGTGGCATACGCATCTCCCCCGATGGCGTGGCGGTGCAGCACCACCAGCAGAAGCAGGGTCACCAGGGCCGCAAAAACGCCGATCACGTACATCCCGGCGCCGACGGCCAGGCCGACGCATGCCGAAAACCACAGCACCGCCGCGGTGGTCAGGCCCCGGACCGTGCTGCCGTTTTTGAAGATGACGCCCGCGCCGAGAAAGCCGATCCCGCTGACGACCTGGGCCGCGACACGCGCAGGGTCGGAGGTACGGGACCCGTCCAGGATCCCTCCCAGATCCGCGAAGCCGTATTTGGATACGATCATGCACAGGGCCGCCCCGCAGCAGACCACGATGTGCGTGCGTACGCCCGCCTCCTTGAAGCGTTTGCTCCTCTCAATGCCGATGAGCATGCCGAGGATACAGGACACGGCCAGCCTGCAGCAGCAGTCCAGCAGCGGGCAGGTCGTCAACTCAAAAGTCGTAAAAATCCCGAACAGCATGGCTTCCTTACTCCTTTCGTGCGTGCAGTCTCATACCGAGCCCGCAGCGCCTATACCGAACGCCGGGTTCTCCTCGTTCAGCAGCTTGCGCAGGATGGGAAAAACCTGATAAATATCCTCGATCACATAGTCCGGCTCGAACTCCCGGCGCACGCCGGCGTCCTTTTCCCCGGTCAGCTTGGAGCCGATCTGGATGGCGCAGGCAAAGCCGGCCCGCTTGGAGCCGATGATGTCGCGGGAAACGGTGTCCCCCACGTAGACGCAGTCCTCCGGGCGGACCCGGAGCTGACGGGTGGAGACAAAGAAAATATCCGGCAGGGGCTTGCGCAGCCCGATCACGGAGGACAGGGTCACATCCTGAAACAGATCCCGGATGCCGTATTCCTCCAGGCTGTCAAACACCTGATACATGGCGGCGGTGTTGCTGATGATGCCCAGCTTCAATCCCAGATCCCGCAGGCCCTCCAGCATCTCCCGCACCCGGGGACGGAGGCTGCGGTGGTAGTGGGTCAGCTCCCACATATAGGCGATCGGCTCGCAGAGAGGCTCCAGCGCATCCCGCGGGAAGCCGAAATCGGCCAGGGCATAGTCGCACCAGATGGGGATGGGCTTGAGCTCCACGTCACAGCTGTCCCGGAACGCGCCGTAGCGCTTCCAGCCCGCGTCCACGCGGCGCTTGAGCTCCGTCAGATCGACCCGAGGATCCAGCCCGCCCTCACGCAGCATCCGGTTCAGCTTTTCGATAGCGGCCCACTCCGAGCTTTCATCCACATAGATGTCCTCCAGCGTTCCGCCCATATCAAACATCACCGAAGTGATCATATTCTTTCCTCCCCTACAGTCCCCCGCTTCTCAGGAGCGGCGGACGTATTTTTTCCACGCAGGTTCGTCCGTCTGCGCGGGAGTCTCAGGCCGGTAATCCCGGCGATACAGCAGATAGAACAGCGCCAGGCCCAGACCCACAGGGATCAGAACGAACCACAGGGCAAAGCGCAGAAACAGCTTCATGGCCTCCGCGTCCTGCAGGAGCAGAGCCATAGTGATCATGGCCGCCACCGTGTACAGCAGCAGCCAGAGATAAGTGCCCAGCATCAGGCGCTTATCCTTCAGAAGGCGATGCAGTACGAATCCGACCAGCAGAACGGCCGCGCTGACGCACAGGGAACCGGTAAGGTTCCCCAAGACAAGCGGCCAGCTCTCCGTCAGCAGGGCGAGCCAGTCCACAATATAGGTAAAGGCAATCAGATGCAAGGCGATGAAAACCGCGCTCAGGCAGAAGGTGTAGATCAGAAAACCGCTCTTGGGCTTTCCGTTCTCGGTGAACAGGAAGGTCCGCCAGAAATGCTTGCTCCGTTCCTCCCACTTCTTCTGTCGTGCCCGGCGCCGGTTTTCCCGCTCCAGGTCTCCGATATGCCTGTTCAGATCCTTGTTGTAGCTCATAGCGTTTAAAGGGGGCTGCGGAGCGGGAGGATCGCTCCGCAGCCGGGTTTTGCCAGCGTCATCGGCCGGCTTTGTTCTCAGTGAATGTTGGGGTTCTGATCCAGCCAGTAGATCCAGAGGTCCTGCGCGTCCAGGAACACATTGTAGATGGAGGCCAGATCCGGTTCAGCCGCGTTGAGCTCCTCGAGGGTCATCTCGTTCTTCTTGTCCTTCATGTCGTCGCGGACAGGCCAGTTGCCTTCCTTGGCGAAGGGCTTGAAGCCGCCACTCTCGCCGTCAGCGCCGCCGGTCACAAAGCGGATGAACAGACGGGCGCCGGCGGGGTGCTTGCAGTTGTTGACAACGTACAGGTACTCCAGGTTCTGAAGGCCGTTATAGGGGTTCAGCACGACCCAGGCGATGTTATAGCCGGAATCGTCGCGGTTGGTGATCTTGCCGGCAGAGGCCAGGGCCAGGGCGGGATCGTCAGCCGTGGAATTGTGGACCGCCTCCACCAGCTCGTCGCCGTCACCGATGAAGGTGATCTTCATCTGGCTGAAGCGCCACAGATACTCCACGCCGGCGTTGTTCGCAGGTACATTGGGGAAGGCGCTGGCATCGTAGGTGTACTCCAGTTCCTCGCCGTAGACTTTCTCGTAATCGGCGGCCATCTGGTCGGCGTTCACGATAAAGCTGGCGAAAATGGAAAGGTACGCAGTCTCGGAGCCGATCTCCTTGGTGAAGATGCGGTACTTCTGGCTGCCGTCCTCGTTCCTTTCAACGATCTGCCACCAGCTGTCGATGGGCTGGCCATCAGGGAAGGCTTCGGTGTTGTAGTACCAGAAGGACTGGGAGGCGTAGAGCGGATAGCCGTAACGAAGCAGGTCTTCGTCGATATGGGCGCAGATGTCTTCGGGATAGAAGGCTGTGATGATGCCGTCCTCATAGTCGCCGAAGAACACATCGCCGTTGACGTCCTTCACCTGGAGCACGTCGCCCTGGACATTATCGGCATTGGCCTCGAGACGGCACTTCTGCAGCACCTCGTCGTTGTCCAGATCCATGATGTCCACGGTCAAGCCGGGGAAAGCTTCCTCAAAGGGCTCCTTCACCTTGAGCATTTTGGAGGAGGTGGCGTAGACATTGATGGGGCTGCCATCCTTGACCTCTTCCAGGGCCAGGGCATAGAGCTCTTCGTCGCTCATCTTGCTCCAGTCGTCATAGATGGGGCCGTAGAAAGCGGAATCCTCTACAGCGGGCGTGTCGGGCTGCGCAGGGGTGTCGGGTTGCTGCTCCGCGGGAGCATTGTCCTCTGTTGTGGCGGGAGTGCTGTCCTGCTTGGGGGTCTCAGTCTGGGTGTCGCCGCAGGCGACAAGACCCAGGAGCATGCACAGGGCCAGCAGCAGAGCGCAGATCTTGCTCAGTTTCATTCTTTTTTCTCCTTTCATCCTATTCTTGTGGGTGTCGGTGGGTTTGCGGTCTATGTTTTTCGCGGACTCGCCGCGTTGGATACGCTCAGTGGGCGCGTTTGATCAGGCGCGTGGTATCGGCGTTGTAAACGTTGATCTTTTCCGGGGCGATGCTCACAAAGACCTCCTGGTCAAGATCGTAGTGGGCCAAGCCGATCTGCTTGGAGAGAAACTCGCTTTCACCGGCCTTGAGAGAAACCAGCGTTTCGGAGCCGGCGGGCTGGTTGGCGTAGACCTGCACCGGAATCCTGCCCTCCCCCGCTTCCTCAAAGATCTGGATCTGCTCGGGCCGGATGGCCACCACACAGTTAAACTCGCCTTCGGGGATGGTTTCTTCTGTCAGATCCTCCGGCGGGAAGACGTAGGTATCCAGCTCACAGACAACGTGCAGGCCTTCCGCGTCCCGCTTAGCCTTTCCGGCCAGGAAGTTGATGCGGGGATTTCCGATGAAATCGGCGGCCTCGAGGTCGATGGGGTTCATGTACAATTCCATCGGCGGCGCCACCTGGCTCAGCTCGCCTTTTTTGAAGAGAGCGATCTTGGTGGACATGGTGAGGGCTTCCACCTGATCGTGGGTGACGTAGATGATCGTGGTACCCAGCTCCTTGTGGATGCGCTGCAGCTCCGAGCGCATATCCACACGAAGCCTGGCGTCCAGGTTGGACAGGGGCTCGTCCAGAAGCAGGAGTTTGGGGTTGGAGGCCACGGCGCGGGCAATGGCCACGCGCTGCTGCTGGCCGCCGGACAGCTCGTTTGGATAGCGGTTCACATACTCCTCGATGCGCATCATCCGGAGGGCATCCTGGATGCGGCGCTCGATCTCCTCCTTCGGCAGCTTCTGGATCTTCAGGCCGAAGGCGATGTTCTCCCGCACAGTCATGTGGGGCCAGAGGGCGTAGGACTGGAACACCAGGTTCAACCCGCGTTTGCTGGGTTCTGCGTAATAGGCCAGATCCGCGTTGATCATCTCCACGCCGTCGATGGTCATGACGCCGCCCTGGGGCTTTTCCAGGCCGGAGACGACGCGCAGCGTGGTGGTCTTGCCGCAGCCGGAAGGGCCCAGCAGGGTCATGAAGTCGCCGTCCTCAACGACCAGGTTGATGTCGCGCAAAACGTGGTTGTCCCCATAAAACTTGTCGATATGCTTCAGTTCGATTCTGCTCATGATTCTTCCTCCTTACCACGATTTGCCAATATCGGCGCCGAAACGATTTGCTATGATATAGCAGACCAGGATAAACATCAGCACACACACCGAGATGGCGTCGGCCATCTGGTTCATACCGTCCTGCGAATAGGTGAAGGCCAGGTAGGACATCGTGGTGGTACGCTTGTCCATCATGATGATAATCAGGTCAAGCTCCTTGGCAATGCTGATAAAGGTCAGCATGAAGCCTGAGATAAAGCCGTTCTTGGCAAGGGGCAGAACGATGCGGGTCAGCTTCTTGCCGAAGCCCGCGCCGTTGATCTCCGCCGCCTCCTCCAGCTCCACGGCGATCTGCATCATGTTGGCCGTGCCGGAGCGGCTGGCAAAGGGGAAATGCTTGACCACGCTGGTCAGCACGATCAATGTGAAGGTACCGTAGAGCGAGGGGAGCAGGCCGCCCAGATGGGGCTTGGAGAACATCGCCACATACATGGACGAGAAGGCGATGCCGCTCATCAGATAAGGGACGAACACCAGCTGTTCGGTCAGATTGCCGTACCACTTGCCGCGGCCGCGGGTGGTGATGTAGCCCAGAAACTGGCCGCAGAAGGCGGTGATGATAGAGGCGATGACCGTCAGCCGCACGGTATTCCAGACGGCCTTGCCGAACTCGGTGTTGTAGAAGATGCCCCTGTAGCTGGTGTAGTAGGGCGCCAGCTCCTCGTTGGAGCCGATCCAGTTGTACATGGTCAGATTGCTCAGGCCGTAGCCCGCGCCGGTGTTGATCTGGAAGGTCTCCATGATCAGCACGAACATCGGCATAACCATCGCGAAGAACAGAAACAGCAGCAGGAAAACCATCAGCGGAACCTTGGCCTTGCCGAGACGCATTTCGGTACTGCGCCCGCCCTTGCCGCCGATGGTGGCGTAGCTCTTGCGAACGCCGATGATGCGCTGGTTGGCAAAGATGATGAGGGCCGCCAGGGCGATCAGCACGATGCTCATCGCGAAGCCCACGTTCTGGGGGCTGCCGTTGATGAAGTTCTTCATCTTGGTGGCCAGCGTGAAGTAGCCGATGCGGTTGCCAAGGTTGGCCGCCACGCCGTAGGTACCGATGGACTTGGACAGGGTCATGACCACGGCGGACAGCACACTGGGCAGCACCAGAGGGATGGTGATGGACTTGAGGATCTGGGGCTTGGACGCGCCGCAGATCTCGCCCATCTCCTCCAGCTCGGAGTTGATGGAGCGCAGGGCTGACTGCACATGGATGTAAGAAAATGCGTAATAGTGCAGTGACATGCAAAGTACGATGGCCACCGGGCCGTAGGCCAGCCAGTCCGGGATTGGGATGCCCAGGCCTTCCAGAAATCCCAGGGAGCCGGAAGTCTTGTTGCGGAACACCGCCAGCCAGGACAGGGACTTGCACCAGGACGGGATCATGTAGGGGATGACTACCAGCATGCCCAGCAGCTTCTTGCCGGGGATGTCCGTTCTGGCAATGAGCCAGCCGAGAATACTTCCCAGAGGGACGCTGACCAGTACCGTAAAGAAGCCGCAGACCAGTGAGTTTTTCAGCGGCCCCCAAAGGGTCGCCTTGGCCATCTGCCCGGTGAGTAAATACTTCCAATAGTACAGCGTGAAGTCGCCTACCTTGGCCCCCGGCAGACGCCGCAGCTCGCCCTTCGCTACCGTAAAGGTGGAGGCAATCATCTGCAGCAAAGGAATCACGATCAGGCAGAAGAGGATCACCAGGCTGATCATGACAACAAGGTTGAAGGGATTCTTGATCACATTCAGGATCTGAAGCTTTTGTTTTCACATCCGTTGCCCCTTTCTTGCCGGCAGGTCCGGCGTTTCGGCAGAAGCAAGCTTTCGCTTTCGCTATTTTCGGGAGATCGCTCCTCGATTTAACGGATACGTTTCCGTCTCGTCTTACATAATTGATTATAGCAAAATCACGGTTTTCGTCAATAAATTCTTGAGATAATTCGTAATTTTTGGTCTTTTTGCTGCTTTTGTCATACTTCTCTTGTCTATATTCACCACATCACTACGCTGAATTCATAAATCAGCAAATATATTTTCCGTAAATTTCCGTGCTTGAAGCGCATCATTTCCGTCAAAAACACGCCTTTGCGCTATTTCCGATGATTTGTGAAAAAAATGACCGGGATCGAAATAATTCGAGACAGAAGAGGCTTCACTTCCCACTCCTGTCCCGAATCCGATCATCGTCTATGTAGTTTCAGCAGTAGAGCTCCGGTTTCTCGATGGTATCCACCTTCAGGAACCGGGAGG
>ONPF01000048.1 GCA_900319635.1 uncultured Eubacteriales bacterium | reverse complement strand
TGTCACAACAAGGTGAATTGCCGCGCAGCGGCAAGAGAGGGCGGCCTGGGCCGTTCTGCCTCGGAAATCTTTCTAAAGCTTTCTATCAGGTATTAGTATGAAAGGCAGAAAAACGGCCGCACCGGGATCGGCGCGGCCGTTTTGGGATATGGGATTACTTATAGGCTTCGGCGTCTACGTAATACTTCTTGCTGTCGTTGGGGTCCACGTAGATCGTGATACCCCGGCCGATCACATCGGGCTGAATGTAGGCGGAGACATTGCCGCTCTCAAAATAGCGCGCCTCGCCGGAGGGCAGGATCGCCTCGCAGACCAGCTTCCGGGGATTGCGGCCGTTGATGGAAACGGAATTGTTCACCGCAACGTCCTTGATCACGCCGTTGAGCGCGATGCCGGTTTCCTTCAGCTTCTTCTTCCCGGTGGAGATGCCGAGCGTTTTCAAAAGACCCATGTTTTTGCTCCTTTCATAAAGAATCTCCCTGCGAAAAACGCAGGGAGACCGTTGTTTTGCAGTTTCTTACTTGACGATGACGGCGGTGGTGTGGAGGTTGGGTCCCTCGTACCAGTACAGGAAGCCCTCCAGGTCGATCACGTCGCCAACCTGCAGATTCTCCACGGCCTTGTAGACGTCGGTGTCGCTGCCGCAGAGGTAGTACTCCACGCAGAACTCATAGGTGGTGTCGCCGATGGTGACCTTGAAGTACAGGTCGTCGGTCTTCTCCTCGGCATTTTTGTAGACGAAAGCAGCGCCGGACTCATCGTAGGCTTCCACGGTGACGCCCTTGAAGCTCACCAGCTGGTTCTGATGGGCGATCATGTCGACAGTGCCCCAATCCGCGGTGATGTCCACGGGCTCCGCGATCCAGGTGTCGCCGTCCACGAACTCGAAGGTGGCGTCGGTGATTTCTACCTCGCCGGCCCATTCAGACTTGAAGCCGGTGACGCGGATCTTCTGGCCGGGAACGAGCTTGGCAGCGTCTTCCTCAGAGCAGGCCATGTTGTAGAGGAAGTAGGCGCCGTCGGGAGTCTGGGTGTAAACGGTGACCTTGCCGTCCCACCAGGACTGGTGAGCCTGCACATAAGTCTCAACGGTGACCTCGGTGTCCATCTCGGCAGCGTCGAACTCAGCATAGGTCATGACACCCTCGGCAGCGGGCTCCTCGGTGGCGGGCTCCTCAGTGGTGGGCTCCTCAGTGGTGGGCTCTTCCACGACGACCTCTTCGGTTTCGGGCTCCTCGGTCTGGGGCTGCTCCTCGGTCTTGGTCTCGCCGCAGGCGCAGAGCGCAAAAACCATCACAAGCGCCAGAAGCAGAGCAATGATCTTTTTCATTCTTTTGTTCTCCTTGATTCAGATTTTGTCCCCCGGAAGCCGAACCCTCCGGGAGCACCTATATTATATCGGATTCTATCGGGAAATCAAGTTAACTTTTCTTCTTTTCCCGTTTTCTTTTTAACGCGCTGTAACCGTAAGCAAGACCAATCAGCACCCACACGACCGCCAGCGTGATCAGCAGCGCCCGGGCGGTGCCGGGCAGCGGCTCCTGCGGCTCCCCGGCTTCGCCGCCCGTTTTGCCGCTGCCGGCCGTCCAGCCGGGGGCGGCGGGCTCCAGCTCATAGCGGGAGCAGACCTCGGTGCGCAGCTGATCCAGGAAGGCGTCGTCCACCGGCTGCCTGCGCCGCTCGGACTTGCAGACATTCTCGATCAGCACGCCGGCGGCGTTGCGCACGGCGGTGGAGCCGTTGAAGACCGGAGTGGTGAAGGTATTCTCGGTGTTTGCCATCAGCAGCTGGGCGGCCTGGATCTTCACGGAGTAGTAGAGATCGTTGTCCTCTCCGGCGCGGGACAGATAATCCTGATAGGCCGGATCCTGCTGCGCTTTCAGCGTCACGGGAACGTAGCCCTCCGTCTCGGAATAGGCGATCTGAACGGAGTTTGTGAGCAGGAACTGGGCGAAGAGCCAGGAGGCCAGCACCTCCTGGGGATCGTCCTTCCAGAACACGCATACCGAGGGGCCTTGAGAGATCATCTGGGGATGCTCCGGGTCGAACTGGGGCACAGGCAGCACCACCATCTCAAAGTCTACCAGCTGCTCCTCGGGGATGTCCAGCAGGGGAGCGTCGGTGCCCATCCAGGTGGCGCCGGCGGTGGAGTCCACGGCGAAGATGCACTGGCCGGCGTTCAGCCAGTTGCCGGGGTAGCTGGAGATGGAGAAGGTGGAGAAGGCGCGGCTGCCAGCGTGCTTGGCGATCTCCAGCAGGATTTCGCGGGTGTCCGGGTTAAAGAGTAGCACCTCGCCCGCCTCGGTGGTGAAGCCCGCGCCCTTCTGGCGCAGCATCTGGATCATCATATTGTCCGTGGACTTATAGATGAAGGGGATCATCTTCTGCTGGCCGTTGATGAGGAAGGTTTTCCCGTCGCTGTCCTTGGCAGTGGCGGCCTCGGAGACCTCCCACACGAAGTCCCAGGTCAGAATCTCCGGCAGCTCATAGCCCAGCTTTTCCACATAGGTCTTGTTCACATAGCAGGCCTCGGTGGAGCGCATGAAGGGCAGGGCGTAGAGCACGCCCCCGATCTGGCACTCGTCATAGAACTGGGGCACGAGCTCCTCCCGGGCGGGGGAGTCGAATTTCAGCGCGGCACCGCCCAGCCCGTAGTTGGGGTCGGCGGCCAGCTCCTCCAGGGGCAGCACCACGTTCTTGCCGGTCATGTAGGTGGCGATGTGATCCGGATAGGTGATGCAGACGTTGGGGGTGGTCTTGGTGGGGATGTTGGTGATGACGTCGTTATAGATGCTGCCGTAGTCCGTGTAGAAGCGGATGTTCACGTCCACATTGGGGTAGAGCTTCTCGAAGTCCGCCTCGGCCCGGCGGTAGATCTCCACCTGAGTCTTGTTGCTGTCGTTCTTGGCCCAGAAGGTGATGGTGATTTTCCTGCTCTCATCAAAGCTCTCCGGCATGGTGAAGGCGCTCTCGTATTCCGGGCGTGCCGCCGTGTCGGCTTCCACCAGCTCTCCGTGACAGCCGGAGAGCAGCAGGCAGCTCAGCAGCAGGGAGAGCAGCAAAACAGAAGAGATAAGCTTTTTCATCCCTTGGTGCCTCCTCTCGAAACGCCGGCCATGATCTTGTCCCGGAAGATCAGAAACAGCACGATCAGCGGCAGGGACACCACCACCACCGCGGCCATCATGCCGGGGACGTTGGAGCGGGCGCTCTGCTCGCGGATGGCCTGGATGCCGCTGGAGATCAGGAAGTTTTTCTCCTGCTCGGTGATGAGCCGGGGCCAGACGTAGGCGTTCCAGCACTCGATGACCTTCAGGATCAGGATGGTCACGATGGTGGGGCGGGAGATGGGCAGCATCACCTTCAGCAGGTACTTGAGATCCGAGGTGCCGTCCACCTTGGCCGCCTTGTAGAGCTCCTCCGGCACCTGCTCAAAGTTTTCCTTCAGCAGATAGATGTAGAACACTGAGGTGGCCGAGGGCAGAATGAGACCCAGGAAGAGCCGCAGCGTGGAGCCTGTGGCGCCGTCGGTGAGCCCCAGGGTCTTGACGGTGACGAAGTTTGTGATGATCACCAGCTCCGAGGGGATCATCATCAGGGACAGAAACAGGCCGAACAGCGCGTTCTTGCCCCGGAAGTTCATCCGGGCAAAGGCATAGGCCGCCGGGATGATGATGACCATCATGAGCCCCGTGGTCAGCACCGTGAAGATCAGGGTGTTCAGCATGTAGCTGCCCAGGGGCGTGCTCTCGTCGGAGAAGGCCTTGGCGTAATTTTCAAAGGTGGGGTTCAGGGTGAAGTAGCTGGGCGTCCCCAGCATCTGCTCGGTGTCATAGACATTGGTGTTCTTCACCGAGCTCAGGATCATCCAGTAGAAGGGGAAGAGGACGATCAGCGCCCAGACGGTGAGCAGCACATAGACCAGGATCTTGCCGATCCTTCCGCGGCGATGCAGGCCGTTTTGCAGTTTGTTCTTTTCCACAGCGCACACCTCCTCAGGAGTTCACGGTCTTGCGGCTGACCATGAGGTTGATGACGGTGATGGTCAGCACGATGGCGAAGAGGATCAGAGCCGCGGCCGAGGCGTAGGAGGGATAGCCGCCGCCCTCGGAGTAGAGCTTGTCGTAGATGAAGCCCACCATGGTGTTCATCCCCGCCTCGTTCAGATTCACGCCGAAGAGGGCCACCTCGTCGGAGTAGGCCTTGAAGGCGCCGATGAAGCCGGTGATGATGAGATAGAAGATCATGGGGGAGATGGTGGGCAGGGTGATGCGGGTGAAGGTGCGCCACTTGGAGGTGCCGTCGATCTTGGCGGCGTTGTAGTAGCTCTGGGGCACCGAGGCCAGGGCGGAGGTCAAAATCAGGATCTTGAAGGGCATGACCACCCAGACCGTATAGAGGCAGGTCACGGTGATCTTGGCCCAGTAGGGGCCCTGGATGAAGTCCACCGGCTGCATCCCCAGCGCCTGCAGCAGCACGTTGAAGAGACCGGCGCTGCCGTCCGGGTCATACTGGAAGATCAGCATGAACACAAGGCCGACAGCCAGAGTGTTGGTCACATAGGGCAGGAAGTACACGGTCTGGTAGAGCTTGCGCAGGGGCTTGATGGAGCTGAGCCCCAGGGAAATGAGCAGGGCGATGCCCGTGGACACCGGCACCGTGATGATGACCAGGATGAAGGTGTTCTTCACCGCCTGCAGGAAGTCCGGGTTGCGCAGGACGACGGAGAAGTTCTCCAGTCCCACGCCGGTGTAGGTCTGGGAGGCGGAACGGAAGTTCTCCTCCACCGAATAGACCAGCACGTCCACCAGGGGGTAGATCATGAACACGCCCAGGAAGAGAATGGCCGGCAGCAGATAGAGCCAGGCCTTGCGGTTTTGTCTGTCCATGGCACGTCCCTCTTATTCTGCGGAGAAGGGGATGCGCAGTTCCGTCTCCTTGTGGAAGAGGAAGACCTTGTTGGGCTTCAGGTCAAAGCGCAGTTCCTTCGTGCCGGGGGCGACGGTGTGATCGCTGCTGATGATGGCGCGCAGCGGGTCGCTGACGGCGGCGGGGTGCCCCAGCACCACGCTGGTGTCCCGGCCCATGACCTCCACGGCCTTGAGGCTGCAGCGCAGGGCGCCGTCCTCCCTGGGCACAAAGCCCTCCGGCCGCAGGCCCACCCAGACCTTCTGATCCGCAACGCCGGAAACCGGAAGGATCCGATCCTCGCCCAGATAGAGGGCGCCCTTTTCCACCCGGCCTTCGAAGACGTTGATGGGCGGGGTGCCCAGGAACTTGGCCACGAAGAGGTTGGCCGGATCGTCGTATACCTTCTGGGGCTTGTCGATCTGCTGGATCACGCCCTCCTTCATCACCACGATCAGATCGGAGATGCTCATGGCCTCCTCCTGGTCATGGGTGACGAAGATGGTGGTGATGCCGGTGCTGCGCTGGATGCGGCGGATCTCCTCCCGGGTCTGCAGGCGGAGCCGGGCGTCCAGGTTGGAAAGGGGCTCGTCCAGCAGCAGCACCCGGGGCATTTTCACCAGAGCGCGGGCGATGGCCACCCGCTGCTGCTGGCCGCCGGACATCTGGCTGGGCTTGCGATCCATCAGCTGCTCGATCTGTACAAGCCTTGCTGCCTCCTCCACCCGCTTTTCCATCTCCTCCTTGGGCAGCTTGTCCTTCCCCTTGAAGTTCTGCAGGGGGAAGAGGATGTTCTGCCGCACGGTCATGTGCGGGTAAAGGGCGTAGTTCTGGAACACCAGGCCGACGCCCCGGTGCTCCGGCGGCAGGTCGGTCACGTCCTCGTCACCGAAGAAGATCTTGCCGCTGGTGGGCTTTTCCAGGCCGCAGATCAGATTCAGCGCGGTGCTCTTGCCGCAGCCGGAGGGGCCCAGCAGGCCGATCAGCTGCCCATCGGGGATCTCAAAGGTGAAGTTGTTGACGGCGGTCACATCGGGCATCTTTTTGTTGTGATTGGGGAAAACCTTGGTCAGATTCTGCAGTACAACTTTCATGGCGTCGCATCCCTCGCAGTCAATTTCAGAGTAGAGCTCAGGGTATAAGCTTCCAGTTGAATTGTACCCGAAACCGCGGAAATTGGCAAGAGATGTTTGGGAAATAACGGGATGTTACCGAGGGCGGCCGACGAAAAAAAACTTGACAGCAAAAGCCGGAAAGGCTACACTAAGGCTGCGCAGCCGAGGGGCTTCCCGGCTCGCCCGGAAAACGGAATCACGCCCGGATGAATGACCCGAGAGAGACCGCCCCGTGCGGCGCCGAAGGGGAACGCGAAAACTCTCAGGCAAAAGGATCGGATCAGGACGGGACTTCGGAGAGTGCGATCACAAGCAATTTCCATCCGAAAGAGCACACCAAAGGGGCAACCGCCCGGATGCGGGCGGGAATCTCTCAGGTTTAGACGGAGGCAGAAAGACAAGCGGTGTCTTTCTGTCTATTTTTATACGCGAAAACAAGGAAATGTAGGATGCGAAATCTCAACACCCCTTCCGTCATCCGACTTGCGTGAGACGCCGGATGACACCTCCGCCTTGCGGTGCCCGAAAAACGCTGCGCACATTCGTTTGCTTGCGTTTTTCGTCCTCCCCCCTTTTGCCCGCTTCGCGGACATTTCCCCCGCCGGGGGAATCTTCCGCTGCGGAAATTCCGGCTTCGCTTCTGAACGCCTTGCCGCACTTGCCGTTCCCGGGCCTGTTTCACGACGGCCCGCCAACGGCGCGGCTGCGGAGATTCCGGTCACGCTTTTTCTGCCACCGGCAGCGCGTAACCGGAATC
>ONPF01000049.1 GCA_900319635.1 uncultured Eubacteriales bacterium | reverse complement strand
GCGGGCGTCCTCGTCCCGGAAGCAGGGGGCGATCTGGAAATAGCGGTCAAAGCCGGAGGTCATCAGCAGCTGCTTGAACTGCTGGGGCGCCTGGGGCAGGGCGTAAAACTTGCCGGGATGCTTGCGGGCGGGCACCAGGTAATCCCGGGCGCCCTCGGGAGAGGATGCGGTCAGGATGGGAGTGGTGATCTCCAGGAAGCCGTGCTCGGTCATGGCCTGGCGCAGGGCGGAGACCACGTTGCAGCGCAGGATGATGTTCTGCTTCACGGCGGGGTTGCGCAGATCCAGGTAGCGGTACTTGAGACGCTGCATCTCGTCCGCGTCCCGGCTGCGGTTGATTTCAAAGGGCAGCTCGTTGTAGCGGCAGCGGCCCAGGATCTCCACCTTCTCGGGGACGATCTCGATATCGCCGGTGGGCTGCTTGGGGTTCTTGCTGGCCCGCTCGCGCACCGTGCCCTCCACGGAAATGGTGGACTCCTTGGTGATGGCCCGGAAGGCGGCCACCATATCTTCGGTCTCGGCCACGACCTGGGTAGTGCCGTAGAAGTCGCGGACGACCACGAAGGCCAGGTTTCCGCCCACCACGCGCACGTTCTCCATCCAGCCGACGATCTTCACATTTTGTCCCGCGTGCTCCAGCCGGAGCTCTCCGCAGGTATGCGTACGGTTCTGTGTCATATCCAATCTCCTTTTCAATTCCGAATTCCGAATTTCGAATTCCGAATTATTCCCTTATGACCGCGCCGCTGTTGCGCTTTTCCACGCTCTCCCGGATAAAGGCCGCGGCCTCCTCCGGCTTCATGCGCTGCTGCTCGCCACTCTGCATGTCCTTCACGGAAACCTCGCCGGCGGCGATCTCATCCT
Organism: uncultured Eubacteriales bacterium; assembly: GCA_900319635.1. GTDB lineage: Bacteria > Bacillota > Clostridia > Oscillospirales > Oscillospiraceae > Limivicinus. Next base: position 4,180 of record ONPF01000049.1, on the reverse strand, counting down.
CGCCCAGCAGCACCACATAGGGCACGCCGATCTTATCGGCATAGCCGATCTTGGCCTTGAACTTGCGCTTCTCGCCGTAGAGCTGGGTGCGCACGCCGCCCTGCCGCAGCACGGTAGCAGCCGCCACCGCGGGGCCGACCTCCTCGGTCATGGGGAGCACCAGCGCGTCGCAGGGGGCGGTGATGATCTCTTCCGACAGCAGCTTCTGCTCATTGAGCACATAGAAGAGCCGGGTCAGGCCGATGGAGATGCCCACGCCGGGGAGCTGCTTATCGGTATAGTACTCCGCCAGGTTGTCATAGCGCCCGCCGGAGCAGACGGAGCCGATCTCCGGATGCTCGGTCATGATGGTCTCGTACACAGTGCCGGTGTAGTAGTCCAGACCCCGGGCGATGGTCAGGTCGATGGCGAAATTCTCCTCCGGCACGCCGAAGTCCTTTAGGTACTTCGTCACGGTGATGAGCTCGTCCAGGCCCTGGTCAAAGGTCTCGTCCATGCCCCGGTAGTCCTCCAGCCGGGAAAGCACATAGGCGTTATCCCCCTGGATGGCCATGAAGTCCAGCACATTCTCGGACTTGTCGGGCAGCATTTTGACCTCGTTGATGAGCAGCTCCTTGACCTTGAGGGGGCCGATCTTGTCCAGCTTGTCCACGGTGCGCATGATCTCCCCAGCCTTCTCGCTCATGCCGTTCATGGCGTAAAAGCCGTTGAGGATCTTGCGGTTGTTGACGCGGATCTTGAACTTGTGCAGCCCAAGCCGGGTGAAGGTGTTGTAGATCACGGCGGGGATCTCCGCCTCATTCAGAATATCCAGCTTTCCGTCCCCGATCACGTCGATATCCGCCTGGTAAAACTCCCGGAAGCGGCCCCGCTGGGCCCGCTCGCCCCGGTAGACCTTGCCGATCTGGTAGCGCTTGAAGGGGAAGGACAGCTCCGCATAGTGCGCGGCCACGTATTTGGCCAGGGGCACCGTCAGATCAAAGCGCAGCGCCAGATCGCTGTCGCCCTTCTGGAAGCGGTAGATCTGTTTTTCCGTCTCGCCGCCGCCCTTGGCCAGCAGCACCTCCGCCGATTCGATCACCGGCGTATCCAGCGGCGTGAAGCCGAAGAGGGAGTAGCTCTCCCGCAGAATGGCCATCATCCGCTCCATTTTCATCTGATCCCGGGGAGCGAGCTCCATAAAGCCGGAGAGCGTCCGGGGCGCGACTTTTGCCATAGAAAAAAACTCCTGTCAGATAGAATGTGTAGGGGCGACCTCTCCGGTCGCCCGCGTACCGATATAGCGGGCGGCTGACAGCCGCCCCTACGGCCTTGTTTCAGCGTTTCTGGGGGTTTACGATATTGCGCCAATCCAGATCGCCCCGGCGCAGGCCCTGCACCAGCACCTCCGCCGTGGCGGCGTTGGTGGCAAAGGGGATCTGATACTGGTCGCACAGCCGCTCCACCTTGTTGATGTCCTCAAAGCCCTTGGGATTGGCAGGATCGCAGAAGAACAGCACCAGGTCGATCTCGTTAAAGGAGATCCGGGCGCCGATCTGCTGGGCTCCGCCCTGATCCGCGTGGAGATACAGCGTGATGGGCAGCCCCGTGGCCTCGGAGACCAGCTTTCCCGTCACGTGGGTGGCGCAGAGATTGTGCTCCGCCAGAATGCCGCAGTAAGCAATGCAAAACTGCACCATCAATTCTTTCTTTCTGTCGTGTGCCATCAGAGCGATATTCACATCGCCTCAACTCCTTCGTCAATTACAATTGTGTTATTATATCTTGTTTTTTCTCATCCTGCAAGGCTTTTTCCCGAAGGAGCGCCATTTTTAGGAAAAATTTCTCAGCGCAGAAGGATCATTTCCTCCTCGGAGGTGTCCTTATAGCTCTTGATGTTGATGTAAGCGTCCATGATCTGCCGCGCCATGAACTGGGTGCTGGCGCCGCTGCCGCCGCGCTCCACCACGATGACGATGGCGACTTCCGGATCGTCATAGGGGGCGTAACACATGAAAATACCGTCGTTGGTGATCTTCTCGCCCTTCTGGGCGGTTCCGGTCTTGCCGGCCACCTCCCAGGCGCAGTCCACCCAGACCTCAGCATTGGGCGCGTTATAGGACCAGTCGTGCAGCACCAGGTACATGCCCTTGTGCACCGCCGCCCAGTTGTATTCGGGAGATTCCACCCGGCTCAGCACCTCGGGCCGCCGCTCGAAGATCTTCTCGCTGTAGTCATAGCTGCGGACGGCCTTGAGGATGGAGGCGGAATAACGGGTGCCGGAGTTTGCCACAGTGGCGCAGTACTCCGCCAGCTGCAGCGGAGAGAAAATACTGTCGGACTGTCCGATGGCGGCCTGCATGGTATCACCAATGTGCCAGTCGTCGTCCACGAAGTTCCGGTGGGTGGCCTCGGAGGACATGTTGCCCACCGTCTCCACCAGCTCGATGCCGGTGGGCACCCCCAGGCCGAACTTGTGGGCATACTCACCCATGACTGTGACGCCCAGATCGTGGCCCACGGAGTAGAAGAAGTAGTTGCAGGAGTCGCGGATGGCCTCGGTCACGTTGTCGTTGCCATGGGTGTAGTGCTCGGGCGCCATGGCGTTCCAGATCCAGCACTCAGGGGCGTAGCCCTCGGCGGCGTACTTGGTGAACACGCCCTCGCACTTGATGCGGGTCTCGGTGTTGAACTCGATGCTGGTATCCGTCAGCGCCGCCATGGCCACACAGGGCTTGAAGGTGGAGCCGGGGGCATAGGCGCCCATCAGGGCTCGGTTAAAGAGGGGCGCGTTGGGGGTCGCCATGAGCTCGTCATAGTTTTCGATGATGTGGGACACGTCATAGGTGGGCCAGCTGGCGATGGCCAGCGGCTCGCCGGTGCGGACGTCCACCACCACGGCTGCCGCGCCGGTGATCTCGTCCTTCATCTCCGGATCATAGTCGCCGCGGGCAATGCCCTCCGCGCGGGTCTGGCGCCGGTCCTTGATCAGCACGTTTTCCACGCCGTTTGCCAGGATACGCTCCACCTGCTCCTGCAGGGCGATGTCAATGGTGAGGTAGATGTGGTTGCCCGGCACCGGCTCCTTCACATAGACCGTGCTCAGCACCGTACCGGAGGGGTTGCGGGTCTCGATCACTTCCCCGTCCTCCCCATGTAAGTACTCCTCAAACGCATACTCCACACCGTCCTTGCCCACATAGGCGTTGGTGGCGTAGTTCAAGAGCGAATAGCGCTCGTACTCCTCCTGGGTCATGAGGCCGGTGTAGCCCAGCAGATGGGCGGCATACTCCGTGCCGTACTCCCGGACATAGGCGCGCTCGATCTCGATACCGGGGAGCTTATTCTCCATGATGGAGGAAATCAGCTCCATGCTGGCGTCCTCGACAAACATATAGTCGGCGGTGGGGATGGCGTAGCGGACGTTGATGGAATAGCGAACGCCGGCGATGATGCGCATCTCCTCGGCAGAGTAGCTGTTGTCGATCCCGTAGCGGGTGCGCATGAAGCTCAGCAGCTCCACCGCGCTGGGGTTATCCGGCAGCGAGCTGCGCCCGGGGTCGGCCAGATAGGCCTCCAGCATGGTGCGCTGGATGTCCGTCATATCCTCCCTGTACTCAAAGGGGGGCGTCATGGTGATGGGCAGGTCGTCGGTATACTCGTCGCCATAGCTCTCTACCATGCGCACCAGCTCCAGGATGACGGCGTTGGGGTCGTCGTTGCTGTTGAAGAGCTTGGTGGTGTCGATCTTCAGGTTATAGCATTCCTTGTTGCTGACCAGCACGCGGCCGTAGCGGTCCAGGATATTGCCCCGGGCAGCGGTGATCGTGCGCTTGGTGTTGGTGATTTCCTTGCTCTGGTTGTAGTAAACCTCGCCCTGCACGATCTGCAGATTGTACAGGAAGGCCAGGTAGATCACCATGATCAGGGCGAAAAAGATCGCCATGGCGGTCACGCGGCCGGGCTTGATGATTCTGTTCATTGCAATCCTTTCCTTACAGGCTCCCCTGCCTAAGGGGAGCTGGCACGGCGCGTCTCACGCAAGCGCCGTGACTGAGGGGTTTGTGCGATCCTTGAGCGCTTTTGGCGGGCGCTGTGAAGTTTTATACTAATACCTGATAGAAAGCTTTAGAAAGATTTCCGAGGCAGAATTGTGACAGGCGAGGCGCTTCCCGCAGAGCATAATGGAGATATATGGTCA
>ONPF01000050.1 GCA_900319635.1 uncultured Eubacteriales bacterium | reverse complement strand
CTCGATCCTGGGCAGGCTGCTGTCCCGGATGTTATCAAAGCCGAGGAGGGACAGATCCTGCGGGATGCGCAGGCCGATCTCCTCCGCCGCCTGCATGATACCAAGAGCGTTGGTGTCTGTAGCGGCGAAGATGGCGGAGAAATGCCGCTCCCGGGAAAAAAGCTGCTTGGCCAGCTGGTAGCCGTATTTCACAGAGGAAAATGAAAAGGTGTTGTTGCAATAGCGCTGGGTGAGGCCGAAATGCTCACAGGCGGCGGCATAGCCCTCTGCGCGCAGCTGGTGAGTCGTGCTGCCCCGGCGCCGCCCGAAATACAGAATATCGCGGTGGCCAAGCTTATACAGATATTCCACACCGATCTGGGCACCCCGGTAGTTATCTACAGATACGTAGCTCTCCGGCACCTCACGCAGGTTCTCCCCGATGAACACGGTGGGGATGCGACTGAGATAGGGATGGAGCTTGTTGTAGCTCTCGATCCCGGAGGGGAGAAGGAGGATACCGTCTACCTGACGGCCCATCATGAGCTCAAAGAGCTCCCGCTCCTGCTCAGGATCCCGGGAAGAGTTGCAAAGGATGATGTTGTAGCCTCTGGCGCGGGCCTGCCGGTCGATATGATAGGCGAGCTCCGACATGAAGGGGTTGTTCACACTGGTGAGGATCAGACCAAGGAGCTTGGTGCTCTTCATCACCATGGCCCGGGCCACGGTGTTGGCCGTGTAGTTCATATCCTTGCACAGCTGCAGGATCCGGCTTCGGGTTTCTTCGCTGATCTCGGGGCTGCCTGTCAGCGCGCGGGAGACGGTGGAGTAGGAGACGCCGGCGGCTTTGGCCACGTCCTTGATGGTGACGTTTTTCATACTCTCCTCCTTCGTAACGAAAATTTCCGTACAATTCACGAAAACATTGTAACTCACCCTCACAAAAAAAGCAAGCAAATTTTTGTGTAAAATAACGAAAACGATGGATTTTTTAAAGTGAAATACAGTTAGTTCAACCTAAATAACCGGTTGAGATGCTCGGTAGAGGAAATGATTTACACGAATTCTGAAAATATCCGGGAAATACCTGAAAATAATCCGGAAATGATCCGAAAAGTTTTAGAAAATGAGGAATATCGTTAAAACAATCAACTTTCATTGACAATAGATACTTGACGGGCGAAAGAAAAAGCGGTATCTTTTGGTTGAGATCGTTCGGAAACGTTTGAGATTGCCGGAAAGGAGCGATAGCATGATCAAGGCGGTACTGTTCGACCTGGGCGGCACACTGCACAAATCCTCCTCGCCCCCAGGACGGGATCTCTGGTTCGCGCAGCGGCTGATCGAGAGATTTTCCGATTATGGGATCAAGCTGGAGGGAGGCGCTGAGCTTTTGGCTGGCCGTCTGGCCATTAACAGCGAGGTCTATAAGCATGAATCCGAAATAACGCTGCGGGAACTTCCCTCAGCGCAAATCTGGAGCGACTATTACCTCCGGGAATACGGGCTTGAACGCGAACGGCTGGAGCCCTTTGCCGAAGAACTCAGCTTCCTTTACGATTATGAGCGCCCCTGCGTGATGCGCCGCGAGCATCTGAGGGAGACGATGATGGAGCTGAAGGCCATGGGATTGCGCCTGGGCGTTATCAGCAACATCATCTCCCGCTCTGTCGTGCGACACTTCCTGGCCGAGTACGGCATTGAGGAGCTGATGGATTGCGTCATTACCTCCGCCGAGACTGGGATCCGCAAGCCCTCGCCGGAAATCTTCCGGGCCGCAGAGCGAGCCCTGGGCCTGGGGCCTGAAGAGCTGGCCTACGTGGGAGATACGATCTCCCGGGATGTACTCGGCACACGCAATGCCGGCTGGGCTATGATGATCCAGATCCGAAACCCCAGTATCGCGCATCGGGACGCAGGGATGGAGCATTCGGGCTACACGCCGGATGCCCTGATCGAGGACCTGGCAGATATCCCGTCTTTATTGAAACGATAAAAATATTTGCCTATAAACGCAGAAAGGGAGGACGGAAAGATGCAGAACCTGGAAGCCATTTTCTTTGACGTCGGCGCGACGCTGCGCTATGTGGTGGAGGATAAGGAGTTTGCCGCCGCTGCAGAGAGAGAGCTGATGGAGCTTGTCGGCTCCACGGAAGAGCATGACGCTTTTTTTGCCAAGCTCGAGAAGAATTGGAAGGCATATCGCAAATGGGCCAAGACGGAGCTTTTGGATGTCTCAGAGATGGAGCTTTGGCTGCAGTACCTGCTGCCGGATTACCCGGCAGACAAGATCGCACCCAACGCCGCCCGCCTCACCCGGCTCTGGCGCGATCATGATGGCCGCCGCGTTGTGCACGATGGCACACTGGAAACCCTGCGGGAGTTGAAGCGCAGGGGCTACAAGCTGGGCATCATCGCAAACACCATCACCGAGACCGAGATCCCCGACTGGATGTGCAGGGACCATGTGGCGGACTGCTTCACCACCGTGATCCTATCCTCCAAGGTGCGCCTGCGCAAGCCGGACCCGGCCATCTACCTGCTGGGCGCGCGCTGCATCGGCACGGCGCCCGAAAACTGCGCATATGTGGGCGACAATCCGGTGCGCGACGTAGAGGGGGCCAAGGCAGCCAATTTCGGGACCATGGTGCTGTTTGAGGACGCCGGCACCGCCGACCGGGAAGGCAAGGCGCCTACAGTACTGCCGGATTACACCATCAAGTCCATTCCTGAGCTGCTGGATCTGTTCCCGCCCCTGAACTGAGGAGACGGCCATGAAAGAGATCAAGGGCGTATTTTTTGACCTGGGCGGCACCCTCCGCATTGCGGAAAATGTGCCCGAGCACCAGGAAAAGGCCAAACGGCGTATGGCGGAACTGGCGGGCTACGAGGACGTCGACGCCCCTATCGGGATTGGGCCCTGGGCGAGATGAAGGAGAGCAGCGATTTCGAGCTCTGGCACAAGTGGCTCCTGCCGGAGATGGACGAGGAGAAGGTGCGGGAGATCTGCCACGAGATCACCTTCCAGTACCGCCAGGTCAAGGGCCTGCGACATGTGGTGGAGGGCGGACGGGAGGTCATCGAGACCCTCCATGCCAGGGGCTACAAGCTTGGCATCATCTCCAACCTCATCGGCGAGTACGAGATTCCTGAGTGGCTGAAGGCCGACGGGCTGGACGAGTATTTCGACGCGGTGATCCTTTCTCCGGTGACGGGCCTGCGCAAGCCTGATCCGCGGATGTACCTGCTGGGCTGTGAGCAGCTCGGCCTGGAACCCGGCGAATGCGCCTCTGTGGCGGACAATCTGGATCGGGACATCACCGGCGCTATCGCGGCGGGCATCGGGGTCAACATCCTCTTCATCAGTCCGGAAAAGCTAAAGAAAAAGATCATCACCGACGCCAATCGCCCCGATTATATTGTGCATCGCTTCCTGGACATTCTGGATCTGCCGATTCTGCAGGGAGGTATGTGATGGAGCAGAACATCAATACGATATTTGTGGATCTTGGGGACACCTTCCGGGTCATCCGCAAGGACCCGGCCTATGAGCTGGAGGCCAAGGCCTGCATTACCCGGTGCCTGGGCACCGACGAAGACCCGATCGCGTTTTACAAAAATGTGATCGAGCCTCGCTATGACAAGTATCGGGAATGGGCCCTGCACTTTTACTGCGAGGCGCCGGTGAAGGAGCTCTGGACCCGCTGGCTGGCTTATGACTTCCCCCGGGAGCGGGTGGAGGCCGCGGCGGATGAGATGACCTATGCCTATCGCCGCACCAAAGGCGAGCGGGTGGTCACCGACGGCGGCGTCGAGACTGTGAAGCAGCTTTACGCCCGCGGCTATACGCTTGCCATCGTCAGCGATCTGGTGGGCACGCATGAGGTCGACGAGTGGCTGGATCATGACGGCTTGCGCCCCTATTTCAAGAGCGTGCAGCAGTCCTCTGTGTGTCTGATCCGAAAGCCTCACCCCGCTATCTATTACTATGCTTTGGAAGAATGCGGCTCAGATCCCAAGCGCACCTGTTACGTGGGGGACAATCTGAACCGGGATATCGTCGGCGCCAAGGCCGCAGGTCTGGGCATGACGGTGGCGGTGCAGTACCCCGGCAAGAAACCGCAGACCGTCACCGATGAGAACCGACCGGACCGTTTTATCACGCATTTTTCACAGCTGCTGGAGATTTTTCCGCCGCTGCGTTGAAGGAGGAAGACAGTATGTTTGACAAAAGCTTTCACGGAGGCGAGGCGCTGGCCAGGGCGGTGGAGAAAGCCTATACCCAGGGACAGACCGATTACTCTTTGGAGCCCATGGTTCTCGTGGATGAGAAGGGTGAGCCTGTGGGCAAGATCAAAAACGGCGACCACGTGGTGTTCTGCTGCCGCCGGGGCGAGCGGGAGATCGAGCTGACCGAGGCCTTTACCGAAGCGGATTTCCCCCATTTTGAGCGTGAGTATCTGGATAAGCTGGATTTCGCGATCATGACTATGTATCACGAAAAGTTCAAGAGTCTTCCCATCGCCTTTGCTCCTGAGCGGGTAGAGAACGGCAGTTCCACTGCTCGGAATCGGAGAAGTTTGCCCACGTGACCTTCTTCTTCAACGGCGGCTATAACCAGCCCTTCCCGGGAGAGACGGATCTGTGCATTCCCTCGCCCAAGGGGATCCCCTTCGACCAGAAGCCGGAGCTGAGTCTGCCCGCCGTAGCCGAAAAAGTGGAGCAGGCCGTGGACGAAGGCTATGACTTTATCGTCACGAACTTTGCCAACGGCGACGTCATTGGCCACACAGCCAATAAGGACGCCAAGCTGGAAGCCGCTGCGGCCATCAGCCGCTATGTAAGTCAGGTTGCCCACTATGCCAGGGACAAGGGCTATGTGGTGGCAGTCACCGCCGACCACGGCAATATTGAGGCACTCTACACCAAGGAGGGCAAGCCCCATGTGGCCCACACCACCAACCTGGTGCCCTTCCTGATCCTGGACCCCAAGGGCAGGGAAGTACAGCTGCGGGATGGCCGCCTGGGGGATGTGGCCCCCACCATCCTCTCGGTGCTGGGGCTGGAGCAGCCGGCGGAGATGACGGGACGGAGCCTCATGGAGACGCCGGACTTTAAAAACGACAGGATGATGCTCATCATCCTGGATGGCTGGGGCTTCGGAACCGGGGACGAGGGCGACGCCATCTATTTAGCCAAGACCCCCGAGTGGGACGAGATGCTGGCGAAGTACCCCCGCAGCAAGCTGCGCGCTTCCGGCGAGGACGTGGGCCTGAAGGCTGGCAAGGCCGGCAACTCCGAGGCCGGACACAACAACCTTGGCGCCGGTAGGATCGTAGCTCAGGACGACGTGCGCATGGATCAGGCCATTCAGGACGGCTCCTTCAAACGCAACCCCGTCTTCCTCCGTGCCATAGACGCAGCCAGGGAAGAGGGAAGCGCTCTGCACCTGCTGGCCTATCTGACAGAGAAATCCAGCCACGGCTGCATCGACTATCCCCTGATGCTGACGGAGATGGCCGAGGGCGTGGAGCAGGTCTATCTGCACATCATCTTCGACGGGCGCAGCACCGAGCCCGGATCAGCCCCCGCTATGCTCCGGGCGCTGGACGAGAAGCTGGCCAAAATCGGCAGAGGCGTGATCGTGGACGGCGTTGGACGGGGGGTTGCCCTGGATCGGGACAAGAACTATGCCAAGGTCAGGCGAGCCTATGACGCCATGACCCTTGGCACCGGGGCCGAATACCGGGCCTGACACTTCGGCGCAAAGCCGCCGCCCGCTCCTGCCAGAACGGGCGGGAAGCTTTTTTGAGGGGATAAAACATGAAACCATATGATTTGATGATCCTGGGCCCAGCCACGAGGGACGTGAACATCGACTATACCGGCGCGGAGGATCGGAGCGCCGGGGGTGCCGTGACCTTTTGCACCCCGGCAGCACGGGCCATGGGAGCCAGCGTCTTCGCGGCGGTGAAGATCGCCCCGGAGGACCGTGACATTCTGGACGTATTCCAGATGCCCGAGGAGGACAAAGCCCTTCTTCCGTCGGCAAAGACTACGCTGATGCGTAATGAATACTTCACCCCGGACCGGGAGCGCCGCAGATCCGGCTGCGCCGCCCAGTCTGACCCCATTTTGCCGGAAGAGCTGCCGGCGATCTCCTGGAAGCTCTGCCATCTGGCGGGACTGCTGTACGGCGATTTCCCAGCGGAGCTGTTGGAGGAACTGCACAGGCGAGGGCTGCTTTCAGCGGATGCCCAGGGCTTTTTGCGGCACAACGAGGGCGGCCCCATGGCGCTGCATGATTGGCAGGAGAAGCTGCGCTTCCTGCCCTGGATGAACTTTTTCAAAACCGACGCCGCCGAGGCGGAGATGCTCACGGGCCTGCGTGACCGGGAAGCCGCTGCCAGACAGCTGGTGGCCTGGGGCGCCGGAGAGGTCATGGTCTCCCACAATGCGGAAATGCTGGTATGCGACGGGGAGCATGTGTTCCGCTGCCCGGTGAAGGCGCGCAATCTTTCCGGGCGCACTGGCCGGGGGGATACTACCTTCGGTGCGTATCTGGCCATGCGGATGACCGGGCACGATATGGAGGAGGCGCTGCTCTACGCCACAGCCTGCGTCTCCCTGAAAATGGAGACCCCCGGTGTGTTTCGGGGCAGCCTTGCGGACGTAAAAGCATATATCCGGGAATTCTATTGAGAGAAAGGAAGAAGCGGAATGGAACGATATTTCTTGCTTGGTTTTTTGGGCTCTGCGCTGGCTCTGGGCTTTGCCGCTCTGCAGAGACGGAGGGTGCTTTCGGTCTCCGAAGGCAATGAGCGCATGCAGAAGATCGCAGCGGCCATCCGGGCTGGCGCGAATGCCTATCTGAAGCATCAGTATACCACGGTGTTTAAGGTTTTTGCCATCGTGTTCCTGCTGCTTCTGGTGCTGGCCTTCGCCTCCGGCGGGCAAATGCTCTCCCGGGTGACGCCCTTCGCGTTCCTCACCGGCGGGATCTTCTCCATGCTGGCGGGCTTTATCGGCATGCGTATCGCAACCTCTGCGAACGCACGCACCGCCAACGCTGCCAGTGAAAGCCTGAACAAAGGGCTGAAGGTAGCCTTCTCCTCCGGCAGCGTGATGGGGTTTTCCGTGGTGGGCCTGGGCATGCTGGATGTGACCCTGTGGTTTTTCCTGCTGCGCTACGGCCTGGGCTATACCGAGCCGGAGAAAATCGGCTCTGTCATGGTCATGAACGGCATGGGAGCCAGCTTCATGGCGCTGTTTGCCCGCGTAGGCGGCGGCATCTATACCAAGGCTGCCGACGTTGGCGCTGACCTGGTTGGCAAGGTGGAGGCGGGGATCCCAGAGGATGACCCGCGCAACCCCGCCACCATTGCGGACAATGTGGGCGACAATGTGGGCGACGTGGCCGGCATGGGCGCGGATCTCTACGAGAGCTATGTGGGCTCGATCCTGGCTACCTTTGCCCTGGGCGGAATCGCCGGCTATGGCTTTCGGGGAATGCTGCTGCCGCTGCTGCTTGCGGTGTGCGGCATACTGTGCTCGATCCTGGGATCCTTTCTGATCCGAACCAAGGAAAATGCCAGCCAGGAGGCGCTTCTGCGCAGCCTGCGCACCGGCACCTATTCCGCGGCCATCCTGGCGGCGGTGCTGGCAGCGCCGCTGACCAAGCTCCTGATCGGCAGCTGGGGCGTGTATATCGCCATCCTCAGCGGCCTGGTGGGGGGCTGCGTGATCGGCTATTTTACCGAGTATTACACCTCGGATACCTACAGGCCCACCCGGGAGCTTGCCCAGGAGAGCGAGACCGGCAGCGCTACCATCATCATCGGTGGCCTGTCCCTGGGCATGCGCTCCACCATGGTATCGATCCTGGTGGTGGCGGCGGCGGTGCTGCTGAGCTTTTTCGCGGCCGGCGGGGCAAAATCCTTTGACCAGGGGCTCTATGGCATCGGCATCGCAGGCGTGGGCATGCTCTCTACCCTGGGCATTACGCTGGCAACCGACGCCTATGGCCCTGTTGCCGACAACGCCGGGGGCATCGCCCAGATGGCGGAGCTGCCTGAAGAAGTGCGGGAGCGCACCGACGCGCTGGACTCCCTGGGAAACACCACCGCCGCCACCGGCAAGGGCTTTGCCATCGGCTCCGCCTCTCTTACCGCGCTGGCGCTGCTGGTGAGCTATGTGGACATCGTGCAGGCCAAAACCGAGGAGGTGCTGGACCTGTCCCTTACCAATCCCCTGATGCTGGTGGGGCTGTTTATCGGTACGCTGCTGACCTTCCTCTTCTCCTCCCTCACCATGGACGGCGTGGAACGGGCGGCGCAGTCCATCGTCCTGGAGGTCCGCCGCCAGTTCAAGGAGATCCAGGGAATCATGGACTATCAGGCGGATCCGGAATACGCCAAGTGTGTTGCGCTGTGCACCAAGGGGGCACTGCATGAGATGATCGCTCCCGCTCTGGTGGCAGTGATCGTGCCCATTGTGACAGGCCTGCTGCTGGGCCCGGTCGGCGTGGTGGGGATGCTGGGCGGCGTCTCCGTATCCGGCTTTGCCATGGCGGTGTTTATGTCCAACGCCGGCGGCGCCTGGGATAACGCCAAAAAGTATATCGAAGCGGGGCACCACGGAGGCAAGGGCAGCGAGCAGCACAGGGCTGCTGTTGTGGGCGACACGGTGGGCGACCCGCTGAAGGACACCGCCGGCCCAAGCCTGAACATTCTGATCAAGCTCTGCTCCACGGTCTCGATCGTGTTTTCCGGCCTGATCCTGGCCTTTAACCTGGTAGGTTTGCTCTGATGCTGGAAACGCTGACTATGGATCGAGAGAAGGGAAGGAGTTCCCACTCTTGAGCAATGCTCTTTGAACTAAAATCCCCCAGGGGACGAGCGAAAGCTCGTTCCCTGGGGGATCTATATTTCGTCTACGAGGGCGGCGGAAGCCTGGACTTTGCAGCGTTTGAGATCCAGTAATGAAAAAGCCTCTGAACCATTTGATGATTCAGAGGCTT